>NZ_JAOWCZ010000010.1:0-235 GCF_030336705.1 Citrobacter sp. Cb028 | reverse complement strand
CAGCCATGCCGCGTGTATGAAGAAGGCCTTCGGGTTGTAAAGTACTTTCAGCGAGGAGGAAGGTGTTGTGGTTAATAACCACAGCAATTGACGTTACTCGCAGAAGAAGCACCGGCTAACTCCGTGCCAGCAGCCGCGGTAATACGGAGGGTGCGAGCGTTAATCGGAATTACTGGGCGTAAAGCGCACGCAGGCGGTCTGTCAAGTCGGATGTGAAATCCCCGGGCTCAACCTG
>NZ_JAOWCZ010000009.1:0-269 GCF_030336705.1 Citrobacter sp. Cb028 | reverse complement strand
GGCTTGTAGCTCAGGTGGTTAGAGCGCACCCCTGATAAGGGTGAGGTCGGTGGTTCAAGTCCACTCAGGCCTACCAAATTTCTGCTGATGCTGCGTTGCGGCGACGCTCACATACTTCAGTATGCTTCGCGTCACCACACCTTGCCTCAACAGAAATTAAGGTTAAACGAGATTTAACTACGATGGGGCTATAGCTCAGCTGGGAGAGCGCCTGCCTTGCACGCAGGAGGTCTGCGGTTCGATCCCGCATAGCTCCACCATCCTTTACT
>NZ_JAOWCZ010000008.1:0-262 GCF_030336705.1 Citrobacter sp. Cb028 | reverse complement strand
GGCTTGTAGCTCAGGTGGTTAGAGCGCACCCCTGATAAGGGTGAGGTCGGTGGTTCAAGTCCACTCAGGCCTACCAAATTCGCCTCCGTGCTGTGTTACGGCGATGCTCGCATACTTCAGTATGCTTCGCACCACCGCGCCTTGCCCGGAAACGAATTAGGGTACAGAGATTAGCATTTACGATGGGGTTATAGCTCAGCTGGGAGAGCGCCTGCCTTGCACGCAGGAGGTCTGCGGTTCGATCCCGCATAGCTCCACCATC
>NZ_JAOWCZ010000007.1:0-344 GCF_030336705.1 Citrobacter sp. Cb028 | reverse complement strand
CGGACTTTCCAGACCGTTCCACTACCACACATGCTGATTCAGACTCTGGGCTGCTCCCCGTTCGCTCGCCGCTACTGGGGGAATCTCGGTTGATTTCTTTTCCTCGGGGTACTTAGATGTTTCAGTTCCCCCGGTTCGCTTCATTACGCTATGTATTCACGTAATGATAGTGTGACGAATCACACTGGGTTTCCCCATTCGGAAATCGCCGGTTATAACGGTTCATATCACCTTACCGACGCTTATCGCAGATTAGCACGTCCTTCATCGCCTCTGACTGCCAGGGCATCCACCGTGTACGCTTAGTCGCTTAACCTCACAACCCGAAGATGTTTCGTAAAACA
>NZ_JAOWCZ010000006.1:0-267 GCF_030336705.1 Citrobacter sp. Cb028 | reverse complement strand
TTCATTTTTCGTCTTGCGACGTTAAGAATCCGTATCTTCGAGTGCCCACACAGATTGTCTGATAAATTGTTAAAGAGCAGGTGCGACGCGCTTTAGCGCTCTGTCGCGAGGTCCCGTATATTACGTTTTCCTCATTCAGAGTCAAGCATTTATTTTTGCTTTTCTCCGCAAGATTCTCAGTGGAACCCCGCTGACCCGGCGGTTTGTAATCCGTTGTTCCGTGTCAGTGGAGGCGCATTATAGGGAGTTATTTCAGGCTGACAAGGG
>NZ_JAOWCZ010000005.1:0-281 GCF_030336705.1 Citrobacter sp. Cb028 | reverse complement strand
CACACTACCATCGGCGCTACGGCGTTTCACTTCTGAGTTCGGCATGGGGTCAGGTGGGACCACCGCGCTACAGCCGCCAGACAAATTCTTTTCTAAGTGCCAAACTTTAACCGAAAAACTGGTGCTGATACCCAGAGTCGAACTGGGGACCTCACCCTTACCAAGGGTGCGCTCTACCAACTGAGCCATATCAGCACACTAAATTTGATGCCTGGCAGTTCCCTACTCTCGCATGGGGAGACCCCACACTACCATCGGCGCTACGGCGTTTCACTTCTGAG
>NZ_JAOWCZ010000004.1:0-211 GCF_030336705.1 Citrobacter sp. Cb028 | reverse complement strand
TAATAAGTGGCGGAACGGACGGGACTCGAACCCGCGACCCCCTGCGTGACAGGCAGGTATTCTAACCAACTGAACTACCGCTCCACCGAATTTCTTTGTCACCACCCGGATTATTCATCCCGGTTTACTGCAATTTGATGCCTGGCAGTTCCCTACTCTCGCATGGGGAGACCCCACACTACCATCGGCGCTACGGCGTTTCACTTCTGAG
>NZ_JAOWCZ010000001.1:0-206 GCF_030336705.1 Citrobacter sp. Cb028 | reverse complement strand
GGGAGGATTCGAACCTCCGACCGCTCGGTTCGTAGCCGAGTACTCTATCCAGCTGAGCTACGGATGCATCAGGGAAACTTACTTTACTGCAGATTTGATGCCGCTGCTAAAGCGCTATCAAATAATATGGTGCATCCGGGAGGATTCGAACCTCCGACCGCTCGGTTCGTAGCCGAGTACTCTATCCAGCTGAGCTACGGATGCAA
>NZ_JAOWCZ010000003.1:0-235 GCF_030336705.1 Citrobacter sp. Cb028 | reverse complement strand
CAGACAGCACCGATGCCGTTAACGGCTCCCAGTTGTTTGATACAAATGAGAAAGTGGATCAGAACACTACTGATATCGCCACCAATACCGACAGCATCAACCAGAACACTGCCGATATTACCGCCAATACCGACAGCATTAACCAGAACACAACCGATATCGCCGCTAATACGACCAGCATCAATCAGAACACTACTGATATCGCCGCTAATACGACCAGCATCAATCAGAACAC
>NZ_JAOWCZ010000002.1:0-287 GCF_030336705.1 Citrobacter sp. Cb028 | reverse complement strand
GGAGGTTCGAATCCTCCCGGATGCACCATCTTCTCCGAGATAACAGCAAAACTGTTGTTTCATGGTCTGCGAGATAATCGCGAGCACCAGGGAGGATAACGTTGCTTCAGCAACGGCCCGCAGGGCGAGGCGCAGCCGAGTAATCCTCCCGGATGCACCATCTTACTTGATAGCGCTTTAGCAGCGACATCAAGTCTGCAGTAAAGCAAGTTTCCCTGATGCATCCGTAGCTCAGCTGGATAGAGTACTCGGCTACGAACCGAGCGGTCGGAGGTTCGAATCCTCCC
>NZ_JAOWCZ010000036.1:0-309717 GCF_030336705.1 Citrobacter sp. Cb028 | reverse complement strand
ATTTGTGACGGGCAAGGCTCGCCAGAGAAAGGAGGTTCACCGACGACAGCGCCACCATGACGGTTTCCCCGGTCAGGTGATGCACGGTGAGCGCGGTCGCATAGCCCTCCGCTATCCACAGCCGTTTTCCCGCCTCTTTTTTCCCGTCGAGAATATGACATGCCCCTTTCACCTGCCCCCCTTTCAGGGTGCGCTTGAGACCGTCAGCGTTAATGAGCTGGACGTTAACCAGTGCGCCGCTATCGTCATAAAGCGGGACAACCACATCCCCGGCGCGGTACGTCACACCGCCGGTTTTATGCAGGGTGGTGAGCGTCAGACATTCCCGGTCGGGGAAGCCCTTGCGGGTGAGGTAGGCATTGCCGGTGGCCGGGCGGGCTTTCTCCATCAGTTTTACGGCCAGCGCGGCGGCGGCTTTGCGGTCGGCCTCAGTTTCAGCGTCTGCGGCCACAGTCACCGCCGGGGAAACCGGCGGCAGGTTGCCGGTGACGGCGTTCACCTTCCCGGCCGCCTCTGACGGGGTCACGCCGAACACTTTCTCAACCAGTTTCAGGCCGTCCCCCGCGCCGCACTGGTTACAGAACCACGTCCCGCGCCCCTCTTTATCGTCAAAGCGAAAGCGGTCGGAGCCGCCACACACCGGACAGGCCTGATGGTGGTTTTTAATCACCTTCACACCCAGCGCAGGGAGAATGCGCGGCCAGTGGCCGCACGCCTGTTTTACGGTGTCCGTTACGTTCATTTTCATCGTTACTTTCTCCCTCAGTGCAGTGCCGGTGCGGTGATATGACGGGCGCAGAGTTCATCCATCACGGCCAGCCCGAGAAAGGACAGCGACGGCGCGGCTTTCAATGGTCCGGCTTCCATTAAATCTTCGAGCAGCGCACAGGCAATCTGGCGGCCTTTTTCCTCGCCATGCTGGCGCAGATAGAAGCCCTCCAGCTCGGCGGCAATGGCGCTTTCCAGCGTACTGAGCGTGAGCTGCGGGTAGCGGTGCTGACGTTCGCACAGGGTCAGCCAGGCACAGGCGACCGCCCGGCGGTAAAGTGCAGCGCGCAGAACGGGAGATAATGCGGTTTTCATACACTGCCCTCCCCGGTCAGCCAGCGCTGATTGCAGCGGTCGACCACGCCGTCGAGCCGGGCAGTCATGAGGTAAATCACCGAGGTGAGCTGTAGCTGCTGCGCCGGATTGTGGCGCAAAGAGGTGCAGCCCTGCACCTGCATCAGGTCGCCGACAAGCTGGCCGACATTGCGAAGATGTTCGAGACATTCAAGGTCTGCCCGGCTGATGGTGGGCTGGTTTATATTCTGCGGCCGTTCCGTACTGTTAACAGGCATTATTTCGTCTCCTGAGGACGTGCGTATCCCTGCGCAGATACGCACATTTTATTTTTTGGGTGTCATTTTTAATTACAGATAATGGCGGTAGCTGTTATCCGGTTTTATTTCCGTTTCCGGCCTGAAATTATTCCGCCATTTATGCGCCACCGGCGCCGGGCGTTTAACCGGGGGAATATCGTCAGGATAGTTATCGATATTCCGCGCCCGGTATTGCTGTAATGCCGGGTCAGCCGCTATTTCGCGTAATACGACGTGGCGGTTTTCAGGGTTGCGCTTAAATACATCGGGATGCTCACAGGTAAAGTCCCGCAAAAAACGACCGAGCGGAATTTCTGCCATACGGCCACCGGCAATTATACGAATGAGGATGGTGTAGGTGCGCCGGTACGGATTCCAGACCAGCCCCGGACAGCGGTACGGCATTTCCCACGGAATACCATCGGCCAGCACGCCCGACACCACCACATCAGGAAATCCTGTACAGCGATATGTTTCGCCCGGCTGAGGGAAATCAAACATGGTGCTCCCCTCCGTTTCCCGACGTCGTGGCGAGAAAGTCACGGCACAGGCCTTTGGCCTTGAGTTCTTCGAGCACATGGCTGATGTCCTCATGCACATAACTCAGGATTTGCGGGGTATAAAGCTGGCTGAGTCCGTTGATTTCATGGCGTCGTAAATCACTGCCGAAATACTGCAGGGTTTCACAGGCACGGTTGAGTTTATGGAATGATTCGAGGCTCAGGTGTTCACTGATGGCGTTGAGGTCATCACGACGCGCTGAGACGGTCTGAGGGGTGTTTTTATTATGCATGTGACACCTCCACAACCGGCAGACGGGCGGCAAGGGAAAGCACGTATTCGCGGACAAGGGTGCGGCGGGCGGCCAGTTCGTCACCGGCAACGGTGCGGAGCATACAGATACGGGGCTTACGGTCTGCGCGACGGACGGCGGCAAACACAAAGACAAACTGCGGGTGTGACGGGGTGAGGATCGTAGCCATAAGGCAACCTCCGATGGATAGCTGACAATTGCTATCGCCGGAGTTCTCACGCTCAGTGGCGATAGCCCAGACGGGGGTGAGAATACCGGCTCCATCGAGTACCGGCCAGCCCGAAGGCTGCCCCGCCTGAGCTACCATTGACATGACAGCATAATGTACGAATACGAACAGGGGACAAAGAGTCGCACCTGAACAAATGTTCGCACACCACACCATTATCTGGTGCTCTGTGGCGTTAATTGCGACACAAAAAAAGACGCATGGCGCGTCTGGTATCGCCGATGGATTGCTCGGGTTCTCACGCCCGGTTACCGATTTTGCGGCAACAGCAAAACTGTACCAGGAAACACACAACGGATGCAAGCCAGAAAAAGGGGCTTTGTGAAAACGGCTCTGATTCATGCGTCGTATTTCCGGTTGCGGTGCGCGACACGTTCTTCCATCCACGCCGTGATTTCAGACTGTAGCCAGGCGACATTTTTACCCCCGAGGGAAACCTGCGCCGGGAAAGCGTTACGGGCAATTAAATCGTAGAGCGTGGAGCGGGACAGGCCGCACTGATGAATGACTTCCGGGAGACGTAAAAAACGTTCCTGAGCCGGGGCTGAAACCGGCATCAGGTGCGCGGTGGTGGGGGACGATGGTACTGATGAAACTGTGTGCATAACGCTACCTCGTTAATATCCGCAGAGATCCGGACGTGTCCGTCCGGTATCAGGTAGCGCTCTATTTTGTGAATATTTTTCTTCAATGCAACAGAGGCATGTTGTGTCGTGGAGCAGTTTTGTCTGTTATTTAAGCAGTGACCTGAAAATATGAAAAATAATTGCCACATGACGCGCTGAGAAGTTCATAAATCACAGTTAATTGATATCGCCTATCAATAGATAAAAATATAATTATTAAAACAATGATTCTCTAAAAGGAGCTTGCCGAAACCAGTGAACAGTAGTGAACAGTTGGTGAACACTTCACTCTCAACTGTTCACTCTTTAATTTATTGTTTTACTTATATTTTTATTCTGAGTGAACAGTAGTGAATAGTTATATGTAAAAAAACAAACAGAGAGAGGGGTTTTCCTGCGACCTTTCTCTGGCCAGCCGGGTTTTTAAGTCCTGTTTGTGCCATGTCTGCTACAACGGCAATGAATCGAGTTGTTGTCTGAGGGACGGCAGAATGGCGTCAGGTTGATAACACAGAGAGAACCCGACGATGAAACCAGATTTGTTTACCGCAGTAATGAAAACCATCGGCAGCACGCAGGATGAGAACATCCGCACGGCCATTGACAGCGCACTGGATACCCTTAACGAGAAAGCAAACCAGAACGCAGAGGCCACGATAAATAACGCTCTTGATGCGTTCAGCAAGGCCAAATCCGCGCACACGGAAAATATGCTGAAACTGAATGATATTGATGCCGCCATTACCCGTAGCGAGAAAGAGCGTCAGAACGCCCTGAATGAAAGTGCCGAAGCCGAACAGAACTGGCGTACCCGTTTTCGCGAACTGCGCGGCATGATGACCCCGGAACTGAAAGCCGAACACAGTCAGCGAGTGGCCGGTCGGGAGCTGGCAGAGGAATTCACCGCCCTGATTGATGAACTCAACGATGATAAAGCCAGTACCATGCTGGCCGCCTGTACATCAGGAGATAAGTACGTCGGCACGCATTTTACGGTGTTCTCTGCCTACTCCCGGAATGAGTGGGCGACCGTGATGAAAGACATCCCTCCCTCACTGGTGCGCGCATTTGCGTTACGTCTGCGTGAACTCGAAATGAAGGGAGAAGAACACCCTCACAACGTTCTCATTCAGGAACTGGGGGAGAATGTACTGGCGCAAAGCAGATACTACACATTCAACATGGCGCAGGAGCCGGTAATTTCAAAAATTGGGCTTCACCGTCCGGCACTCACCGGCGTGGATATGAAGCTCTTTAAAAGCCCTGTTCTCAGAATGGCGCGGGCTAAGGAGCTGGCACAGAAGAAAAAATCGCGGGGAGTTAAGCCATGATGCGCTGCCCGTACTGCAAACAGGCTGCCCATGTTCGTACCAGCCGTTACCTGTCGGATAACGTCAAACAGAGCTACCTCCAGTGTGTGAATGTCTTTTGCTCCACGACCTTTCGCACCATCGAGTCTATCGACGAGGTGATACGGCCACCGGCAGAAGAAAAGCCCGAACCACCACAGACAGTACCAGAAACACCGACCCGAATTCTGGACTGCGCCCGGTCATCGCTGCGCCACTGATTCAGGAGAAAAGACAATGGCACGAGCACTACTGGAACAGGCCTTTGAAACCTGTCAGAAGAATAAATCGGACTGGATGAGCAGCAAATCAGCACTGGCACGGGCTGAAATGGCGCTGAAAGAGCTGGAGCTGACCTGTACCCGTTATGAACCGGAGGCTGCACAGGCGCTGCGGGATGATATTGACCTGAAAATATGGGCGGTAAATCAGTCGGCCGGGCAGTACATCCGGTCACATGAGGCCGTGCAGCGTATCAGTATCCGGCGTCAGCTCCACGCTTTTATGCAGGTAAGCGGCGATGCGCTGGCCGCCGCTCTGGCACCGGAATTAATGCATCTCTGCGAACAACCTGACATCGTCAGAGAACGGGCTCTCGACCGGGCGGCCGCCAGTGTTCGCGAAGCGCTGTCCGTTCATGTAACCCGCGGAGGAAATATTGATTACGCAGAGGAAGATTGCGACATTCTGACAACCATCGGTTTCCGGCCTGACAGAGCATCGAGAGACGACAACCGGGCAAAATATACGCCTGAACAGAGTCAGATTTTCATGCGCCGACAGGCCGCGCAGACCCGCAAAAAATCCGCATAAAACGTCCCGAAAATACCCGTCTTTTTAATAAAAATAGCCATGCATGCCTACGCTGCATGGCTTTGCATGTAAAAACCTGAATTTTCCACACCCCGCCGCACCAGTACTGGCGCGGCCTGAGCCACTTCATGCACCTGCATTAAAAGCGCCCCGGGAAGCGGGCAGGCGTGGCGGGGAGAGCATTGCGCGCTGGCCTTCCATCTAATAACTTTGGGTTAAAGTAAGTCACAAGGTCAATGAAAGCTTTGTGAGATACAGATAAGCTATAATTGCTGCGATTGTGAATTAATCAATCGGGATTAGCACCATTTTCTTGTGTAACATAAAAATTTCGGTAAACTCATTCTAAAAACTCGTGAAAAAATAATTATAACTCTATTCTTAGGAGGGTGTATTGTGTTGAATCCTGATGATTTGGATGAGGGTGTTTATCCAGATTGCTACTGGAGTTATATAGGGCAAAAGGATTATTTGAAGCCTAACACATACTTACAAGATGCAATTGATGATTTGAATTCAGGAAGTGAACGCCGAAATATGAATAATGCAGTGCGAAATGCAAAATCGGCATTACATATGAGAGTGGATATTCTTTGTCGAGCTTTTTGTGGCCGCGAATATTTCCAAAGGAATCTAAGGAACTTTCCAAAAAAGATGGATTTCCTAGAGGGAATTGGAATAGTTAGACCTAGAATAATTGATAAAATAAATAAAATAAGAAATGAAATTGAGCACGAGTATCGAGATGCAACTCTTGAGGAAGCAGAGGATTTCATAGATATAGTTTTATTGTTTATGGAAGCAACTAGATATTTAAATTCAAGGTTTCCATGTGAAGTTGACTTCCATGGGTTGGCAGTTTCTGATGAGGTTTATTTAAGGAGAGTAGTATGCAATTGGGAAGGTGGAGAATTACTTTTTTACTATTCAAAGCAAGAGTCACGCCGGCTTGATAACGTGCAAACCTACTCAATAAAAGTGGGTGATTATAGATACGCTCGGTGGGTAAAATTCATTCTAGATCATTGCGATTGATATACTATTTGTCCTAACTCACTAAAATAAGTATTTTAGACCGAGCTAGGCGTAGCCTCGGTCTAAGTGTTATCAATTTGCCAATGCAGCAACTAATCTTGCTAATTCATTGAAATTATTACTGAATTCTTTTCTGTTTTCTTTCATTGTATCCAGTATTACTCCATTTTGCTCTATTTGTGCATCTGAGAGGGCGAATACCGGCGTGCTATGTTTTTGAGATTGAGCAATTAGTGAGTTAAAGTCAGAAATATTCGCCAAATTAAAGGGCTCTTTTGAGGGACAGGCATTTTCAAAATCAGTAACCGAAATTGACATATTGATAGGATTTAAAGCTGGTATTAATGTATTAGTGACCTCATCTTTGATAATATCAATCCATCTTTGAAATGATTTTACTGGTAAATTATTTCTTGGACGATACTTCTGAGATATAAATCCGATGAATTTCGGCGGATCAATAGGGAATGGATATAATATTCCACTATCTCTAAAGTTATTTATCTCGCTGTTCCATCTAGGAAGAACTTTTGCGAGTGACTTTATTGCCTGAGCACAGAAAAAATCTGGTGATGTAGGAACTATAAAATAGTCACTGCACATTAAGAGACATTCATTTAATGCACCAACGCTGGGGCTCATGTCAATAAGGACATAATCAAATTCATGTTTGCGCGCAGTCTCACGCAAAAAAGCTCCGATGCTGCCGGGGATATTTCTAATTGCGGGAATAGCAGCGCTGGTTGTCAGCGCAACTCCAATCTGTGTTTCAATTTCTGATAAATAGATGCTACCACACAATAAACTTAAATTTGGATTTGTTGTGACTAATGGGTCGGATGGTATAACTTTTCCTAAAGAACCATCTACAACAGGTTTGATGCAACTATAAATATCACAGTTTGGATTGTTTTTATAGATTTCATCAAAGTCATCAGTGGTCGAATAGCCCAAAGCTAAGGCTGTCAAATTACATTGTGGATCAGCATCAACTATTAAAACTTTATAGCCAAGATTAGCTAGCATCCACCCCATGTTAAAAGTCGTGGTTGTCTTACTAACACCACCTTTATGATTAAATAAAGATATTATTTTCATTCGAAATCCTTAATAGAAATTATTACTTTAAAAGATAGTTGCTATACCACTGAAGCATTTCCCTTCTTCTTTCAAGGTATTGAGCATGATTATATGTTCCTCGAATACTATTCTTATCAACATGAGCAAGTTGCAACTCAATCCATGCACTATCAAACCCTTGTTCATGCAATATTGTCGACATTGTATGTCTGAAACCGTGACCTGTAGCACGACCTTTATAACCCAGTAGTTCAATTACTTGCGACACACTCTCCTTAGATATTGGTTTGTTACGGTTGTTTCGCCCAATAAAAATGTAAGGATAGTGTCTTGTAATAGGTTTTAGTTGGTTAAAAAGATCAACGACTTGTGTTGATAGAGGGATAATATGGGGTCTGCGCATTTTCATTCGTTCTGCGGGGATTTCCCATAAACCTCTCTCAAGGTCAACCTCATCCCATGCTGCAAAGCGCATCTCTTGAGTTCTCACACCGGTGAGCATAACTATCTTTGTTGCATTTTTCGTTATGATGCTACCGGTATACGCTTCGAGATCCTGAATAAAATGAGGCAATTCTTCGGCAGATAGAAATGGATGATGTTTTTGTTTAGGAACGGCCAGAGCGATGGCTAAATCAGGCGCAGGATTGTATTCAGCGCGGCCAGTTATGATTGCGTAGCGATAAACCTCACCGCACCTCTGACGCACCTTACGTGTTTTCTCTAGTGCCCCACGCTTCTCTATTCGTCGCAATACTTCAAGCAGTTCTAACGGTTTGATTTCACTGATAGGGCGTTTACCAATGAACGGGAACACATCTTGCTCAAATGTCTTAATGATTTCTTCGCGATAGGCCACTGTCCAGCGGTCAGCTTTGTTAGTGTGCCATTCTCGACATATGGTTTCGAATGAGTTCTCTGTTGAGAGTTGCTGTGCCAGTTTTTGGGCTTTACGTTCTCCCACTGGGTCTATGCCGTTTGCTACCTGCTTACGAGCGGTATCGCGTTTCTCACGTGCTTCTGCGAGGCTCACAAGGTTGTAGCTGCCAAATGACATTAGCCGTGCTTTACCGGCAAAACGAAAGCGGAAGCGCCAGCCCTTTGAGCCGTCTGGATTGATGAGTAATGACAGGCCTTGTCCATCGTTCAGTGTGTAGGGTTTGTTTTGGGGCTTTGCTCGTTTAATTTGTATATCTGTTAGTGGCATGTGTATAAGTCAAAAGTGTGTATAAAAAATCTATACACATCACTATACATATTTTTCATGGATTCAGGGAGAGCTTGTCGGACGGTTACGGATGAGTGATTTACTATATGCTTTGAAAATAAAGGATTTTTAGACTTTCTCGGATGGTGACGGAGGAATTTTGGCGGAAGATCACAGGAGTCGAACCTGCCCGGGAACGCTGGCGTCCCCAACTGGATTTGAAGTCCAGCCACCTCACCGGAGATGACGATCTTCCGCGCCTCGATTGCTACATGGAGGCGGGGCGCATTATAGCTACTTCCAAACGTTTCCACACCCCCTCACTCACTTTTTTAACTTCCGTTTCTCTATACCATGACCAGTTTCAAATAAATCCCCGCAAAATCCATTACTTACACTTAGACACATTTTTAGACGCTACGCTGATCACAGAAAACAAGAATCGTAATTTGATAACGAGATATCGGAATACCCGCGCTCACAGGGATGGTTTACAAGAACTGTAACCGGTATCAGGGCGTGTGAAAGTGCTAACAAGGATGCGTAATGAAAAGTGAAATTCTGTCTGTTAAAGAGAAGATTGGCTATGGAATGGGCGATGCGGCTAGCCACATTATCTTCGATAACGTCATGTTATATATGATGTTCTTCTATACCGATATTTTTGGTATCCCAGCCGGATTTGTCGGCACTATGTTCTTACTGGCCCGCGCGCTGGATGCCATCTCAGACCCTTGCATGGGGCTGCTGGCCGACCGTACCCGTTCTCGCTGGGGGAAATTCCGACCATGGGTGCTGTTTGGCGCACTTCCGTTTGGTCTGGTTTGCGTGCTGGCCTATAGCACGCCGGATCTCAGCCTGAACGGCAAAATGATTTATGCCGCAATCACCTACACGCTGCTGACCCTGCTTTATACCGTGGTCAATATTCCCTACTGCGCGCTGGGCGGCGTGATCACTAATGATCCAACGCAGCGTATCTCCCTGCAATCATGGCGCTTTGTGCTGGCGACGGCGGGCGGCATGCTCTCCACCGTGCTGATGATGCCGCTGGTGAATCTGATTGGTGGCGAGGATAAAGCGTTCGGCTTTCAAGGCGGGATTGCGGTGCTCTCCGTGGTGGCGTTCCTGATGCTGGCGTTCTGCTTCTTCACTACCAAAGAACGCGTGGAAGCGCCGCCGAGCACCACCTCTATGCGTGAAGACCTGCGCGACATCTGGCAAAACGACCAATGGCGCATCGTCGGCCTGCTGACCATCCTCAATATTCTGGCCGTCTGCGTTCGTGGCGGCGCGATGATGTATTACGTCACCTGGATTTTGGGTAAGCCGGAGGTGTTTGTCGCCTTTCTCACCGCCTATTGCGTCGGCAACCTGATCGGCTCTGCGCTGGCAAAACCGCTGACCGACTGGAAATGCAAAGTCAGCGTCTTCTGGTGGACCAACGCTGCGCTGGCGGTGGCGAGCCTGGCGATGTTCTTTGTGCCGATGCACGCCAGCATCACCATGTTTATCTTTATTTTTGTCATTGGTGTACTGCACCAGCTCGTTACGCCAATCCAGTGGGTAATGATGTCCGACACCGTTGATTACGGCGAATGGTGCAACGGTAAACGCCTGACGGGGATCAGCTTTGCGGGCACGTTGTTCGTGCTCAAGCTGGGTCTGGCGCTCGGTGGGGCGCTGATCGGCTGGATGCTGGCGGGCGGTGGCTACGACGCCGCAGCGAAAACCCAGAACAGCGCCACCATTAGCATCATCATCGCCCTGTTCACCATTGTCCCGGCGATTTGTTACCTGCTGAGTGCCGTGATTGCCAAACGCTTCTATACCCTGAAAACGCCTTATCTGACGGAAATTATGAGTCAGTTGGCTCAGGGCGCGCGCCGCAACCAGCAGGATTTCACGACGAAAGAATTACAGAACTAAGGAACTGACGATGAAAATTAGCGATGGAAACTGGCTGACCCAACCTGGACTGAATTTAATACACCCAATTCAGGTGTTCGACGTTGAACAGCTGGGTAACGAGATGATTGTCTACGTTGCGCCGCGCGATGTGCGTGAACGTACCTGGCAACTGGATACCCCACTCTTCACCTTACGCTTTTTCTCGCCGCAGGAAGGCGTGGTGGGCGTACGTATGGAGCACTTCCAGGGCGCGCTGGATACCGGCCCGCATTACCCGCTGAACGTGTTGCAGGACGTCAATGTTGAGATGCGAAACACCGCTGAATTTGCCGAACTGAAGAGCGGCAATCTGAGCGTTCGGGTGACCAAAGGTGAGTTCTGGTCGCTGGATTTCCTGCGTAATGGTGAACGTATTACCGGCAGTCAGCTAAAGAATAGCGGTTACGTGCAGGATACCCACAGCGGGCGTAATTATATGTTTGAGCGTCTGGATTTGGGCGTGGGGGAAACGGTGTACGGGCTGGGCGAGCGTTTTACCGCGTTGGTACGTAACGGTCAGACGGTGGAAACCTGGAACCGCGATGGCGGTACCAGTACCGAGCAGTCTTACAAGAACATCCCGTTTTATCTCACCAACCGCGGCTACGGCGTGCTGGTGAACCATCCGCAGTGCGTGTCGTTTGAAATCGGCTCTGAGAAAGTGTCGAAAGTGCAGTTCAGCGTTGAAAGCGAGTATCTGGAATATTTCGTCATCGACGGCCCAACGCCGAAGGCGGTGCTGGATCGCTATACCCGCTTTACCGGCCGTCCGGCGTTGCCGCCAGCCTGGTCGTTCGGTCTGTGGCTGACCACGTCATTCACCACCAATTACGACGAAGCGACAGTGAACAGCTTTATCGACGGCATGGCCGAGCGCAATCTGCCGCTGCACGTCTTTCACTTCGACTGTTTCTGGATGAAGGCCTTCCAGTGGTGCGACTTTGAGTGGGACCCGGTGACCTTCCCGGACCCGGAAGGCATGATCCGCCGCCTGAAAGAGAAAGGGCTGAAGGTGTGCGTATGGATAAACCCCTACATCGGTCAGAAATCCCCGCTGTTCAATGAACTGAAAGCGAAAGGGTATCTGCTCAAGCGGCCGGACGGTTCCCTGTGGCAATGGGATAAATGGCAGCCGGGCCTGGCGATTTATGACTTCACTAATCCACAAGCCTGCGAGTGGTATGCCAACAAGCTGAAAGGTCTGGTGGATATCGGCGTAGACTGCTTCAAAACTGACTTTGGCGAACGCATCCCCACAGATGTTCAGTGGTTTGACGGTGCCGATCCGCAGAAGATGCACAACCATTATGCGTACATCTACAACGAACTGGTGTGGAACGTGCTGAAAGAAACCGTTGGTGAAGAAGAGGCTGTCCTGTTTGCTCGTTCGGCCTCCGTGGGCGCACAGCAGTTTCCGGTGCACTGGGGCGGCGACTGCTACGCCAACTATGAATCGATGGCGGAAAGCCTGCGCGGTGGCTTGTCTATTGGCCTGTCCGGCTTTGGCTTCTGGAGCCACGATATCGGCGGCTTTGAGAATACCGCTCCGGCGCACGTCTACAAGCGCTGGTGTGCGTTTGGGCTGCTCTCCAGCCACAGCCGCCTGCATGGCAGTAAATCCTACCGTGTGCCATGGGCGTACGATGACGAATCCTGCGATGTGGTGCGCTACTTCACCGAACAGAAATGCCGCATGATGCCGTACCTGTATCGTGAAGCAGCGCGCGCTAATGCGCAGGGCACCCCGATGATGCGCGCGATGATGCTGGAGTTCCCGGACGATCCGGCGTGTGATTATCTCGACCGCCAGTACATGCTGGGCGATAGCGTGATGGTCGCGCCGGTGTTTAGCGAGGCGGGCGATGTGCAGTTCTACCTGCCGGAAGGACGCTGGACGCATCTGTGGCGTAATGATGAGGTGTCTGGTAGCCGCTGGCATAAACAGCAGCATGACTTCCTGAGTCTGCCGGTTTATGTGCGTGACAATACCCTGCTGGCGCTGGGTAGCAATAACCAGAAGCCGGACTACGCCTGGCACGAAGGGACAGCGTTCCAGCTGTTCCATCTGCAGGAGGGGCGGGAAGCACTCTGTGAAGTTCCGGCTGCTGACGGCTCGGTTATCTTCACGCTGAAGGCGGTGCGCACGGGTAATACCATCACCGTGCAAGGTAGTGGAGATGCGCGTAACTGGACGCTGTGCCTGCGAAATATTCAGAAAATTGGCGGCATTAAATGCGGTTCGCATATGGGCAGCGAGCTGGGTGTAGTTATTACTCCACAGGGCAGTGAGCTGACGATTACCTTGTAAGCATGTGTCGACGTGGTGCCGGATGCGTCTTATCCGGCCCACGCCGCGAGCAGCGTTCCAGATCTGAAAATCAAAAACATCCCGACTTAAATTTTTACCTCCCCATATTTGCGAGCGCTATCACTCTAATTCCCGCGAAAAATGTGATCTGCGCCGTAAATATCTTACTATTTCCTCTTTTTGTCTTATTTCTGTCCGGAATACAGGACACGATTTAGTATTGTTGGCGCATCGTAGTCCTCTTATATTTATCATCACGGATTACACGTGGAGCATAAATGCTTCTTTATTACCTAAATAATTCGAGTTGCAGGAAGGCGGCGACGCAGCGAATCCCCTGAGCGTACATAAGTACGTGACAGGGGTGAGCGAGGAAAGCCAACGCACATGCAGCTTGAAGTATGACGGGTATAGATATTTAATCTGGTATGTAATAAGGGTAAATAATGCAAATGATTACCTCGCGACAAAACAGATTATTAAAGTTTCTTCTGTCCCGGAAGGAATATGTTACGCTGCTAAAAATTGCCGAATATTTATCTGTTTCAGAGAAAACCGTCCAGCGCGATCTGCGGTTACTGGAACAATGGTTATCGGAATGGAAAATATCCATCGATAAACGTGCCGGTGCGGGCGTGATATTAAGTGCCGATAACATTACTGACCTTTTATATCTGGATCAGTTATTAGGGTCGGAGGGTGATGATGCTGACGGCATGATGAATAATTCACGGCGGGTTAAGATAGCCTCGCAATTATTAAGTGAAACGCCGCATGAAACATCGATCAATAAATTATCCGAACGTTATTTTATTAGTAGTGCATCGATTGTTAACGATCTGAAAGTGATTGAATCGTGGATTACCCCGCTGGGCCTGTCGCTGATTCGCAGCCAGAGCGGCACACACATTGAAGGCAGCGAGAGCGGGGTGCGCCAGGCGATGGCGTCGCTGATTAACGGTGTGATTAACCATAATGAACCTGGAAGCGTGATTTATTCACGACTTGATCCGGGCAGTTATAAAGCGTTAGTGCATTACTTTGGCGAAGAAGACGTTTTATTTGTCCAGACGCTGTTGCAGGAAATGGAGAACGATCTGTGCTGGTCGCTGGGCGAGCCTTATTACGTCAATATCTTTACTCATATTCTGATCATGATGTACCGCATTACGCGGGGCAATGCGCTACCGAGAAAAGAAGAAAGCATCACGTCATGTGATGAGAACATCTTTTCCATTGCCAGTCGCATGATTCAGCATATCGAAAAACGCATTGCCCATCCGCTGCCGGAAGACGAAGTCTGGTTTATTTATCAATATATTATCTCCTCCGGTATGGTGATTGAAGAGCATAACGATGTGAGCGTAATTGGCCATATGCACTCCAGCGACGAAGCACGCTTGATTACCCATCGGCTGATTGCCACCTTCGCCGAAATGGTTGACTGCGATCTTAGCCAGGACACTGCGCTGTATGACGGATTGCTGATCCATATTAAGCCGCTGATTAACCGCCTCAACTACCAGATCCGCATTCGTAATCCGCTGCTGGAGGACATTAAAGGCGAGTTGCAGGACGTCTGGCGTCTGACTCAGTGCGCGGTGAATCGGGTGTTTAGCGGCTGGGGCGAGCGGGCCGTGTCGGATGATGAGGTGGGATATTTAACCGTGCATTTTCAGGCCGCGATGGAGCGTCAGATAGCGCGTAAACGTGTGCTGCTGGTCTGCTCAACCGGTATCGGCACCTCTCACTTACTCAAAAGCCGCATTCTGCGCGCCTTTCCCGACTGGACCATCGTCGGCGTGGTGTCGGCAGGCAGCTTGCCCTCCGTCCTGACGGACGATATTGAACTGGTGGTATCGACGATCAATTTACCTGCCGTTGCCATACCGGTCGTGTATGTCACCGCCTTCTTCAATGATGCGGATATTAAGCGGGTAACAGAAACGGTTATTACGGAAAAATTACATCGGGCGACGTCGCTGGTCGTTGAAAATTAATGTCTGAACTCCATGAGGTATGATTTATGGACATCACGAAAATACTCAATACAAATCGCGTTATTTTGGACATGAAGGCCACAAACAAAACGGAGGTTATTGAGGAACTGACGGATATTCTGCAAAAAGATGGGGCAATTAGCTGTCGGGAAACGTTTATTCAGGATGTCTGGCAGCGTGAATCAGAAGGCTCGACCGGATTCGAAAATCATATTGCGATTCCGCACGGGAAATCCTCGGCGGTGGTCAATACCACGCTGGCGATTGGGCGTACCCGCCAGGATATTCCCTGGGAAACCCTGGACGGCAGCAACGTGCGCTGCATCATTCTGTTTGCCGTACGCCTTGAAGATCAAAACACCACCCATATTCGTCTGCTTTCGCAGGTTGCCGGCGCGTTGGCGGATGACGACATTATTGAACAACTGTTAGTCGAAAGCAGTCCACAGAAAATTATTGAGCTTTTTAGCCAATATGCTGAATCCAATGTCTGCTAAATAATACGTGGAGCATGTTATGAATATTGTTTGTGTTGCCGCCTGTACGGCGGGTATTGCGCACACCTATATTGCCCGTGAGAAGTTAATTAAAGGTGCTAAAGCGCTTGGTCATAATATAAGAGTAGAAACCCAGGGGACTATCGGCACGGAAAACGAACTGCTGACAGAGGACATTTCTTCTGCTGATGTCGTGATTCTGGCTGTGGATGTAAAAATAAAAGGGGAGGAACGATTTTTAAATAAACGTATTGTGCGAGTGAAAACTGAAATTGTCATAAAGTCGCCCATTCAGTTTCTTGAAAAGGTCGAAAAATCATTAGTTAATAATAACCAGTAGCGATCCCCATTCTGGAGGGATTTCACATGAGTGAAAATAAAATTCCGCTATCTCAGGAAATAAAAAGACATTTATTAACGGGGATTTCGTGGATGATCCCGTTAATTGTTGCCGCCGGGATCTGTATTGCTCTCGGGCAAATACTTGGCGGCACTAACGTGGGTGAAAAAACAGGAACCATACCCTGGATGCTCAACCAGATTGGCGGTTGGGGGATGGGGTTAATCGTACCGCTGATTAGCGCGGCGATTGCGTACTCTATTGCTGACCGCCCCGGATTCGCGCCGGGTCTGATTGTCGGCTTTGTCTGCGGTGAAATTCATACCGGTTTTATCGGCGGGATGCTGGGCGGTTTTCTGGTCGGTTATACCGTCCTGCTGCTCAAGCGCTATATCCGTTTGCCGCAGTCGATGCAGGGGTTGATGCCCATCATGGTGCTGCCGGTACTGAGTACCGTCATTGGCGGCCTGTTGATGATGACGCTCATTGGCAAACCGATAGCCTGGCTGCAGGACGCGTTGATTCATCTGCTGGAGTCCATGCAGGGCGGGTCACGCTTTTTAATGGGGGCCATCCTTGGCGCAATGGCGACATTCGACTTTGGCGGACCGGTGAATAAAACCATGTCGCTATTTGCTGACGGCATGTTAGTCAGCGGCGTGTACGGTCCGGAAGCGGTGAAGTTTGTCGGTTCGATAATCCCTCCGTTCGGCATTACGCTCTCCTTTTTGCTGACGCGTCACAAGTACACCCGTGCGGAGCGCGAGGCGCTGAAAGCGGCATTCCCGATGGGGATCTGCATGATTACCGAAGGGGTCATTCCCATTGCGGCGCGCGACCTGCTGCGCGTGGTGGGGTCCTGCGTGGTGGCCTCGGCGATAGCGGGCGGTCTGATTATGGTGTGGGGCGTCGAAAGCCCGGTACCGCACGGCGGCATGTTCGTGGTCCCGCTCTTTACGCATCCGCTGCTGTTTTGCATGGCGCTGGGGATCGGCACGGTGATTTGCGGCGTCATGCTGTCGTTGTGGAAGAAACCGGTGACCGAACGTGACGAAGAGTTTGATGAACTTAGCGATCAAAAGCTGAAAGACGAAGAGATCACCTTCACCCTGGAATAACAGGAGGCCGTATGTTTGCCGATATGAAAAGCATGGTGACGAAAGCCTGGCGCGAGCAGTACGCGCTGCTGGCCATCAACTGTATGAACCTGGAAAGCGCCCGTGCGGCGGTGCGGGTGGCTGAGAAACACCGTGCGCCCATCATTCTGAATCTGTATCAGGGGCATCTGGGCCATTTTCCTGCACCGATAGCGGTGGCGGTCGTCAAAACGCTGGCAGAGGAAGCGTCGGTACCGGTCGCGCTGGCGCTGGATCATGGAAAGGACCCAGTGCGCATTCGCCAGGCTTTTCGCGCCGGATTCAGCGGGTTAATGATCGACGCCTCCGCCTTTGCGCTGGAGGAGAACATTCGCCAGACCCGGGCGGTGGTTGAGCTCGCGACCAGCGTTTCTCTGTGCGTGGAAGGTGAGCTGGGGCATCTGGCCGACGCCCCGCGCTATGATCACGCAGCTAACGCTGATTTGATGACCAAGGCCGCCGATGTGGAGCCCTTTATCCAACAGACCGGTATCGATTTACTGGCGGTCTCGGTCGGCACGGCACATGGCATGTACGCGCCCGGTGTCATACCCGCCATTGATTTCCAGCGACTGGAGGAAATTGCCCGTTTATCAACGGTGCCGCTGGCGCTGCATGGCGGCAGCGGGACGCCGTTTGACCAGCTACAGCGCTGCCCGACGTTTGGCGTCGCCAAGATAAACGTTGGCGCGGCGGTTTTCGAGGCCGGAAAGGCTGCTCTGCTGCATACCCTGTGTCGCGACACATCCGGTGAACTCGTTGATGCCCTGGCCCTGATGGAGCAGGCCTGTGAGGAAGCCATTATTCCGTACCTGCAGGCCAGCGGCGCTATCGACAAAGCCTGATTCGTTTTCTGTAACGCCTTCTATGCCTCTGCGACGACGCACTGGCAGGGCTTTCTACACCCTGAAACTGGAGAATTAACATGTTAGTTTCGATGAAAGAATTACTGCAACCTACCCGTCAGCACGGTTTTGCCATCGGCGCATTCAACGTGGCGGACAGCTGCTTTGTACGTGCAGTAGTGGAAGAAGCGGAAGCAACCAATACCCCGGCGATTATCTCCATTCACCCCAGCGAACATGATTTTGTAGGCGATGCGTTTTTTAGCTACGTCCGTGATATCACTCTGCGCAGCCCGGTTCCCTTTACTCTGCATCTGGACCACGGCGCTTCGGTCGAGCATGTCCTGCGGGCGATTCAGTGTGGGTTTACCTCGGTGATGATTGATGGCTCGCTGTTGCCGTATGAAGAGAACGTGGCGCTGACCCGCGAAGTGGTCAAGCTGGCGCATGCGGTAGGCGTTTCGGTGGAGGGGGAACTGGGTACGATTGGTCAAACCGGGACGTCAGTGGAAGGCGGTGTATCGAAGGTCACTTATACCGATCCTGATCAGGCACAGGATTTTATCGCCCGTACCGGCGCGGATACGCTGGCGGTGGCGATTGGAACTGCACACGGCATCTACCCGAAAGGGATGCAGCCAGAGCTGCAAATGCACATCCTGCGCGAGATTGCCGGGCGAGTGGACATTCCGCTGGTGCTGCACGGAGGTTCCGCGAACCCGGATGCGGAAATTGCCGAATCCGTTACGCTGGGCGTTGGCAAAATCAACATTTCCAGCGATATGAAATACGCTTACTTCCAGAAAGTCCGCGAAATCCTGGCGAAAGAAACCTGGTGGGACCCGAACGTTATTTACCCGGAAGCCATTAGCGCCGCGCGAGATGTGATCCGTCACAAAATGAAACTGTTCGGCTCAACCGGCAAAGCGTCACTTTACTAACAGCATACAGGCGGGGTGACCCGCCTTTTTCGCAACAAGGAAAAGTGGAATGAAGCGTTCACACATTAATTATGCCGTCGATAAAGCGCATGCCATCGCCGAGACTTTTCGGGTTTGCCTGCCTGACTTTGCGTATTTTACGGCTGATGCCTGGCGGCAACAGGATCACACTCTGTGGCGTGAAGTGCTCGATCTCCAACTGGGCTGGGATATAACCGACTTTGGGCGCGGAGATTTTGCGCAAACGGGGCTGACGTTACTGACGTTGCGCAATGGTCAGTTAGGGTCAGCCAGCTACCCCAAACCGTACGCCGAAAAGATGCTGCAGATTCAGCAGGATCAGCAGACGCCATGGCATTTTCATCGCCATAAAATGGAAGATATCGTTAACCGCGGCGGCGGTGATTTATGTATGCAGTTGGCGTGGGCTACGCCTGATGGCGGGTATGATGCCCGGCGCATTGTTGAGGTTAGCGTCGATGGTCAGCGGCGTTCCGTTGACGCTGGCGAGACGCTGGTATTGAAACCGGGGCAGGGGGTATGCCTGCCGCCGCGGTTGTATCATCGCTTTTGGGCGGAGAAAGCGTTCGTGCTGGGCTGGGAGATCTCGATGGTCAATGACGACCTGCATGACAATCACTTCCTTGAGCCAGGCGGTCGCTTCCCGGCGATAGAAGAGGACGAGCCGGTGAAGTGGCTGTTGTGCAGTGAATATGCGCGCTTACAGCGATAAACGGCGACCCGGTCGGCAATTCGCCGCCGGGCCGTCAGATTTTACTGCGCAGCGGGTGGGGCGGTAACTTCACTACCGGATACCACGCCCGCCTGCATGGTTTGCGTTACCTGCTGTTTCTCCACGTTCACCGCATGCAACTTGCCGCTGACCGTTGGCTTGAGTGGCGCATCGGCTTGAATATTGCCGCTGGCGGTAAGCTGGATGTTACCGTCGCCGGAAAGCGGCAGTGCGGGCCATCCCCACTGCTGCAGAATCGTCATTGGCACGCCGCGCCCGTTCAGGCTGACCTGAGTTTGACGCTGAGGCAACTGTGAAATACTGGCAGTGGCCTCCAGCAACCCTTTTTCCGTATAGGCGCTTAGTTCGCTGATATTGATGGTGCTGCTGTTCGCCGTCAGCGCCAGCGAAGGACGACGCACGTCGGTGCGGTTAAAGGTGCCGGCAGCGGCGTTGAGGTTAGCGCTCCCGCTCCAGATCCCCCACTGATTGTTCTGCACCAGCCCGAGGTTAGCACCGTAGCCGTCCAGCGCGGTGAGCTGCCATGGGAAGCTCGGGTCGATATCAATCACCAGATTACGGCTGGCGCTGAATTTCTTCAGCGTCAGGCTGGCTAGCCAGGCTGGTAGAGGTTTCATCCACAGCTGTTTCCAGTTTTCCGGCAGCGTGTACTCCAGACCGGCAATGGCGGCATCATCGAGGACCAGCGCTTTGTTGTTGCGCTGCCAGTTTCCGGATGTTCTGACCATTCCCCCTTCCCAGCGGGTGGTGAACTGACGCAGCGCTATGCCCTGCGGCGAAAACTCGGCGTTCATAATCGGATCGAAAAAGTGCAGAGAGCCGTAGATAAACTCGCTGGCGTTCATCGACAGTTTTCCTTCCTGAGTTTGCCAGTCGTCCTTGCTGAAGGTCATGTTGCGCAAGCTCAGATCGAGATCCGTCACCGCCCAGTCAGGGCCTTGCAGACGGGCATCTGTTACTTCCAGACGACCAATTTGCAGGGAAGGAATAGTGCTTAACGGAGCAAAAAACTCGGCCAGCGATTTATCGCTTTGCAGCCGAATATCGTTCAGGCGCAGATTCTCCACTACCCAACTACCGTCGGCATTGCGTTGTGCCACGCCGGTTAATGCGCCACGCGCCACGTCTGCGCCAATATTGCTCAGCGTCACACGGTCATGGTCAATACTGCCTTCAATCAATACGTTGGTCGTGGGGACGTCGTTCAGCGTCAACGAACTGGCGCTGAGCTGAATTTGCGCTTTACTCCCGAGAATTTTACCCGCCTCAGGACTCCAGGGAATGACTCCGCCGTTAACGCGCTGCGCGCTCAGGGTCCACTCGCTACCGGGACTGTTAAGCGCCATATCTTGCAATTGCAGGCGATCGGCCTGGAACGGCAGCGGCGCAGTTTGCTGGGAAAGATTCAGCGTGCCGTTTTGCAAAAGGATGGTGTCTACGTGCAGCGGGTCGGTGATTTGGCGGCTGCTCAGTCCAATATCGACCGTTTTGGCGACCAGCGTTGCGGGCTGACCATCCCGGCCAAAGGTGACGTTTTCCAGCAGAATATGGGAAGGAGAAGAAAACCGGTGATCGATGGCATCAAATGCCAGATGGTAGCTGCTGTTCTGCGAAACCCAGGCGCTGACGTGCTCTGCGCCCCAGCGGGTTTGCAGTAGAAAATATAAGCCGAGGATCGCCACTGCAAGGGCGATCAGCACGTAAAGAAGCAGCTTTCCAATAAATTTCATGGTCTTCCATCCCGCGAAGTGCACATAGTCAAGTTATGCACGATTTAGGCGCAATGCTCAAGGCGGGAATGGTGAAAGAGCGTTACAGCGGCGTTGATTCAGAATCAACGCCGCATTTTGCTTATTGCTTCTCTGGTGGGAACACCAGATTCAGAACGATAGCGGTAATACCGCCTGCGGCAATGCCGGAAGAGAGCAGGTTTTTCACCCAGTCCGGAGCGAACTGCAGGATCAGCGGCTGCTGGGAAACGCCGAGGCCGACGGCCAGCGACAGCGCGATAATCAGAATTGCGCGGCGGTTCAGCGGTTCGCGGGATACGATACGCACGCCGGATGCCGCGATAGTACCGAACATCACCAGCGTAGCACCGCCGAGTACTGGCTCAGGAATATGCTGTACAAAACCGCTGACCGCCGGGAACAGGCCCAACGCGATCAGCATCAGCGCAACCACAAAACCAACGTAGCGGCTGGCAACGCCCGTTAACTGAATAACCCCGTTGTTTTGTCCAAAACAGGAGTTCGGGAAGGTGTTAAATACGGCTGAAACAAACGAGTTCAGACCGTTCGCCAGTACTCCGCCTTTCAGGCGTTTCATGTACAGCGGACCAGAAACGGGCTGCTCGGAGACATCGGAGGTGGCCGTAATATCACCGATGGTTTCCAGCGAGGTAATCATAAACACCAGCATCAGCGGCAGCAATAAGCTCCAGTCGATACCCAAGCCATAATACAACGGCGTTGGCACCATCAGCAGGTCCTGACTTACCGGCGCGGTATTTTGCGGCAGCATATCCATAAACCACGCCAACAGGTAACCTGCCGCCATCGCAATCACCAGTGACGCAACGCGTAGGTACGGGTTGCGCTGGCGGTTAAGCAGGATAATCAGCGCCAGCACGACGCCTGCCAGCAGTAAATTCTTTGGTGCGCCAAAGGTGTTGTCGCTCATTGCCGCATAGCCGCCGCCAATCGACGTCAGCCCCACCTGAATCAGCGACAGGCCGATAATCATCACCACCACGCCTGAGACCAGCGGGGTAATGATACGACGCGCCAGATGCAGTACGCGTGAGATAACCATCTCAGTGCAGCTTGCCAGCATCAGTGTACCGAACAGCGCCGCCATCATGGTTGGGACATCTGCACCACCGGTTTTTAGCGCTGTACCACCCATAATCAGTGGCGCAACAAAGTTAAAGCTGGTGCCCTGAATGGATAATAGCCCTGAGCCGACCGGCCCCCAGGCTTTGATCTGAATGATAGAAGCCACGCCGGAAGCGAACAGCGACATACTGATAATGTGTTGAGTATCCTGAGCCGGTAAACCGAGCGCCTGGCAAATTAACAGCGCTGGGGTGATTACCGCGACGAACATGGCCAGCAGGTGCTGACAGGCGGCAAACAGGGTCTGGGCTAGTGGGGGGCGATCTTCAAGACGGTAAATCAGTTCACTGTTGTGAGTCTGCGCAACCGGTTGCGCATTTGTTGACTCTACGGCGTTAACGGACATCAGAGGCAATCCCATGGTGGAAAAGCGGTGATTTTATCTGACCATGGCGGAAATGCAAACGTTTGCTACCAGGTGTTCTTAATATTTAAAACGGATAAACAAACATTTTTATATAACTTTTCATGATTTTCTGCTTAAAATCCACACCGAAAACTCAATAAGAGCTAAAAATCGGTCTGGAATGCATCGTGCGTGATTGTGCTAAACGCACTAATGGAGTTGTAAATGTTTTATCTCGATACGTTATCAACGCTGGTTGCGGCAACCCTTGTGTTGCTGCTGGGACGTAAGCTCGTCCAGTCTGTTTCCTTCCTGAAAAAATACACCATTCCCGAACCTGTAGCTGGCGGATTGTTGGTAGCGATTGCGCTGCTGGTACTGAAAAAAAGCATGGGTTGGGAAGTGAACTTCGATATGACCCTGCGCGATCCGCTGATGCTGGCATTCTTCGCCACTATCGGCCTGAACGCCAATATCGCCAGCCTGCGCGCGGGTGGCCGTGTGGTGGGTATCTTTCTGATTGTGGTTGTTGGCCTGCTGCTGATGCAAAACGCCATCGGTATTGGTATGGCGACTCTGCTGGGTCTGGATCCGCTGATGGGTCTGATCGCCGGTTCGATAACCCTCTCTGGTGGGCATGGAACCGGGGCCGCATGGAGCAAGCTGTTTATTGAGCGCTATGGTTTCGCTAATGCGACGGAAGTGGCGATGGCTTGCGCAACGTTTGGCCTGGTGCTGGGCGGATTGATTGGCGGCCCGGTGGCCCGCTATCTGGTCAAACACTCTACCACGCCAGACGGCATGCCGGACGATCAGGCTGTGCCTACCGCATTTGAAAAGCCGGATGTCGGACGCATAATCACTTCGCTGGTGCTGATTGAAACCATTGCGCTGATCGCCATCTGTCTGACGGTGGGTAAAATCGTTGCACAAATGCTGGTCGGAACGGTGCTGGAACTGCCGACTTTCGTCTGCGTGCTGTTTGTTGGGGTGATCCTCAGTAACGGCCTGGCGTTAATGGGTTTTTATCGGGTGTTCGAGCGCGCGGTTTCGGTGTTGGGTAACGTTAGCCTGTCGCTGTTCCTGGCGATGGCGCTAATGAGTCTGAAGCTGTGGGAGCTGGCTTCTCTGGCCCTGCCGATGCTGGCAATCCTGGTTGTGCAGACCATTTTCATGGCGCTGTACGCGATATTCGTCACCTGGCGCATGATGGGTAAGAACTACGATGCCGCCGTGCTGGCAGCCGGACACTGCGGTTTTGGCCTCGGTGCGACACCCACGGCGATTGCCAACATGCAGGCAATTACAGAACGTTTTGGACCATCCCATATGGCGTTTCTGGTGGTGCCGATGGTGGGGGCGTTCTTTATCGATATCGTCAATGCGCTGGTGATTAAGCTGTATCTGCTGCTGCCGATTTTTGCGCAATAATGTCTGTGCGGCGGAGTCACATCCGCCGCCGCTATGAATCTACTATGCGTTGGAGTAGCGCTCGGTTTCCGGCATCCAGCGTTCAATCAGCGCCACAGCCTGTTGCGGGTAACGTTCGTGAATATGACGGGCAATGCGCTGAACTTCCGGGATAATCGCCTGATCGCGCAATAAATCTGCGACTTTGAATTCTGCCGTTCCGGTCTGGCGCGTACCCAACAGCTCGCCGGGCCCGCGGATCTCTAAATCTTTTTGCGCGATCACGAATCCGTCGTTGCTGTCGCGCAGAACCTGCAGACGTTTTTGCGCGGTTTTTGACAGCGGCGATTTGTAGAGCAGGACGCAGTGGGAGGCCACCGCGCCACGACCTACGCGACCACGTAGCTGGTGCAACTGCGCCAGGCCCAAGCGCTCCGGGTTTTCAATAATCATCAGGCTGGCGTTAGGTACGTCTACGCCCACTTCAATCACCGTGGTGGCAACCAGCAGCTGCAATTCGCCCTGCTTAAAGGCCGCCATTACCGACTGCTTCTCTGCGGGCTTCATACGGCCGTGTACCAGGCCAATATTCAGCTCTGGCAGCACCAGTTTAAGCTCTTCCCACGTGGCTTCAGCCGCCTGAGCTTCTAACAAATCAGACTCTTCAATCAGCGTACAGACCCAGTACGCCTGGCGCCCTTCATGGGTACAAGCGTTGCGCACGCGGTCAATAATATCGCTGCGGCGGGTATCCGGAATTGCCACCGTGGTGACCGGCGTACGCCCCGGAGGGAGTTCGTCAATGACCGACGTGTCGAGATCGGCATAGGCGGTCATCGCCAGCGTACGCGGGATTGGGGTGGCTGTCATGATTAGCTGGTGTGGATGGAAACCCTGCTGCTGACCTTTCTCCCACAGCGCCAGGCGCTGATGTACGCCAAAACGGTGCTGTTCGTCGATGATAACCAGCGCCAGTCCGTTGAACTGCACCTGTTCCTGGAAAATTGCGTGCGTGCCGACAATCATCTGCACCTCACCGCTGGCGATAGCTTCCTGCTGTGCCAGGCGCGCTTTGCCTTTCTGTTTACCTGCCAGCCAGCCAACTTCAATACCCAGTGGCGCGAACCAGTTGCGGAAGTTATTGGCGTGCTGTTCAGCCAATAGTTCGGTGGGGGCCATCAGCGCAACTTGCTTACCATGTGCGATGGCACGTAGGGCGGCCAGCGCCGCAACCAGCGTTTTACCTGAGCCGACATCGCCCTGTACCAGACGCATCATGGGGACATCCAGTGCCATATCGCGTTCGATCTCAGCGGTAACGCGGGCCTGGGCGCCGGTGGGTTTAAACGGCAGAGCCGCCAGCAGCTTATCTTTCAGCGCGTTGTTTGCGATCAGCGGCTGGGCGTGGAAACGTTGCGCCCCGGCGCGTAGTGCCAGCATGCTGAGGTTATGCGCCAGCAATTCTTCCAGTATCAGACGTCGCTGTGCTGGATGCTGACCGGTTTCCAGATCGCTCAACTGCAGTGACGGCGGTGGACGGTGCAATGTGCGCAGAGCTTCTGGCAGGCTCATCATACCTTGCAACAACTCTGGCGGCAGCAGTTCGGCAATGGCGCAGGTATTGAGCAGGTCCAGCGCTTGATCGGTCAGTTTGCGCAGCGTGGCCTGCTTCACGCCTTCAGTGGTTGGATACACCGGTGTGAGCGTTTCCTGCAATTCCGGCGTGCTGAGATCGCCCTGCACGCGATACTCCGGGTGGATCATCTCTGCGCCGTATTTTCCGCGTTTGGCTTCGCCATAGGCCAGCACCCGGCGACCGGTGGCGAGACTATTTTTCATTGCGGCGCTGAAGTTGAAAAAGCGCATGGTGAGAATGCCGGAGCCATCACTGATCTGACAGGTCATCATCCGGCGTCCGCCGAAGGTGATATTGCAGTTCAGCACTTCGCCTTCTACGGTGGCGTAAACGCCCGGCAGCAGTTCGCCAATCGGGTACAGGTGCGTGCGGTCTTCGTAACGCAGAGGGAGGTGGAGCAGAAGGTCCTGCACGGTGTGCAGGCCAATTTTCGCCAGTTTACTGCTTTGCGCTGCGCCAACGCCGGTCAGAGAATTGAGTGGGATGGCATCCAGTAAACGGCCTTTCATCGCGTTTATCTCGCAGATTGCATAGCGGCCCACCACGTTGCATCGGCTTCAATTTCGCCCTGCGTGTTTACGTGGGGGTAGGGAAGACCTTTGCGCTTAGCGACATTCGCCAGCACCGGATAACCGCCTTCAAACAGCAAACGCTGCTGCTCATCTTGCGCCAGCATGCTGTTTTCTCGTCGGTACATGCCGGCGTTTTGCCGCTGGCGCTGTGCTTCGTACAGAATCAGCGCGGAGGCGACCGAAACGTTCAGCGATTGCACCATGCCAGTCATGGGAATGATGATGTCCTGATCCGCCAGATCCAACGCTTCCTGAGTGATGCCGGTTTTCTCCTGGCCCATCAGGATGCAGGTGGGGCGCGTGTAATCAATCTCGCGAAAATCTACGGCTTTATCTGACAGATGTGTTGCCAGAACCTGCATGCCCTGGCTTTTTAAATGTGTGACCGCATCGCCAATAGTGCGGTGAGTCTTCACCTGTACCCAACTGTTGCTGCCTGCGGCAGAAGAGGCCATGGTGCGCATACGGCTACCAGGCCAGACGGCGTGGACTTCATGCACGCCGACCGCGTCTGCAGTACGAATGATTGCAGAAACGTTATGAGGTTTGTGGACCTGCTCCATGCAGACGGTCAGATCGGGCTGACGACGTGCGAGCATCTCGCAAATACGTGCATAACGTTGAGTATTCATAAAACGTGTTCTAGTTACGGTTACGGGTGACTTTTATCACGTCCGGCATGACGCGGATTTTGCGCATGATATTCGCTAAGTGCACGCGATCGCGAGCGGTCAGGCGAATAAAGGCGCTATAGACGCGGCCATCTTTCTCTTCCGTATTCAGACTTTGAATGTTGGAGGTGGTCGTGTTGATTGCCGCCGTCAGGTTCGCCAGAGCACCCTGGTGGTTAAACATATCCACCTTAATCTCGGTGATGAACTCCTGCTCTGTCTCTTTATCCCATTCCACCGCCATAAACTTCTCTGGCTCTTTTTGATAGCCACGAATGTTACGGCAGGATTCATGGTGAATCACCAGACCTTTACCCGGACTGACGTGGGCAATGATTGGATCGCCAGGAATCGGACGACAGCATTTCGCGAAGGTGATCAGCACGCCATCTGCGCCTTTGATCGGCAGATGACCGTGACCAGATTGTGCTGGCACGTTTGCCATTGCTTCGCCCTGCTGGAGGTTTTTCGCTACCACCACGCTCATGGCGTTACCCAGACCGATTTCCGCGAGCAGATCGTCAAGCGTGGCGAGCTTCATGCGCTCAAGCTCACGCTGGATGCTCTCTGGCGGGATCTCAGCCAGTTTACGGCTACCGCCTAAGGCATGGTTGAGCAGTCGACGACCCAGACTGACGGAATCATCGCGCTTGAGGTTTTTCAGCAGTTGGCGAATTTTGGCGCGCGCTTTCGAACTGACGACGAAGTTGAGCCACGCTGCATTCGGACGGGCGCCCGGAGCGGTAATAATCTCAACGGTCTGTCCGCTAAAGAGCGGCTGCGAAAGTGGGTAAGGTTGTCTGTCGACGCGTGCGCCGACGCAGGCGTGACCGATATCGGTATGCACGGCGTAGGCGAAGTCGACAGGCGTTGCACCGGCAGGCAGTTCGACAATGCGCCCTTCCGGTGTGAAAACATAAATCTCATCCGGGAAGAGATCAGATTTGACGCTTTCAATAAATTCAAACGAGCTACCGGCGCTCTGCTGCAGTTCCAGCAGGCTTTGCATCCAGCGTTGAGCGCGGATTTGTGCGGTGGTGCTGCTTTCGCCGCCGTGCTCTTTGTAAGCCCAGTGCGCTGCTACACCCATTTCTGCCATCTGGTCCATGTCTTCGGTACGAATCTGTACTTCAACCGGGACGCCGTGAGGGCCGATCATTGAGGTGTGCAAAGACTGATATCCGTTCGCTTTCGGAATGGCGATATAGTCTTTCACGCGACCAGGACGAGGTTTGTACAGGCTGTGCATCTGGCCGAGTACGCGATAACAGGTATCGGAATCATGAACGATAACGCGAAAAGCGTAGATATCCATGATGGAGTGAAAACGCTGCTCTTTGAGCACCATTTTGCAGTAAATAGAGTACAGGTGCTTCTCGCGGCCACTTACGCGACACGGAATGCCTGCCTCCTGTAAACGCCCTTCGATTTCCGAGAGGATTTTTTGGATCATCTCTTTGCGGTTGCCACGAGCGGCTTTAACCACTTCTTTAATCACGCGATAGCGGTTCGGGTACAGCGCTTCAAAACCCAGCTCTTCCAGCTCGGTTTTAATGTGATGAATACCTAAACGGTGTGCCAGCGGACTATAGATTTCGAGGGTTTCACGGGCGATGCGGCGACGCTTGTCCGGGCGTAATGAGCCCAGCGTGCGCATGTTGTGGGTACGGTCAGCGAGTTTGATGAGAATGACGCGGATATCCTGCACCATCGCCATAATCATCTTGCGAAAGTTTTCAGCTTGCGCCTCTTTCTTGTCGCGAAACTTAAGCTTATCAAGTTTCGACACCCCTTCTACCAGTTCAGCAACGCTTTTACCAAAAAGCTGTTCCATGTCCTGGTAGGTGGCAGGGGTATCTTCAATCACGTCATGCAGCAGCGCAGCCATCAGCGTTTCATAGTCGAGTTTCATCTCGGCCAGAATGCAGGCTACCGCTACCGGGTGCGTGATATAGGGTTCACCGCTTGAACGTGTCTGGCCCTCGTGAGCGTCACGTGCAACGAGATACGCCTGCCGAAGACGCTTAATCTGGTCTTCCGGCAGGTAGTTTTGAATCAGTTGATTCAGGCTTTCAAACAGATACAAGGGCGACCCGCTTTGTGATTAACGACGACCTTCAGCAATAGCGGTAACGGCTTGTAATTCAGCGGCTTCCTGCTCTTGCTGTTCCTGGCGCTCACGCACGTCGAGGATCTGGTTGTTGATCAGACCTTCTTCGATTTCGCGCAGCGCGATAACGGTAGTTTTATCGTTTTCTTCCGGTACGAGCGGATCCTTTCCGCCTACCTGCATCTGACGAGCGCGACGCGCGGCGACCAGTACCAGGTCAAAACGGTTACCAATTTTCTCTACAGCGTCCTGAACAGTTACGCGTGCCATACTTAAAATGCTCCACAGGTGAAGAAATGACTGGGCATGATACTGAATGTGGGTTCAGTCTGCCAACAGTTTGCTGATTAAAGCGTCATGACGCTGCTTTTGGCGGCTCATGCGCAGACGTTCGGCGCGAATGATAGTTTTCAAATCGCCCAGGGCGGTATTGAAATCATCATTCACAATAAGATAATCATATTCGGCGTAATGGCTCATTTCTGCAACAGCTTGCGCCATACGTTTTGCGATCACGTCTTCGCTATCCTGACCGCGGCCACGAAGACGGCGATCCAGCTCAATCTTAGATGGCGGCAAAATAAAAATACTGCGCGCATGCGGCATTTTTTGACGAATCTGCTGCGCACCTTGCCAGTCGATATCTAAAAAGACGTCTACGCCGGATGCTAATACTTGCTCAATGGTCTCACGCGAGGTGCCGTAGTAATTACCGAAAACCTCAGCGTGTTCCAGGAACGCGTCTCTGCCAATCATGGTTCTGAATTCGTCATGGTTCACAAAAAAATAGTGTTCACCGTGCACTTCCCCCGGGCGCGGTGCGCGCGTGGTGTGCGAAACAGAAACCTGGGTGTCATACAACGGTTGGGTCTTTAATAAAGCCTGAATCAGGCTGGATTTACCCGCGCCACTGGGGGCAGAAACAATATAAAGCGTGCCTTGAGCCATGAGTATCTTAATGTATGTGATTGTCGAAAGAGAGCCTACATACGGGCTTATTATACACGTAGCCGCTATGTGACGTAGCCCTTGTCACACTTTTTGCGCATGTTTATTGCGTTTTGCGTACCAGTTTCCTGTTTTATCCGCGATTTGCAGCAATTCGTGCAAATGTCAGGAACGTTGCGCGCAGGATGAGTTTTTGCCGCTCTGTTTCCATTTTAATTCGCGTTATATCTGCCGGGAAACGTACTGTTCAGCGGAGATAGCATGGGATTATGGAAATGCATAGGGCTGGTTTTGCTAATGTGGTATCTACCCTCATGGGCGGTATGCCCCGTCTGGTCGCCTGCCAGGGCACAAGAGGAAATTTCACGACTACAGCAGCAGATAACACAGTGGAATGACAGTTACTGGAAACAAGGGGAAAGTGTCGTAGACGACGCCGTTTATGACCAGCTCAATGCGCAGCTCATCCAGTGGCAGCGCTGTTTTGGCGATGAAGCCCCATCAGATCTATCTGCGCCCCCAATAAGTGGAACCGTCTCGCACACCGTTCCCCACACGGGAGTTCGAAAACTTGCCGATAAGCAAGCGCTACAACAATGGATGCATGCTCGTAGCGATCTCTGGGTGCAGCCGAAGGTGGATGGCGTGGCGGTCACGCTGGTTTATCGCAATGGCAATCTGATACGGGCGATTAGCCGTGGTAACGGTCTGAAAGGCGAAGACTGGACGCAAAAGGTTCTTCAGATCCCTTCCGTTCCACGTACTACCAGCGGGCTGCTTTCTAACAGTACGTTGCAGGGGGAGATATTTTTGCAGCAACAAGGGCATATTCAGCAGCAGAGAGGGGGAATGAACGCCCGCTCAAAGGTTGCTGGAATGATGATGCGCCAGAGCAACCCGGAAATGTTACGCTCGCTGGCTATTTTTATCTGGGCCTGGCCTGATGGTCCAGTTGCCATGTCGGAAAGACTTGAGCAACTCACTGCTGCCGGGTTCAGTTTCACGCAACGATATACTCAGGCCGTGAAGAGTGCGGATGATGTCGAGCAGGCGCGCGCCGGGTGGTGGACTTCAGCATTACCTTTTGTGACGGATGGTGTGGTGGTGCGAACGGGAAAAGAACCGCGGGCGCAATACTGGCTACCCGGACAGGGAGACTGGCTGGCTGCGTGGAAATATCCTCCCGTGGCCAGGGTATCTGAGGTGACGGGTATCCAGTTCTCCGTTGGCAAAAGTGGGAAAATTGCGGTGGTTGCATTGCTGGTCCCCGTCATGCTGGATGATAAGCGGGTGCAGCGCGTCAATATTGGCTCAGTACGGCGCTGGAATGAATGGGATATTGCGCCTGGCGATCAGATTCTGATAAGTCTGGCTGGACAGGGGATTCCCCGTATAGATGAGGTGGTCTGGCGCAGCACCCAGCGTAATAAGCCAGCGCCACCTGAGGGGCGCTTCAATTCACTAACTTGTTTTTATGCCACAGCGGAGTGTCAGGAACAGTTTGTTGCCAGGCTCGTCTGGCTGGGGGCCAAAGATGTGCTAGGGCTGGAGGGTATGGGCGAAGCGGGATGGCGGGAGTTACATCAGACGTATCGCTTTGAACATATCTTTTCCTGGCTTGGATTAACGCAGGAGCAGCTACAGTCCACATTTGGCGTGAACAAAGGGGGGAAGCTGTGGCATCAGTTCAATCTGTCACGCCATCTTCCATTTACGCGCTGGGTGATTGCCATGGGAATACCGTTAACACAGGCAACGTTGAATGCCAGTCGGGATGGATCGTGGCAGCAGTTACGGGAACGCAGTGAACAAAGCTGGCGGCAACTTCCTTTCATGGGGGAGCGACGGGCACGACAGGTTATTCAGTGGCTGGAGGATAAAGAGATCACAGCGCTGAGCAACTGGTTAGCTGCTCAGCGGATCACGGGCTTTATGCCTTAATGGCCTTCATGGCGATAGTAAAATACCGGCAGCCCCAACTTCAGGCGCAGCGCCAGCAGTCGGGCGGTAAAGCCAAAGAGCAGGGTAGAGATCACCACCACATCGTGGCTGGAGACATAATGTTGCAGCACGATATACAGCACAGCAGCGGCAAATGAAACGCCGGCATACAGTTCTTTCTGGAATACTAACGGGATGCGTTTGCAGAACATGTCACGTAATACACCACCAAAGACCCCGGTAGTGACCGCCGCGACCACGGCAATAATCGGTCCATGACCCATATCCAGCGCCACCTGGGCGCCAATAATAGAAAAGACCACCAGGCCCAGCGCATCCAGGACGAGGAATATTTTACGCAGATAGGGCATGACGGGGGCAATAATGGTGGTTAGTACCGCAGCGGTCGCCACGATAATGACGTATTCAGGGTGCTTTACCCAGCCGAGCGGATAGTGGCCGAGAAGAATGTCGCGTACCGAGCCGCCGCCAATGGCCGTCGCGGTGGCAATGATAATGACGCCAAATGTATCCATACGACGACGCCCAGCCGCAAGTGCACCGGTCATGGCTTCGGCAGTAATACCAATTAAATATAAAACGTGTAACAGCATGTATTCCCCCTGATTTGCTGGGGCTAAGGTTAACGATTTGTGCGCATTGTCACGATTGAGATTTTCTAAGGTGAAGTGATTTTAATAACTACAGCTAATGTGAGTTTTTTGTAAATGCGTTATGGCATGGGCTTTACTTTATGAATGGTGACAATAAATGATGAGAAAATATAATTCGAACTGGATGGGTCACAACCGAAGTGTTGGGAAAAACACGTAGCCCCGTCGTTTATGGGTGGGCTACGTGGAATGGAGTTTACTCGATATTCTGAATTTGCTCGCGCATTTGCTCGATCAATACCTTCAGTTCAATTGCGGAATTAGTCACCTCGGCATTGATAGACTTGGATGCAAGAGTGTTCGACTCACGGTTGAATTCCTGCATCATGAAGTCCAGACGACGGCCAACAGCCTCTTTTTTCTTCAGAATGTTGTAGGTTTCTTTGACGTGGGCTTCCAGACGATCTAACTCTTCTGCTACATCTATGCGCTGCGCCATCAGCACCAGTTCTTGCTCAAGGCGGTTATTCTCCAGTTGCACCTGGGCGTCTTCCAGTTTGGCTACCAGACGCTCACGCTGCCATTGCAGAATTTCCGGCATATGTGCACGCACTTTAGCGACTTCAGTGCTGACGCCTTCCAGACGCTGCTCGATCAGCGCTTTCAGCGCCTGACCTTCGGTTTCACGCGCGACGATGAAGTCATCCAGCGTACCGTCAAGCGCGGCGAGGATCTCGGCGGCAATGGCGTCCAGATCTTGCTCCTGGGCAGCCATTACGCCTGGCCAGCGCAGGATATCAACTGGGTTAATTTCACCTTCATCACTCTGCATTTTGACCCAGTTAGCAGCGCTAACGAGCTGTTTAGCGAGCTTTTCATTTAGAATCAGCTCGCCCTGGGCGCTGGCATCAGGCTCAAAACGCAGCGTACACTCGACTTTACCGCGCGTCAGACGCGTGCGAATACGTTCGCGAACAACGGGTTCAAGACTACGGAACTGTTCCGGCAGGCGAAAATAAGTTTCCAGATAACGCTGGTTTACCGAGCGCATTTCCCAGGTAGCGCTACCCCATTCACCCTTGATTTCACGCCGGGCGTAGGCGGTCATGCTGCGGATCATAGACGTTCCTGTTTTTAAAGATGAGATGGGAGGATTATAGCCATCCACGTCTTGTCAGGATAGGAATAACAGTCGGAAGTCCGTATAATGCGCAGCCACATTCGTTTCAAGCCGGAGATTTTATCATGCGTCCAGCAGGTCGTAGTGCCAACCAGGTGCGTCCCGTCACCCTGACCCGTAATTATACAAAACACGCTGAAGGCTCCGTGCTGGTCGAATTTGGTGATACCAAAGTGCTGTGTACTGCCTCTATTGATGAAGGCGTACCGCGTTTTCTGAAAGGTCAGGGCCAGGGCTGGATCACCGCAGAATATGGCATGCTGCCACGCGCCACGCACACCCGTAACGCCCGTGAAGCGGCGAAAGGTAAGCAGGGCGGTCGTACCATGGAAATCCAGCGTCTGATCGCTCGTGCGCTGCGCGCCGCCGTTGATCTGAAGACGCTCGGTGAATTCACTATTACGCTGGACTGCGATGTTATTCAGGCAGATGGCGGTACGCGCACTGCATCAATTACCGGCGCATGTGTGGCGTTGGCTGATGCGCTGAACAAGCTGGTTGCGAGCGGTAAACTGAAAACTAACCCGATGAAAGGGATGGTCGCCGCGGTTTCCGTGGGCATTGTGAACGGTGAAGCGCTCTGTGACCTCGAATACGTTGAGGACTCTGCCGCAGAAACCGACATGAACGTGGTGATGACTGAAGACGGACGCATTATAGAGGTGCAGGGTACGGCAGAAGGCGAGCCGTTCAGCCATGAAGAACTTCTCACCCTACTGGCGTTAGCCCGAGGGGGAATCGAATCCATTGTAACGACGCAGAAGGCGGCGTTAGAAAATTGATTTTAAAGGCGACTGATGAGTCGCCTTTTTTTTGTCTGTAATAAAGTGAGATGAGGAGCGAATCCATGAAACCGTATCAGCGCCAGTTTATTGAGTTTGCGCTTAGCAAGCAGGTACTAAAGTTTGGCGAGTTTACGCTGAAATCAGGGCGTAAAAGCCCCTATTTCTTCAACGCCGGGCTGTTTAATACCGGGCGCTGCCTGGCACTGTTAGGCCGTTTTTATGCCGAAGCGCTGATGGATTCCGGTATTGAGTTCGATTTGCTGTTTGGTCCGGCCTACAAAGGTATCCCGATTGCGACCACCACGGCTGTTGCACTGGCGGAACACCACGATAAAGATTTGCCGTACTGCTTTAACCGTAAAGAGGCGAAGACCCACGGTGAAGGCGGTAATCTGGTAGGTAGCGCACTTGAGGGGCGTGTAATGCTGGTGGATGATGTTATCACTGCAGGTACGGCTATTCGTGAGTCGATGGAAATTATTCAGGCTAACGGCGCCACGCTGGCGGGGGTACTGATTTCTCTCGATCGTCAGGAACGCGGTCGCGGCGAGATTTCAGCGATTCAGGAAGTGGAACGCGATTATGGCTGCAAGGTGATTTCTATCATTACTCTGAAAGATCTGATTGCGTATCTGGAAGAAAAACCAGAAATGGCAGAACACTTGGCCGCAGTACGGGCGTATCGCGAAGCGTACGGCGTATAAGAACTGCCGGATGGCGCTGCGCTTATCCAGTCTACGCACCGCAGGGTTCGTAGGCAAAATAGGCGAGGTCGCCATCCAACAACGGTGTTACTGCAATTGAGCGGCAACCAACGGCCAGCGGATGTCGAAATCATCCGTTGGGCGGTATTTAAATTCGCTACGTACAAACCGGGACAGCATACCTTCGCAGAAAGCCAGTAGCTGGCTGGCCAGCAGCGTTTCATCCACGGTGTAGCCTTCACCTTCACGCATTCTTTTTTCTCGCAGAACCTGGCGTAACTGCGCCTCAATTCGCTCAAAAAGCTGGTTAATACGGCCTTGCAGACGGTCTTGCTCGAACATCAACGCGTGTCCGGTCAGAATTCGCGTCAGGCCAGGATTACGTTCACCGAACCCTAAAATCAGCAGTACGATCAGACGCAATCGCGCGTTAGTGTCCTTTTCATCTTTCAAAATCAGATTGATACGGGTAATCAGACTATCTTCGATAAACTCAATCAGGCTATCGAACATGCGGGTCTTGCTGGGAAAATGGCGATACAAGGCCGCTTCGGAAACGCCCACAGAGGCCGCCAGTTTAGCTGTCGTGATGCGTTGGCTACCATCGCTGGACTCAAGCATCAGTGCCAGAGACTGAAGTATTTCTTCGCGACGATTCCTTTTCGCAGTTTGCTTTTCTACCATGTTACAAAATACCCCTGAAAATAAGCTCTTGCCAGGCAGGCATCCACACAGCGACCGCAAACTGGTGTTTGCGGTGTGTTATTGCGTTATTACGCTGTGAGATACTTTTCTGCGGGTTACTTGCGCCCGGAATGGCCGAAGCCACCTTCGCCACGATCGGTGGCTTCGAACTCTTCCACCAAATTAAATTCAGCCTGGACGACCGGTACAAATACCATCTGCGCGATACGTTCGCCCGGTTCAATAGTAAAGTTGTCCTGACCACGGTTCCAGATTGAAACCATCAGCTGGCCCTGGTAGTCGGAATCAATCAAACCGACCAGATTGCCCAGTACGATCCCGTGCTTATGGCCCAGCCCGGAGCGCGGGAGCATCACTGCCGCAAGAGAAGGATCGGCAATGTGGATAGCTAACCCGGTTGGCACCAGCGTTGTTGCGCCAGGCGCCAGTTCTACGGCGTCATCAAGACAGGCACGCAGGTCAAGTCCGGCAGAACCAGAAGTGGCGTACGTCGGGAGCGGAAATTGTTGCCCTACGCGCGGGTCCAGAATCTTAACGTCGATTTTTTTCATCATAACGGGTCACGATCTCGTCGAGTAATAATTGGCCCAGGAGTTCTTTGCGCTCAAGCGGTAAGACTTTATCTCCATCCTGCCAAAAAAGGTGTAATGCGTTGCTGTCGCTGTTAAATCCTTGAGTGGACAGCGAAACGTCGTTCGCACAGATCACATCAAGGTTTTTGCGGATGCGTTTTTGCCGGGCATATTCTTCCACATTATTTGTTTCGGCGGCAAACCCAACGACAAAAGGACGATTAGCATCCAGTGCGGCAACACCAGCGATGATGTCCGGGTTTTTGACCATTTTTACTGTTAATTCATCACCCTGCGTTGCCTGTTTTTTGATTTTTTCACTGGCGACAGTTTCAGCGCGATAATCAGCGACTGCGGCGCAGCCGATAAAAATATGCTGTTGTTGCACCGCAGATTGCACGGCGGCTTCCATTTCCAGCGCGGTCATCACATCAATGCGCTGGACAAAAGGTGGTGTAGGTAACGAAACCGGACCTGATACCAGCGTGACGTTTGCCCCGCGTTTTGCGGCAGCGGCCGCGATAGCAAATCCCATTTTCCCGGAGCTGTGGTTGGAAATATAACGCACGGGATCAAGCGGTTCACGCGTCGGGCCTGCTGTAATCATGATGTTGAGATGTTGCAGATCTTTGACAGGTGAAAAATGTTCTGCCGCCATATCCACAATTGTTAACGGATCCAGCATACGTCCAGGACCGACATCACCACATGCCTGACTACCGCTGTCAGGACCCCAAATGAGCAAACCGCGCGAGGCAAGAATGCCCAGATTGTGTTGGGTAGCGGCGGCGCGGTACATCTGCTGGTTCATAGCCGGCAGCACGGCAACAGGCGCTGGCGTTGCCAGACAGATCGTAGACACCAGATCGTTGGCCATACCTGCGGCAACGCGGGCAATCAGATCTGCCGTCGCTGGGGCCAGTATAACCAAATCGGCCCATTTCCCCAGTTCAATATGGCCCATCGCGGCTTCGGCTGCGGGGTCAAGCAGGCTGTCGGAAACGGGATAGCCCGAAACCGCCTGTAAGCTCAGAGGAGTAATAAACGCTTTTGCTGCTTCGGTCATCGCCACGCGGACGTCTGCGCCGCGTTCCCGTAAACGACGCACCAGCTCAGGGGTTTTGTACGCAGCAATCCCGCCACTGACGCCAAGTACGATTTTTTTACCGGCCAGACTCATCATGATCTTTCCTGTTGGGTTTCACCAGAAGGCGGATATTTTATCACAATCCGCAATGTGTCGTGCTTTTGCCCGCGCTCCAGTTTGCGAGGCTCTACGAAGAAGTGAAAACAGAGCGTCGATTCGCCGCTGGCGTTATGCCATTATGCGGACGCGAAAGGAGGGGAAAAGCATGGAAAATACAGGACGTATAATGCCTCGGGAAAAGCTGTTGGCGCAGGGGGCCAGTTCGCTGACCGACGTAGAGCTACTGGCTCTTTTTCTACGCACCGGGATACTGGGTAAAGATGTGCTTACGCTGGCGAAAGAGATGCTTCAGCATTTTGATTCGCTGTATGGCCTGTTGTCTGCTGATTACATGGATTTCAGCTATGTTCAGGGTATCGGTATCGCGAAGTACGCACAGTTGAAGGGAATAGTGGAGCTGGCAAGGCGCTACTACAACGTACAGGTGATAGAGGAGCGTGCGATACTTAGCCCGGAAATGGCGCGTGAATTTCTGCAAAGCCAGCTTTCGCAAGAGGAACGCGAGATCTTCTATGTGATCTTTATGGATTCTCAACATCGCGTGATTAAACACCGTAAACTTTTTTCTGGAACGCTAAGCCACGTTGAAGTGCATCCGCGAGAAATTGTCCGCGAAGCGATAAAAATGAATGCTTCTGCGGTGATCCTTGCACATAATCACCCTTCGGGGTGTGCAGAGCCGAGCAAAGCAGATAAACTCATCACCGAGCGTGTTGTGAAATGCTGTCAGTTCATGGATATCCGGGTGCTTGATCATCTGGTCATTGGGCGCGGAGAGTACGTTTCTTTTGCGGAACGCGGTTGGATTTAACGCACTTTACGCGATCCATCGGGATCTTTGTCTGTTCGGGACTTGAGCACATCGCTGACTCAGCGTATACTACGCCACCTTTGAGAATCTCGGGTTTGGCATTTGGGCCTGGCAATCGAGAGTTCGCAAATACGCAAAATCATTCTTGTTGCGTCCAATGACGAGGCAACGATGAAAGATTTAGTGTATTGAACTGCGATAACCGGGCTGAGAAGCCTGACGAGGCGCCAATACCCCATACGAAGCTCGAGCTAATTTGATTTTTGGAGAATAGACATGTCCCGAGTCTGCCAAGTTACTGGCAAGCGTCCGGTGACCGGTAACAACCGTTCCCACGCACTGAACGCGACTAAACGCCGTTTCCTGCCTAACCTGCACTCTCACCGTTTTTGGGTTGAGAGCGAGAAGCGTTTTGTCACCCTGCGTGTATCTGCTAAAGGTATGCGTGTTATTGATAAGAAAGGCATCGAAACAGTTCTGTCTGAACTGCGTGCCCGTGGCGAAAAGTACTAAGTACTAAGAGGAAATAAATCATGGCTAAAGGTATTCGTGAGAAAATCAAGCTGGTTTCTTCTGCTGGTACTGGTCACTTCTATACCACCACGAAGAACAAACGTACTAAGCCGGAAAAACTGGAGCTGAAAAAGTTCGATCCAGTTGTTCGTCAGCACGTTTTATACAAAGAAGCGAAAATCAAATAATTTCCGCTTTGATGTAAAGAAAAACCCTGCCTCGGCGGGGTTTTTTGTTTTCTGGCCGTCCCCATATTAATGAGACCTGATACACAGCCGGAGATACTATGCCTGAATTACCTGAAGTCGAAACCAGCCGCCGCGGTATTGAGCCGCATCTGGTGGGGGCAACGATTATGCACGCGACTGTGCGTAACGGTCGTTTGCGTTGGCCAGTATCAGAGGAAATCTATCGTCTGAGTGATAAACCTGTCCTGAGCGTACAGCGGCGCGCGAAATACCTGCTGCTGGAGCTATCAGATGGCTGGGTAATCATTCACCTGGGGATGTCGGGTAGTTTGCGTATCCTTTCTGAAGAGCTTCCGGCAGAAAAACATGACCACGTCGACTTAGTGATGAGTAACGGCAAAGTCCTGCGCTATACCGATCCGCGTCGTTTTGGCGCCTGGCTGTGGACTAAAGAGCTGGATGGGCATAATGTCCTCGCCCATCTTGGCCCTGAGCCGCTGAGCGACGATTTCAATGCTGGTTATCTGCAGCAGAAATGTGCGAAGAAGAAAACTGCGATTAAACCCTGGCTGATGGATAACAAGCTGGTCGTGGGGGTGGGAAACATCTATGCCAGCGAGTCGCTGTTTGCGGCTGGTATCCACCCTGACCGTCTGGCGTCATCTTTGTCGCAGGATGAGTGCGAACTGCTGGTGCGCGTTATCAAGGCGGTTTTGCTGCGTTCTATCGAGCAGGGCGGGACCACGCTGAAGGACTTTCTGCAAAGTGACGGTAAGCCGGGTTATTTTGCCCAGGAGCTGCAGGTCTATGGGAGAGAAGGTGAACCCTGTCGCGTATGCGGCGCGCCAATCATTGCGACAAAACACGCTCAGCGCACAACGTTTTATTGCCGTCGCTGTCAGAAATAACACCATTATCGGCCGGACGTAGCGTATGCCTCATCCGGCCAGACGCATTACTTCAGTTTACTCAATAATGCCTGATGAACGTTTTCCGGCAGAAAGTGCGCTACGTCACCCTGGTGGCGGGCAACTTCTTTCACCAGTGACGATGAGATAAATGACCACTCTTTAGACGGCATCAGAAAGACGCTTTCCAGTTGTGGCATCAGATGACGGTTCATATGGGCCAGCTGCATTTCATACTCAAAATCGGCTACCGCACGCAGGCCACGGATCAGAATGTTAGCCTGATTATCGCGGGCAAAGTTTGCCATCAGGTCGCTGAATCCCAGAACCTCCACATTACCGAGATGCGCCGTTGCCTGTTGTGCCAGCTCAACGCGCTCTTCCAGAGTAAACATCGGTTTTTTACTGGGACTTGCGGCAATCGCCAGGATTACGTGATCGAACATGCTTGTCGCTCGTGTCACGATATCGAGGTGGCCGTTAGTAATGGGATCAAAGGTTCCTGGATAAATCGCCCGTTTTTGCATGACTTGCCTCAATGCGTTTTGGGTGGCAGATAAGGTTCCAGCAGCTGCAGCAGACGCTGAAGCGCGCCCTGATTTTGATACAGAACTTCAACTGCGTGACGGCCATAAAAATTACGATAATCGGCATCGGTCAGTAAAGAAGAGACCTCTTTCACCAGCGTAGTTGCGTCGGTGACGGTGATCAATCCGCTTGCCTGTTCGAGGCGGGCGCAAATATCTTTAAAATTAAAAGTATGTGGCCCCATCAGTACCGGAATGGCGTGCGCCGCGGCTTCCAGTGGGTTGTGTCCACCGCGCTCAACCAGCGAACCGCCAACAAAAGCAAGGTCAGCAATGCCGTACAGCAACATCAACTCGCCCATGGTGTCGCCGATTACGACCTGGGTTCCTGATGATGGAACTTCGCCCGAAGAACGTGTCGTATAGCTTAGCCCAGCCTGGCGTACGAGGTTAATGGCATCCGGGAACCGTTCAGGATGTCTGGGTACCAGAATCAGTAAAAGATTAGGGAACTGGTTTAATAACGCCTGATGGGCGGCAATGATAATGCTTTCTTCGCCGTCGTGCGTGCTGGTTGCAATCCATACCGGGCGGTGAGGTGCCCATTGACGACGCAATGTAATTGCTTTTGCGGCCAGCTGCGGCGTGACGGAAATATCAAACTTCAGGCTACCGGTAACGGTGACCTGATTGCTTCTGGCACCAAGCGTGATAAAACGATCGCCATCTTCTTCGTTCTGGGCGGCAATCAACGTAATTCGGCGCAGTAGCCTGCCAACAAATTTACCTAATTTAGCGTAGCCAGCAGCTGAGCGAGCAGAAAGACGTGCATTGGCAATGACCAACGGAATATGGCGCTTATGCAGTGCTGCAATCAGATTCGGCCACAGCTCGGTTTCCATAATTAACACCAGTTTGGGGTCAACTTTATTCAGGAAACGATTTAGGGCATCCGGTAAATCGTACGGCAGATAAATATGCTGAACGTCAGGGCCAAAAGCGGATTGTACGCGCTCGGAACCGGTTGGCGTCATGGTGGTGACCGTGATCGGCAAGTCGGGGTAACGATGTCGCAGAGCGCGGACTAATGGGATAGCTGCCAGCGTTTCGCCCACGGAAACCGAATGAAGCATGATGCCGCCTGGTTTTAGCGGACGGCGGTAAAAGCCGTAGCGTTCACCCCAGCGTTTACGGTAGGCCGGAGCCTTACGTCCGCGCACCCAAAGCCGTACCCAGATCAAAGGCTGAATAAGGTAGAAAAGGGCGGTGTAAAGCAATTCGAGCATAATGGTAGCTGACTTATGAATGTGCTGGGGATTCTATGTATTTAGCTGTGGCTTTACCATCATTTTTATCCAGGTTGTCTCAAAACGATGGAATTCGTGAGGCATTGTTTTAACCGGTAGCTATTTCAAAAATGTCTATTGGTACATTTACATGACTTAACGTCTTGTGCGGCGTGAGTTTTCTCGTGAATTGCTTCATTTTATATCTTAATGTTTTTAATAGGTTATTTTAAAGTTTGTTCAAAAAATATTCATTTCGGAATGCGTGATAATAAATGATATACTACTGCGCAATTTCAGGTAGCTAGCAGGCAGAAACCTTTCGAAAACATGGGAAGTAATCTTTGGTCGGTTCATGCAAGGATTACATGACTCTGATGTCGCAGATCGGGTATGTCTGGCGACGCGATGCGGATATTAATGCATGAATATTGCTTTTTGTTTGTACAAATATTTTCCCTATGGCGGGTTACAGCGTGATTTCTTGCGGGTAGCGCTTACGGTTGCTGCTCGTGGTCATCATGTCCAGGTGTTTACCCAGTCATGGCAGGGCGAGCGTCCGGAAGGACTGGAAATTATACTCGTCCCCGTCACATCCAGAACGAATCATGGGAAAAACGAGCAATATTATCAGTGGGTTCAGGGTTATTTAAGTCAGCATCCCGTCGATCGTGTCGTCGGGTTTAACAAAATGCCTGGGTTGGATGTGTATTACGCAGCCGACGTTTGCTACGCGGAGAAAGTTGCCCGTGAGAAAGGCTTTTTCTACAAGTTGACGCGTCGGTACCGGCATTACGCTGCATTTGAAAAAGCCGCATTTCAGCAAGGTGCTGGCACCATGCTGTTGATGTTAACCGATAAACAAATTGGTGACTTCAAACATCATTACCAAACTGAGAGCCAGCGTTTTCGTATTCTGCCACCAGGCATCTACCCTGACAGAAAGTATAGTCAGCAACCTGAAAACAGCAGGCAGATTGTCAGAGAAAAAAACGGTATTGGTTTCGATCAGTTCCTGCTCCTGCAGGTGGGTTCTGATTTCAAACGTAAAGGCGTGCCAAGAACATTACAGGCATTGGCTTCGCTACCTGAGGTTATACGTCACCGTACGCGATTGATGGTTGTTGGTCAGGATAAGGCCGATCGTTACCGTTCTCTGGCTTGTCAATTGGGTATCGAAGAACAAGTACAGTTCTTCTCGGGGCGAGATGATGTCGCTGAATTGATGTCTGCTGCTGATTTATTGCTTCACCCTGCTGTTCAGGAAGCTGCTGGTATTGTCTTGTTGGAGGCTGTAGTTGCCGGGCTGCCAGTATTAACTACAGAAGTATGCGGCTATGCGGGTTATATTAATGCCGCCCGATGCGGAGTCGTGATTCCTGAACCTTTTGAGCAGGTAAATCTGAATACAGCACTTTTCGATGCGCTGCAAAATAATGAGCAGAGAAGTCGTTGGGCCGAGAACGCTCGGCATTTTGCTGATACAGAAGATCTCTACAGCCTGGCGGATAAGGCTGCTGATATCATTTTAGGCCTTGATAATGATTGAATTAAAAGAACCATTTGCCACGCAATGGCAAGGAAAAGACCCGTTTACGGAAGTTACAAAGCTGGATGGGGAAGTTTTTCGCGCGCTGGAAACACGGCGTACCCTGCGTTTTGAGATGATGGGTAAGGGTTATTTTCTTAAATATCATCATGGAACCACACTTAAAGAAGTGGTGAAAAACCTTATTTCTTTACGTATGCCAGTACTGGGTGCAGATCGGGAGTGGCTGGCAATTCATCGCTTACAAGAACTCAATGTTGACACAATGACTGGTGTTGCATTTGGGCAGAAAGGACTGAATCCGTTAGCGCGAACCTCATTTATCATCACTGAAGATCTCTCTCCTGCCATCAGTCTTGAAGATTTTTGTGCAAGGTGGGGAATTGAGCGTCCTGATTTTGTATTAAAACGGACCATTATTACCCGCGTGGCTGAAATGGTGGGTAAAATGCATCGGGGCGGAGTAAATCATCGGGATTGCTATATTTGCCATTTCCTACTCCAACAGCCAATGCCGGCAGATGTTGCGGATATCAAACTCTCTGTGATTGATTTGCATCGTGCACAAATACGTCAGCATGTACCGCGACGCTGGCGGGATAAGGATTTGATCGGACTCTATTTCTCTTCACTGGAGATCGGTTTGACGTCCAGAGATATCTACCGTTTTTTACGTGTCTATTTTTCGATGCCACTGCGCGAAATCTTTCGTCAGGAAGTCCGGTTGTTTGAACAGGCTGTCACAAAAGCGCAAAAAATAAGACAAAGAACAATAAGAAAAGCGCTATAAATACCATATGAAGTTTGAGGCTATTTTATTATGAACATTGATTTCCAGAAGCTAATCATTCAAAAACACGTTATCGACAGCTCTGCGCATGAGAAGACTAAAAAACTAAGTGTTGCGTATGGTGTCGATCGTAATTTTTTATTTGGATCCGGCATTTCTATGACCTCAGTATTAGTGAATAATCCTGATATTGATATTCACTTTTATATAGCAACAGACTATATAGATGATGATTATCTGGAGAGCGTAAAACGCCTGACACAAATGTACAGTACGACGGTGACTGTTCTTGTGTTCGATAATGCGGCATTTCGTGAGTTGCCGAGTACGAAAGCATGGACTTATGCAATGTATTATCGTTATTTCGCATTTGAATATTTAAGTACCGAGTTAAGTTCTGTACTGTATCTTGATGCTGATGTCATTTGCAAAGGTTCTCTACGCGAACTTACCGAGGTTAATTTCTGTGGGGAATATGCTGCTGTTATCAATGATATTGATGAAGTGCGTATTCAGTCCGGTAACAGGCTTGGTATTCCTGAGCTGAGTAACGGTTATTTTAATTCTGGTGTGGTATTTGCGAATCTTGGAGTTTGGCGTGAACAGCAGTTGTTGACGAAGGCATTTTCTATCTTAGATAAACGCCAAAAGGAACTTCTGTATTTTGATCAGGATGTTCTAAATATATTATTTGTCGGTAATGTGATTTTCCTGAGACGGGATTTTAACTGCATTTATGGCGTGGATCAGGAACTAAAAAATAAAAACGATAAAATTTACCAGGATTATATTACAGATGATACTGTTTTAATACATTATGTCGGTGTCACTAAGCCATGGCATACTTGGGCAAAATATCCGGTGGCTAAATTCTTCATCGACGCATATAAAAAATCTGCATGGGCAGGAAAGTCTTTATTAAATGCAAACACTGCAAAATTGTATAAGCGTAAATCCCGGCATGAGAGAGTGCAGCGTAAATATATCCGCTCGGTGCTTAGTCATGTTATGTATATAAAGAACAAACTACATAATGCACGGTCTCATTAGTTAATAGAAGTGCAAATAATTTCCAGATAGCATATTAAAAAGGTGTAGTACATGAATTTTGATTGTAATCAGTCTATTAAAGACATCATTGAGGTTTTTGGGGCTCCAGAGACTCAAACCCCACAACTCAATATTGCATGGGGGGTTGATCAAAACTTTATGTTTGGAGCGGCAGTTTCGATGTCGTCCGTTTTACTACATAACAAAGATATCAGCATACATTTTCATCTTTTTACTGATTATCTTGATTCAGATTACCGCAAAAGATTAGAAAAACTAGCAAAGCAGTTTTCGACCAATATAACTGTATATGTGATGGATGCAGAAGGATTAAAGATCCTTCCGTGTGGGAATGCATGGTCACATGCGACCTACTTCAGATTTATCGCGTTTGAGTATCTTAGCGAAAATATTGATAATCTTCTCTATATTGACGCTGATGTTGTATGTAAAGGGTCACTTGTTGAGTTAACACAAATCACCCTGGAACATCATGTTGCAGCGGTTATTCAGGATGTTGAATATAGTCGGGTGTATGCCGCGCAGAGGCTTAATACTCCTGAATTTAACGAACAATACTTCAATGCTGGTGTTATATATGCAAATTTAAAGGAATGGAAAAAACAAAAATTCTTTACTAAAGCATTTTCGATCCTCCTGGATAAGACCAGGAAATTCGCTTTTCTGGATCAGGATGTCTTAAATATAATGTTTTTTGGTAAGACAATTTTTTTACCAAGAATTTATGATGCAATTTACGGAATTAAACAAGAACTTAAAAGTAAGGACACATCAAGTTATAAAGAATATATAACTGATGATACGATCCTTATCCATTATATTGGCGTAACTAAACCCTGGAATTCATGGGCAAATTACCCTTCAGCACAGTTTTTTGTTGATGCCTGGAAAGCTTCACCTTGGACGGATGTTCCATTGCTGCCAGCTAGAACGCCAAAACAGTATAAAAAGAAATCACGTCATGAAAGATTACAAGGGAAGTATTTCAACTCGATAATTAGCTATATTGGTTATTTGCGGGAAAAGTTAAAGAGTAAGTAAAAAAAACTCCCGTAAGGGAGTTTTTTTTAACGTAATTTAGCCTTAAGGTATTTCATATACCATTTGAGAGAAGCGTAGTAATTTCCCTTTTTGGATTCCTGGCGCGAGTAAACCCGGTAATCAGTAGGCCTCATACGCGGAGCATAAGAGCGCATTTCAGCGTCTCGCCATGGTGTGAAGTGATGGTAGAAAAGAAAAAGTTGCTGTGAAAGCCCAGTATGTTCTTTATACCAAGGTTTTCTTCCACCAGTGAAATGAATGATGCGAGGCAAGATATCTTTTTGATAAAAAAAGGTGTCTTTTTGCTGATCTGTGAACCAGTTAAATAAGAAATTCCATCGTTTATCAATAAACTTAACGTTGCCGTCAATTGCGATATTCAGAGCATCTTGGTCAAAATAAGGCAAGGATTTACCTTGTTCAAATAACACTGTATTTGCTTTATTTTCAATATCAAACTTGATCCAATTTTCAATGTTAATATATAAAAAGCCAGCATTAAAATAATGATCAGTACTAAGGCCCAAGCGTTTAGCATTTTTTGTATCATGAATATCGAGGGAGTCGTGGCTGACTGCGCAAATGACGTTGCTGATATCAATGCTGTTAATATCATTGAGCTTATCAAAACATAGTGTATCAGCATCTAAATAGATAAAATGCTCTATTTTATCTTTTAGTAAGCGCGGTACGGCCAGACGCATATAGGTAGAGCGGTTCAGGTGTTTGATTGCAAAGTCATTATTATACTTTTCAATCTCTTCTTTATCGATATTGATAACCTGAATTTTATCACTGGTTGAACGTAGTTTATTGATTTCTTCGTCAGTAACATCATAGACAAAGACGAAAAATGACAGGTCTTGCTCTGGGTTGTTCATTATGACCGACATAATGGACACTGCTACATATTCCAGATAATTGGCATCTGTACAGTAAGCAATATTAATAACGTTATTTTTGCTGTCCATTTATGCTTTCTCATTACCTTTAACATTGTCACTATCATGAAGTACCGTATCGATAGCGTCAATCACGACCTGTTCCGGAATCCAAGTTAGATATTTTTTTGACCGATCGAGTTCATCTCGCGAAGGCATCGGATGGTACTCGCCAGCCCAAATCAATACGGCTTTATCAGACCACGGCTTCCATTGTCGGTAATTGGTGGCGCCAAACAGGCATACCTGCGGTGTCCTTAGCGCTGCGGCCATATGCATAGGTGCAGAATCGACACCAATGTACAAAACAGCATGGTCAATCAACGCGGCCAGTTGCAGAAAGGTCGTTTTACCTGCCAGCGTCAGGTCAGGAGACGATTGACACAGTGCAGCAATACGCTGGACCTGTTGCTGCTCACTCAATGCAGGCCCACAGGTAAGATAAACATGTAAACCACGCTGATGCAGATGGTCTATAACATGAGCGAATTTCTCATCATCCCAGCATTTAAACTCTTGTCTGGCAGTGGGTTGAATAACGACATATTTTTGCGCAGGCAGTGTAGGCAACAGAGATACCAGATGTTGATAATCCTCCTGAAGATAACTCAGTGACATCTCTTTCTTGAGTTCTGCTTCGCTAAACCCAATGCCTTTTAGAATAGATAGGTTTTGTTCAACAATATGCGTCCCAACGGATGGCGTTACTCGCGTAAAAAGTCGGTTCCACTGCTCTTTATCGCGCTTAAAGGCAATTGAAGGAAGGCGTAAAGAGGCGATAAGTGCTCCAATTGGCCATTGTTCTGTGAGGTTAATAATCAAGTCATAGTGATTTTTCTTCAGTTGTTGACGCACTGAAAGATAATTTTTTACTGTTGCCAACAGGCCTTGTTTTTTCTCAATGAGATAAAAATTATTGATATCTTTATGGGCGGCCAGAATTGCTTTGGTATCTTTATAGAGGAGCAGATCGATCTTAGCCTGTGGATAACGAGCCCGAATGCTGGCAATGACGGGCGTGATTAACAGAACATCCCCATAAAACTTGAGCTTGCAAATAAGCACATGGTCAATTTTTTCAAACATGTTAAATTCCTTTTCGAAAAAATAAGCTCTTGCAAGCAGATAATACCTTATATCTCATTTCTGAAATGGAGCGGTCAATATGGGGATATTTCATCTTAAGAATTATTTTTTTATTAACAATTTTTGTGTCACAGGATGCAAGCGCATTATGAATATCATTCAGCATACCTTCACTATAACGATAATAACCTTTTTTCTTGCGTAATAGTTTGCGTCCTTCCAGAAAACAGTTGATGATCATTAGTGTGGCAACAGTACGTTTTGCGTTATTTTTATTTATATAATTATACATTTTCCGCATAGCAAAAAAGATACTATCCGCATCGCTATCAATAATATTCTCGGTAATGCTCTTATCATTTAACCGGTAAAAATATAGTTTATTCTCAATCTTTAATATTTTATGGCATTTAAAGTATTGGAAAGGGCAGAAAATCATGTCTTCATACCGACGATGTTCTTCGAATCGATCGTTACCAATAACGTTACGATGGAAGATTTTTGTCATGAGATGCCATTGTCCTGCCCGGAATATTGGAAGTAGAGGGGTATAATCATCATCCGATAATATAATTTCGTGCTGATTAATATCATTTTTTATACCAGATGAATTCTGATACAGATTGTTCATATCTCTGGTTAGATTAAATTCGAGAATATCATATTTTTCGTCTCTCAATTTAGGAAGAAGGATAGTGAAATAATCTGTGCAGACAATATCGTCACTGTCAATAAACCCAATATATTTCCCTGTCGCATGGGTAAGGCCAACGTTACGAGTGATTGCAACGCCTTGATTTTTTTGGCTAATATACTTAACGTTGTGGCATTTCTGCTCACGATAAAATGCCTTGATACGTTCTTCAGTTAAGTCTGTTGAGCCATCATTAACAATTATTATCTCCACATCATCAGTGATGCTCTGATGGATCGACGCCAACGTCGCCGTGATGAGTTCAGCATTATTGTATGTAGGTATAATAATGCTCAGTAAATAACCTGAAGCGCTATTCATAGCATGATTCTCTCGTTGGATTCGAGCTCAGCACTGCTGCAATACATAACGCCAGCATGCTGCTCAAGGCTTCACCCTTGGCATACAATAATAAATCACTCAAGCCATAGATAGCGATAGCGCCTGAGATGACGAACAATAGAGGACTACGTTGCCAGTAAGCTCTTAAAAACATAGCGGTATAGAGCAAGAGTAGCACAATAACCCCGGAGATGCCCTTTAGCGAAAAGGTATCAATAATTTCGTTATGCAAATGTACGTTAATGAACTTAAGCGTCCCTTGTAGGGAAGTATCCTGGACGGCAAGTCGCTGAATTTCCGCCCCTCGTTGTTCAAGTGACTGCCCCCAGTGATGACCTTTCCCTGCTTCAATTCCTGCCCGTTGCATCGCAAGTCGCGCACCAATAGAGGTATTGCTGTTGTTTTGATTATAAGAGTGCAGATCGATCAGGAAGTTCTGGTAGCGACTTTCAATGACTGGTTTTAAGGGGATCGCAGCAATCCCGACCAGTATTACAAAACCCAGTAGCGCCCTTAACAGTATGTTGTGGTTGTGGCGGTAGTGGATGAAAAATAGTCCGATACTCAGGAGCGGATATACCAAAATCGCAGCCCGAGTTTGTGTGGTGATGATGACCGCCAGTGAGATCAAAAAATGTAACAAGTACAGTGAAACCGTATGTCTCAGGCGCAGATTAATGATCGCTTGCGAGGCTAATAATGCAATTAGTGTCAGAGAGTAAGCCGTGCCGGTTTGATGTTCAAAACCAAGAGCAACGCGGTATCTTAAAGGGTTTTGTGCTCCACTAAGTTGATAACCCGCGAAAAGATACAAACCGATTGCCGTAAGAATCACCCAGATACTGGTCAAGCGGATTTTATTAGCACTTGGTGCTTGTGATGTTAGTATGGTCATCACCAGCGCGGCAAAAATCATCACTTTGCCACCGTTCTGGTATGAACGGTAGGCGCCAGTAAAAGCTGAACCCGGTTGTTTAAATATTTCTACCCATATAATCTGGAGTAACCCGAAGAGCAGCAACATAAAAGGCAAAACCAGGTTTTGTTTGTTACTGCACACATGCTTTATGTTTTTTCCTATAAGCGGCAGAGACAGAGCTGTGGAGAAAATAAATACCTTCAGCGCTTCATCTGGATTGACCAGCACCATCGCAAGGGTTGCCAGGATCCCGGCATAAAATAAGAAGTATATAAAATCGAATGGATTGTTTTTTATACTACAAATAAAGCGAGAAAACATGTGTTGGCGAAGCATGGTTCATCTCTTAAAGTTAAAGCAAATTATTATCAACCAGCGATACGTTGACTAAGCTAGCGTCCAGATCCTGCAATTTTCCGGAATGGCTCAGCTGTGTGTATTGATTCTTCCCATACCCACCAATCAATCCTGGGTCCGTTGGACCGTACAACGTAATATTAGGGCGATCCAGCGCAGCGGTTAAATGACTCAGGCCTGTATCAACCGACACCACAAATTTTGCCCCCGCCAGTACGCGAGCGACCTCTCCCAAAGTCATCCGTGGAAGAACATCAACATAAGAAAAACCATTTGCCAGCCTACGGGCTCGTGCTTCTTCATGAGGAGCACCCCATGGCAGTTTAATACGTATGCCAGCGTTATTTAACAAGCCAATTAGCTCCCGCCAGTTGGCTTCTGGCCAGTGCTTATCATCACGCGTTGTGGCATGCAGAAATACGGCATACTGGCCCTTATCAGCATTACGTTCTTTCAGAAAATGCTGAGCGATAGCGTAATCACCCTGCGACTGGGGCCTGGAATATCCCAGGCTTTTGGCGAACAATTCACGCGTACGTTCTACCGCGTGCTGCTGTTTGGCAATGTGATGTTTGCGATTATAAAACAGGCTCGCCAATGGTTCGCGCGCCGTGCTCCAGTCCATACCATGCTTGATGCCACGTGCCAGACGCGTAACCAACGCCGCGCTTTTAACCAGACCCTGCGCATCAATTATCGCGTCATACTGATGTAAACGCACCGCATCGCGAAAGGCTTTACGCTCGGCTTTAATCGGCGCTGAAAACCAGGCTTTACGCCAGCGGCGGATCGCCACTGGAATAACCCGGTCAACGGCTGCATGCCAGGATGGGATCTGCGCGAAGCCTTCTTCCACTACCCAATCAAATTGAATATCCGGCATGACCTGCTGCGCATCGGTTAATGCCGGTAACGTATGCAGTACATCGCCCATAGACGATGTTTTAACGATCAGTACCCGCATCCGTCAGGCTTCCTCTTGTAACAACAGGTCGTTAAGTTCTTCCAGCACGCGCTGGGGTGTGATGTCAATCAGGCTCTGATGATAGCCTTCTGCTGCATCGCCCTTGCGTACTTTGTGATAACCCGTAATCAAGCGAATCACGCGCGCCTTGTGTGAAAGCGGCGGAGTAAAATCCGGGCTGCTGGGGCCATACAACGCTACCAGAGGTCGATTCAACGCTGCGGCAACGTGCATTAATCCAGAGTCGTTGGTGACCACCGCTTTGCAGGCGGCGAGCAGAATGACGGCCTGCTCCAGCTGTGTTTCGCCCGCCAGATTACGGCACCAGGGCTGCTGATCAACGCTCAGCGTCGCCAGGATCTCATTTCCGGCTTCATGGTCTTTTGCAGAGCCAAAAAGCACAATCTGATGGCCTTCATCGATCAGCTGCTTCGCCAGATCTGCGTAGTGGTAATGTGGCCAGCGTTTCGCTGGACCAAATTCCGCTCCAGGGCAAAAGCCAATGATGGGGCGTTCGGCAGAAAGGGAAAACTGGCGACAGGTCAGGGACTTTTCACCTTCGCTTACCTGCAACTGCGGCCATAGCAGAGGCTGCGGCAAATCTTTAGCTGACAGCATTACGCCTTTATCATAGGCCAGGGCTACATAGCGTTCGACCATCAGCGGCCAGGCATCTTTATCCAACACGCGCGCATCGTTTAGCAGGCCGTAGCGCATTTCACCACGCCAACCGGTACGATGGGGAATGCCAGCAAAGAACGGTACCAGCGCGGATTTAAACGAGTTAGGCAGCACATAGGCGCGGTCATAGCGTTTTTCACGCAGGCTATGACCGAGTTTACGCCGCTCACCGATCTCCAGCGCGCCGTGTCCAAGCGGCATGGCGATAGCTTCGTTAACTTCAGGCATGCGCGATAATAACGGACGGCACCATGCAGGTGCCATCACGTCGATTATCGCCTGGGGATAGCGCGCCTTAAGCGTGCGATAAAGACTTTGCGACATCATCATGTCGCCCACCCAGGACGGGCCTACCACCAAAATTTTCATACTTACGCGTCGCGGTTCAGCCAGGCCATATATTCCGTTACACCTTCAGCAACGGTTTTAAACGGCTTGTCATAGCCCGCAGCGCGCAGATTAGTTAGATCGGCCTGGGTAAACGCCTGATAGCGACCTTTCAGTTTTTCCGGGAATGGGATGTACTCAATGCTGCCTTTTTTGTGGTACGCAAGCGTTGCATCGGCAACGGCCTGGAAAGATTCCGCACGACCGGTACCAAGGTTAAAGATGCCGGAAACCCCGTTTTCCAGGAACCACAGGTTCACCGCAGCCACATCGCCTACGTAAACGAAATCACGCTTGAAGTTTTCACTGCCTTCGAACAGTTTTGGTGTTTCGCCATTATTGAGCTGGGTGTTGAGGTGGAAAGCGACGCTCGCCATGCTGCCTTTATGGCCTTCACGCGGTCCGTAGACGTTGAAATAGCGGAAGCCAACAATCTGAGAATTGGCTTCTGGCAGGATCTGACGAACGTACTCGTCGAACAGGAATTTTGAGTAGCCGTAAACGTTCAGCGGTTTCTCATATTCACGGGATTCGATGAAATCAGAAGTACGACCGCCGTAGGTGGCGGCAGAGGACGCATACAGGAACGGAATTTCACGCTCCAGGCAGTAGTGCAACAGCTCTTTGGAGTATTGATAGTTGTTATCCATCATATACTTGCCGTCCCACTCGGTAGTGGAGGAGCATGCGCCTTCGTGGAAAATCGCTTCGATATCGCCGAAATCTTCTCCGGCCATAATCTGGATCAGGAAGTCTTCCTTGTCCATGTAGTCAGCAATATTCAGATCCACCAGGTTAACAAACTTGGTGCCATCTTTAAGGTTGTCCACCACCAGGATGTCGGTGATGCCTTTATCATTCAATGACTTGACGATGTTGCTGCCGATAAAGCCCGCGCCGCCGGTAACGATGATCATAAATGTAACCTTCGAATTTTGGAGTCAGAGACAATCTCAGACACGAATACTTTCTATCATATCACTACATGGCTCTGGCTTCAGCCATTCACCGATAAGCCGTACGGGTACACGTGATTTATGCTTCATTTTGAAGAAGTGATGATGCGTCATCTCGTATCAGCGTATAGCTTTGGGTAATATGTGCTGAAATTTGCCCAGTCTGGAGAATTGAAATGCGTGGGGATTTTTACAAACAGTTAACGAACGATCTCGAAACCGCACGTGCGGAAGGATTGTTTAAAGAAGAGCGCATTATTACGTCTGCCCAGCAGGCGGATATCACCGTGGCGGACGGAAGCCACGTTATTAACTTTTGTGCGAACAACTATCTGGGGCTGGCTAACCACCCGGAACTGATTGCAGCTGCAAAAGCAGGTATGGATTCTCACGGATTTGGTATGGCTTCGGTCCGCTTTATTTGCGGTACCCAGGACAGCCATAAGCAACTGGAGCAAAAACTGGCGGCATTCCTCGGTATGGAAGATGCCATCCTTTACTCTTCCTGCTTTGACGCCAACGGCGGCCTGTTTGAAACGCTGCTGGGCGCAGAAGATGCGATTATCTCAGACGCGCTCAACCACGCTTCTATCATTGACGGTGTTCGCTTGTGTAAAGCAAAGCGTTTCCGTTACGCCAACAACGACATGGTCGAACTGGAAGCTCGTTTGAAAGAAGCGCGTGAAGCGGGAGCCCGTCATATCCTGATCGCCACCGATGGCGTGTTCTCTATGGATGGTGTGATTGCTAACCTGAAAGGCGTTTGTGACCTGGCGGATAAATACGACGCGCTGGTCATGGTTGATGATTCCCATGCTGTCGGCTTTGTCGGCGAAAATGGTCGTGGCTCACATGAATACTGTGACGTGATGGGGCGTGTGGACATCATCACTGGTACGCTGGGTAAAGCGCTCGGCGGCGCATCTGGCGGTTATACCGCAGCGCGCAAAGAGGTTGTTGAGTGGCTGCGTCAGCGTTCCCGTCCGTATCTGTTCTCCAACTCATTGGCTCCTGCAATTGTTTCTGCCTCCATTAAAGTGCTGGAGATGGTCGAAGCAGGCAGCGAGCTGCGCGATCGCCTGTGGGCGAACGCACGTCAGTTCCGCGAGCAAATGTCTGCCGCAGGCTTTACGTTAGCGGGAGCGGATCACGCAATTATCCCGGTCATGTTGGGGGATGCGGTAGTGGCGCAAGAGTTCGCCCGCGAGCTGCAAAAAGAGGGGATTTACGTTACTGGATTCTTCTATCCGGTGGTTCCAAAAGGTCAGGCGCGTATTCGTACCCAGATGTCTGCGGCGCATACCCCTGAGCAGATTACGCGTGCTGTTGAGGCGTTCACACGCATTGGTAAACAACTGGGCGTTATTGCCTGAGGATGTGAAATGAAAGCGTTATCCAAACTGAAAGCGGAAGAGGGCATTTGGATGACCGACGTTCCTGAACCGGAAGTCGGCCATAACGATTTGCTGATTAAAATCCGTAAAACAGCCATCTGCGGGACTGACGTTCACATTTATAACTGGGATGAATGGTCGCAAAAAACCATCCCGGTACCGATGGTCGTTGGACATGAATATGTCGGCGAAGTTGTTGGCATCGGCCAGGAAGTTAAAGGCTTTAAAATCGGCGATCGCGTTTCAGGCGAAGGTCATATCACCTGCGGGCATTGCCGTAACTGCCGCGGTGGACGTACTCACCTGTGCCGCAATACGACCGGTGTTGGCGTAAACCGTCCTGGCTGCTTTGCAGAGTACCTGGTGATCCCGGCATTTAACGCGTTTAAAATTCCGGACAACATCTCTGACGACCTGGCGTCTATCTTCGATCCGTTCGGTAATGCGGTGCATACGGCGCTGTCGTTCGATCTGGTTGGGGAAGATGTGCTGGTTTCCGGCGCGGGTCCAATCGGTATTATGGCGGCAGCGGTTGCCAGGCACGTTGGCGCACGCCACGTGGTGATTACCGATGTTAATGAGTATCGCCTTGAACTGGCGCGTAAAATGGGCATCACTCGCGCGGTCAACGTGTCGAAAGAGAGTCTGACCGACGTGATGGCTGAACTGGGCATGACCGAAGGGTTTGATGTCGGTCTGGAGATGTCCGGCGCGCCGCCAGCGTTTCGCACCATGCTGGACACCATGAACCACGGTGGCCGTATTGCTATGCTGGGTATTCCACCATCAGACATGTCCATCGACTGGACTAAAGTTATCTTTAAAGGATTGTTTATTAAAGGTATCTACGGTCGTGAGATGTTTGAGACTTGGTACAAGATGGCCGCATTGATTCAGTCTGGTCTGGATTTGTCACCGATCATCACCCATCGATTCTCCATCGATGAATTCCAGCAGGGCTTTGACGCGATGCGCTCGGGCCAGTCAGGGAAAGTGATCCTGAGCTGGGATTAACCCTATCCAATCAGTAGATTCTGCGTATGTCCCTGGGTGTTGATTATCATTACCATCCGGGGCGTTTTTATGCTTGCACGCTCGCTCCTGCCTGGCGCATTTTCTGCTAAAGAATTAATAATTTTTTCTGAAAATCTACCGCTTAATATGCTAAAAAGTGCCGATAACTCTATTGTTTGGCTGGATTTGATATGACCTATATCCCTGGTCTCCTGAGCGTCATTATGCCACTTTACAACACGGGTGAACCGTTCATTGCGTGTATGGATTCGCTGATTGCGCAAACCTGGAAGAACCTGGAGATCATCATTGTTAATGATGGTTCTACGGATAACTCAGCGGACCTTGCTCAGTCTTATGCGGATCGTTACCCGCACGTTCACCTGTTGCACCAGCCCAATGGAGGGGTATCCGCGGCGCGCAATACCGGTATGGAAGTTGCCAGGGGGGAGTACATCGCGTACGTAGACGGCGATGATATTGCCTATCCGGAAATGTATGAGACGCTGATGACTATGGCGCTGAAGGATAATCTGGATGTTGCGCAGTGCAACGCTGATTGGTGTATTGCGGAGACAGGCCACACCTGGGCATCCATTCCTACCAATCGAATTAGTTCTACCGGCGTGATGACCGGGCCAGACTGGTTACGCAAAGCGTTAGCCAGTCGCCGTTGGCGGCACGTTGTCTGGATGGGCGTTTACCGCCATCAGACCATCCGCGACGCAGGACTGACCTTCCTGTCCGGTCTGCACCACCAGGATATTATCTGGACGACAGAGTTTATGTTTAATGCGAAACGCGCGCGTTATACGGAAGTGCCGTTGTATAAATACTTCCTGCACGGCGCGTCCGTCAGCCGCCTGCCACGCACCGGGCTGAAAAATCTCGCCTATCAACGCCACTACATTAAAATTACCCGTCTGCTGGATAAGATGAATCACGACTATGCTGGACGCATTCCAATTTATCCGGAGTTCAAACAGCAGGTGATTTACGAAGCGCTACGCGTTTGTCATTGCATACGTAAAGAGCCGGACGAGAAAATCCGCCAACGGATGATTGCTGAAGTATTCGTATCGGGTATGTTTAAGCGCATGGTGAGCAATATCTGCAGCGTTAAGCTGGGTTATCAGGTGCTATTGTGGGCCATACGCTTTAGTCAGTGGCGCGATAAATCACTGACGCCGCGCCGCCTGGCCCATTTAACGCTGGATATTAAAGAGTAATTATTGCCAGCCCTGCCATTGCAGGCGCATGTACTGCACCAGCGTGCTTTGGGTGATGCTTTCACCGAGCACGCTGAAGAAGCGGCTGGCGTAAACTGGCTCTAACGGCTGCTTCGGTTTGCATAATCTCACCCCGCGGAAAGGATTACGTGGCGCATCAGGTTTACCATTCTTCGGCGGTGTAAGGTTTGGTCTGGAGGTGTCTACCTGTGGTTCATTGAGCAGGCTGCTTGGGCGAACCAGCGTAATGTCCGCAGGCAGGTTATAAAGCATTTGCTGCAGGACGCGAACCGTCGAAGGGTGAGGATGCCCAATGGCAATTGCTGAACCGTTGCGGCGCGCAAGCTCAACGGCACGATTAAACTGACGGCGAATATCGGCTTCGTTTTGCGTGTCATCCAGGAAGACTTTGCGTTTGATAACCTTCACGCCGGTTCCCGATGCTGCGCGCATTGCCTGACTGTTGCCGATGGTCATACTGTCCAGGAAGTAGAGATCGTAGCGTTCCAGCGCCTGCATCACCTTCTGCATGCCGAACAGGCTGGAGGTCATCGCGCTGCCCATATGGTTGTTCAGCCCGACCGCATTCGGTACTTTGCTTACCGCGTCGCGAATAATCCGCTCAATCTCTTCGCTGCTCATTTCCGGGCGCAAAGTATCTTTCTCTAACGGCTGTTTGCTCAGCGGCGCCATCGGCAGATGGATTAAAACTTCATGCCCGCTGTTATGCGCTTTAATCGCCATTTCACGCGCGTGTGGGGCATTAGGCAGAACGGCAACGGAGAGGGTGGAAGGCATCGCCAGAACCTGATTTTCGGTGTGTGGACGATAGCCGAAATCATCAATAACGATGGCAAGTTTGCCAGCAAAAACAGGTGTTGCGAAGGCCAGCACGCTGGCGAGAGAGAATAATAGACGACGAAATTGAGGCAAAACTTATCTTCCCAACCACGGCTGTGGATTGACCGCCTGACCCTGGCGACGAATTTCGAAATAGAGTGCCGGCCTGCCCTGTCCGCCGCTGCTACCCACAAGTGCAATAGGCTGCCCGGCGCGAACCTGCGTACCGACGCTGACCAGCGCGCTCTGGTTATAACCGTAAAGGCTCATATCGCCTTTACCGTGCTCAACGACGACCACCAGACCGTAGCCCTGCAACCAGTCCGCCAGAATGACGCGGCCATCGGCAATGGCTTTAACTTCGGTGCCTTCGGATGCGCCAATAACCATCCCCTTCCAACGTAGCTCACCTTGCAACTGTTCGCCATAACGATGTAGCGTTGGGCCACGAACGGGCCAGAATGCCTGGCCGCGTGGGGAACCTAAACCGCCGGTACGGGACATCAGTGATTTTTCGCTTTCGGTTGGCTTGTAGGTTGAGCCTTTCCGTGACGCATCCTTTTGTTTGTCGCGTACGGCCTGCGCCTCGCGTGCTTCACGTTCCGCACGTGCTTTGGCTGCGGCTTCGGCGCGAGCAATGCTGTTGCGCAGGCGTGATTCGTTGGCGCGCATTTCGCCCAGTTGCTGCTGGCCCTGCTGAATCGATGACTCCAGACCCGAGAGCGTCTTCTTGCGTTCATTACGCGCCTGCTCCAGCTTAGCCTGCTGAGCGCGCTGTTCGTACAGCAACGTCTGCTGTTCGCTCTGCTTATCTTCCAGCTCGGCTTTTTGCGAGTCGACTTCTTCGCGGGTTTGTTTCAACTGCGCGATGGTTTCCTGCCGCGCCTGGTTCAGATAGCCGAAATAGGCCTGCAGGCGTTGCCCGCGCTGGCTCTCTTCCCCGCTCAGAATGAGCTGAATACCGGTGTGTTCGCCCTGGCGAAACGCTGCGTCAAGTTGGGCTGCCAGGCTACGCTCTTGCGCAGCCCGCTGTTTTTCCAGCTTCGCGAGGGCGGCATTCATTTCAGTGATTTGCGCATTCAGCTGCGCCAGCGAGTTTTGCGTTTCGCGAAGTTGCCTGGCGGCAACGGCGATGGCCTGTTCCTGAGCTTTAAGTTGAGCGAGGAGAGTGGAGCGTTGTTGTTGTTGTTGGCGTACCGCGCGTTCTTTTGCCGCGATATCAGCCTGAATAGATTTGAGCTGATCGCGCTCGTCCGCGTGGGCGGAAAAGGCGCACAGCAATACGCCAGCGCTAAGCGCGCTGGCGTAGAACAAGGGCCTGACTGAAAGCTTTTGCAGTTTCACGGCCCAAGTGATGGTATTAATCGCCTTTCCCCTCATGGGGAGGGATTATTCCACGATGAACAGCGGCTTACCAGTCATCTCTTGCGGGATTTCCATACCCATCAGCGTCAGCATCGTCGGGGCGATATCAGAAAGTTTGCCGCCTTCAACTGCTTTGACGTTTTTACCACCGACATAAATCAGCGGAACGGGCAGGTTGGTGTGTGCTGTATGCGCCTGACCGGTGGACGGATCGCGCATTTGCTCTGCGTTACCGTGGTCCGCGGTGATCAGCAGTTGGCCGCCAACGGATTCAACCGCTTTAGTCACCTGCTCAACGCAGTGATCCAGCGCTTCAACCGCTTTAACCGCAGCTTCCATCACCCCGGTGTGACCAACCATGTCGCCGTTCGGGTAGTTACAAATGATGGTGTCGTATTTTCCACTCTGAATCGCAGCAACCAGCTTCTCGGTCAGCTCAGCAGAGCTCATTTCCGGCTGCAGATCGTAGGTCGCGACTTTCGGCGAGTTGATCAGGATGCGATCTTCGCCTTTGAACGGCTCTTCTACGCCGCCGTTAAAGAAGAAGGTCACGTGGGCATATTTTTCAGTTTCGGAAATACGCAGCTGCGTTTTGTCATTCTTCGCCATCCACTCGCCAAGGGTGTTGGCCAGAGACGCTGGTGGGTAAGCAACAGCAGTTTTGATGTCGGCTGCGTATTCGGTCAGCATCACAAAGTTGAGGTTAACGACTTTCTTACGGGCGAAGCCGTCGAAGTCTGCGTTAACAAACGCACGGGTGATTTCACGCGCACGGTCAGCACGGAAGTTCATGAAAATCAGCGTATCGCCGTCTTCCATGGCGGCTTCAGCCTGGCCTTCAGCACGGATCACGGTCGCTTTCACGAATTCGTCGTTTTCGTCGCGGGCATAAGCAGCCTGCAGGCCTTCAACAGCCGTAGCGAACTGGAACTCGCCTTTTGCCAGCGTCATCAGGTCATAAGCCTGTTCAACGCGATCCCAACGGTTGTCGCGGTCCATGGCGTAGTAACGACCGATGATGGACGCTACGCGGCCTTTGCCCAGCGCGGCAAATTTCTCTTCGAATTTCTGCAGCGAATGTTCAGCGCTGCGCGGCGGGGTATCACGGCCATCAAGGAAAGCGTGCAGATAGATTTTCTCAGCACCGCGTTCAGCTGCCATTTCGACCATCGCCATGATGTGATCTTCGTGGCTGTGAACGCCGCCAGCAGAGAGCAGGCCCATGATGTGAACCGCTTTGCCGCTATTTTTTGCCTGGTCGACCGCATCGGTCAGCACTGGGTTAGCGAAGAAAGTCCGTTCTTTAATTTCAACATCCAGACGGGTCAGGTCCTGATACACGATGCGGCCCGCGCCCAGGTTGACGTGACCCACTTCGGAGTTGCCCATCTGGCGATCGGGCAGGCCGACTTCCAGGCCAGAGGCATCAATCAGGGTATGCGGACGTTTTGCCCACAGAGCATCCATTACCGGGGTTTTGGCATTAAAGATGGCGTTATCCTGGCTGTCTTCACGATAGCCATAGCCATCCAGAATCACCAGTACCATAGGTTTTTTAGAAACCGACATTGCGACAACCTCACACTCAATAGACAAAAATAATTGCGTAATTTTACTACAGCTGAATCGATAAAATAGCCCCAGAAGATCAAATAATCGACCAGAGCGTGTCGCAGAGGGCGCGGATTTACGTTTTTTTTTCCGTAGCGCCCCGCAAAAATGCAATCCAATGCACGCTCTGGCTGTATTTGCGCCAACGCGCAGGTATACTCCTTTCCTGGTTTTTTAATCACTAAGTCGGGAGTTGTTACCCCCCATGCAAGAAATTATGCAATTTGTTAGTCGCCACCCTGTATTGAGTATCGCCTGGATTGCGTTACTGGCGGCTGTATTATTTACCACGTTTAAGAGCCTGACTTCGAAAGTGAAGGTAATTACGCGCGGAGAAGCCACTCGTCTTATCAACAAAGAAGATGCGGTGATTGTGGATTTACGTCAGCGCGACGACTTCCGCAAAGGTCATATCGCGGGCTCCACTAACCTGCTGCCGAGCGAAATCAAAGCCAACAATTTTGGCGAGCTGGAAAAACACAAAAACAAACCTGTTATTGTGGTTGATGGCTCTGGTATGCAGTGCCAGGATTCAGCAACTGCGCTGATTAAAGCCGGTTTTGAGCAGGTATCTGTACTGAAAGACGGCGTAGCGGGCTGGAGTGGCGAGAATCTGCCACTGGTTCGCGGCAAGTAATTTACCCGTCTTCTTTCATGCCGCAGGGTAAAAGAACACTGGAGATAAGTCATGGCCAATATTGAGATCTATACCAAAGCGACCTGCCCGTTTTGCCATCGCGCAAAGGCGCTGTTGAACAGCAAGGGTGTGAGTTTCCAGGAACTTCCGATTGACGGCGATGCCGTGAAGCGTGAAGAGATGATCAAGCGCAGTGGCCGTACAACGGTTCCGCAGATTTTTATTGATGCACAGCACATTGGTGGTTGTGACGACTTGTATGCGTTGGATGCACGTGGTGGACTGGATCCACTGCTGCGTTAAGGCGTACCGAAGTATTTAAAGGACAACACTAAAGGGTTTTCTCAACATGTCAGAACAAAATAACACTGAAATGGCTTTCCAGATCCAACGTATTTATACCAAGGATGTGTCTTTCGAAGCGCCAAATGCACCACATGTTTTCCAGAAAGATTGGCAGCCAGAGGTTAAACTGGATCTTGATACCGCATCTACCCAACTGGCAGATGATGTGTATGAAGTAGTGCTGCGTGTCACCGTAACGGCTTCTCTGGGTGAAGAAACTGCGTTCCTGTGTGAAGTTCAGCAGGGCGGTATTTTCTCCATCAGTGGTATTGAAGGGACTCAGATGGCGCATTGCCTTGGTGCATACTGCCCGAACATTCTGTTCCCGTATGCCCGCGAATGCATCACCAGCCTGGTTTCACGCGGTACATTCCCGCAACTGAACCTTGCGCCGGTCAACTTTGATGCGCTGTTCATGAACTATTTACAGCAGCAGGCTGGCGAAGGTACTGAAGAACATCAGGATGCCTGATGAACCAAAGTAATGCTTCAATGACTGTGATTGGTGCCGGCTCGTACGGCACCGCTCTTGCCATCACCCTGGCAAGAAATGGCCATCAGGTTGTCCTGTGGGGCCATGATCCGAAACATATCGCGACCCTCGAGCACGATCGCTGCAACGTCGCGTTCCTCCCTGATGTGCCTTTTCCCGAAACGCTGCGCCTGGAAAGTGATTTAGCCACTGCGCTGGCCGCCAGTCGTAATATTCTGGTGGTGGTGCCTAGCCACGTCTTTGGCGAAGTGCTGCGCAACATCAAACCGCTGATGCGTCCTGACGCGCGTCTGGTCTGGGCGACAAAGGGTCTGGAAGCGGAAACGGGACGCCTGCTGCAGGACGTCGCGCGTGAAGCGCTGGGGAATTCTATTCCACTGGCGGTTATCTCCGGTCCGACGTTCGCCAAAGAGCTGGCGGCGGGCATGCCGACGGCGATTTCTCTGGCCTCGACGGACGACACCTTTGCTGACGATCTCCAGCAGTTGCTGCACTGCGGCAAGAGCTTCCGCGTTTACAGCAATCCGGATTTCATTGGCGTGCAGCTTGGCGGCGCGGTGAAAAACGTTATTGCGATTGGCGCGGGGATGTCTGACGGCATCGGTTTCGGCGCGAATGCGCGAACCGCATTGATCACCCGTGGACTGACCGAAATGTCTCGCCTTGGCGCGGCGTTGGGTGCCGATCCTGCCACCTTTATGGGGATGGCGGGTTTAGGCGATCTGGTGCTGACCTGTACCGACAACCAGTCGCGTAACCGTCGTTTTGGCATGATGCTCGGCCAGGGGATGGACGTGCAGGGGGCGCAGGACAAGATTGGTCAGGTGGTTGAAGGCTACCGCAATACGAAAGAAGTTCGTGAATTGGCGCACCGTTTTGGTGTTGAGATGCCAATAACCGAGGAAATTTATCAAGTATTGTATTGCGGAAAAAACGCGCGCGAGGCAGCATTGACGTTATTAGGCCGTGCACGCAGGGACGAGCTGAGTCGCCACTAGCTGTAAGGAACTGTTGAATATAACGACCCGACCCGCGAAGAACGGGTCGGTCGTTTTGCTATCTTCTGGAGTACGCAATGCCGTGTGAAGAACTGGATATCGTCTGGAAAAACATTAAAGCGGAAGCCCGGGCACTGGCGGAATGTGAGCCAATGCTGGCCAGTTTTTACCACGCAACGCTGCTCAAGCATGAAAACCTCGGCAGTGCGCTGAGCTATATGCTGGCGAATAAACTCGCTTCTCCGATCATGCCCGCCATTGCCATTCGCGAAGTCGTGGAAGAGGCCTACGCGGCCGATCCTGAAATGATTGCCTCAGCGGCCTGTGATATTCAGGCGGTACGCACGCGTGATCCGGCTGTCGATAAATATTCCACCCCACTTCTGTATCTGAAGGGCTTTCATGCGCTTCAGGCCTACCGTATCGGTCACTGGCTGTGGCATCAGGGGCGTCAGGCGCTGGCGATCTTCCTGCAAAATCAGGTGTCCGTTAGCTTCCAGGTAGACATTCATCCGGCGGCAAAAATTGGCCGTGGGATTATGCTCGATCACGCCACTGGTATTGTGGTCGGTGAAACTGCCGTGATTGAAAACGACGTCTCTATTTTGCAATCCGTCACGCTGGGCGGGACCGGTAAAGCCGGCGGTGACCGTCATCCGAAAATTCGTGAAGGCGTGATGATTGGCGCGGGAGCAAAAATTCTCGGCAACATTGAAGTCGGGCGCGGCGCGAAGATTGGCGCAGGTTCCGTCGTTTTACAGCCGGTACCCCCGCATACCACTGCAGCAGGCGTTCCGGCACGCATCGTCGGCAAGCCTGACAGCGATAAGCCGTCCATGGATATGGATCAGCATTTCAACGGGATACATCATACTTTTGAGTATGGAGATGGTATCTGATTTCGAGCTATCTTACCTGGCAGATTGAACCTGAGCTGTGCTCGTCATCCTCACGTATTGCGTGTACGCTCCGGTGACTGTGCGCAGTCCGTGTTCAATCTGTCTGCGCCGATAACGCTCGAAATGAATTTCATCAAATTAATGTAGGTCGGATCAGGCGCTAGCCGCTATCCAACAATCATCAGCTACGCAGTACCGCGCCCGGATACCCTAGCTGGCGCCAGGCCTCATACACCACCACCGACACCGCATTTGACAGGTTCATGCTGCGACTGTCTGGCATCATCGGAATACGAATTTTTTGTTCGGCCGGCAGCGCGTCAAGGATGCTGGCTGGCAGACCGCGTGTTTCCGGACCAAACATCAGATAATCCCCGTCCTGATAGCATACCGCGCTATGCGCTGGCGTACCTTTGGTGGTCAGAGCAAACAGGCGCTGCGGATGTTCTGCGGCGACGAAGGCGGCGTAATCAGGGTGGCGTAGCACGGCGGTAAATTCATGGTAATCCAGCCCCGCGCGACGCAGGCGCTTGTCGTCCCAGGTAAAGCCCATTGGCTCTATAATATGCAGACGAAAGCCGGTGTTGGCGCAAAGACGGATAATATTGCCGGTATTTGGCGGGATTTCTGGTTCGAATAAAACGATGTTAAGCATACTGCCCCCTTGATAACGGGGGGCAGAATAGCAGAAAGAGCGGGTACTATGCGACGGTCAGCGTCTGCGGTTTATAGCGTTGCAGCTTGTAAATTGTCGCGGCAGCAGCGACCAGGGCCGGAAGGCTGAGGAACATTAAGATACTGTCTGCCTGCCATTGCAGGGAAAGCAACTGGGCGCTCATCATCGTTCCGGCTACGCCGCCGAAGCGGCCCACGCCCTGCATCCAGGCAATGCCCGTCGCACGGCAGTGGGTTGGATAAAACGTGGCGGCCAGCGTCTGCAGCCCGGACTGCGCGCCGTTCATGGTAATCCCCATCAGGAAGATCAGTGCGCCGAACAAGATGATGTGGTTATGTTCAAACCCGAGAGCGAGGGCAAACAGCATCGTCAGAATGAAGCCGAGTGAGACCACTTTATGGGCTTCCCAGCGGTCCATTAACCAACCGGCCAGCAGGATCCCCGCCGTACCGCCAAAGGTAAACAGCGATGTCAGCCAGGCGGATTCGGCCAGCGGATAGCCCATTCCCAGCATCAGCGTTGGCATCCAGCTCAGCAGCACGTAATAGATAACCAGCCCCATAAAGTAGGTCATCCAGAGCATCAGCGTACCCGGCAGCCAGGGCATACTAAATAACTGTGCCACGCTGCTTTTTTTGACCGTGATACGGTCTTCATCCAGATAAAACTGGGTAACCTGTTCCAGACTTCCCGACATAAAACGTTGAGCAATGCGTTTAATCTGTGCAACCCCTTTACCGCGGTGAACCAGATACTTAACCGACTCCGGCAGGAACAGCACCAACAGTACGGTGAGGACCAGTGGGGCGATCGCACCAGCAAGCAGAACACTGTGCCAGCCGTAGTTGGGGATCAGCCAGGAGGAGATCACGCCGCCGCCCGCAGCCCCTAATGGAAAGCCACAGTACATGGTGTTAATCGCCATTGAACGACAGCGTTTCGGGGCGAATTCTGACACCAGGGTGATGGCATTGGGCATTGCCGCGCCAAGCCCAAGCCCGGTGAGAAAGCGCCAAAACGTGAGCATATTCAGCGTCTGGGCATAGGCGGTTCCCAGACTGGCGAGGCCAAAGAACAGACAGGAAAAGACCAGGACGCGCTTACGACCCATACGATCGGAAATCGGTCCGGCCAGCAGGGCACCAAATGAGAGGCCCAATAGCGCGGCGCTTAACACCGGTCCAAGATCTTGTTTCTTGATGCCCCAGTCGGCTGAAAGCGTGGGGGCAATATAGCCCATCGCCGCCGTATCGAAGCCGTCAATGGCTAAAACCAGAAAACCCAGGACAATAATGACCCAGTGGAAACGCGAAAAAGCACTGTCATCTATCGCCTGCTGGATATTCACTTTTCCGGAATAAGCCATGTCACCCTCGCCAGTTATGATGATTGTTATATGTATAAAATGCTGTTGTATTAGCTTGTCTATACATTTGGCAGGTGGATAAAAAGTTGTCAAATATATTGGTTGTAAATGTTAACTAGTCGTTATTTTTGGATAAAAAATGGTCGGGCTGAAAACAGACCGACCATTCAGAAAATGGGGTTTACGGGGATGTTGTTACGCTGCGCTACCCTGGACCAGAGGTGCCAGCGCGGCAGGCAGGCTCTTACCCAGTTCCTGTACCAGCGAATCACGGCTGATTTCGCTAATCGACTTCGCACCGGTCAGGGTCATCGCCACCTTCATCTCTTTCTCGATCAGGTTCAGCAGATTCGCCACACCGGCCTGGCCGTGGGTCGCTAGCGCGTACAGATAAGCACGCCCCAGCAGCACGCTATCCGCGCCCAGCGCTATCATGCGTACAACGTCCAGACCATTGCGGATCCCGCTATCAGCCAGAATGGTGATATCGCCTTTCACCGCATCGGCAATGGCGGGCAGCGCACGAGCTGAAGACAGCACGCCATCTAACTGACGGCCACCGTGGTTAGAGACAACGATGCCATCCGCGCCAAAGCGTACGGCGTCGCGGGCATCTTCAGGATCGAGGATCCCTTTGATCACCATCGGACCATCCCAGAATTCACGGATCCACTCGAGGTCTTTCCAGGAAATCGACGGATCGAAGTTATTCGCCAGCCAGCCGATGTAATCTTCAAGGCCGGTGGGTTTGCCAAGATAAGTCGAAATATTGCCTAAATCATGCGGGCGACCGTTCAGACCAACGTCCCATGCCCACTGTGGATGAGTGACTGCTTGCCAGTAGCGCCGCAGTGCCGCATTTGGGCCGCTCATACCGGAATGGGCATCACGGTAGCGTGCGCCAGGCGTTGGCATATCGACGGTAAAGACCAGCGTGGAGCAACCCGCCGCTTTGGCGCGCTCCAGTGCGTTACGCATAAAACCGCGATCGCGCAGAACATACAGCTGGAACCACATCGGACGCTTGATGGTCGGGGCGACTTCTTCAATCGGACATACGGACACTGTGGAAAGCGTAAACGGAATGCCTTTGGCATCAGCGGCGGCGGCGGCCTGAACCTCGCCCCGGCGTGCGTACATGCCGCATAAGCCGACAGGCGCGAGGGCTACCGGCATGGAGAGTGTTTCGTTGAACAGCTTGGTTTCCAGGCTCAGGTCGGACATATTCTTCAGTACGCGCTGGCGCAGCGCCACCTCTGACAGGTCTGCCACGTTACGGCGCAAGGTGTGCTCGGCATACGCCCCGCCGTCAATATAGTGGAACAAGAAGGGGGGCAGGATGCGCTGGGCTGCGGCGCGATAGTCGCTGGCTGCTGAAATAATCATGTGTTGTTCTCCCTGCTATTCTCACCAGGATCACCGGGCAGGCGAGTAATACGCGCCTGCCGGGCCTGATCTTCGTCAAATCGTTTAATTGTGGTGTGGACAAAACTGAGGTGCGCCATCATGGCCTTACGCGCCCCGTCGGCATCCCCGGCAACAATGGCGTCCAGCACGGCCTGATGCTGCGCCGTCAGTTGAGAAAATACGGGCGGTACCAGGTACATACGTTGGCGGCTCTGTTTTACCGAAGACTGCAGGACGTCGAAGAAACCGCGCATGGTCTGCAACAGCACCACGTTGTGCGAGGCTTCCGCAATGGCGAGATGAAAACGAACGTCAGCCTGCGAGGCGAGATCCGGATCTTCGCTTTGCGTGGCCTCGAAACAGAGCCTGATTTTCTCTTTATCCGCGGCGGTGGCCCGCATGGCTGCGTGCCAGGCGGTACTGGCTTCGATGGCGTGGCGGGCCTCCAGAATATCGAAACTGTAATCAGGATCGTCAGCCAGCAGGGTTTTCAGCGGCTGAACGATGTTTTGTTCAGACCAGGCCTCATGCTGCCAGCGGATAAACGTCCCGCCGCCACGACGGCTAATCAGTACGCCTTCACTGACCAGCTTTGCTAACGCCTCGCGCAGCGAGTTACGCGATACGCCGAGCTGTACGGCCAGTTGGCGCTCAGCGGGCAACTTCATGCCCGCCTCCAGCTGTTGTTCTTCAATCAGCGCCCGCACACGAGATGCGACTTCGTCTGACAGGCGTCTGGGCATCACTATCATGGAATCATCCAGGTTAAGACATAGGCCTGCAGCGTGGTAATCACACCCACCATGCAGGTGAAAATCAGGCTGTGTTTCACGGTAAAGCGGAACAGGTCAGACTCTTTCCCCACTAATCCCACTGCCGCACAGGCGATAGCGATAGATTGCGGCGAGATCATCTTGCCGGTCACGCCGCCGGTGGTATTTGCCGCCACCATCAGCACATCCGAAACGCCGATTTGCTGAGCAGCCGTAGCCTGCAGGGCGGCAAACAGTGCGTTTGATGAGGTGTCGGACCCGGTCAGAAATACCCCCAGCCAGCCGAGGAACGGTGAGAAGAAGGTAAACGCGCTGCCGGTGTGTGCCAGGGCCAACGCCAGGGTTGATGAAAGCCCGGAGTAGTTTGAGATAAACGCGAATGCCAGCACCATTCCGATGGAGTAAATAGGTAATGCCAGATCTTTCAGCGTGCTGCCAAAAGTCTGCAGCGCTGCGGACGGCTTCATCTTCAACCAGACGATAGACAGCAGGGCGGCAAACAAAATCGCGGTACCGGTCGCGGAGAACCAGTCAAATTTATACACCGCCGCGTAGGCTGTGGCTTCGTGTACAACCGGCGGCATACGGGCAACCAGCTTATCGAGGAACGGAACCGGAATATTGACCACCCAGTGGTACATCGCGCCGCCTGGCGCAAACAGCGCTTTAAACGGCGGTACGCTCCACAGCGTGACGGTGGCGGTCAGGAACAGGAACGGAGACCAGGCGCGGACCACCTGTCCAGCGGTATAGTGGGTGCGAGCCAGCGTCTGATCGACCTGTGAAGCGCCCATATCGCCAAAGCGGAAGATGCGTACCGGCTGCCAGCGTTTCAGGAACAGCGTCAGGCAGACCAGCGAAACCAGAGACGAGATAATGTCCGGCAGTTCTGGCCCGATAAAGTTAGAGCTGAGGTACTGCGCGATAGCAAACGAGCCGCCAGCGACCATCACCGCAGGCCAGGTCTCTTTTACGCCGCGCCAGCCATCCATAATCGCCATAATCCAGAACAACACGATAATGGTCAGGAACGGTAACTGACGGCCCACCATCTGACCAATCTCGAAGCTATCCAGCCCGGTAACCTGACCGGCAACCAGAATCGGAATGCCCATTGCGCCAAAAGCGACCGGAGCGGTGTTTACGATCAGGCACAAACCTGCCGCGTACAGAGGATTAAAGCCCAGACCAACCAGCAGTGCAGCGGTAATCGCTACCGGAGCGCCAAATCCTGCCGCCCCTTCGAGGAATGCCCCAAAGGAGAAACCGACAATCAGCATTTGCAGACGTTGGTCCGGGGTAATCGAGAGTATTGAGGAGCGGATGATGTCGAACTGCCCGGTTTTCACCGAGATTTTATAGACGAATACCGCGGCGATAATGATCCAGGCAATTGGCCACAAACCATAGAAGAAGCCGTACACCACGGAAGCCAGAGCGTGATCGACCGGCATTTTGTAAAACAGCAGGGCGACCGTCAGAGCGATCACCACCGTCCATGACGCCGCAACATAGCCTTTCAGCTTGAGCTTAATCAGGGCGAAGAAAAAGAACAGGATAGGGAGCGATGCGATCAGACTGGAAAGCCAGATGTTACCGGCCGGGTCGTAGTTCTGTTGCCAGAGATTCATTGCAGGTCTCCTGGGGGCCGCCGACATAATGGAATGAGTCTGTGCTCATCTCCTGGTCACATTATGTGTAAAAGTGGCCCTGCCAATATTGTTGTGTAGGGGTAATGACAATGAATGGTTAATCAAATGTTATTTATTGGCAACGGTATTGTACTCACATTTTAATGAAATGTGAGGTGCTGGTAGGATCTGGCTAAAATTGGTAGGGCCAATTGCGGGTGAGGACAACAAAGAGAAGTGAAAAGGCAATGGCATGATGCCATTGCCTTTGATGTCGGGAGTATTGTTACTTCATTACCACTGGAAGCCAGCACCAATGGCTGCAGAGTAATCGCCCTGGCTGTTACTGGTTCCTTGCAATTTATAAACCCAGCCCCCGCTTTCACTCACCATAGACACGCCGAGTGCGACGGCACTTTCACCATTAAACGTACCCCCAGCAATCGAGGTCATGTTGGCTCCCGGTGCGTAAGCTTGTGGAAGACCGGCCATGGCCATTGCTGAGGCAATACCGCCGCTCATCTTGTTTTCTACTCCTTTGATTTTACTGTTCATTTCACCCATTTTTTGATCGGTATAGGTGTTTGCTTCTTCTACGCTGCGTTTCAATTGCGCATAGTTCACCGCATCCGTATCGTTCACCGCCGCTGAAACAGCGCCGATCCGAGTGGTACCGCCACTCCCGTCTCCCAGGTTGAGCACACTGTAGTTAACCGAGCCATCGGTATTGGTTTCATAACGAACGGAACCTGCTTCTGAGGCTTTCAGTTGCGCCACATTAACCGCGTCAGTGTTGTTCACCCCTGCGGCAACATTGGTAATACGACGTTGTTGAGTAGAAGAGCCGACAGACACCGTATTAGCTTCATCTGCGACGGAATTTGTGCCTAGCGCCACGCTGTTTTCAGCAGCCGCAATAGATCCGGAACCCATCGCGACGCTGTCTGCACCCTGGGCATTTGCATCGGCACCTGTTGAACTGGTCTTGAAGTATTTGGTGCTCCCCGTAGTGACAATATCGCCGACAGAGTTTTCGATATTGGTGACGCGAGTATCAAGGTTGCTAACCTGGGTATTCAGGTTATTGATGCTTTCGGTATTTGCGGCAACACGGCTGTCAGTGACTTTCAATTGACCAACGTTTACGGCATCGGTGTCTGCGCTTCCTGCTGCAACATTGGTGATCTGCCGCTGGCCATCGCCACTGCCTACAGAAACTTCGCCCACTGACGTTTGTGGCGTATCCATGTTGTAAGCGGTATAGCTGCTTTGTGCGCCGACGGTGGTTTGTGAATTGCTGCCGAGCGCGATGCTGTTGGCGTGATTTACCTGTGCGTTTGAACCAATGGCAATGCCGTTGAAGGCAGATTGATCTACGACTGCGCCATAGCCAATACCGACTCCCGAATCGCCATTGACGATGGTTTTCGCGCCGACGGCTATCGCGTTTTCACCCACCGCCAGGGAATCTTCCTCATCCGAGTTAGCGTGGAAATATTGTGTCGACGTCGTGGAAACGGCGGCGATAGCATTTTGTAACTGACGAACTGTTACCGCATCTTGCGCTTCAGAGCCGTCCGCAACGTTGGTAATTTGACGATAGCTTTCTCCATCCGTCCCCAATGACAACGCGCCCAGCAACTCTCTGTCTGTTGTATCGTAACCAATGACGACGCCATCGCTTGTTACGCTCGTTGCTTGTATGCCGGTTGTAATAGCGCGGTTAGAGCTGGAGCCACTGCCCAAGGCGATGCTGCCCTCAATGCTGCTGCTGCTGTTTTCTCCAAGCGCCAGACTCGAAGCACCGGATGCGACGGCGTTGTAACCCACTGCTGTTGCGCCCTCACCCGTTGCGTATGCATCCTGGCCTTCAAGCCCGTTATCGTTCGTGCGGATGTATTTCACGCCGGTACCATTTTCCGTGATATAGGTTTCGCTGGTATCACCGGTTATTTGGTTAATAGATTCATTATACTGAGAAATCAGCATGTTAGTTTTATGGAGCTGAGAGCCATTAACGGCGTCAGTACTGTCACTGGCGATTTCACCTGCTGCTACATTGGTTATCTTATTGGTACCGCTGGTACCGTGGCTGGCGCTGAACGCACCCTCTTCGTCATCCCAGCTCAGTGCATCGGTACCAAGGTTGGTGATGGACGTATTGATATCCGCAATAGCAGAGGTGTTTTGATCTACTTTCTGGTTGGTTTCATACAACTGTGAGCCGTTTACCGCGTCTGTACTGTCCTCAGAAAGCTCCCCGGTGGCGACATTGGTTATTTTACTGGTACTTCCACCGTGGTTTGCGCTAAAAGCCCCGATGTCTTCGTCCCATAACAGAGCATTATCAGTGAGGCCGGTAATGGACGTATTAATGTCGGTGACAGAAGTATTCAGGTTCTCAATTGCGGTGCTGTTCTGAGATATGTTGGTGGTATTGGCGGCGATATCGGTCGTGTTCTGATCCACTTTTTCATTGGTTTCGAACAGCTGCGAACCGTTAACCGCGTCGGTGCTGCTCTCAGAAAGCTCCCCGGCGGCGACATTGGTGATTTTGTTTGCCGTACTACTTCCGTGGCTGGCGGAGAACGAATTGGTTGCCTCATCCCAGCTCAGTGCATCGGTACCAAGATTGGTGATCGTCGTATTAATATCTGCAATATCTGATGTGTTTTGATCTACCTTCTGGTTGGTTTCATACAACTGTGAGCCGTTCACCGCGTCTGTACTGTCCTCAGAAAGTTCCCCGGCGGCGACATTAATGATTTTGCTGGCGCTTCCCGCGTGGTTAGCGCTGAATGCTCCAGAGTCAGCATCCCACAGCAGGGCATCATCGGTTAGCGTGGTAACTGAGTTGCTCAGGTTATTGATATTGGTGGTGTTGGTGGCGATATCAGTGGTGTTCTGAGACACATTTTCGTTGGTGGCAAACAACTGGGAGCCGTTAACGGCATCGGTGCTGTCTGCGGCCAGAGTGCCTGCCGCCAGATTGGTGATCTTGCTGGCGCTTCCCGCGTGGTTAGCGCTGAATGCGCCAGAGTTAGCATCCCACAGCAAGGCATCATTGGTGAGCGTGGTAACAGAGTCGCTCAGGTTATTGATATTGGTGGTGTTGGTGGCGATATCAGTGGTGTTCTGATTGATGCTGGTCGTATTAGCGGCGATATCGGTTGTGTTCTGGTTAATGCTGGTCGTATTAGCGGCGATATCAGTAGTGTTCTGATCCACTTTCTCATTTGTATCAAACAACTGGGAGCCGTTAACGGCATCGGTGCTGTCTGCGGCCAGGGTGCCTGCCGCCAGATTGGTGATCTTGCTGGTGCTTCCCGCGTGGTTAGCGCTAAAGGCACTGGTGCTGTCATTCCACAACAGCGCGTCTTCGGTTAATCCTGCGACAGAGGCACCTGTGTTAATGATAGAAGTGTTAAGTGCACTTAATGCACTGCCTACGTTATTGTAGATGCCTGTGCCTACCTCGTAGAGGGGAGCATTCACTGTACCATCAGAATTAACGGAAGCCCCTCCGCCGAGTCGGTTGGCGACGGATTGACTTAAAGAATGAATTTGCGCACCTGTGACGGCATCAGTACTGCTGGAATTGATGTCGCCTTTAGCAACATAGGTGATCTGCCGTTGAGTGGTGCTGTTACCCACGGCGACGGAATTGTCTTCCAGGGCGGTAGAGCCTGTGCCAAGGGCAACTGAGCTGGTGCCTATCGCTTTTGCGCCATTACCAAATGCAGTGCTGTCGTCACCGCTCGCAGTGGATTGATTACCTAATGCAACCGATTTTGCACCGCTCGAATTGGCATAAACACCCATTGCCATCGAATAATCTCCACTGGCTGAGGAAGAGGCTCCCATTGCAATGGCCCGGTCACCGGCAGAAACCGATTTTACGCCAAGCGCTAGCGAAGAGTCGCCGGAGGATTGGCTGTATGAACCAATGGCGGTACTCCATTTCCCCATCGCATCGGCCTTATAACCCATCGCGGCGCTTGCGCCATCTTCGCTGGTGTAAGTATTGGCTGTGGCATTGGTACCAATTGCAACCCACCCTGTTCCCGTTGTACCTGATACGGTAACACCGCTTCCGGTATCGTTCCCCGCGTTGGCCAGCGCATCCGCTGAGACCATAATACTGCCAAGACCGATGAGTGCGGAAACAGCCAGCTTTTTGCGACCGCTTTTTTTGCCGTGGCTTTTTGCGGTTTCGCTGGTGACAATAAATGTTCCCGTAGCGGCATTCCAGATGACTTTAAATATTTTGTTCATGGATAAGTGCTTTCCTTTTATAAAATAGTTGTATCAATGGCTATTATTTTTTTGATTTCTTTTTTGTATCTTTAATAGGTTGTATGCTGTCAAAAATAACATTTTTCATGTTAATGCCTATTTTTAGATACTTAAGATTATTGGGCGATACGCCTTTTAATGTCAGCGTGACGTTTGTCCATGCTCCCGGTAAGAGTTCTATTGTCGAATCCATTTGCGTGTTGAGCAGGAGCTGTTTCCAGCGAGGCAGATCTTTTGCCTCGGAAGGTTTTTTCGTACCCCATGTCATATTAAACGCCAGGTTTGATACGGGAATGCTGAGTAAGTTAACCAAATCAAGATGAATAACACTCCCATCATCTATTGGCTCAATAGATAGAATACGCCCGGCTAAGCCGATATTGCCGTTGTTAATAATAAAATAGTGCGTTTGTGATGGGTCCAGTTCTGTGTAGTCGAATAGCCGTTGTTTGCGTTCAATGCGTCCAACGACTTCGGCGACCTTTTGTGTCGCGTTAATAATCGTAGTTTGTTGTTTTTCTAGTAAATTTATCTTTTCTTCTTGTTCTTTTTGTTGTTTTTTTAGTTCTTCGACAAGGTGTTTATCTGCAAAGTAATCACAACCCGATAACAAGAATGTGAATCCCAAAACAAGCAGCGGAACAAATTTTCCATTATTGTTCATATAAAATATCCTTATTTATAATTTATATGGTGTAAATAGTTGTCTGTTATTTATACAGCTAACTCACCATTCTGCGGGCATTGCCAATAACCCATTAACGTATGGTTATAATGAAAATATTCATTGCTTATATGAAATTTTGAAAATACCCAATATTATTTATTAATTACCCATAGCAATGCCTTATAAAAATATAATCATAATATTTATATATAGGGGCATTGTTTTATAGATGATAATGTTATTTAATTTTGTGGGTCAATTATATTCTGCGGGTCATGAAAAAAGAGGATGGAAAAATTCATTGTATAAATACAAACAGACATGATGGTGGGATTTTTTTTCTGAAAAGCAGAGATTGCCGTTAAAAATGAACTTGTATATAAGCGGTGTAAATATTTACAAGAAAAAATTCGGAATATAGCCCGATGCTCTCAAGCCACCCGCCGTTCGACGGGTGTCTTGAGAGCCTGTGATGCGGGAGTGCTTAGAACTCGCTCTTCGCGAAGCCCGTCATCTCTTTCAGGCCCATTTCACGGCCAAGCTCGGTCATCGGGTGAACGACGATCAGGCCGCGCACGCTCTTCTTCAGCTTGCCCATGTCGGCCTGTTCTTTTTTGGTGATAGCACGACGGAAAGGAAGTTTCGCCAGCTTTTGCGCTTCTTTGCTCAGCTTCTGGCCGTGGACGTCACGCAGACGCGCGATCTCGGTTTCCAGCGTTTCTTTCTCTTGCTCCAGCTCGGCATATTTGTCGGCGGCTTCAACCAGGGACAGGTCTGCCTGCTGGTGGCGGATAGCGTCCAGACGATCGCTCAGGCGTTTAATTTCGTTTTTTTCGACTTCTTTCATAGGATAGCTTCTGATAAAAATAGGATGAATATCCTATAGTATGCGCGCAGAGCGGGATTATTCACAACTAATCGAAGATAAATAATCAAATGCTGCAAGTATTATTCAGCTAATGAAAATACTACTGTTTTGATTAATAAGGAATTTTAAGTGATAAGGTCGGCCGTAGTGCTTTTTATTGACGGGTTCATAGTGAAGCACGTTTTCCTCAATATAATCGCCCAACCGATCCTAAACTTAAATGAGCAACCGCGCAGGCTGAGCGCGGTTAATACATGGAGGAGGGAAGATTATGGCGAAAATAGGTGAGAACGTTTCGGCCCTTATTGATAAGACGGTCGATTTTATGGCTTCAAGCCAGGCTTTTCGCGAATATCTGAATAAAACACCACCGCGCAACGTTGTCCCTACTGAAATACCGCAGGAGAATGCGCAGCTGTATCTGCAACGTCTGGCGTATTATCGGCAGCTGTATCGACCGCAGCAGGAAGAGAAGTAAGCCTGCAGGGTCTTATTTTTGAAAGGCTTTTTTTAAGCTGATTTTAGAAATCAGCTCGGTCAGGGAAAGTACCATCGTGGAGCGTACCATCTGCTGGTAGCGCTGAATCTGCATTGCGTGCAAACCTGAGTCTGAGGTATCAAACTGCGGTGGCGGCGGGAGTGCCGTCACGCAGTGGAGTTCGCCAAACGGGCCAAGAATTTCGTCGTCGGTGAACGCGTATTCATTACCGTCATGGTTTAACTCTTCCCGCAGCGCCATCAGAAGCTCCGCATCTTCATACTCCGGCCGGCTGAGTACGCCCAGACCGTAAATTAGCTTCAGACGAACGGAAAGATCGCCCAGCGGACCGTCGCCGTCGAGCAGGGGTTCTACGGCATATTTTACCGCATAGTCGTCTTTGCGAAATACCTGAAGCACAAGGATATTCACCGCTTCGGTGAGCAGTTCTACGGCGGTGATGAGGAAGCTGCGTACGGTTTTGCCAGCATTCAGACGCTCAAGCACACGATTTTCAAAGGCCTGCGTTTGTTCCATTATTGCCTGCATATCTGACAATCTGTCATTTGGGCGCAGGCTGACCTGCGCCACATTCTCTATCATTTGGTTGCGTTATATGCGTTAACCGCCTCCGCCACCACATCACTGTTGGCATCCAGACCGGAAACCTGCGCCAGCGCGGCCTGTGGACCTTTTTCGTCAATCAGCGCGGCCAGTTCCTGGGCCTGCGGATCTTCTTCACTGCGATAGTGCATCGCTGCAGCAATACCGGTGACCAGATTCGCGTGCGGCAAGCCATACTCCAGCGTGCCTAGCAGCGGTTTAATCAGACGGTCGCCCGCGCTCAGTTTACGCAGCGGCTGACGCCCCACGCGCTCAACGTCATCTTTCAGATACGGGTTTTCAAAGCGACCGAGGATTTTCTGAATGTATGCCGCATGTTTTGCAGCATCAAAGCCATAGCGTTTGATCAGTACCGCGCCGCTCTCTTCCATCGCACCTTTTACCACTGCACGGATTTTCTCGTCGAGAATCGCGTCACGGATGGTCTGATGACCGGTCAATTTTCCGAGGTACGCGGTTATAGCATGCCCGGTGTTCAGCGTGAAGAGTTTACGTTCGACAAATGCCATCAGGTTATCAGTTAATTCCATTCCCGGGATGTTAGGCAGTTCGCCTTTGAACTGTGTTTTGTCGACAATCCACTCACTGAAGGTTTCGACGGTGACTTCCAGCGGATCGTTGGTCGCAGAAGCCGAAGGGGGAACAATGCGGTCCACGGCGGAATCGACGAAGCCAACATGTTCTTCAACCCAGGATTTGTCTTCATCTGCCAGCGCGTTCATAACGTGGCCTTTCAACTGGGTGGTTCCGCGCACCATGTTTTCACAGGCGATAATATTCAGCGGAGTGGCGATGCCCTGCGCCTTGCGTTTAACCAGCCCTTTGGCGATGGCCGGAGCGATACGCTCAAGCACGACCGGACCGACGGCGGTAGTGACTAAATCTACGTGGGCAATCAGGTCGACAACATCATCGCCGATGCTGCTCACGGCGTTGACGCCGGAAACGGTATCAACCTGCTCGTTTTCACCCACCACATGAACCTGATAGCTATGACGGGCATTCAGGGCATCGAGCACGACCTGGTTTACATCCGCGAACGTCAGTTGTATCCCCGCGTCCGCCAGCAGTTTGCCGATAAAGCCACGACCGATATTACCTGCGCCAAAATGTAATGCTTTCATAGTATTAACCTTCATTAATGTTTTTACCCAAGAGGGCTGGGGTGAGGCGTTTCCCTCAACCTAACCCTCTCCACAAGGGAGAGGATATCGCCTTCATATTTCGAACTGCAGATGCGTTGGCTCTCCTCGCTCACCCCAGTCACGTACTTATGTACGCTCCTGGGGATTCGCTGCGTTGCCGCCTTTCTGCAGCTCGAACTATTTTGGAGATACTTAATGGTTAAGCTTTTTTACCAGCCAGCAGTTCCAGAACTTCATCCACGCTGGTGGTATGGGCCAGACGTTCGATCACGGATTCGTCATCCAGAGCGTTGGTCAGGCTGGTGATCACCTGGATATGTTCATTGTTACGTGCGGCGATACCAATGACCAGGCGGGCAATATCGTCTTCTTCTTCACCGAAGCGCACGCCTTCCGGGTACTGGCAGAACACCACGCCGGTTTTCAGTACGCGGTCTTTGGCTTCAACCGTACCGTGCGGCACTGCGATGGACTCACCGAGGTAAGTCGGGGTTAGTTTTTCGCGGTCCAGCATTGCCTCGACGTATTCTGGCTCAACGTAGCCGCCTTTCACCAGTTGCTCACCGGCAAAGCGAATCGCTTCTTCTTTGTTAGTGGCTTTACGGCCGAGGAAGATATTCTCCGCACCCAGTTTGAACAGGTGGGTATCACCCTCTTCAAAGCTGTCTTTCAGGTGATCGCGGACTTTCTCTTCGTTCACGTTGTGGCGCTGTGCAGCAACCAGACGTTCGGTCAGGCTGGCGTACAGGCCGCTGTCGAGGAAGTTGGTCAGCGAAATGTGTTGTGCCTGAGGCACCTGGCGCATCGCACGTTCGGTCAGGTCACGGTGAGTAATGACCAGATCGACATCCGGCGGCAGATTGTTAATCGCGCTGTTGGTGACGGAAATCTGAGACAGACCGGCATCCTGCACTTTCTTGCGCAGTACGCCCGCCCCCATGGCGCTGGAGCCCATACCCGCATCGCAGGCAACGATGATTTTACGCACATGGCTCAGGTCGTTAGTCACGTCGCCAGCCGCCAGCGGAGATGCACCTTTGGATTCCGCTTTCATGTCGTGCATACGACGAGTAGCGGCATCAATGTCATCATCTTCTTTCACTTTGCTGGTTTTCAGCAGAATGGCTGAGACGACAAAGGAGACAGCCATTGCGGCACAGATAGCAGCGATGTTCGCGAAGTAAGCACCCTTCGGCGTCATTGCCAGTACGGCCAGGATAGAACCCGGAGAAGCCGGAGAAACCAGGCCGCCGTTCAGGATAGTCAGGGTAAATACGCCAGTCATACCGCCGAGGATAACGGCCAGGATCAGACGCGGGTTCATCAGCACGTACGGGAAGTAAATTTCGTGGATACCACCCAGGAAGTGGATGATAGCCGCGCCGCCTGCAGACTGCTTAGCGCTGCCGCGACCGAAGAACATGTATGCCAGCAGAACGCCCATACCCGGACCCGGGTTAGCTTCAATCAGGAAGAAGATGGATTTGCCCATCTCGTGGGACTGCTGAATACCCAGCGGTGAGAAAATACCGTGGTTGATGGCGTTGTTGAGGAACAGGATTTTCGCCGGTTCAACGAAGATAGACGCCAGCGGCAGCATGTCATGGACAACCATGAAGTTAACGCCTGCCGCCAGGATTTTGGACAGTGCTTCAACCAATGGGCCAATGCCAAGGAATGCCAGAATGGCGAGGATCATCCCGATGATGCCTGCGGAGAAGTTATTCACCAGCATCTCAAAACCGGACTTGATCTTACCGTCTACCCAGTTGTCGAAATGTTTGATAGCCCAGCCGCCCAGCGGACCTGCGATCATCGCGCCGAGGAACATTGGCATATCGGCACCGACGATAACGCCCATGGTGGTGATAGCACCCACCACGCCGCCACGCTCGCCGCCAACCAGCTTACCACCGGTATAACCGATCAGCAGCGGCAGCAGATAGGTGATCATTGGGCCGACAAGCTTCGCCAGCGTTTCGTTCGGCAACCACCCTGTCGGAATGAATAATGCGGTGATAATACCCCACGCGATAAACGCGCCGATATTTGGCATCACCATGTTACTGAGGAATCGACCAAAGCTTTGCACTTTGATCTTAATATCGGATGACATAAAAACACCCCTTCTTATGTTTGCTGTCGCGCAGGCTAAAAGCCCGAGGTTTGTTAATGTAGCGGCAGGAGGTAGCCGGACCCTGTAGATACTGCGAAATCTGGCACTGAATCGTTCAACTGTCCAGTCGACGACTTTTTATGTGACGTTTGTCACGTAAATATAGGGTGTATGGCGTTAGTTAATGTGATTTTCATCACAAAATATCGGTACAAAAAAACATCACAGGTCAAGAATTGGCTAAAAATGGGCGTTAAGTGTGAAGTTATTCACGTTTTTGCTTTGGCTGTTTGTTGGATATTTGTGATCTACTTCGCAATAAATATTTGTCTGGATTTCTCCTGGTGTGATCTGGAGCGGATTCTGTTTCATCACCTATTTCTTGCAACTACCCCGCAAGCCATCAACCTGAAAATTTATACCCTGGTGGTATGGCGGAAATGGCTAACTGCAATTATGTTCAAATTACCAGCCATGACTCCTTTCGGCTGCCTTCAATTGAAAGCTCTGATTAGCGTGAATACGAGGCGGGTATGTTTCTAAACTATTTCGCGTTAGGTGTGCTGATCTTCGTTTTTCTGGTTCTGTTTTACGGAATCATCGCCATCCATGATATTCCCTATAACATGGCTAAGAAGCGCAACCATCCCCATGCCGATGCCATCCATACGGCGGGTTGGGTGAGCTTATTTACGCTGCATGTTATTTGGCCCTTCCTGTGGATCTGGGCCACGCTCTATCAGCCAGAACGAGGCTGGGGAATGCAGTCACACATCACGCCGTCCGGGAAGGAACCTGACCCTGAAATTGCCGCGCTGGCCGCGCGCATCACCCAGTTGGAAAATAGACTGGATGGGGAGAAAAAAAACGATAACTCCACCTTTCCGGAGATTTGATCATGGACTTGTTGATTGTCCTGACCTATGTGGCATTCGCCTGGGCCATTTTTAAAATATTCCGTATTCCGGTAAATCAATGGACGCTTGCTACCGCCGCATTAGGTGGGGTGTTTATTGTGGCGGGACTGATTTTATTAATGAACTATAACCACCCGTATACCTTTACGGCGCAAAAGGCGGTTATTTCAATTCCTGTTACCCCACAGGTCACCGGAATTGTTAGTGAAGTGACAGATAAAAATAATCAGCTGATTAAAAAAGGCGAGGTGTTATTTAAACTCGATCCCGTTCGTTATCAGGCGCGGGTCGACAGGCTGCAGGCCGACCTGGTGACCGCTACGCACAACATCGACAATATGAAAGCGCAGCTGTCTGAAGCCGTAGCCAATACCACCCGCGTTTCCGCTGAACGAGATCGCCTGTATAAAGATTATCAACGCTATTTGAAGGGTAGTCAGGCGAAGGTTAATCCATTCTCTGAAAGCGACATCGACAATGCCCGGCAAAACTATCTGGCGCAGGATGCGCTGGTCAAAGGCTCCGTTGCTGAACAGACGCAGATTCAGAGCCAGTTAGACAGTATGGTCAATGGAGAGCAATCTCAGGTTGCGTCTCTGCGCGCCCAGCTCGCTGAAGCCAAATACAATCTTGAGCAGACTATCGTACGTGCGCCCAGCAACGGTTATGTAACACAGGTGCTTATCCGGCCCGGGACCTATGCCGCCGCGCTGCCTCTGCGCCCGGTGATGGTATTTATTCCGGAACAAAAACGGCAAATCGTGGCGCAATTCCGCCAGAATTCGTTGCTGCGCCTTAAACCGGGTGATGAAGCGGAAGTGGTCTTCAACGCGCTGCCAGGCCAGGTATTCTCCGGCAAGCTTACCAGCATTCTGCCGGTTGTTCCGGGCGGTTCTTATCAGGCGCAGGGAGCATTACAGTCCTTAACGGTGGTGCCGGGTACCGATGGCGTGCTGGCCACGATTGAGCTGGCTCCCAATGCCGATGTGGATGCGCTGCCGGACGGTATCTATGCCCAGGTGGCGGTCTATTCCGACCATTTCGCTCATGTTTCAGTGATGCGTAAAGTGCTGCTGCGCATGACCAGTTGGATGCATTACCTTTATTTGGATCATTGAGACCGTCATCACCTGCCATTTGCACTGACCTGAGCCATACTGATATTTTTGTTGGCAAAAAGGACCCGGCATGAAACTCATTGGCAGCTATACCAGCCCTTTTGTGCGTAAAATTTCTATACTGTTACTGGAAAAGGGCATCACCTTCGAATTTGTAAATGAACTCCCCTATAACGCAGATAGCGGCGTGGCACGCTATAACCCGTTAGGAAAAGTGCCCGCGTTGGTTACCGATGAGGGCGAGTACTGGTTTGACTCTCCGATCATCGCGGAATACATAGAACTGCTGGATATTGCGCCAGCGATGCTGCCGCGTGAACCACTGGCGGCGCTGAAGGTACGCCAGTTGGAAGCGCTGGCCGATGGCATTATGGATGCCGGTTTAGTCTCGGTACGCGAACAAGCTCGCCCCGTCGCACAGCAGTCAGAAACCGAACTGTTACGCCAGCGAGAGAAGATTACCCGTAGTCTGGATATGCTGGAAGGTTATCTGGCGGAGGGTACGCTGAAAACGGATACGGTTAACCTGGCAACCATTGCGATTGCCTGTGCCGTCGGTTATCTCAATTTCCGTCGGGTTGCGCCCGGCTGGTGTGTTGATCGCCCGCGTCTGGTCAAACTGGTGGAAACGCTCTTTCAACGCGAAAGTTTTGCCCGTACGGAACCGCCAAAGGCTTGATACACATTATACTCGCCTGAGCAAAGTCACGGTACAATCCTTGCTATATCGATATCCCTCTCCACGGTGGAGAGGGCCACCAACAGCCAGGCCCTTTCATGACAACCGACATGCGTTCACTCTACAGCCAGCTTCCTGCGATCGATCGTTTATTGCGCGATAGCGCCTTCCCAGCTTTACGTGAGTCTCACGGTCATACCCGGGTGGTTGACCTGCTGCGTCACATGCTCGACGAAGCCAGAGAAGCTATTCGCGACACGCACGCGCTCCCGGCATGGTGTGAGGACTGGGCGCAAGAGGCCTGCGCCCGGCTGGAACGAGAATCGCAAAGTGCGCTGCGTCCGGTGATTAACCTGACCGGAACGGTGCTGCATACCAATCTTGGTCGCGCATCGCAGGCCGAAGAAGCGATCGAGGCGGTGGTGCAGGCGATGCGCACGCCGGTGACGCTGGAATACAGCCTGGATGATGCCGGGCGTGGGCATCGGGATCGGGCCCTGGCGGATTTACTCTGCCGTCTGACGGGGGCGGAAGACGCCTGTATCGTCAATAACAATGCGGCAGCGGTTTTGCTGATGCTGGCGGCCACAGCTAACGGCAAAGAGGTGGTCGTTTCACGCGGAGAACTGGTAGAAATTGGCGGCGCATTTCGTATTCCGGACGTGATGTGTCAGGCCGGATGTATTCTGCGCGAAGTGGGTACCACCAACCGGACCCACACGAAAGATTATCGTCAGGCGGTAAATGAAAACACCGGTCTGCTGATGAAAGTGCATACCAGTAATTACAGCATCGAAGGCTTTACGAAGTCGGTGGATGAGGCAGAGCTGGCTACTATTGGCAAGGAGTTGGATGTTCCGGTAGTGGCGGATCTCGGCAGCGGCTCGCTGGTCGATCTCAGCCAGTATGGATTACCGCAGGAGCCGATGCCGCAACAGCTGATTGCCGCTGGCGTCAGCCTGGTGAGCTTCTCTGGCGATAAATTACTGGGAGGGCCGCAGGCAGGGATTATTGTCGGTAAAAAAGAGATGATCGCGCGCTTACAGAGCCATCCGCTGAAACGTGCATTACGGGCTGATAAAATGACGCTGGCTGCGCTGGAAGCGACGCTGCGGCTCTACCTGCACCCGGAAGCGCTGGCAGCGAAGTTGCCGACGTTACGCCAGCTCACCCGCTCGCAGGAGGCTGTCCACGCGCAGGCACAACAATTACAGGCACGGCTTGCTGATCATTACGGCGACGAATTCGCCCTGAACGTTATGCCTTGTTTATCGCAGATAGGCAGCGGTTCGCTACCTGTTGATAGGCTGCCCAGCGCGGCATTAACCTTTACGCCACATGACGGGCGCGGTAGCCGCCTCGAAGCACTGGCCGCCCGTTGGCGTGCGCTGCCCGTGCCGATCATTGGGCGAATTTATGATGGTCGCTTATGGCTGGATCTGCGCTGCCTTGAGGACGAGACCCGGTTTATGGAGATGATGCTGAAATGATTATTGCAACCGCCGGACACGTTGACCACGGAAAAACAACGTTATTACAGGCGATTACCGGCGTGAATGCCGACCGTTTGCCGGAAGAAAAAAAGCGCGGCATGACCATCGATCTCGGTTATGCCTACTGGCCGCAGCCGGACGGAAGGATTCTGGGATTTATCGATGTTCCCGGACACGAAAAGTTTTTGTCCAACATGCTGGCGGGTGTCGGCGGGATCGACCATGCGCTGCTGGTGGTGGCGTGTGATGACGGCGTGATGGCGCAAACGCGTGAGCATTTGCAAATTCTGCAACTGACGGGCAATCCGCAGATCACCGTGGCGCTCACGAAAGCCGATCGCGTGGATGACGATCGCATCAACGCGGTACGTACTGAGGTGCATACTGCGCTTGAGAACTATGGATTCGCCGATGCGGTTCTGTTCGTGACGGCTGCCAGTGAAGGTCGTGGAATCGAAGAACTGCGCGATCATTTACAGCAATTAACGTCGCGCGAGCATGCCCGCGATTGCAGCTTTCGCCTGGCGATTGACCGTGCCTTTACGGTCAAAGGCGCGGGTCTGGTGGTGACCGGGACGGCGCTTAGCGGTGAGGTGACTGTTGGTGACACGCTGTGGCTCACGGGCGTCAACAAACCGATGCGCGTACGTAGCTTGCATGCGCAAAATCAGGCCACCGATCGCGCGCAGGCGGGGCAACGTATTGCGCTGAATATTGCCGGTGATGCACAAAAAGAAGAGCTTAACCGCGGCGACTGGCTGCTGTCCGATGCACCGCCAGAGGCGTTTACCCGCGTGATTGTCTCTTTAGAGCATGCCGCGCCGCTGATGCAGTGGCAACCGCTGCATATTCACCACGCGGCCAGCCATGTCACCGGGAGAATCTCGCTGCTTGAAGGGACGCTGGCGGAACTGGTGTTTGATACACCGCTCTGGCTCGCCGATAACGACCGTCTGGTGCTACGCGATATTTCGGCCCGCACGACGCTGGCTGGCGCGCGCGTGGTAACGCTCAATCCGCCGCGTCGCGGGAAGCGTAAGCCGGAATATTTGCAGTGGCTAGCAGCGCTGGAGAAGGTACAGAGTGACGGCGAAGCTCTGGCGCTACATCTGACGCGCGGGGCGGTGAATATTCCTGACTTCGCCTGGGCGCGTCAGCTCAACGGCAACGGTATGCGTCCGTTGATTGAGCTGCATGGCTTTATTCAGGCGGGATACAGTCTGTTGAATGCTGCCGTTGCAGCGCGCTGGCAGCGGAAAGTCCTTGATACGCTGGCGACGTACCACGAGCAGCACCGTGATGAACCAGGACCTGGGCGAGAACGCCTGCGCCGTATGGCTTTGCCGATGGAAGACGAAGCGTTGGTCCTGCTGCTGATTGAAAAGATGCGTGAGAGCGGCGCCATCCATAGCCATCATGGCTGGCTGCATTTGCCGGATCATAAGGCCGGTTTCAGCGAAGAGCAGCAGGCTATCTGGCAAAAAGCAGAACCGCTTTTTGGCGATGAGCCGTGGTGGGTGCGCGATTTGGCAAAACAGACGGGCACAGATGAGCAGATGATGCGTGTGGCGTTACGACAAGCAGCGCAGCAGGGCATCATCACCGCGATCGTCAAAGATCGCTATTACCGTAACGATCGGATTGTGGCCTTTGCCAATATGATCCGCGAACTGGATCAGGAGAAAGGATCGACCTGTGCTGCCGATTTCCGCGACAGGCTTAACGTTGGACGCAAATTGGCTATCCAGATTCTGGAATATTTTGACCGCATTGGTTTTACGCGTCGACGGGGAAATGATCATTTATTACGCGATGCTTTGTTGTTTCCCGAAAAGTAATGAAACAATTAATTCAGGAATTAAATGAATTAATACAAAATAAATATTGATTGAAATAAGCACATTAGATTATGAACCTAATGTGCTTTTTAATTGTGGGTGTTATTAAAATAACAACCACGATCATATTTTGTTGGATATTTCACTCGTATGCTTCCTGACTCTTTAGAGTAATTAAGGATCGTACAATGGCTGCTTCAACATTTTTTATTCCTTCCGTGAATGTAATCGGCGCTAATTCATTAAAAGACGCAATGAATACAATGGCGGAATATGGTTTTCGTCGTACGCTGATTGTCACGGATGCCATGCTGACAAAATTAGGTATGGCTGGCGAGATTCAAAAAGCATTACAGGAACGTGATATTTTCAGCGTAATTTTCGACGGTACGCATCCTAATCCCACGACCAGTAACGTCGCTGCTGGCCTGCATATACTGAAAGAAAACGAATGTGATAGCGTTATTTCCCTCGGCGGCGGTTCTCCGCACGATTGTGCGAAGGGCATTGCGCTGGTGGCGGCTAACGGCGGCGATATTCGCGATTACGAAGGTGTGGACCGTTCTGCAAAACCACAGCTGCCGATGATCGCCATTAACACCACCGCGGGCACGGCATCTGAAATGACCCGTTTCTGCATCATTACCGATGAAGTACGCCACATTAAAATGGCGATTGTGGATAAGCACGTTACGCCGCTGCTGTCCGTTAATGACTCCTCGCTGATGGTCGGCATGCCGAAGTCCCTGACAGCGGCAACCGGTATGGATGCGCTGACCCACGCCATTGAAGCCTACGTGTCTATTGCTGCAACGCCGATTACCGATGCGTGCGCGTTGAAAGCGGTCACCATGATTGCGGAAAACCTGCCGGTCGCCGTTGCAGATGGCAGCAATGCTCAGGCGCGCGAAGCCATGGCTTACGCGCAGTTCCTCGCGGGCATGGCTTTTAACAACGCTTCTCTTGGTTATGTGCACGCAATGGCGCACCAGTTGGGCGGCTTCTACGATCTGCCGCACGGTGTATGTAACGCAGTGCTGCTGCCGCATGTGCAGGTCTTCAATAGCAAAGTGGCGGCCGCTCGCCTGCGTGATTGCGCTGCTGCAATGGGCGTGGACGTTGCTGGCTTGAGCGCAGAGCAAGGGGCGGAAGCCTGCATCGCGGCGATCCGCGAACTGGCGCAGAAAGTGAATATCCCGGCCGGTCTGCGTGAGTTGAACGTGAAGGAAGAGGATATTGCCGTACTGGCGACCAATGCCCTGAAAGATGCCTGCGGTTTCACTAACCCGATTCAGGCGACTCATGAAGAAATCGTGGCGATTTATCGCGCAGCCATGTAATTCGTGATACCTGTCGTAAAGCAGTAAATGGCTGGCGAATAATTCGCCAGCCCCGTCTACCCTTGTAGTACCCCTACAGCAAGGAGACGGTCATGACCAATAACCCCCCTTCAACGCGTATTTATCCCGGCGAGTATGGTTACCCTCTGAAGTTAAAAGCCCGATACGATAACTTTATCGGCGGTGACTGGGTTGCCCCGGTGGACGGCGAGTATTACCAAAACCTGACGCCGGTAACCGGGCAATTACTGTGCGAAGTGGCCTCTTCCGGCAAAAAGGATATCGATCTGGCACTGGATGCCGCGCACAAAGTAAAAGACAAGTGGGCACAGACATCCGTGCAGGACAGGGCAGCGATACTGTTCAAAATCGCCGATCGTATGGAGCAAAACCTGGAACTGCTGGCGACGGCAGAAACCTGGGATAACGGTAAGCCCATCCGCGAAACCAGCGCGGCAGATGTTCCGCTGGCGATTGACCATTTCCGCTATTTCGCTTCCTGTATTCGTGCGCAGGAAGGGGGAATAAGCGAGGTTGATAGCGAGACCGTGGCTTATCACTTCCATGAACCTCTTGGCGTGGTAGGGCAAATTATCCCGTGGAACTTCCCGCTGCTGATGGCCAGCTGGAAGATGGCGCCCGCGCTGGCGGCGGGTAACTGCGTCGTGCTTAAACCCGCGCGCCTCACGCCGCTGTCCGTGCTGTTGCTGATGGAAGTCATCGGCGATCTGCTCCCGCCAGGCGTGGTAAACGTGGTAAACGGTGCGGGTGGGGAAATCGGTGAGTATCTGGCGACGTCTAAGCGCATTGCGAAAGTGGCGTTTACCGGCTCAACGGAAGTTGGGCAGCAGATCATGCAATACGCCACGCAGAACATTATTCCCGTCACGCTGGAGCTGGGTGGGAAATCGCCCAATATCTTCTTCGCTGATGTGATGGATGAAGAAGATGCGTTTTTTGACAAAGCGCTGGAAGGTTTCGCGCTGTTTGCCTTCAATCAGGGTGAAGTGTGTACCTGTCCGAGCCGTGCGTTAGTACAGGAATCTATTTACGAACGTTTTATGGAAAGAGCTATTCGCCGGGTGGAGAGTATTCGCAGCGGCAACCCGTTAGACAGCGTGACGCAAATGGGTGCGCAGGTCTCGCATGGTCAACTGGAAACCATTTTGAATTACATCGATATTGGTAAGAAAGAAGGGGCTGATGTTCTCACCGGCGGGCGGCGCAAGCAACTGGATGGCGACTTAAAAGAAGGTTATTACCTCGAACCAACCATTCTGTTTGGCAAGAACAACATGCGGGTTTTCCAGGAAGAGATCTTCGGGCCCGTGCTGGCCGTCACGACCTTTAAAACCATGGAAGAGGCGCTGGAAATCGCCAATGACACCCAATATGGGCTTGGCGCTGGTGTCTGGAGCCGTAACGGAAATCTGGCGTACAAGATGGGCCGTGGGATTCAGGCGGGGCGTGTATGGACCAACTGTTACCATGCTTACCCGGCCCATGCGGCATTCGGTGGCTATAAGCAGTCGGGCATCGGGCGCGAGACGCATAAGATGATGCTCGAGCATTATCAGCAAACCAAATGTCTGCTGGTGAGCTACTCGGATAAACCGCTGGGACTATTTTAATTTCTCATCACTTATTGCCCGGTTTTGCGCCGGGCATATCTTTATTCTGCAGTTATATATAAACCCATATATCGTTATATAAATAAGACGATTGCATCCAATCTGGTCATTCCACTACTATTATCAACTCTATTGTGTAAATCAAATTGCAGCCGAATTTTTAATTTAAATCCCTGAGGCAAATATGTTCCTTAATTATTTTGCATTAGGAGTGCTTATTTTTGTATTCCTGGTCATTTTTTACGGGATTATTATTCTGCATGATATTCCCTATCTCATTGCAAAGAAACGTAACCATCCTCACGCTGACGCAATACATGTCGCGGGCTGGGTGAGTTTGTTTACCTTACATGTCATGTGGCCCTTTTTATGGATCTGGGCAACGCTTTATCGCCCGGAACGCGGGTGGGGCATGCAAAGCGCGGATTCTTCCCTGATCCAGTTGCAGGCCAGGGTTGCCGATCTGGAAAAGAAACTGGGTGAGGCGAAGACCTCTCCGGCGGAGTAATATCGATGGATTTATTGATCGTTCTGACCTATGTGGCGTGCGCATGGTCAATATTTAAGATTTTTAAAATTCCTGCCAATAAATGGACAGTACCCACTGCAGCATTGGGCGGTATATTCATTGTTTGCGGGCTTATATTACTGATGAATTATAACCATCCGTATACATTTAAGGCGCAAAAGGCAGTAATTTCTATTCCCGTAGTACCGCAGGTCACGGGGGTCGTGACGGAAGTGACGGATAAGAAGAATACGCTGATCAAAAAAGGTGAGGTACTGTTTAAACTTAATCCGGGACGTTATCAGGCACGAGTTGATCGCCTGAAAGCTGATATTGTCACCGCACAACATAAAGAGCAGGTGCTGGTGGCGCAGTTAGACGAAATGCAAGCCAACACGCAGCGGGCAAAGGCTACGCGTGACAAGCTAGCTAAAGATTACCAGCGCTATGCGCAGGGGAGTCAGGCGAAGGTCAATCCTTTTTCTGAACGCGATATCGATGCGGCGCGGCAAAACTATCTGGCGCAGGAAGCAGCGGTGAAATCCTCCGTTGCGGAACAACAGCAAATCCAGAGTCAGTTAGACAGCCTGGTGCAGGGTGAGAATTCGCAAATTGCCAGCCTGAAAGCGCAGTTAGCCGAAGCGGAGTTCAACCTGGACCAGACAGTGGTTCGCGCGCCCAGCGATGGTTACGTTACGCAGGTGCTGATGCGACCGGGAACCTATGCCGCCGCGCTGCCTATGCGTCCGGTGATGGTGTTTATCCCTGATCAAAAACGGCAAATTATCGCCCAGTTCCGGCAAAACTCGTTGCTGCGATTGGAGCCAGGCGATGAAGCTGAAGTGGTGTTTAACGCCCTGCCGGGTAAGGTTTTCAGCGGCAAACTGGCTGCCATCAGTCCGGCCGTACCGGGGGGAACATACCAGTCGAATGGGGCGCTGCAATCCTTAAATTCTACGCCCGGATCGGAGGGGGTGATCGCCACGATTGAGCTGAATGATAATGTGGATGTGAACGCTCTGCCTGATGGGATTTATGCGCAGGTCGCGGTTTATTCTGATCACTTCACCCATGTGTCAGTGATGCGTAAGGTTCTGCTGCGTATGACCAGTTGGGTGCATTATCTGTATCTCGATCACTAGGCGCAGGCTATTTTGCTTACCATTTTGAACCTGGTACCCTAATTCGCTTATTCAGGCTGCTGTTCCAGCGCCTGAGTAAGTTGCTGGCGGATCTCTGCCAACATCTCATCAAGAATAAACTGTACCCGCCATGGCTGATATTCACGTTTGCGGAAAATCACCACCAAATCCAGCCACCATTCATGTTGTTCTGAGAAACATGGAACCAGCGACCCGGATTCAATATCTTTTTGGATACTCGCATTTGGCGCAAAAACAATGCCCAGATGGTTACGTGCCAGCGCCAGTGCAGACTGTGTATTGTCGCAGACATAATTTCCGGTCACCCGATAATCGTGCATCTCCTTGCCTCCGGCAGAAGTGAAACGCCAGATATTAGCCTCATCTATCATCATGGAATCAATCAGGATACAGGAATGTTCTTCCAGTTCATCAGGGCTACTAATAGGATGTGCTTTGATATACTCAGGGCTGGCAAAAGCCGTCACCGCATATTTAGTAATGAAACTGGCAACCAGAGATTCATCTTTAGGATGCGCATAGGTAATTAAAATATCACAATCTTCAGGGAAGTCGACACCTTCAAAAAATGCCTTTCGTTCCAGGTTACATGTTTTAAGTGAGAGGCTAATTCCACCGATATCCTGAATTTTTGCGATCACATGTTGCGATAAATAAGCAATTATGCCCGTCGGTGCATATACGGTCACCCGGCCACGTTTTTCGTGCTTATAATCAGCAATGAAATTATTGAGCTGATCGTTTCTGTCCAACATGTCATTGATGTAAGGAAGCAGCGCTGTACCAAACGGTGTAAGGGTGAGCTGTCGAGTGGTGCGATCAAATACCTTTAGTCCAACTTTGGATTCAAAATCAGCAAGATACTTACTAACGTTGGCTTGTGCGATGCCGAGAACCGTAGCGGCATGACTGATGTTTTCACTGGCAGCAATTACCGAAATAATCTTCAGTTCCCGGTGTTTGAGTTGTAATTTGTTCATCGCCAAACCCAATATATATATGTTTGTATATATTACTATATAAATATGAATCTTGCACCGATGAAATTGTAAGCATTATTATGCACGCGTTTTGTATCTTATTTTAAAATGGAATGTGGGCATGTTAATTAAACGCAATATTGTGGCGCTATTCGCCTTTTCATTTATGGCGAGCGCAACTGCCGCGGAATTTTCTATTGGCGGCGGCGCTGTATATAACGAATCTCCTTATCGTGGATATAATGATAACGTTCACGCAGTACCGCTTGTCAGTTATGAAAGTGAATCATTTTATTTTAGGCAAACAACGTTAGGTTATATTCTTTCAAAAAATGAAAGTAATGAATTTAGCATTACTGCCTCGTACATGCCGCTTGAGTTTGATCCGGGTGATAACGACGATCAAGCGATGAAGCAATTGAACAAGCGTGACGCAACCGCGATGGCGGGTGCTGCATGGTATCACCATGAGAAATGGGGCAGCGTGAAAGTCTCCGCAGCAGCGGATGTGCTGGACAACAGCAACGGTTGGGTTGGGGAAATGTCTCTGTTTCGCCAAATGCCGATGGGCAAGCTGACGCTGACGCCGGCGATTGGCGTGCTCTACTATGACGAAAACTTCAACGAATATTACTACGGCATCTCTGGCAATGAATCCCGCCGTAGTGGGTTATCAAGTTACTCCCCTGGCGATAGCTGGACACCGTATGTTGGCCTGTCCGCTAAATACGCATTGACCAGCAATCTGACGCTGCTGGCCAGCGCCAACTATAGTGCGCTGCCAGATGATATTAAAAATAGCCCGATGGTTGACCGTGATGACAGCTTTACCTTTATGTCCGGTCTGACCTGGCGTTTCTGATTCTCACCCGTTTGTCCTCAGGGAGGAGGGCAATCTTTTCAATGTGATAGACCGGATAAGACCCGAAGCATCGTCATCCGGCTCATTTCCAATGAACTGGGCTTTACCGCTCGCGATTAGGCGGATCGCCATAGTTGTTCAGGCACCTGACAATATTTAACCGTTTCCCCTGTCCGATCAAGGCGTCAGGGGCAACCTCTCTGGCACTCTGTGGTTTTCACGCAGACGGAGGGAGCAATGAACGAGTTTATTATGGCGGATGCGGCAAAATGTATTGGGTGTCGTACCTGCGAAGTTGCTTGCGTCGTCGCGCACCAGCAAAACCAGGACTGCGCGTCGGTCTCTTCCACTGCGTTTACCCCGCGCATCCGCGTGATCAAAGACGACGCCTTTACGACGGCAGTCGCCTGCCATCAATGCGAGGACGCTCCCTGTGCAAATGTCTGCCCGACGCACGCAATTCGTCGTGAACATGGGCATATCTTCGTTGAACAGGCGCGTTGTATTGGCTGTAAAAGTTGTATGCTGGCCTGCCCATTTGGGGCAATGAATGTCGTCGCCCGCTCGTCACGGGTGCAGGCGATAAAGTGCGATTTATGCTGGTATCGTGATGCGGGACCCGCGTGTGTCGAAGCCTGCCCGACCAGCGCGTTGCAGTGTATAGATGCCGTCAGTATTCAGCGCCAGCGTCTGTGTTCACTACCACAGTAATGTGAGTCCCGACCTGTGGTTAGGTCGGGACTTGCGTTAGCCTTCCTGCCAGGCGCGTTCGATCTCTTCAGCCAGAATCTTCACTCCAGCTTCGATTTTCTCCGGTTCTGGCACGTAGTTCATCCGCATACACTGATGCGTATGCGGCCAGGGTTTATCCAGACCCGGGAAGAAGTAGTCACCAGGAACCATCAGCACGCCGCGCGCTTTCAGACGCTGATACAACAGTTCGGTACTGATAGGCAAATCTTTGAACCATAACCACAGGAAAATCGCGCCCTCCGGTTTATGAATAAGGCACCGATCTTCAGATAAATGGCGGCGAATGATCGCAATCGTCTCCTGAACGCGCTGATAATAAAACGGCTTAATCACCGTCTCGGACAGACGCAGAAGGTCGTTGCGCTTAATCATTTCGCACATGATTGCAGGACCCATTCCGCCAGGCGCGAGGCTGATAATGCCGTTCATGTTGGTGATGGCGGTGATGATTTTTTCATTCGCGATAATGATGCCGCAGCGGGAGCCTGGCAGACCCAGCTTGGAAAGGCTCATGCACAGCACAATGTTGGGATTCCACAGCGGGCGCGCTTCGCTAAAGATGATGCCGGGGAACGGTACGCCATAGGCGTTATCAATCACCAGCGGGATCCCATGCTGGTTGGCCAGCCGGTCCAGCTTCATCAGCTCTTCATCGGTGATCACGTTGCCTGTCGGGTTTGTCGGACGTGACACGCAGATCATGCCCGTCTCTTCACCGATGTGCAGGTGTTCAAAATCAACGTGATACTTAAACTGACCTTCTGGTAACAGTTCGATGTTTGGACGCGCGGAGACAAAAAGATCCTCTTCCAGCCCGGAATCAGCATAGCCAATGTATTCCGGAGCTAACGGGAACAACACTTTTTGCGTTGTTCCGTCGGCGCGGCGTCCGGCGAACAGATTGAATAAGTAGAAAAATGCGCTCTGACTGCCATTTGTCAGTGCAATATTTTGTGGCTCGATATCCCAACCCTGCTTCTCACGTAGCAGTTTCGCCAGCTCAGTCAGCAGCTCGGTTTTACCTTGTGGACCATCGTAATTGCAAAGCGCATCAGTGGCTTTGCCGTTTTCCAGCATATCTGCCAGCAGAGATTGAAAGTAATTTTGCATCTCTGGAATTTGCGCCGGATTGCCGCCACCGAGCATGATGGCGCCTGGGGTGCGTAAACCGTCGTTAAGGTCCTCCATCAGGCGTGTGATGCCTGAATGGCGGGTAAATTTGTCGCCAAAAAGTGAGAATGTCATAGCAGGTGGTCTGTCGAACTGAGTAGTAAAGTGGCTAACCATAGCGCTACCCATGGCAGGGTGCAAATCAGGGGTAGCAGGCCGGATTGAGATTTTGTGCTACTGATTTTTATTTGGCTGGTTTTTAATGTTGAGTAAGGCTTCCCGCTGCGTGCACAGCGAGAAGCCTGCCGGGATCAGGGCTGACCGGCCCACACCACCATCACCTTATCGTCGCCATGCTCACGAATAAATCCGTATCCCTGCGTCAGCGGCAGCGTGATTTGTTTACCGGCGCCAATGGCGGGATGTCTGGCCCTGAACTGACTGATTCGCTGCCAGTGGGCGACGCTGGCGGCAGATTTCCCGGTCACATCCTGCCAGTTCATCTCTGAGCGCGTACCCTGTAATGGGTCTGAGCCGGTTGGGCCAAAGGGGCGGGCCGACTCGTCGCCATAAAAGAGTTGAACCGCGCCAGGTGCCAGCAGCAATAGCTCGGCGGCGTTGTCTCCACCTTCGCGGAACAGACGTGTATCGTGCGAGGAGAGATAGCTCAGGACGTTGAAGTCCTGCAATTTATCCGCCATCTGCTGCCAGGTGGGGTCCATATTTGCCAGACAATCGACGGCCTTTGCCGCCTGCTCCTGGTAGTCGAAATTGATCATCGCATCGAAGCCGTGACGGTAATAGTCGCTTTGCATCACACCGTGACCCCAGGCCTCGCCGGTCATCCAGAAGGGGTTATCATCCAGCGCTTTTTCCGGATTGGCTTTCTTCCATTCGACCAGCGCCGCGCTGGCTTGTGTTTTTAGCTGCTGCCAGGCGGGAAGCTCGACGTGTTTAGCGGTGTCGACCCGAAAGCCGTCAATCCCATAATCACGCACCCACTGACTGAGCCAGTGCGTCAGATAATCCCGGGGCGTGTAACCGGCGATGGCTTTGGCGTGCGTATCCGGCTTGTGCTGATAAAAGTTTGGCAGCCCGGAAGGCGTGGTGGATTCGGTTTTCAGATCGGGCAGGAAAGCCAGCGACATCGTCAGGTCGTCAAAGCCAGGATTGTCGTAATCGCCAATATCGGTGCGGACCCAGTTTTTTCCCCACCATTTTTCCCAGCCAGCTTTATCGCTAAAGTTGATGTAATCATTGAAACTGTGCCAGCTTTGCCCGGCGGCTGGTTGCCAGTCCGTCCAGCGTTCCCCGAGCGTTTTTTTCAGTTCATCGCCCGATAGGTACAGTGCCCCAAACTGATACTCCTGCATATCCGCCAGCGTGGCGTAGCCGGTATGGTTCATCACCACATCAAACAAGACACGGATGCCGCGCTGGTGTGCGCCATCAACCAGCGCGCGCAGGTCCGCTTCGTTTCCCATATTGGCGTCAAGCGTGGTCCAGTCCTGGGTGTAGTAGCCGTGGTAAGCGTAGTGGGGGAAGTCCCCTTTGGCGCCACCGCCGACCCAGCCGTGGATTTGCTCAAACGGCGCGCTGATCCACAGGGCGTTGACGCCTAACTGTTGCAGGTAGTCGAGTTTGCTGGCGAGCCCGCGCAAATCGCCACCGTGGAAAGTGCCAATTTCCTGCATGCCGTCGTTGCGACGCCCATAGCTGTGGTCGTTACTCGGATCGCCATTCACAAAGCGGTCCGTCAGGACGAAATACACCGTGGCGTTATGCCAGTCGAAAGCGGCGGGGGCATCGGTTTCCGCCCGTTCCAGTAGCAACAGCCCGTTACTGGTTGCGGCGGGCTGTAGGGTAATCGACCCGTTTTTTACCGTTGCCGTTTGCTGGCTGTAGAAATCACGCACCACGGCACCTTCCGGGAAGGTCAGGCTCACGTCCAGCGTTAATGGTGAACCGTCCCATTTCGGGCATTGGCGAATCTGGGTGGTGACGGTGTCCTTAGCACTTTTTACCAACAGCATCAGCGTTGGCGTACCGGAGCGGGTATCGATTTCCAGCGTGTAATCGCCGTCTTTGAATAAACGCCACTGTGGCGGCGTGCCTTCACAAGGTTTTAGCGACAGCATCTGGTTGAGTTTTATCGCATCAGCAGGCTGCCAGCACTGTTGGTCAAAATTCAGGGTTAAAGGACGGGTACCCTTCGTCAACGCTGCATGGCTGACGAATTTACCCGTACCTTCCGCTTCGAAGGTGGGAAGTCCTTGAGACGTCCATGATGAGGCGATGGCAATGCCGGGCATTAGCGCCAGCGCAACGGCGGCAAGTTTCATAGTGCTGTCCTTGATGCTGCGATTTTCGCCAGTTTGCCAGTGAAATCAGGCCGGAAACTCCTCCTTTGAGTTGATTCCGCCAGGAGGAGAAGTGAGGGTGAGCGATCGCGCGCAAAAAATGAACTTATTTTGCGATAACCTCCACATTTTCTTCGAATTAATGGCACCCAGAACTGTTAATACGTGACATAGTTTCAGAATTGGACTATTCCTGAGGGTGCTCTTGACGGCTATTTTTGATATGATTTGAGATTCATCTCTCATTTTTGTGAAAAATATAAGGTGTTGGAATGTATAAATCCGACCAGGAGACCTAATGATATTGACTCCCATTCGACGATATGGGGCAATGATTCTTATGTTACTCACCGTTGCATTTTCGGGTGAGGTGCTGGCAAAGACACACACGGCGACAACGAGTCACAAGCCCCAGATAACCAAGGCAAGTAATAAACAGGTTAGCAGTAAACAAGAGTATTCTCGCAATAGTGCAAAGAGTAGTTCACTTCCTGATTTGCGAAAATACCCTTCCGGAACACCAAGGAAAAAAGCGTTTCTCCGGACAGTTATGCCTTATATTACCAGTCAAAATGCTGCCATTACGGCGGACCGTAACTGGCTGATTTCAAAACAGTACCAGAACCGCTGGTCACCGACTGAGCGTACGCGTATGAAAGACATCGCGAAGCGCTACAAGGTGAACTGGTCTGGTAACACGCGTAAAATTCCGTGGAATACGCTGCTTGAGCGTGTAGACATTATCCCGACCAGTATGGTGGCAACCATGGCTGCGGCAGAAAGCGGCTGGGGTACGTCGAAGCTGGCGCGGAGCAACAACAACCTGTTTGGCATGAAATGTGGCAAGGGTCGTTGTAACAATGCACCGGGTAAGGTGAAAGGCTACTCACAGTTTGAATCAGTGAAAGAGTCGGTGAATGCTTACGTCATTAATTTGAATACGCATCCGGCCTACTCTTCCTTCCGTAAGTCACGTGCGCAGTTGCGTAAAGCCGATCAGGAAGTCACCGCCACCGCGATGATCCATAAGCTGAAGGGTTATTCCACTAAGGGACAGAGTTATAACAACTATCTGTTCGCAATGTATCAGGACAACCAGCGTTTAATCGCCGCGCATATGTAATTTCGAGTGCCGGATGGCGACTTCGCCCTCCGGCTATCATCCTTATAGCAACACTTCACTGTTCACATCGCGATACTCTTTTGGCGTCGTGTCGTACTCTTTCTTGAATACCGAATAGAAATACTGCAGAGATGGGTAGCCGCACATCTGTGAAATTTCGTTGATTGAAAGCGTGGTAGAAATCAACAGGCTGCGCGCCTTTTCCAGCTTTTCGGCATGAATCACGGCGTGAATGGTCTCTCCGACCTCTTCTTTAAAGCGCTTCTCCAGATTCGAACGTGAAATCCCTACTGAGTCCAACACTTGATCAACCTTGATACCTTTGCAGGCATGGTTGCGAATGTAATGCATCGCCTGAATAACGGCAGGATCGGTAAGTGAACGATAATCTGTAGACTGACGCGCAACAACGCGTACAGGAGGAACCAGAATGCGCTGTAAGGGTATCTCTTCGTGAGCCAGCAGGCGGTGGAGTAGTTTGGCTGCCTGATATCCCATCTGTCTGGCCCCCTGAGCGACGGAGGACAAGGCGACTCGTGACAGGTAACGGGTCAGCTCTTCGTTATCGATACCAATGACGCACAGTTTTTCCGGTACCGGAATATGCAGATGTTCACAGGCCTGCAGAACGTGCCGCGCACGTGCGTCGGTGACGGCGATAATCCCAGTTTGTGGAGGTAAGGTTTGCAGCCAGTCCGCCAGCCTATTTTGCGCGTGCTGCCAGTTCTCCGGCGCGGTTTCCAGCCCCTGATAGACGACGCCGCGGTACTTCTCTTTGGCAACCAACTGGCAAAACGCATATTCACGTTCTGCGGCCCAGCGTTTACCGCTTGAAGCCGGAAGACCATAAAACGCAAAGCGGTTAATCCCTTTCTCTTTCAGATGCAGGAAAGCGCTTTCTACCAGCGCGTGGTTGTCGGTGGCAATGTAATGTACTGGTGGATAATCTTGCTGCAGATGGTAGGAACCCCCAACGCCAATGATCGGAACATCCACATCGACAAGTAATTGCGCAATATCATCATCGTCATAATCGGCAATAACGCCGTCGCCTAACCACTCTTTAATGTTATCAATGCGAGCACGAAAATCTTCTTCTATGAAGATATCCCACTCCGATTGCGACGCTTGCAGATACTCGCCAACCCCTTCAACCACCTGACGGTCGTAGGCTTTATTGGCATTAAATAACAACGTAATACGATGACGTTTATAAAACATGGTTCTTTTCCTGCTGAATCATGTAGAAAAGACAATGCCGGTTGCATTTACCGGCATTGAGATACACCCACTTCTTAAATTCAGGAACGACGTTTGGTTGCTGAGTCCATCCATACCGCCAACAACAATATCGCTCCTTTCACTATGTATTGCCAGAAGGTGGGGACGTCCATCATACTCATTCCATTATCGAGAGAAGCCATAATAAATGCGCCCATGACGGCGCCGGCAACACTCCCGACCCCTCCCGCCAGGCTGGTTCCCCCGATGACACATGCGGCAATGGCATCCAGTTCTGCAATGTTCCCTGCGGAAGGGGAACCTGCGCCAAGCCGGGAGCTAAGAATGAGCCCGGCAATGGCGACCATCAAACCATTAATAGCGAAGACGGCAAGTTTGGTGCGTTCAACGTTGATACCTGAAAGGCGGGCGGCTTCCAGGTTCCCGCCAATGGCGTAAATTCTCCGACCGAATGCAGTGCGCGTGGCCATAAACATCCCACCGAGCAGCAGCAGCGTCAGCAGCAGGACGGGCGTTGGAACACCACGATAATCGTTTAATAGCCAGATTGCCCCTAAGACGACAATGGCTGTGAATGCCTGGCGACCCACAGCCGACGTTGATGCGGGAGTGGCAAGGCCTAACGCCTGGCGACGCATACGGCCTCGCCATTGCCAGCCAACAAACGCCATTAAGCCGAGAGCACCGATGACAAAGCCTGTGCCATCAGACAAGTAGCTCTGACCAATCTGAGACATTGCTGCGCTGGTGGGGGATACGGTGGTGCCGTTGGTGATGCCAATCAGAATACCGCGGAAAGCCAGCATTCCCGCAAGGGTGACGATAAACGACGGAACCTTGCGGTAAGCAACCCACCATCCATTCCATGCCCCGAGGAGCAATCCCAGAGTCAGGGTTACGATCACCGTCAGCGGTAAAGGCCAGCCTAGCCAAACATCACAGATCGCCGCTACGCCGCCCAATAATCCCATCATGGAACCGACAGAGAGATCGATTTCAGCGGAAATGATCACAAACACCATACCCACGGCAAGAATACCGGTAATCGCAGTCTGTCGAAGCAGGTTCGAGACATTACGTGCGCTCAGGTATGCGCCATCAGTGGTCCACGTGAAAAACAGCATAATCACGATAATCGCCGCAATCATGACGAAGACTTGCAAGTTAAGCGATTTTATTGCTGGGAAACCACCTGTGATAGAGGGAGAAAGTTTCGCTTCAGACGGATTGTTTTTCGACATGATGTTCGCTCCTTAATGCGGCTTCCATCACCTGCTCCTGAGTCAGGTTATGATTTACCAGGTTAGCTTTCAGTTTTCCTTCATGCATCACGAGGATGCGATCGCTTAGTCCGAGCACTTCAGGTAATTCAGAGGAGATGACAATCACGGCAATGCCTTCCTGGACGAGCTGGTTGATGAGTTTGTAGATTTCATATTTGGCGCCGATATCAATACCCCTGGTGGGTTCATCAAGAATGAGAATCCGGGGATTTAACAGGAGGCAACGCGCGAGAATCGCTTTTTGCTGATTCCCTCCGCTCAGACGCCCGATCGCAAGGTCGGGAGACGATGTTTTTACTTTGAGCTGTTGAAGCGATTCCAGAATGCATTTTTGTTCAGCGGCATCATCAAGATGGCTCATGCCCCCGGTAAATTTATCGAGTGCAGCCAGCGTGATATTTTTCCCCACAGCCATCACCGGAACAATGCCATCTTTTTTTCTGTCTTCAGGCACCATGGCGATGCCATGAGCAATAGCTTGCTGGCAGTTATGGATATGCACCTGAGTGCCTTCAATAAAAATCTTTCCCTCCCAACGACCAGACCAGACGCCAAACAGACACTGTACGGCTTCGGTACGTCCTGCACCGACGAGTCCGGCAATGCCGAGAATTTCGCCCTGCTTGAGTGAGAAAGAAATGTCGTTGACGCGTTTTATATGGCGATTGACGGGATGCCAGGCTGTCAGATTCTCAACCCGTAAAATCTCTTGTCCCGTGGTATGAGGCTCGCTGGGGTAAAGTGCGGTGAGCTCACGACCAACCATCATGGTGATAATATCGTCTTCAGTCATGTTGGTTGCATCGCGTGTGCCGATGTGTTTACCGTCGCGAATAACGCAAATGGTATTCGAGATGGCCTTAACTTCATTCAATTTGTGTGAAATATAAATGCAGGCGATATCATGCTGTTGTAGGTCACGTATAATATTCAGCAGTATTGCAGTTTCCTGCTCGGTGAGGGAGGCCGTTGGTTCATCCAGAATAAGTAAGCGGACCTGCTTATTCAGCGCTTTTGCAATTTCTACCAGCTGTTGTTGCCCTAATCCTAAATCGCCCACGCGCGTATCTGGCGAAATAGACAAACTGACCTGATCGAGTAATTTTTGACAGCGTAACGTCATCATCTCGTAATCAAGAACGCCGTTACGGGTCATTTCGTTACCGAGGAAAATATTTTCCAGTATTGTTAACTCTTTTACCAGGGCTAATTCCTGGTGGATGATCGCAATACCCTTACGTTCGGTATCACGAATATGGCTGGCACGGATGGCTTCGCCAGCAAAAATGATCTCGCCTTCGTAGGTTCCATGCGGGTAAATTCCGCACAGAACTTTCATTAGCGTCGATTTACCCGAACCATTTTCACCGCATAATGAAATGATTTCGCCAGCATTGATCCTAAGGCTAACGTTATCAACCGCCTTCACTACGCCGAATGTCTTGGTAATGTTTTTCATTTCAAGAAGATATGGCATAACTGCTCCACATAAGCCAATAAGAGAACCCTGCGTGGACATTCACGTTTATCCGTGGCGAATTTGACACCACGTTTTATTGCCCTCTGATTTGCAGAGGGCACATGGCTTACAGATCGCTTTTCTTGTGGAATCCGTCTTTAATGACGGTCTCGTTAATATTGTCTTTGTTAACATCAATAGGTGTGAGTAGTCGGGAAGGGACATCTTTCAGGCCATTATTCAGCGAAGTATCTGCTTTAGGCTGTTGATCATTTCCCAGTTCGACGGCGATTTCCGCAGCGGTATTTGCGAGCAATGTAATAGGTTTATAAACCGTCATGGTTTGAGTCCCGGCGACAATGCGCTTGATGCCTGCAAGGTCTGCATCTTGTCCGGAAATAGCGACTTTTCCTGATAATCCTTGCGCACTCAGCGCCTGAATCGCACCGCCAGCTGTGGCGTCATTTGAGGCAACTACTGCATCAATTTTGTTATTGTTGGCGGTTAGCGCATTTTCCATAATCTTCAACGCATTCTCCGGTAACCAGCCGTCAACCCATTGATCGCCCACTACCTTAATTTTTCCGCTGTCGATATACGGTTTTAATACTTTCATTTGTCCAGCGCGGAACAGCTTCGCGTTGTTATCAACGGGCGAGCCACCCATCAGGAAATAATTCCCTTCGGGGACAATATTGACTAATGATTGAGCCTGTAATTCACCTACTTTTTCATTATCGAAAGAGATATAAAAATCGATGTCAGCATCATTGATCATGCGATCGTAAGCCAGCACCTTGATCCCTTCTTGTTTTGCTTCTTTGATAACATTGCTTAATACCTGGCCGTTGTAAGGGATTATCACAAGGACATCCACGCCCCGGTTTATCATGTTTTCAATCTGCGACATTTGGGTTTCTTCATTACCATTCGCCGATTGTACAAATACTTTCGCACCAAGCGATTCAGCTTTGTTGACGAAAATATCGCGATCTTTCTGCCAGCGTTCCAGGCGGAGATCATCAATCGCCATACCGATTTTTACTTCTTTGGCATGACCTGCGACGCTGGTGAGTAAAAGGGATGTGCAAACAGCAAGTAAAATGTTCTTCATCTTCATAATCGTGATGCCTTTTGTAGGGGGGGAACAGCAGTAAAAGTAACAATCACAGCATAAGACGTAGCAGAGTTTTAACAGGTAACGGCGGGAAGGCAATTATAGATTTTTATCTTCCAATTACGTTTTTTGGTTTATTTCTTGATTTATGACCGGGATCGTATTTTAAATGATTCGTTACCTGGGTTGCATTTAAGTTTGATAGGTAAAATTTTTTAAATTAGTCAGATTTTATTTTGAGAAGTAGCGCACACTTGTGAATTATCTCAATGGCAGTATGAAATAACATAATTGAGCAATAGGTGGGGAGTGCCCAATATTACGACATTATCCATCACCCGCCGCATTACCTGATTATGGAGTTCATTATGCCAGCCTATTTTGACCAGCTTGAGCGCGTTCGTTATGAAGGTACCAAATCAACTAATCCATTAGCATTTCGCCACTACAACTCTGATGAGTTAGTGTTAGGCAAGCGTATGGAAGATCACCTGCGGTTTGCTGCCTGCTACTGGCACACTTTCTGCTGGAATGGTGCAGATATGTTTGGTGTTGGTGCATTTAATCGCCCGTGGCAGCAGCCCGGTGAAGCGCTGGAATTAGCGAAGCGCAAGGCGGACGTGGCGTTCGAGTTTTTCCACAAGCTGAACGTGCCCTACTACTGCTTCCATGACGTAGATGTCTCGCCGGAAGGCGCGTCGCTGAAAGAGTACAAAAACAATTTTGCGCAGATGGTTGATGTACTGGCGGCAAAACAGGAACAGAGCGGCGTGAAGCTGCTGTGGGGAACGGCAAACTGCTTCACCAACCCACGTTACGGCGCGGGCGCGGCCACGAACCCGGATCCGGAAGTGTTCAGCTGGGCCGCCACTCAGGTGGTTACGGCTATGGATGCCACGCATAAATTAGGCGGTGAAAACTACGTTCTGTGGGGCGGTCGTGAAGGCTATGAAACGCTGCTGAATACCGATCTGCGGCAGGAACGTGAGCAAATTGGTCGCTTCATGCAACTGGTCGTGGAACACAAACACAAAACCGGTTTCCAGGGCACTTTGCTTATCGAGCCGAAGCCGCAGGAACCGACCAAGCACCAGTACGATTACGATGCGGCGACCGTATACGGATTCCTCAAGCAGTTCGGTCTGGAAAAAGAGATCAAACTGAATATCGAAGCCAACCACGCCACGTTGGCGGGTCACTCATTCCATCACGAAATCGCCACTGCTATCGCGCTGGGTCTGTTTGGCTCTGTCGATGCCAACCGTGGGGACGCGCAACTGGGCTGGGATACTGACCAGTTCCCGAACAGCGTAGAAGAGAATGCGTTGGTGATGTACGAAATCCTGAAAGCCGGCGGCTTCACCACCGGTGGCCTGAACTTCGATGCCAAGGTTCGTCGTCAGAGTACCGATAAATACGATCTGTTCTATGGTCATATTGGCGCGATGGATACCATGGCGCTGTCGCTGAAAATTGCGGCGCGTATGATTGAAGACGGTGGTCTGGATCAGCGCGTGGCTAAACGTTATGCCGGTTGGAATGGTGAGCTGGGCCAGCAAATTCTGAAAGGGCAGATGACGCTGACGGAAATTGCGCAGTACGCTGAACAACACAACCTGGCGCCAGTGCACCAGAGCGGTCATCAGGAATTGCTGGAAAATCTGGTGAACCATTATTTGTTCGACAAATAACGGGTCTGAGCATGTCCGTAAGCCCGGTCAGCTCGCGCTACCGGGCCTTTCTTTAAGGAACGATGCCCTATGTATATCGGGATAGATCTTGGCACATCAGGCGTAAAGGCCATTCTGCTCAACGAGCAGGGCGAAGTGGTCGCTTCGCAAACAGAGAAACTCACCGTCTCGCGCCCGCACCCGTTATGGTCAGAACAAGACCCAGACCAGTGGTGGCTGGCAACGGATCGCGCTGTGAAAGCCCTGGGTCGGCAGCATTCACTTCGCGAGGTGAAAGCGTTGGGGATTGCCGGACAGATGCACGGCGCGACGCTACTGGATGAACAACAGAAGGTATTGCGCCCGGCTATCCTGTGGAACGATGGTCGCTGCGCCGAAGAGTGCGTCATGCTGGAGAGCCTGGTTCCGCAGTCTCGTACCATCACCGGCAACCTGATGATGCCTGGCTTTACCGCGCCAAAGCTGCTGTGGGTACAGCGCCACGAACCGGAGATTTTTAGCCGGGTTGATAAAGTCCTGCTGCCGAAAGATTACCTGCGCCTGCGTATGACCGGCGATTTCGCCAGCGATATGTCTGATGCGGCTGGTACCCTGTGGCTGGATGTTGCGAAGCGTGACTGGAGTGATGTCATGCTGGAAGCCTGTAAGCTGACTCGTGCGCATATGCCTGCGCTCTATGAAGGCAGTGAGATTACCGGAACATTGTTGCCAGCAGTCGCCAGGGCCTGGGGAATGCAGGAGGTTGCGGTGGTCGCCGGAGGTGGGGATAACGCAGCGGGGGCGGTTGGCGTGGGCATGATGAATGCCGGTCAGGCGATGCTATCGCTGGGTACTTCCGGGGTCTATTTTGCGGTCAGCGACGGCTTTCTCAGCAAACCGGAAAGCGCGGTCCATAGTTTTTGCCATGCCTTGCCTGAACGATGGCACCTGATGTCCGTGATGCTAAGTGCGGCATCCTGCCTGGACTGGGCGGCAAAATTAACCGGACTGGCGAGCGTTCCTGCGTTGATTGCCGCAGCGCAACAGGCGGATGAACACGCTGAGCCGGTCTGGTTTTTACCCTATCTGTCCGGTGAACGTACGCCGCACAACAACCCGCAGGCAAAGGGCGTATTTTTCGGTCTGACGCATCAGCATGGTCCGGCGGAGCTGGCTCAGGCGGTGTTGGAAGGCGTTGGTTTTGCATTGGCTGAGGGTATGGACGTGGTACATGCCTGCGGCGTGCAGCCCTCCAGCATTACGCTGATTGGCGGCGGGGCGCGCAGCGAATACTGGCGTCAGATGCTGTCTGACATCAGCGGATTGCAGTTGGATTACCGTACCGGCGGCGATGTTGGTCCTGCTCTCGGTGCGGCGCGTCTGGCGCAAATTGCCATTAATCCGCAGCAGCCATTATCAGACCTTCTACCTCAGCTTACGCTGGAGCAGGCGCATTATCCTGATGTCGAGCGCCATGCCCTTTACCAACAGCGTCGGGAAACCTTCCGCCGAATCTATCAGCAATTACACCCGCTGATGTCCTGACCCTAAATCCCCTCTGGTAAACAGAGGGGATTTATCAAATATATATTTCAATCTAATTAATAATTGGCGCGCATGAATTTATTCTGAAAGTCCGGCGTAGTGACCTTTTCTGTGTTGTCTTTAGCGGGTTATTCATATTGTATCCATGATGGATAAGGAGGTCCCAATGAAGACGACAAGGCTGTTGCCATGGATATTATTCTTCTCTGGTGCATTTATTTACGTTATTGGCTTATGGCGGGCATGCCCGTTATTGAGTAGCAAAGGCTATTTTTTCGCCGTGCTGATGACGGGAATGTTTGTGACGTACGTTTATCAGCGTGCAGAAAATCTCAATCAGAACGATGAACACTTCGCCTCTGTATGTCAGATGGTGGCACTCATCACGGTAGGGGTGCTGTTGGTGGGCGTATTGAATGTCCCATTATCACCCCTCGAAAAGGGGCTGTTCCCGCTGGCATTCATCGTATGTTTACTGGGGCAAGTTTTACTCATGCGTTCAGCAGAATATTTATCTAAAGGACCGGAACTCTAAATGGAAAACAGGACATCAACTTATTCACCGGCATTTAGTATTGTGTCATGGGTCGCGCTTCTCGGCGGCATTGTGGTTTATCTGCTGGGATTGTGGAATGCCGATATGCAGTTGAACGAAAAGGGGTATTACTTTGCTGTTTTGGTGCTTGGTTTGTTTTCTGCTGCGTCGTATCAAAAGACGGTACGGGATAAATATGAGGGGATCCCGACTACGCCGATTTACTACATAACCTGTCTTGCCGCGTTTATTATTGCGGTTGCATTGTTGGTTATCGGTTTGTGGAATGCCACGCTGCTGCTAAACGAGAAAGGGTTTTACGGCCTGGCCTTCTTTTTAAGCCTGTTTGGTACCGTTGCGGTGCAGAAAAATATCCGTGATAGTGACTTTGAGCATCCAAAAGAAACGCTGGCAGTCGCAGACGATTTTACGGAGTGATCGTATGCCCTCGATGGTTACCGATCGAGGGCTTTTATTGTTAGCTCACCAGTCTGCGCGTATCGATGCGCTGCAACAATACAGACAACAGTAAACTTCCCGCCAGCGTGGCGCTAAAAATCCATAGCATATCCAGCGGCGGCCAGTTTTTGAGTTCTACACCGTTGGTGCGTAGCGCGTGAATGATCAGCGCATGAAAGCCATAAATGCCCAGGGAGTGGCGGGAAATAAGGCCCAGTACCGGCAGAGTGCGCGTACTGAGCGTATTTTTGACCAGCGTCAGGAGGGAGGCAGCACAAATAAACACCGCCGGGCCGCAATAGAGATACCAGGTATCGGCAAAATTGCCTCGCCAACGCAGTTCATGCAACGTGCCTCGAGAAATAATAAACACTGCGGTGATAAACAACGCCGCACAGAGCCAGGTAAGCGCGCGCTTGTGCGTATCCATCATACCAATCGCTCGGCCTAGCATACCGTACACGATGTAGTAGAACGTGTCGCCACTGATGTACAGGTTGATGGGAAGCCACTCAAAACCGCCAATTTTTTGTGAGACGGTATTGGGATTGGCAATCACCCCAATCACCACCATAAGCGCCAGCAGCATCTTGCCGCTGATATTTTTTACCTGTATCAGCGGGGAAACCAGGTAGATTACGGCGATCGCGAAGAAAAACCACAGGTGATAGAACACCGGCTTTTGCAGCAGGTTTTTCAGCGACAGCTCAGCGTTGATCGAGGTAAACAGCAGGATGTAGGCCAGCGCCACGCTGCTGTAAAACAGGATGCAGAGCGCAATGCGCATGAAATGGCGCGGTTTGGCGCTGCGCTCGCCAAAAAACAGATAGCCCGAAATCATAAAGAACAACGGGACGCTGACGCGAGAGGCTGAATTGAGCACATTGGCCAGATCCCAATTCAACGGGCTGACGCTTTGCGCATTGGTGATGTACCAGGTCGTGGTGTGGATCATCACAACCATGAGACAGGCTATCCCGCGCAGGTTATCAATCCAGAATATTTTGGGCTGCATCAGTTCCTCTGTATCCATTAAAAAAAGTCTGACCGAAAATTTGCGAGCGTAGCTCACTGGAAAAATCCGAGATCTTACGCTAAAGCTTGAGATGGTCTGATGAGATTCTCAAAATAGCATCCGTTTCCAGACACTTAATAATAAGACTGACCAGCAAACCAGGCGGTAATAAAATGATGATGAAGTATTTCTTTTCCGCGATCGTTACCCTTTTACTGGTTGCGTGCGCCGACACCCAGCCGCCTGCACCCGCGCAGAAGGCGCAAAAGATCAAAGTCAGTGCAACACGTTCGCTGGATATGGAGTCACTGTGTAAAAATGAGGCGGCACAAATCTACAACACTGGTGTGCAGAAAATTGATATCTCCGGTCTGGAACAATTTCAGGGCAGCTATGAGATGCGTGGTTCTACCTTCCGTAAAGAGAGTTTTGTCTGCTCTTTTGATGCAGACGGGCAGTTTTTACACCTTTCCATGCGCTAAGTTCCCCCTTTTTCCCGTTTCGTACTGTATATCTTGCAGCCAGCGGGTATACTGACCGCTTCCTTTAAATCCACACGTATCCAGCACGAAATAATATGCAAAAGTTTGATACCAGGACCTTCCAGGGCTTGATCCTGACCTTACAGGATTACTGGGCTCGCCAGGGCTGCACCATCGTTCAACCATTGGACATGGAAGTCGGCGCGGGGACATCTCACCCAATGACCTGCCTGCGGGCGCTGGGGCCGGAACCGATGGCGACTGCTTATGTGCAGCCTTCTCGTCGTCCGACCGACGGCCGCTATGGCGAAAACCCGAACCGCTTACAGCACTACTATCAGTTCCAGGTAGTGATTAAGCCGTCTCCGGACAACATTCAGGAGCTGTACCTGGGTTCTCTGAAAGAGCTGGGTATGGACCCGACCATTCACGATATCCGTTTCGTGGAAGATAACTGGGAAAACCCAACGCTGGGTGCCTGGGGTCTGGGTTGGGAAGTGTGGCTGAACGGCATGGAAGTCACGCAGTTCACCTACTTCCAGCAGGTTGGTGGTCTGGAATGTAAACCAGTGACCGGGGAAATTACCTACGGTCTGGAACGTCTGGCTATGTACATTCAGGGCGTAGACAGCGTTTACGACCTGGTCTGGAGCGACGGCCCGCTGGGTAAAACCACTTACGGCGACGTGTTCCATCAGAACGAAGTGGAGCAATCCACCTACAACTTCGAATACGCCGACGTGGACTTCCTGTTCACCTGCTTCGAGCAGTACGAGAAAGAAGCGCAGCAGTTGCTGGCGCTGGAAAATCCGCTGCCGCTGCCTGCGTATGAACGTATTCTGAAAGCCGCCCATAGCTTCAACCTGCTGGATGCGCGTAAAGCCATCTCCGTCACCGAGCGTCAGCGCTATATCCTGCGTATTCGCACCCTGACCAAAGCAGTGGCAGAAGCTTACTACGCTTCCCGTGAAGCCCTTGGCTTCCCGATGTGCAACAAAGACAAATAAGAGGCGGCCATGTCTGAGAAAACTTTTCTGGTGGAAATCGGCACTGAAGAGCTGCCACCAAAAGCACTGCGCAGCCTGGCTGAGTCCTTTGCTGCGAACTTTACCGCGGAGCTGGATAATGCTGGCATCGCGCACGGCAACGTGGAGTGGTTCGCCGCGCCGCGTCGTCTGGCGTTGAAAGTCGCTGCCCTGGCTGAAGCGCAACCCGACCGTGAAGTAGAAAAACGCGGCCCGGCTATCGCCCAGGCGTTTGACGCCGAAGGTAAACCGAGCAAAGCGGCCGAAGGTTGGGCGCGTGGCTGTGGCATCACGGTTGATCAGGCTGAGCGTCTGACCACCGACAAAGGCGAGTGGCTGCTGTATCGCGCGCATGTGAAAGGCGAAAGCGCTGAAGCGTTGCTGCCGAATATGATCGCCACCTCACTGGCGAAGCTGCCGATCCCGAAACTGATGCGCTGGGGCGCGTCTGACGTTCACTTCGTGCGTCCGGTTCACACCGTGACGCTGCTGCTGGGCGACAAAGTTATTCCGGCAACTATTCTGGGTATTCAGTCTGATCGCGTGATCCGCGGGCATCGCTTTATGGGCGAGCCGGAGTTCACCATCGATAATGCCGATCAGTACCCAGAAATTCTGCGTGAGCGCGGCAAAGTGATTGCGGATTACGCTGAGCGTAAAGCCAAAATCAAAGCCGATGCCGAAGACGCGGCGCGTAAAATTGGCGGCAACGCCGATCTGAGTGAAAGCCTGCTGGAAGAAGTCACCTCGCTGGTGGAATGGCCGGTCGTGCTGACCGCGAAGTTCGAAGAGAAATTCCTCGCTGTTCCGTCCGAAGCGCTGGTACACACCATGAAAGGTGACCAGAAGTACTTCCCGGTATACGCGAACGACGGCAAACTGCTGCCGAACTTTATCTTCGTTGCCAACATCGAATCTAAAGACCCGCAGCAAATCATCTCCGGTAACGAGAAGGTGGTTCGTCCGCGTCTGGCGGATGCCGAATTCTTCTTCAATACTGACCGTAAAAAACGTCTGGAAGACCATCTGCCGCGTCTGCAAACCGTGCTGTTCCAACAGCAACTGGGTACGCTGCGCGACAAAACTGACCGTATCCAGGCGCTGGCGGGCTGGATTGCTGGTCAGATTGGCGCTGACGTTAACCACGCAACGCGTGCTGGCCTGCTGTCCAAGTGCGACCTGATGACCAACATGGTCTTCGAGTTCACCGATACTCAGGGCGTGATGGGCATGCACTACGCGCGTCACGATGGTGAAGCGGAAGATGTCGCTGTGGCGCTGAACGAGCAGTATCAGCCGCGTTTTGCCGGTGATGACCTGCCATCTAATCCGGTTGCCTGTGCCGTGGCGATTGCCGATAAGATGGACACACTGGCGGGTATCTTCGGTATCGGTCAGCATCCAAAAGGCGACAAAGACCCGTTTGCGCTGCGTCGTGCCGCGCTGGGCGTACTGCGTATCATCGTTGAGAAGAACCTGAATCTGGATCTACAAACGTTGACCGAAGAAGCGGTTCGTCTGTATGGCGACAAGCTGACTAACGCCAACGTGGTGGATGATGTGATCGACTTTATGCTCGGTCGCTTCCGCGCCTGGTATCAGGATGAAGGTTACACCGTCGATACCATTCAGGCAGTACTGGCGCGTCGTCCGACTCGTCCGGCTGATTTCGACGCACGTATGAAGGCGGTTTCGCACTTCCGTACGCTGGAAGCCGCGTCCGCGCTGGCTGCAGCGAACAAGCGTGTATCGAACATCCTGGCGAAGTCTGAAGAGACGCTGAATGACCGCGTAAATTCGGCAACGCTGAAAGAGCCGGAAGAAATTGCGCTGGCGCTGCAGGTTGTGGTGCTGCGCGATAAGCTGGAGCCTGTCTTTGCAGCTGGTCGTTACCAGGAAGCGCTGGTTGAGTTGGCGGAACTGCGTGAACCGGTTGATGCGTTCTTCGAGAAAGTGATGGTCAACGTGGAAGATAAAGATCTGCGTATTAACCGTCTGTCTATGCTCGCAAAACTGCGCGAACTGTTCCTGCGCGTAGCGGATATTTCTCTGCTGCAGTAACGCTCCTGAACTGACTTAGAAAAAGCCGGATAAGCATTGTGCCATCCGGCTTTTTTGTATGTAGTTAGCGCAGCTGTAATTTTGTCAGACAGGTCTGGCTGTCTTCCATCGTCTTGATGGGATACTCCGCCGTTTTACCGTTGTAACTTACCGCGATTGTGCCTGCCATATTGCGCGGTAGCCATACCCCGACAAAGCCATTTCGACCACTCTTCATCACTTTTTGTACCACCACCTCACCCTTGTTATCCGTCACTTTGACATTGAATGCCTTCTCCGGCATTTCGCCCTGGCAGCCAGAAAGGCTGTGGTTGAAGCAAGGATGTGTTTGCCATTCATAGGGGGCAAATGACAGATAGAACTTGTCACCGAGCGGTAGGGTATAAATCTGATCGCCCGAAGAGAGCTTCAGTTCGGTACTGGTGATAGATGCTGAGTACGGCAGCGGGCGGTTCTGTGGCGACTGGTCAATGGTCTCGACGATTTGCTCGACGGATTTACCGCTGAGCCCGTGTTCCGCCAGAAAAGCAGCTTCCGGAGTTGCTGCGAACGCGCTACCGGTTGTGAGCAAACCTAAAACCAGCAGCAGTGAGGATTTCGACATAACTTCAATTCCTTGTGAATATTGTGGAATACAGACTGGCTCACTATAAAGCTTGCCCTTAGGGAAAGGTCAAAGGGAGGACGGGTAAAGTAATGCAAAGAAGCGTTTGGGCGGGGAGTCTTGCGAAGTACAGATAAAAAAAATCCCCGCCGTTTGGCAGGGATTCAGAATTTTGAGCTTTTTAAGCTTACAGGCTGGTTACGTTGCCAGCTGCCGGGCCTTTAGCGCCGCTTTCGATGGTGAAGGAAACTTTCTGACCTTCGTCCAGAGATTTGTAGCCATCGTTCTGGATAGCAGAGAAGTGTACGAACACGTCTTTAGAGCCATCGTCAGGAGTGATGAAGCCGAAACCTTTGTCAGCGTTGAACCATTTTACGATACCAGTCATTTTACCGGACATAGTGTATTACCTTTTAAAAAATAAGTGTGCCTTTCGGCGATATGGCGTGCTTTACAGATTTTTTAACAGTAAAGGAAATGCTCACTACGAAGGGTATCAACGATAACTCTTGAAGGGACTTGCCTTACTAACTGCTGTAATGGTCTGTACGTCAAACCGTTGAGGGCATTAACTCATTTTACGCATGTGGATGCAACTACTATTTTCTTTTTTGTGGATAACCCCCTTAAGGGAACGGCCCTTTTACAGGGCCGTTCATAAGTAAAATTGAAAAATAGTTCAATCCATCAGTTGCTTACTTAATCTTGGGTCTGCCTGAATCAGGCGCATTAACTTCAATTCGGTATTGGAAGGCTTTACGCGTTTAGACTCCCATTCATGAATCGTCGCGACCGTCACGCCCATCACCCGGGCAAAATCATCTGTTTTTAAACCTGTCCCTCGTCGTAGCTGTTCAAATTCGGTGAAAGGGTTGGTTTTTTGCGTCAGAGTAACCGTCTGCGATACATCTTTAAAAACAATCTGCTCCAGACTGCTCAGCAGTTCAAACATAGGATCTTTGTATTCCATTGAGAACTCCTACAAATCACACAGCGGGATCGTGAATTTCATCGAAGCTCATTAAGAGTAGTCGGAAAAAATGAAGCCGGATTTTAGGTTTGTGTGATGGATTCGTTTCAGCGGATCGTAGTCGACAATCTTTTGCAGGCTAACGAACTGATAAAGGTCGGGATCTGCGAACGATCGATCCCAATTGTAAAGATGACTAAAATATGACGTCGTGTGGTAAATGGCGCATTGTTTAGCAAAACGATGGGTGGCGGGAGCGGTTATTTTCCCCCACAAGATTACGCGGAAAGGGTATCTTGCGGGGCTGACCTGGACTATCCTTGTCAACGTCAGGCACGCGGGTGTCGTTGTGCGCATTTTTGGGTGAAAGGAGTATTAAAATGGCGACAGGTAAGTCCTGCTCTCGCTGGTTTGCGCCTGTTTTGGCGCTCTTAATGGTAGTTGGCCTGAGTGGGTGTTTTGATAAAGAAGGCGATCAACGCAAAGCGTTTATCGATTTTCTGCAGAATACTGCAATGCGTAGCGGAGAGCGTTTACCAACGCTGACCGCCGATCAGAAAAAACAGTTTGGCCCGTTTGTGTCCGATTACGCGATTCTGTATGGCTATTCGCAGCAGGTTAATCAGGCAATGGACTCCGGTCTGCGCCCGGTGGTTGATAGCGTAAATGCGATTCGTGTTCCTCAGGATTATGTGACTCAGCGCGAACCGCTGCGTCAGGCAAATGGTGCGCTGGGCGTGTTAGGGCAACAGTTGCAGAATGCGAAACTGCAGGCAGATGCTGCGCATGGCGCGCTGAAGCAGGGCGAGGATCTGAAGCCGGTCTTTGACCAGGTCTACAATAAAGTCGTCACTGTACCTTCAGAGGCGCTACAGCCGCTGATCCCTGCCGCGCAAATCTTCACGCAGCAGTTAGTGCAGGTCGGTGATTTTGTGGCACAGCAGGATACGCAGGTGAGCTTTGTCGCTAACGGTATCCAGTTCCCAACTTCACAGCAGGCAAGTCAGTACAACACGCTGATTGGCCCGTTGGCCTCTCAGCATCAGGCATTTAATCAGGCCTGGACTGCTGCGGTGAATGCCGCTCAGTAATGAAGGCGATGTAATACATAAAAGGCCGGGTAAGCGTAAGCGCTACCCGGCCTTTTGTTTATGGCGCGACCTGCGGGTTCACGCAATTCTTCTCAACGCGTCCTTGCAGCGCATCGATTAAGTTATCCACCGCACAGGCCGCCATGTTATAGCGCGTTTCATGCGTCGCTGAACCTATGTGCGGTACGGCTACCACGTTTGGCAGCGCCAATAACGGTGAGTCTGCCGGTAATGGCTCCTGCTCAAACACATCCAGGCCTGCGGCATGAATTTCCCCGCTTTGCAGGGCGGTAATCAGCGCTTTTTCATCGACCACTGGCCCACGCCCGGCGTTAATGAAAATGGCGGAGGACTTCATTTTGGCAAACTGTTCGGTACTAAACAGATGATGCGTTTCTGCGGTTAACGGCAGGATCAGGCAGACAAAATCGGACTCCTGCAACAGCGTATCGAGGTCGCAGTAACGCGCGTTGAAGCGTTCTTCCGCCTCCTGGTGATGACGGCGCGCGTTATAAAGAATCGGCATGCTAAAACCAAAATGCGCGCGTTGCGCCAGCGCCAGACCGATACGGCCCATGCCGACAATCCCCAGCGTTTTGTGGTGTACATCCGTACCAAACCAGTCCGGCCCGATACTTTTGGTCCACTCGCCAATTTTCACCCGTTCAGCAACTTCTACCACGCGGCGAGCGGTGCTTAACACCAGCGCCATTACCGTATCGGCGACAGTTTCCGTCAGCACGGTTGGCGTGTGCATCAACAGCACCTTGCGCGCGTTGAGGGCATCGACGTCGAAGTTGTCATAGCCTACGGAAATCGTGGATGTCGCACGTAGCCTGGGCATTTTCTCCAGTAGGGCGGTATTGACGGCTTCACTGGAACCCAGCATACCTTCCGCGTTGGCAAAAGCCTCGGCGTGCTGTGCGACCGTTTCCGGGCGCAGGTTAGGCACATGAGTCACAGTAAAATGCTCTTCCAGGCGATGCAGTAAATCGTCAGGTAACGCTTTATAGAGAATAATGGCCGGCTTCATGCGAATCTCCGTAAGTTAAAATTTAAGCGTGGCGTGCGCCAATAGGTAATTGCTGATTATTAGCAGGCTTAACAATTAAAGTTAGCCATACTGAGACAAAAAGCGCTACCCCCATAAAAATGTACGAGGCGGATGGGCTGCCGGTTGCGCCATTGAGGTAGCCGACAAACCATGAACCAAAGAATGAGCCTAGCGCGCCCATGCTGTTAATCAGCGCCATTGCACCCCCGGCGACGTTGCGCGGCAGCATTTCCGGGATGATGGCGAAGAAGGGGCCATATGGGGCGTACATTGCCGCACCCGCAATAACTAACAGCGTGTAAGAAATCCAGAAGTGGTCTGCACCCACGGCCCAGGAGCCGATAAAAGCGAAAGCGGCTATCAATAATAGCGGCCAGACAAACAGTTTACGGTTTTGCAGCTTATCGGAGGCCCAGGAGACGAGGATCATCGCCGCCGTCGCCGCCAGATAAGGTACGGATGACAGCCAGCCAACCTCTACCATGCCCAGATTTGCGCCGCCGTTGCGGATAATCGACGGTAGCCACAGGACAAAACCATAGACGCCAATACTCCAGGCGAAATACTGCATGCACAGCAGGATGACGTTACGTGAGCGGAAGGCCTCGCTATAGTTACGCACGGCTTTGATGCCTTGCTGCTCTTTTTCCAGTTGCGCCTGAAGGGCGGCTTTTTCAGATTCTGACAGCCAGCCGACCTGAGACGGTTTGTCTTTTACCAATACCCACCAGCAGAACGCCCAGATGATGGCCGGGAAGCCCTCGATGATAAACATTTCCCGCCAGCCCAGCGCCTGGATCAGATAACCGGAAACCACAGACATCCACAGGACGGTAACCGGGTTACCGAGGATCAGGAAAGTGTTAGCGCGCGAGCGCTCGGATTTCGTAAACCAGTTGCTGATATAAATCAGCATTGCGGGCATCACCGCGGCTTCAACGACGCCAAGAATAAAGCGGATGGCGGCAAGCATTGGAATATTGCTGACCATACCGGTTAACGACGCGCATGCGCCCCAGAGGATCAGACAGACAAAAATCAGTTTTCGTACGCTGCGCCGTTCTGCGTAAATTGCGCCTGGGATCTGAAAGAAGAAATAGCCGAGGAAAAACAGAGCGCCCAGCAGGGAAGAGATCCCTTTGGTAATGCCGAGGTCCTCGTTGATACCGGCGGCGGAGGCGAAGCTGAAGTTCGCACGGTCAAGGTACGCCAGGCTATACGTGATAAACACGATTGGCATAATGTACCACCAGCGTTTTGCTGCATTAGTTGAGCTATTCATAGACTGCCCTCTGGTTATGCTGATACGCCGCCTCTGTATGTAGGGTACAGAGACAGAGTTGGCCGGGAGTTTATTCCCCTAATTGTTCACGTGTGGGTAATCCTTCGCTGTCGCCCTGAACCTGAATGGCCAGTGCGCCGATTTTATTGCCGCGGGTCACCGCCTGATGCAGCGAACGGCCTTCCAGCAGGGCACTGATAACGCCCACGGCAAAGCCATCGCCTGCGCCGACCGTATCGACCACGTTGTCGACTTTTACCGGTGCAACGCAACCCTGTTCACCGCTGGCTGTTTTGTACCAGGCACCATCAGCCCCGGTTTTGATGATCACGGCCTTCACCCCGTGGCGCAGATAAAAGTCGGCGATGGCTTCAGGCGTCTGTTGGCCGGTTAAAATCATCCCCTCTTTTAATCCAGGTAAAACCCAGTCAGCCTGGAATGCCAGCCGGTTCAGTTTTTCCACCATCTCGGCTTCGCTTTTCCACAGCACCGGACGCAAATTTGGGTCGAACGAGATGGTCTTCCCCTGGGCTTTCAGCGTGCGGGCGGTGTGCGCCAGTAGTTCATAGGAGCTGGCAGAAAGCGCTGCCGCCACGCCGCTCAGGTGCAAGTGGCGCGCGCTGGCGAAATAGTCCTCGTGATAATCCTCAACGCTGAGGTGGCTGGCGGCGGAACCTTTGCGGAAATACTCCACAATGGGATCGGTTCCATTTTCGACCTTAGATTTAAGCTGAAAGCCGGTAGCGTAACGCCCGTCCTGGGTAACTCCCTGCGCATCTATCCCTTCTTTTTCCAGCGACTTAATGATAAAACGACCAAAACTGTCGTTGCCTACGCGGCTCACCCAGCCGACCTTCAGGCCCAGACGAGCAAGACCGGTCGCCACGTTGAGTTCAGCGCCTGCAACGCGCTTGATAAACTGCTCTACATCCGTCAGTTCGCCGGTTTGCGTGGCGACAAACATCGCCATCGCTTCACCAATAGTGACCGCATCCAGTGAATTTTTCATGTGTTACTCCTCGCGTAACAGCTCGACGTAGTGGCGGGTAACCGCCGTCAAATCCTGCCCTTCCAGGGGGAACTCAATACCGCGCGGAACATCGTTGGGCAGCGTTTTTAACAGCGCCAGCCAGCGTGAATCTGCTTCATCAGGCGGTACGGCACGGTAGCTATCGCGATGCGTAACTGCGGCTTTGACATGGATATATCCGACGGTTGGCGCCAGGTTCTGCGCGGCCTGTTCCGGGGAGTCGCCAACCCACAGCCAGTTGCCCATATCGAAAGTCAGAGATATCGGCAGGTTTTGCGTCTGACAGGCTTCATTAAAGCGTTGCATCGGCTGCAGGCGTCCGCAGGCGGTCTGATCGTTTTCCACAACCAGCTCCATGCCGCTGTTGTCCAGCCATTCACGTAAATCGTCGAACTGTTCGGTATGGGAAAAATGACCGAGAGAGACTTTTAACCACAGCGCCTGTAGGGCCTGCGCTTCTTCGAGGAGCTGCGGAAGTCGGGGATTCAGGTTCCCATCCTCAAGGAATAACGGTTCAGGCGCTGAATAACAGGCCAGCAGGCCGAAGAGTTCGATTGCAGAGGCCATTGTGGACAGCGTTTTCAGCTCGGCGTCGGTTAATAACTCGCGGCGGATTTCGACGCCGTCAGCACCGGCTTCGGCAATGATGGGCAACATTGCCGTTTGCCCGCCTGCGGCCCGCACCTGGTCGTAGCCGTAGGCGGCGGTAACCACCATAATTTTTCTTTTCATGGAAACTCCAGACTAGCATTCTTGTTATAACGCTAGATGGAACCGGTTCCAAAGAAAAGCTCATGATGTCGAATTTATGATCACCATCACGAAGGAAATTTAACGGGCGGTTGAGCCGCGCACGATCAGCTCGCCGGAGAATACCTGTTCCTGAATGGCAGCAGAACCGCCATCAATTCGGCGTACAACCTGCTCAACGGCGGTGTAGCCAATCTGCCATGTGGGTTGTTTCAACGTGGTGATACCGACGCCCGCCAGCTCCGCCCATTCCAGTTCGTCAAAACCGAGCAGGCCGATATCGCTGCCCCAGTTAAGGCCAATGCGCTTCAGGGCGCGGGCAACCTGCAGTGTGAGAGCGCCGTTGGCAGAGATAACGGCTTTGCGCATCCCCCGATGCTGCTGGTGAAACTGGCGCAGCGTGTCATCCAGTTGCGTATTGTCCGTTAGCGGGACTTCGGCATTTTGCGCGATAACGCCGGGGTACTGTGCGAGCGTAACGCGAAAAGCGCTCAGGCGTTCGCGGCGGGTATTCACCATGCCCAGCGGTTCGCTGAGGAACAGGATGGCTTCGAAACCTTGCTCGACCAGATGTTCAGTGGCAACCGTTGCCGCCTGGGTGTTATCCAGCCCGACCATATCACAGGCAAAATCGGGGATTTTACGGTCAATCAGTACCATCGGTAGCGCAGACTGTTGCAGGCGGTTCAGCCCCTCTTCGCGCATTCCAACGGCGTTGACCACAATCCCTTCGACCTGGTAGCTGCGCAGCAGGTCGAGATAATGCAGCTCCTGATCCACTTCGTTGTTGGTGTTACACACCAGCGGGGTAAAGCCCTTATCGCGACAGGCGGCTTCAATCCCGCTTAACACGTTGACGGAGTAGGGATTAGTAATATCGGCGATGATCAGACCAATCAGACGGGTACGACCGTGTTTCAGGCCTCTTGCCATCAGGCTGGGACGGTAGTCGAGATCGGCAATGGCTTGTTCAATGCGGGCCAGTAGCGCGTCGGAAAGCAGGTGCTTTTCACCGTTGAGGTAGCGTGAAATGCTGGTCTTGCCGGTTTTTGCGGCTTTCGCCACATCGCTGATGGTTGCCCGTGTTGATTTGCTCATCGCTGATTTCCCTAAATTTGGTGACAACACCTTAACGCGAAAATCAACGATGGCAAGTGCTTCATGCCGGATAAGACGCTGCCATTATCCGGCACAAAACGTTACTGGAGCGGGCTTAAGGTGATCTCTACGCGGCGGTTTTGTGCTTTACCTTCCGCCGTGCTGTTACTGGCGATCGGGTTTGCCGGGCCCATACCCTGAGTGCGGATACGGTTAGCGGCGACGCCTTGAGTGATTAAGGCGCTGGCCACGGAGTCCGCGCGCTGCTGCGACAGGCGCATATTCAGATCCTGACTGCCGGTGCTGTCGGTGAAGCCGAGCACGTTGACGGCGGTTTTATTGTACTCTTTCAGTACCATTGCCACGCCGGTCAGGGTGTTGGCACCCGCAGGTTTCAGATTGCTGCTGTTGCTGTCGAAGGTGACGTTATTTGGCATATTCAGGATGATGTTATCGCCACTGCGCGTCACGCTGACGCCCGTTCCCTGCATTTTGTCGCGCAGTTTTGCTTCCTGCACGTCCATGTAATAGCCGACACCGCCGCCAACGGCCGCGCCAGCCGCCGCACCAATCAGCGCGCCTTTGCCGCGATCTTTCTTCGAAGAAGAGAGTGCGCCAATACCCGCGCCAATGCCGGATTTACCCGCTTCGCGTTCTCCGGTGTAAGGGTTTGTTGTGCAGCCAGAAACCGCCAGGGCGCCGCTCACGATGGCAGCAATAACAAAAACACGTTTCTTCATCTTAATTCCTTAATGACTTTTTCTTCTTTGCCACAGCGACCGTGGCGGTTGATTATGACGTGTGAACATGAAGAAAATTCCAGGGAACACTCTGAAATTTGTAAGTAACATTGAACGGCATAATAAATAAGCCGTCACATCGCATTCAGGAGCGCCATCTTGGCTAATTCACCCGCACATTACTCGGTGTTAACCGCCGCCCACTGGGGACCTATTCTCGTCGAAACCGATGGCGAGACGGTTTTCTCCTCTCGCGGCGCGCTGCCCACCGCCCATCCCAACTCTTTGCAAACCGTGGTGCGCGACCAGGTACACAGTAAAACGCGGGTACGTTTTCCCATGGTGCGTAAAGGCTTTCTCGCCTCGCCGGAGAATCCGCAGGGGGTGCGCGGGCAGGATGAATTTGTTCGTGTCAGTTGGGACGACGCGCTGAATCTTATCCATACGCAGCATAAACGCATCCGTGACAGCTACGGCCCGGCCTCGATTTTTGCCGGTTCCTACGGCTGGCGTTCCAACGGCGTGTTACACAAAGCCGCAACCCTGTTACAGCGTTATATGGCGCTGGCGGGCGGTTATACCGGGCATCTGGGGGATTACTCGACAGGCGCTGCGCAGGCCATCATGCCGTACGTGGTGGGCGGTAACGAAGTTTACCAGCAGCAGACCAGTTGGCCGGTGGTGCTGGAGAACAGCGAAGTGGTGGTGTTATGGAGCGCCAATCCGCTGAATACCCTGAAAATTGCCTGGAACGCCTCCGACGAGCAGGGCCTCGCTTACTTTGAGGCACTGCGTGGCAGCGGGAAGCGGTTGATCTGTATCGATCCGATGCGATCGGAAAGCGTCGATTTCTTTGGCGAGAAGATGGAATGGATCGCTCCGCATATGGGGACCGACGTGGCGCTGATGCTGGGTATCGCGCATACGCTGGTGGAAAACGGCTGGCACGACGCGGACTTTCTCGCCCGGTGTACGACCGGATATGACCGTTTTGCTGACTATCTGCTGGGCAAATCTGACGATGTTGCAAAAACGGCAGAATGGGCCGCTGAAATTTGTGGCGTTCCGGCGACGAAAATACGTGAACTTGCGGCGATATTTCACAAAAATACCACCATGCTGATGGCGGGATGGGGTATGCAACGCCAGCAGTATGGCGAGCAGAAACACTGGATGATTGTCACGCTGGCCGCCATGCTCGGGCAAATCGGGACGCCTGGCGGCGGCTTTGGGCTGTCGTACCATTTTGCCAACGGCGGCAACCCAACGCGCCGTGCTGCGGTGCTGGCTTCAATGCAGGGCAGCGTTAAAAACGGTACCGACGCGGTAGATAAAATCCCGGTGGCGCGAATTGTTGAAGCGCTGGAGAACCCGGGTGGTTTTTATCAGCACAACGGTATGGACCGCCATTTCCCGGACATCCGTATGCTGTGGTGGGCGGGCGGCGCTAACTTCACCCATCATCAGGACACCAACCGCCTGATCCGCGCCTGGCAAAAACCGGAGCTGGTGGTTATCTCGGAGTGTTTCTGGACAGCCGCAGCGAAGCATGCCGATATCGTGCTGCCGGCGACGACGTCCTTTGAGCGTAATGATTTGACCATGACCGGCGATTACAGCAACCAGCATCTGGTGCCGATGAAGCAGGTTGTATCGCCGCAGGCTGAAGCGCGAAATGATTTTGATGTCTTTGCCGAGCTGAGTGAACGCTGGGAGAAGGGCGGATATGAGCGATTTACCGAAGGCAAAAGCGAGCTGGAATGGCTGGAGACTTTTTACAACATTGCCGGGCAGCGTGGGGCTAGCCAGCAGGTGACGTTGCCGCCATTCACCGAGTTTTGGCAGCGGAATGCGCTGATCGAAATGCCAGAAAACGCCGCCAGCGCGGAGTTTATCCGTTTCGCGGATTTTCGCCGCAACCCACAGGCGCATCCGCTGAAAACGGACAGCGGTAAAATTGAAATCTACTCCGCGAGGATTGCCGGTTACGGTTACGCGGACTGTGCGGGGCATCCGATGTGGCTGGAGCCGGATGAGTGGTTCGGTAACGCCGAGCCGGGCCAGTTACAGCTGCTTTCCGCCCATCCGGCGCACCGTTTGCACAGTCAGCTAAATTACAGCGCGTTGCGCGAACAGTATGCGGTAGCGGATCGTGAGCCCGTCACGATTCATCCGCAGGATGCCAAAGCGCGCGGTATTGCGGATGGCGACACGGTCAGGGTGTGGAACCAGCGTGGGCACGTTCTGGCGGGAGCGGTCGTGACGACGGGAATTAAATCCGGTGTCATCTGTATTCATGAGGGCGCCTGGCCTGATTTGGATCTCGCTGCCAACGGTATTTGTAAAAATGGCGCCGTCAACGTGCTGACCAAAGATCTCCCCAGCTCGAAGCTGGGGAATGGCTGTGCGGGCAACACTGCGCTGGCGTGGCTCGAAAAATACAGCGGACCAACGTTGACGCTTACGGCGTTTGATCCGCCTGCCAGCCCATAATCCACGTAGGATGGTGAGTCTCTTCCTGCCATGCGCCATCTTCAATGCGAAAACCCAGCGCATGGTAGAAGTTCACCGCTGATTGATTCTTCTGGTAGACCTCGAGGCTGAGTAACGAAAAGCGCTGCTGTACATGCTGCACCAGCGCTTTGCCGATCCCGCTTCTGATGGCGGCAGGCGCGACGAACAGCGCGCCGAGAAAGCGGTCGTCAATGACGCTGGCAAAGCCTTTGAGCACCCCTTCTTCTTCCCATACCCAGGTTTGTGCGGCTGGCAGATAAACATCCCGCACGATGGATTCACTTTCGCGCCAGTAGCGTTCTTCGATAAACGGATGGGCATGGATCGTGCTTTCCATCCACAGCGCCAGAATCGACGGTAGATCGTCAGCCTTTGATTCACGAATCATGTTGTTCTCCCGGGTAACAGATACAGCTGGTGACATGGTCATTGACCAGGCCGCATGCCTGCATAAAGGAGTAACAGATGGTGGTGCCGACAAACTTAAATCCGCGTTTTTTTAACGCTTTAGACAGTGCATCTGACGCAGGTGTAGAGGTGGGGATATCGCTCAGGTTGGCGGCGCGGGTCAGTTGCGGTTGGTTATCAACAAACGACCAGACGAACTCGCTAAACGATTCTCCGTTTTGCGCCATGGTCAGAAAGGCGCGAGCGTTGCCGATAATGGCCTGAATTTTTCCTCGATGGCGAATAATGCCGGCATCCAGTACCAGTCTTTCCACATCTTCTTCGGTCATGGCCGCCACTTTTTCCGGGTCAAAATGGTGGAAGGCGTGGCGATAATTTTCCCGTTTCTTTAGCACGGTGATCCACGATAAACCGGCCTGTTGGCCTTCCAGACAGATCATTTCGAACAGCTTGTTGCCATCTGTTTCGGGGACACCCCATTCCTTGTCGTGGTAGGCAATGTAAAGTGGGTCCTGACTGACCCATCCGCAACGCTGCATATTCTTCCTCGCTGTTTTTACTGGCGTAAAAATTTCATTCGGCCCGCCTTGACGCGCCAGCTAAAAAGACAATATTTAATACAGGGCCTGATGGGCCCGATATCCTTCACACAATGACAATAATATCGCCGAATTCGGCTCTTTTCTGGAGTCGCGTTGATGATTATAAGAAACAGTAGTGGTCGCCAAAGGTTAACTCTGGCGAGCGTCGTAGTTTGTGCGCTGTTCATCAATACAGCATATGGCTGGCAACAAGAATATATCGTTGATGCGATGTCAGGGCATACGGCTGAACGTTATACATGGGACAGCGATCACCAACCACGTTATAACGACATTCTGGAAGAACGTATTCGCTCCACTCAAAACGTGGCGGGTCCCGTGGTGAATCTGGCGGATGAAACGCCTATGGATGCGACCAGCGGCATGAGTATGGGCTGGAACTTTCCGCTTTCAAGGCAGGTGATGACCGGTCCGGTGGCTGCGCTGCATTATGACGGTTCGACTACGTCTACTTACAACGAATTTGGCGATAGCGTGACGTCGGTAACGCAGAACGATCCGCTGTGGCATGCCAGCGTCAGCACGTTAGGCTGGCGAGTCAATTCTCAGTTCGGTGATGTGCGACCGTGGGCGCAAATCAGCTATAACCAGCAGTTTGGCGAGAATATCTGGAAAGCGCAGTCGGGCCTCAGTCGCATGACGGCGGCGGGTCAAGACGGTAACTGGCTGGATGTTACCGTTGGCGCAGATATGCTGTTGAACCGGCACATGGCGGCTTACGCGGCGCTTTCGCAGGCGGAAAATAGCGCCAATAACAGCGACTATATGTACACCATGGGAGTGAGTGCTAAATTTTAACGCAAAAAATCATCAGCTAAACATCTCTGTTACATATTAAGATCAACAATCACACGCCCCTCAGCGATAGCGTGTACTAACTCTTACGATAAAATTCAGTAACCCGACTTTTTGTCTCGTCATTCATTCCGCATTCCAGGCATTTCATTCCGTCCTGGCGGCATTTCATGCCGTTTTCTCCTGGCCATAAAAGCGCTTCGGTATGGTTGTTGGCAGAGAATTTCCCATTTTGCTTATGCAGGAAGACTGCCATGAAAACTTCTGATTATCAGCGTACTCGCTGGCTAACACTGATCGGCACGATTATTACCCAATTTGCTTTAGGTTCTGTTTATACCTGGAGCCTGTTTAATGGCGCGCTCTCTTCTAAGCTCGATGCGCCGGTAAGTCAGGTGGCATTTTCCTTTGGCCTGCTGAGCCTCGGGCTGGCGATTTCCTCTTCCGTTGCCGGCAAGCTGCAGGAACGTTTTGGCGTGAAACGCGTCACCATGGCCTCCGGTATTTTACTCGGCGTCGGTTTCTTCTTAACCGCCCATTCCAACAGCCTGATTATGCTGTGGCTGAGCGCCGGTGTGCTGGTTGGTCTGGCGGATGGTGCAGGTTACCTGTTAACGCTTTCCAACTGCGTAAAATGGTTCCCTGAGCGTAAAGGGCTGATTTCCGCCTTTGCCATCGGTTCTTATGGCCTTGGCAGCCTCGGTTTTAAATTTATCGACAGCCAACTGCTGAGCACCGTGGGCCTGGAAAAAACCTTCATGATTTGGGGCGCAATCGTACTGGTGATGATCGTCTTTGGCTCCACGCTGATGAAAGATGCGCCGAATCAGGAAGTGAAAGCGAAGAATGGCGTAGTTGAGAACGACTACACCCTGGCGCAATCCATGCGCAAACCGCAGTACTGGATGCTGGCAGTCATGTTCCTGACAGCGTGTATGAGCGGTCTGTACGTCATTGGCGTGGCGAAAGATATCGCACAAAGCCTGGCGCATATGGATGTGGCGACGGCGGCGAATGCGGTTACCGTCATTTCTATCGCGAACCTGTCGGGTCGTCTGGTGCTGGGGATTCTGTCCGATAAAATCTCCCGTATTCGCGTGATCACCATTGGTCAGGTCGTTTCGCTGGTCGGTATGGCTGCACTGTTGTTCGCGCCGCTGAATGACGTAACCTTCTTTATGGCTATTGCCTGTGTCGCATTTAACTTTGGCGGCACCATCACCGTATTCCCGTCACTGGTCAGCGAGTTCTTCGGTCTGAATAACCTGGCTAAAAACTACGGTGTTATTTACCTGGGCTTCGGTATCGGTAGCATTTGCGGTTCCATTATCGCCTCGCTGTTTGGCGGGTTCTATGTGACCTTCTGCGTCATCTTTGCGCTGTTAATCATTTCGCTGGCGCTTTCTACCACTATTCGTCAGCCACAACGTAGCGTCTATACCGAGGCGCACGCCTAAATCTATTAGTAGTATGATTAATACCTGGCGCATATATTTACAAAAATTTATGCGCCATTTTCATTCTCTATAAGCACTTTTGCTCCCTCCTGTGGTCTACTTACCCGCGCCCGTAGACATTTCACCTCTGCTGTTGTCGCATTTTTCCTCTGTCAGGTCTGATTGATCGCTGCTCAGGGTTTTTTATCCCGATTTCCAGGGTTTGTTTGCATGAGATACATTAAGTCGATGACGCAGCAGAAACTCAGTTTCTTGCTGGCAATCTATATCGGTTTGTTTATGAACTGTGCTGTATTTTTCCGTCGTTTTAGCGGATATGCGCACGATTTTACCGTCTGGAAAGGACTTTCCGCGGTTGTTGAATTGGCCGGCACTGTGCTGGTGACCTTCTTTTTACTACGACTTCTCTCTTTGTTTGGCCGCCGCGCCTGGCGTGTCCTGGCAACCTGTTTGGTGCTGTGTTCTGCCGGCGCCAGTTATTATATGACCTTCCTGAACGTGGTAATTGGTTACGGTATTATCGCCTCCGTAATGACCACGGATATTGATTTATCCAAAGAAGTCGTCGGCTGGCATTTCATCGTGTGGCTGGTTTCGGTCAGTATTATTCCCTTGGTGCTGATTTGGAGTAACCGCTGCCGCTACACGTTGATGAGACAAATTCGTACGCCGGGCATGAGGTGGCGTAGCGTAGCGGTGGTTTTGTTAGCTGGCCTGATGGTATGGGTACCCATTCGCCTGCTGAGCATGCAACAGAGAAGCGTGGAGCGAGAAACTGGTATCGATTTACCCAGCTATGGCGGGGTTGTGGCGAACTCTTACTTGCCGTCAAACTGGCTCTCTGCGCTGGGTTTGTACGCCTGGGCACAGGTGGATGAATCCTCAGACAACAAATCGCTGATGAACCCGGCGAAGAAATTTACCTATGTTGAGCCTAAGAACCTCGACGACACCTATGTGGTCTTTATTATCGGCGAAACCACCCGCTGGGACCATATGGGGATTTTTGGCTATGAGCGAAATACCACGCCAAGGCTCGCCCAGGAGAAAAACCTGGCCGCGTTCCGTGGATATTCCTGTGACACGGCGACCAAGCTTTCGCTGCGCTGTATGTTTGTGCGTGAAGGTGGGGCGGAAGAAAACCCGCAGCGTACCCTGAAAGAACAAAATGTCTTTTCCGTGCTCGGTCAGTTAGGGTTCAAGACAGATCTCTACGCGATGCAAAGCGAGATGTGGTTCTACAGCAATACCATGGCGGAGAACATCGCTTACCGAGAGCAGATTGGCGCAGAGCCGCGTAACCGTGGCAAGAACGTTGACGATATGCTGTTGATTACCGAAATGCAGCAGTCTCTGCAACCGAATGACGATGATGGCAAACGTCTGATTATTCTGCATACCAAAGGTTCGCATTTTAACTACACGCAGCGCTACACCCGCGACTATGCGCAGTGGAAGCCGGAGTGTGTCAATGTGGATAGCGGTTGCTCGAAAGCCGAGATGATTAACTCTTTTGATAACTCGGTAACCTATGTTGATCACTTTATTACCAAAGTGTTTGATCAACTGCGGGATAAGAAAGCGATAGTGTTCTACGCCGCCGATCACGGTGAGTCGATTAACGAGCGTGAGCACCTGCACGGTACGCCGCGTAAAATGGCTCCGCCAGAGCAGTTCCGCGTTCCTATGCTGGTGTGGATGTCAGATAAATATCTGGAAGACCCAGACCATGCGAAGGCGTTTGCACACCTGAAGCAAGAAGCTGATATGAAGGTGCCGCGTCGTCATGTGGAACTGTACGACACTATCTTGGGTTGCCTCGGTTATACCTCGCCAAATGGCGGTATTAACGAGAATAACAACTGGTGCCGTATCCCGGACGCGAAGAAGGTTACGGCTCAGTAATTGGGCTGCTGACTTTCTCGCCGATCAAATGGCATTTTGATACTAAGGGATTGACGGGGGCGCGGCTGAGCAGTAAGATGCGCCCCGCATTCGGTGATTGGCGCAGCCTGGTAGCGCACTTCGTTCGGGACGAAGGGGTCGGAGGTTCGAATCCTCTATCACCGACCAAATTCAAAACCCTGCTCAACGAGCAGGGTTTTTTGCATTAGTGGCGAGTAATCCTCTCTCACCGACCAAAATTGACCTTCCTTTTATCTACAAAAATTGTGCACCACTTCCCACTGACTGTTAACGATTCTGTGACATATTCCATTGCCTTTTTTTATATTTGCTTGAAACTTTTTTTGCGCTACTTATGGCTGAACCTGGCATTTTCCGCTGTGCGCTTTAGCGTTCATGGCATTAATCGCTCAGATATGCAGCATTAATTTAGAAAGTTTTAATAATTTGCATAAATGTTAATCACCAAATGTTGCGAAATATGAAGATGTTTATTCTGGCATAGTGCGCGTAGCACAAATTTCCCTGCTGAAAATGTCCTTCTGCACTTTTTTTAATCTTTGTTTGCGAATTCTCACCGTTGGTGTAAATCACGGTTACCTGTATTGACGTTTTCACATTCTGTTGACAGATTGTAGGGCATGAGGGGCATTTCATGGAGAATCCGCACTGCAACTCAGTCGCTTATGTGAACGGAATCCCTATCCTCTTAACGCCGACCCGGCCGGGTAAAAACAAAAAAGGCCAGGCGGTGCAAACCCACTGCAAAGGGTAAAACAACAAACATCACATTTGGAGCAGAAGAATGAGTATTTCCTTGAAGAAGTCAGGGATGCTGAAGCTTGGTCTGAGCCTGGTGGCTATGACCTGCGCCGCAAGCGTACAGGCTAAAACTCTGGTTTATTGTTCAGAAGGATCTCCTGAAGGCTTTAACCCACAGCTTTTCACCTCTGGCACGACCTATGATGCCAGCTCCGTGCCGATCTATAACCGCCTGGTCGAGTTCAAAACCGGTACAACTGAAGTGATCCCGGGCCTTGCTGAGAAGTGGGAAATCAGCGAAGACGGTAAAACCTATACCTTCCACCTGCGCCAGGGCGTGAAGTGGCAGGACAACAAAGATTTCAAACCGACGCGCGATTTAAACGCCGATGACGTGGTGTTCTCTTTCGATCGTCAGAAAAATGCCCAGAACCCGTACCACAAAGTCTCTGGCGGTAGCTATGAATACTTCGAAGGGATGGGTCTGCCAGATCTGATCTCCGAAGTGAAAAAAGTGGACGATAAAACCGTTCAGTTCGTGCTGACTCGCCCGGAAGCGCCTTTCCTGGCTGACCTGGCGATGGACTTCGCTTCTATTCTTTCCAAAGAATATGCAGACAACATGCTGAAAGCCGGCTCCCCGGAGAAAGTGGATCTGAACCCAATTGGGACCGGTCCGTTCCAGCTGCAGCAGTACCAGAAAGACTCCCGTATTCTGTATAAAGCATTCGAAGGTTACTGGGGTACCAAGCCACAGATTGACCGTCTGGTCTTCTCCATTACGCCTGACGCTTCCGTGCGTTACGCCAAACTGCAGAAGAACGAGTGCCAGGTGATGCCGTACCCGAACCCGGCAGATATCGCGCGCATGAAGCAGGATAAAAACATTAACCTGATGGAGCAGGCCGGTCTGAACGTTGGTTACCTTTCTTTCAACACCGAGAAGAAACCGTTTGATGACGTGAAAGTCCGTCAGGCGCTGACCTACGCGGTGAACAAAGAAGCCATCATTAAAGCGGTATATCAGGGCGCTGGCGTTGCCGCGAAAAACCTGATCCCACCGACCATGTGGGGCTATAACGACGACGTTAAAGACTACACCTACGATCCTGAAAAGGCTAAAGCGCTGCTGAAGGAAGCGGGTCAGGATAAAGGCTTCACCGTTGAGCTTTGGGCCATGCCGGTACAGCGTCCTTACAACCCGAACGCCCGCCGTATGGCGGAAATGGTTCAGGCTGACTGGGCGAAAATTGGCGTTCAGGCCAAGATTGTGACCTACGAGTGGGGCGAATATCTGAAACGCGCCAAAGCGGGTGAGCATCAGGCGGTGATGATGGGTTGGACCGGTGACAACGGGGATCCGGACAACTTCTTCGCCACCCTGTTCAGCTGTGCGGCAGCGAAAGACGGTTCCAACTACTCTCGCTGGTGCTACAAGCCGTTTGAAGATCTAATCCAGCCGGCGCGTGCGACCGACGATCACAACAAACGTATTGAACTGTACAAGCAAGCTCAGGTTGTTATGCACGATCAGGCCCCGGCTCTGATTGTTGCTCACTCCACCGTGTATGAACCAGTGCGTAAAGAAGTGAAAGGCTATGTGGTTGATCCATTAGGCAAACATCACTTCGAAAACGTCTCTGTCGAATAATTAAAAGCAAGCCAGGCAGCGCTACGGACCGTTAAGTCGGGTCACCGTAGCGCCACCTGACAGTAATGCTTTATCTCCCTCTCGCTGGAGGGGGAGATAAGATTTGTGAGCAATACAGATTCACGGTTCCAGGCCGTGCGTCATTAGAGAGAATCCGGGTTATGTTGCAGTTCATTCTCCGACGTTTGGGACTCGTCATCCCCACGTTTATCGGTATCACTCTTCTCACCTTTGCTTTCGTTCATATGATCCCCGGCGATCCGGTAATGATCATGGCGGGTGAGCGTGGAATTTCCCCTGAGCGTCATGCTCAACTGTTGGCTGAACTCGGTCTGGATAAACCGATGTGGCAGCAGTACCTCCATTACATCTGGGGGGTTATGCATGGTGATTTAGGTATCTCGCTGAAAAGCCGATTACCGGTGTGGGAAGAGTTCGTTCCTCGCTTTAAAGCAACGCTGGAACTTGGCGTCTGCGCGATGATTTTCGCCGTTGCGGTGGGTATTCCGGTGGGTGTACTTGCTGCCGTTAAGCGCGGCTCCATTTTCGATCACACTGCCGTTGGCCTGGCGCTGACGGGTTATTCCATGCCGATTTTCTGGTGGGGCATGATGCTGATCATGCTGGTTTCCGTGCAGTGGAACCTGACGCCGGTTTCCGGTCGGGTGAGCGACATGGTGTTCCTTGATGATTCCAATCCCCTGACCGGTTTTATGCTGATTGACACCGCCATTTGGGGTGAAGAGGGCAACTTTATCGATGCGCTGGCGCATATGATCCTGCCGGCAATGGTGCTTGGTACCATTCCTCTGGCGGTAATTGTGCGTATGACTCGTTCATCGATGCTGGAAGTACTGGGTGAAGATTACATTCGTACCGCACGCGCCAAAGGCCTGACCCGTATGCGCGTCATCATCATTCACGCTCTGCGTAACGCGATGCTGCCCGTTGTGACCGTTATCGGCCTGCAGGTCGGTACGTTATTGGCTGGGGCGATCCTGACCGAGACTATTTTCTCGTGGCCGGGACTGGGACGCTGGTTGATCGATGCGCTACAACGCCGTGATTATCCAGTGGTACAGGGCGGGGTACTGCTGGTCGCGACGATGATTATCCTCGTCAACCTGCTGGTAGACCTGCTGTACGGCGTGGTGAACCCGCGTATTCGGCATAGGAAGTAAGGGGCCATCATGTCACAGGTTACTGAAAATAAAGTTATTGCTGCACCGGTGCCCATGACCCCGCTGCAGGAGTTCTGGCACTATTTTAAACGCAACAAAGGTGCGGTTGTTGGGCTGGTGTACGTTGTCGTGATGATCCTGATTGCGGTCTTTGCCAACGTCCTCGCGCCGTACAACCCGGCAGAGCAGTTCCGCGATACGCTGCTGGCTCCTCCTGCGTGGCAGGAAGGCGGTACCATGGCGCATCTGTTTGGTACTGATGATGTGGGCCGCGATGTGCTGTCCCGCCTGATGTACGGTGCGCGTTTGTCTCTGTTGGTCGGCTGTCTGGTGGTGGTGCTCTCCCTGCTGATGGGCGTGATTCTCGGGCTGATTGCCGGTTACTTTGGCGGGATTGTCGATAACGTCATCATGCGTGTGGTCGATATCATGCTGGCACTGCCGAGCCTGTTACTGGCGCTGGTGCTGGTGGCGGTATTTGGGCCCTCGATTGGCAATGCCGCGCTGGCGCTGACGTTCGTGGCATTGCCGCACTATGTGCGTCTGACGCGCGCCGCCGTCCTGGTGGAGGTTAACCGCGACTACGTTACCGCATCCCGCGTGGCCGGAGCCGGTGCGATGCGCCAGATGTTCGTCAATATTCTTCCTAACTGTCTTGCGCCGCTGATTGTTCAGGCGTCGCTTGGCTTCTCTAACGCCATTCTCGATATGGCTGCCCTCGGCTTCCTGGGGATGGGCGCACAGCCGCCTACGCCGGAATGGGGCACCATGCTCTCTGACGTGTTGCAATTTGCCCAAAGCGCCTGGTGGGTCGTGACCTTCCCGGGGCTGGCAATCCTGCTGACGGTGCTGGCATTTAACCTGATGGGTGACGGTCTGCGTGACGCGCTCGATCCCAAACTGAAGCAGTAAGAGGTTCGAGATGGCGTTATTAAATGTAGATAAATTATCGGTGCACTTCGGCGATGTGGGGTCCGAATTCCGTGCCGTAGACCGCATTAGTTACAGCGTGAACCAGGGTGAAGTGGTTGGCATTGTAGGGGAATCCGGTTCTGGTAAGTCCGTCAGCTCGCTGGCGATCATGGGACTGATTGACTACCCAGGCCGCGTTATGGCCGAAAATCTGGAGTTTAATGGTCGTGACCTGAAGCGCATCTCTGAGAAAGAGCGTCGCCAGTTAGTGGGCGCGGAAGTGGCGATGATCTTCCAGGACCCGATGACCAGCCTTAACCCGTGCTACACCGTCGGCTACCAGATTATGGAAGCCATTAAGGTGCACCAGGGCGGCAACAAAAAAACGCGTATTCAGCGGGCGATTGACCTGCTGACGCTAGTGGGGATCCCCGATCCGGCCTCGCGTCTGGATGTCTATCCGCACCAGTTGTCTGGTGGGATGAGCCAGCGCGTGATGATCGCGATGGCGATTGCCTGTCGTCCAAAGCTGTTGATTGCCGACGAACCGACAACGGCGCTGGATGTGACCATTCAGGCGCAGATCATCGAGCTACTGCTGGAATTGCAGCAAAAAGAGAACATGGCGCTGGTCTTAATCACGCACGACCTGGCGCTGGTGGCCGAAGCGGCGCACAAGATCATTGTGATGTACGCCGGGCAGGTAGTGGAAACCGGGGCCGCGCAGGATATTTTCCGCGCGCCGCGTCATCCGTATACCCAGGCGTTGCTGCGCGCGTTGCCGGAGTTCGCTCAGGATAAAGCGCGTTTGGCTTCGTTGCCGGGCGTGGTGCCTGGTAAATATGACCGCCCGACCGGTTGTTTACTGAACCCGCGCTGCCCCTATGCGACTGACAAATGCCGCGCTGAAGAACCTGAACTGAACCTGCTGGAAGGCGGTCGTCAGTCGAAATGCCACTACCCACTTGATGATGCCGGGAGGCCTGGGCTATGAGTACGCAAAAGGCCGCTTTGCCACAGCCGCTGTTGCAGGCAATTGACCTGAAAAAACACTACCCGGTGAAGAAGGGGATGTTCGCCCCGGAACGCCTGGTGAAAGCGCTGGACGGCGTCTCCTTTACCCTGGAACGCGGCAAAACCCTGGCGGTGGTAGGCGAGTCGGGCTGTGGGAAATCCACCCTTGGTCGCCTGCTGACGATGATTGAAGTCCCGACCGGCGGCGAGCTGTATTACCAGGGGCAGGATCTGCTTAAGCATGACCCGCAGGCGCAGAAGCTGCGCCGGCAGAAAATCCAGATTGTGTTCCAGAATCCTTACGGTTCCCTGAACCCGCGCAAGAAAGTAGGGCAGATTCTGGAAGAACCGCTGCTGATCAACTCCACGCTAAGCAAAGAGGAGCGTCGTGAAAAAGCGCTGGCGATGATGGCGAAAGTGGGGCTGAAAACCGAGCACTACGACCGCTATCCGCATATGTTCTCCGGCGGTCAGCGTCAGCGTATTGCCATCGCTCGCGGGCTGATGCTTGATCCAGACGTGGTGATTGCCGACGAACCGGTCTCGGCGTTGGACGTTTCTGTTCGTGCGCAGGTGCTGAACCTGATGATGGACTTGCAGCAGGAACTGGGGCTGTCATACGTCTTTATCTCGCATGACCTGTCGGTGGTAGAGCACATTGCCGATGAGGTGATGGTGATGTATTTAGGCCGCTGCGTGGAAAAAGGAACGAAGGATCAGATCTTCAATAATCCGCGTCATCCGTATACGCAGGCGCTGCTCTCCGCGACGCCACGCCTGAACCCGGACGATCGCCGCGAGCGTATCAAGCTGACCGGTGAGCTGCCAAGCCCGCTGAATCCACCGCCGGGCTGTGCGTTCAATGCCCGCTGCCGTCGGCGTTTTGGTCCGTGTACCCAGCTTCAGCCGCAGCTGAAGGATTACGGTGGACAACTCGTGGCCTGTTTCGCTGTAGACCAGGATGAAAATCCACAGCAATAAACGTGGGTTATGACCTGATAACCGGAGCCTTGTGCTCCGGTTTTTTTTATATTTTGTTTTTACGTCCACAATGTGAGTCCTCTGGCAGAACATTATTCCACAGCGTCTAAAATGTAGTCAGATTTCCTCTCGTCACAGAAATATCTATTTCGCAGTTGCTAACTGTCAGGAGCAAATGTGGTCACGATACGCTGGGATATTAAAACAATTGATCGTCTGTCGATGGTTGAGGATGTCCTGAAGGAATTTTCCTGCTGCGATATCAATATCATCTCTATGAAAGTCACGCCTGGACGGATCCTGATTAAATCCTGGTGCCGTCAGTTACAGGATATTTCCTGCGTGCAATCCTGTTTAGGCCGGCGCGCCGATATTATTAACGTCGCTTACCTGTGTGAAGAGATAAGCGAACTGTCAACGCCTGAGCCGGAACGCCCGCGCTATTTCTCTGACATTATTTGTAGCAGCCAGAGCATGCACTCGCTTATCGAAAAGGCGATAAAAATTGCCGACAGCAAATATACCGTTTTGATCCGCGGCGATACGGGTACTGGCAAAGAACTGCTTGCCCGGGCTATCCATAATTCCGGGCAGCGACGTTTTTATCCGTTTATTCCTGTCAACTGCTCTGCGCTACCTGAGTCGTTGATGGAGAGTGAATTCTTTGGCTATGAGAAAGGAGCTTTTAGCGGTGCAGATTGTAAAGGCAAAAAAGGGCTGTTTGAAATGGCCGATAAAGGCACCCTTTTTCTCGATGAATTTGGTGAAATGTCGCTGAGCTTACAGGCTAAATTACTGCGCGTACTTCAGGATGGCGGGATCCGTCGCGTTGGCGGGGCGCAAATTATTCCGGTCAATGTGCGCATTATTGTGGCAACCAACGCCAATCTGGAAGAGATGGTGGAACAACGTCTGCTGCGCGCCGATCTCTATTACCGCATCAATGTACTTTCACTGACCATTCCGCCCCTGCGGGAGCGCCCGCAGGATATCAGCCTATTGATTCGCCACTTTGTGCAGAAATACGCGAAGGAATTCCAACGACGGATCATTCTGGATAAAGCCTGCTTTGATACCCTGCATCATCACACCTGGCCGGGAAACGTTCGCGAACTGGAAAATACCATCATTCGCCTGATGCTGATGGCGGAATCCGATGTCATTACGCGGGAAGAATTAGGGATGGTGAATTTGCCTGCCGTTGAGCTGACGCCGACAGAGCGTCCTTTTAAAGAACAGGTTTTGTGTGCTGAACGCCAGCTTATTGAACAGATGGTGGAAGAGAATGTGTCGTCGCGGCATATCGCTAAAGCGCTGGGGGTGTCACATACCACGGTACTGAATAAAATTCGCAGCTATCAACTGGAGAGTGTGAGTTAAGCGCCGTCAGTGACTGACGGCGCTGTAAACGGATTATTCAATCAGCTTCAATAATGGCGACAGGCACAGCAGGATCCCGTACAACAGGATTAGCCAGGTTTTCAGCCCGCGTAGTTTTTCCAGTTGCGTTACTTTATAAATCAGGAAAAACGGAATAATACACGACACAATCCCGTAAAGTGGGCTACCCAACTGGAAGAACACCAGTACCGATACACGAAATGACACCCAGATTACCAGGGTGATAACAATAAAGGTGCAAATACCCAGCGTAAGCACCAGGGGATTAATTTTCTCCACATCAATAACGCGGCTCAGAACATTAAGAATAATACCCTTAATCGCCTCGTGGAACCCCAGATAAATACCAAAGAATGCGGTTAATACGGCGAAGATATTTAGCACCGTTGAGGTGATATGAATAATTTGCCCAGGAATGACTTGCGCTGCCAGCGCCAGTGCGGAAATATTTTGTTCGAAGGCCGAAACGGCCTCTTCATGACTAATAGAAAAGGTAAAAGAGAATGAGAAAAACAGAATGACCGCAATCAGCGTAATGTAACTGATGCGATGTGTGCGTATTGCCATGCGGGTGGCCAGAACCCGGTCCGCTACCCGCTTGCGGTAGGCGATGTTCATTGGGTTCAATACCTGAATAAACACCGCCGAGAAGAAGCAGAATGGGATGGTCAGCAGCACGTCGCGAAAGAAGACCGATGCTTCAGGGAATGCGCTGATATTAGAGAAGTTCCAGTGCGGAACCATCGCAAAACCAAACACGATGATGATCCCCACTTTGACTACCACCATCGGGCCGGAGATTTTAAACAGCAGCTTTTCTCCCCCGGAAGCAATGGCCACCAGCACGGCAAAAATGGCCACTTTATAGATTATCGATTGTGAAAGATCGGCATCGGTTAAGCCGAAGGTTTTGATATATGAGGCACTGTCAAAAACCACGGATAAGGAATAGATAAATATGCCGTGAATAATCATCAAAAAATAGATGACGCCAAGAAATACACCCCAGTTTTTTCCCAGGTAATGACTGATAATATCGGTATAGTCATTACAAGTTTCACTTTCTGATAATGTTTTTAAATAAATATCCTGCACAATATAGGTTGCTGGATAGGCAATAATAAAGGCGACGATAAATACCCAAATGCCTGTTAAGCCTATTTGTACCGGCATCAGTACCGTTCCGGCACCAATTGCCATACCGATACACAGTAATACCCAGCCAAAGTCGTATTTCGTAAACGGTATTTTCTTTGAGAATGGTACGGTGGTTGCTGTATTGTTGCTTAGTTGTAATGTGTCGTCCTGCATAGAACCCCCTGCCCAAAATACGCGCTCTCCCCGAAACAGGATTGCGCGTATTACCAGACTGTTGTGCCTTGATTCTCAACAACCTGAACCGATCGGCGTCGGTTCAGGTCATAATGGTCAGAATGTTGCCTTTCTGATGGCGTGTTCAAGGTCGTTAATAATATCTTCTGGATCTTCAAGACCCACAGAAAGACGGATAAGCCCGTCGGTAATACCTGCTTTAAGCCGTTCCTCTGGCGCAACGGGCGAATGTGTCATAGACGCTGGGTGCTGAATGAGGGTTTCGGTATCACCGAGACTGACCGCGAGGAGGCACAATTCTACAGAATTGATCATCCGTCTGCCAGCCTCGAGGCCGCCGGCGATTTCGAAGCTGATAATTCCTCCTGGCAGGCTCATCTGTCGCTGGCCCAGCTCATACTGCGGGTGTGAAGATAAGCCAGGATAATAAACGCGGGTAATGGATGGATGCCCCTCGAGGAAGCGGGCGATTTTCAATGCGTTTTCACAGTGGCGTTCCATACGTATACCCAGTGTTTTAACGCCGCGTAGAGTCAGCCACGCATTGAAAGGACTCATGCAGCCGCCGGTGATATCTTTCAGACCAACAAACCGCGCCTGGTCAATAAACTCCTGCTTACCAACAATGATCCCGCCAATCACGTCTCCGTGACCGTTGATATATTTAGTGACGCTGTGTACCACAATATCCGCGCCTAACTGTAAAGGCTGCTGGCAGTACGGTGACATAAAGGTGTTATCCACCACCAGCAATGCGCCTTGTTGATGGGCGATACCGGCTACCGTTTCAATGTCGACCAGCGACAGCGTCGGGTTAGCGGGCGTTTCGATATACACTACTTTGGTTTCCGGGCGCATGGCGGCGCGGATTTCTTCAGGCTTTGCCGCATCGACGAAGCTGACGTTAATCCCAAACTTCGGCATGCTGTGCGACAAAAACGCGTGGGTGCAGCCGTAAATCGCGCTGGCGGAAACGATATGGTCGCCCTGCTGGCACAACGTCAGCAGCGTGGTGGTGATGGCAGAAATACCGGATGCGGTTGCCAGCCCGGCTTCACCTCTTTCCAGTACCGCCAGCTTTTTCTCCAGCGCATCGGTGGTGGGGTTACCCAAACGGGTGTAAATGTACCCGGACTCCTCGAGCGCAAAGCGGGCGGCACCTTGTTCGGCGCTGTCAAAAACAAACGTTGAAGTCTGGAAAATAGGCGTACTGAGCGCGCCAGTAGAAGGGTCGGGTTGTTGCCCCGCGTGAACGATCTGGGTGTTGAATCCGTAAGTACGACAGTCAGACATGATATCTCCTTTGATTCGGAACAGAACAGCTCACAGTCAAATAGCAATCGCTGTGCCAGAAAATGAAAGTATAGATATCAATGAGATATGTCTTTTTCTGTATTGAGGAGCGGCAGGAATGTTGCCAACTGGCAAGAATCTTTCCAGCGTAATGGTGAGAAAACAGGTGAAATGCGAGGCGCTACGCAGAGCCGTATATTGCGCAGTGATATGGCAAGTAGGCTACCGTAGAATCAGCGGCAAGCCGGGAATTCCCGGTGAGGCGCAATGTTGCGGGGGCTTGATCCCCGGCGGCATCGGTTGCTGGAAAGAGAAAACCCCCGCACGTTGTTAGGTATAAACCTGGCAACAAGACGGGGGCTAACTTGACTCCAGACAAGTTAAGAATAGCCGCGAACAGTTGCCATTGCAACACAGGCGGCTATATGACGCTCGCACAGTTAGGCGTGGCCTTCTGGCACGATTTAGCGGCTCCGATCATCGCTGGCATTATTGCCAGCCTGATTGTGAGCTGGCTGCGTAACAGGAAGTAATGCATCTTGCGGGCGTCTGTCTGCCGTGATGGCAACATGCGCCCGAACCAGGCCGCAGGGGGGAACCTTGCGGCCTTTTTCGGCTTAAATGCAGATAAATCTCGTCGCCAGGTGCCTATCCTGTCGGGATAATGCATGCTGGGAAGTTTTCAGATACCGCCTCTCTTAATACCGCTACGATCGGGTATACTCTGACGGCAGTTTCGTCTATCCGTGGAGAGTCAGTTTGCGTGTCAGTCGCTCGTTAACAATTAAGCAGATGGCAATGGTTGCGGCTGTTGTCATGGTGTTTGTATTTATTTTTTGTACCGTTTTGTTGTTCCATCTGGTCCAGCAGAATCGCTACAACACGGCTACGCAACTGGAAAGTATCGCTCGCTCCGTCCGTGAGCCTCTGTCGGGCACGATCCTGAAAGGGGATATTCCCGAAGCAGAAGCTATTTTAAGAAGTATTCGACCAGCAGGCGTGGTCAGCCGCGCCGATGTGGTGCTTCCCAATCAGTTTCAGGCACTGCGGATGAGCTTTATTCCTGAACGCCCGGTTCCGGTTACTGTGACTCGCCTGTTTGAACTTCCGGTACAAATTTCGCTGCCGGTCTATTCTCTTGAGCGTTCAGCGAATCCGCAACCGCTGGCGTATCTGGTGCTGCAGGCAGATTCGTACCGTATGTACAAGTTCGTGATGAGTACGCTCTCCACGTTAGTGACCATTTACTTACTTCTCTCGTTAATACTCACGGTAGCCATCTCATGGTGTATTAACAGATTGATTTTGCATCCATTACGTAAAATAGCGCGTGAGCTGAACGACATTCCCCAGCAGGATCTGATTGGCTATCAGCTGGCATTGCCGCGTCTGCATCAGGACGACGAGATTGGCCTGCTGGTGCGTAGCTACAACCTCAATCAGCAACTGATTCAGCGCCGCAGTGAAGAGCAAAGCGACCATTCAATGCGGTTCCCGGTTTCTGAGCTGCCCAACAAGTCGTTTCTGATGGCGCTGCTGGAGCAGGTTGTGAACCGCCAGCAGACAACGGCGTTGATGATTGTCACCTGCGAAACCCTGCGTGATACCGCGGGTGTGTTATCCGAGACCCAGCGGGAAATCCTGCTGCTTACGCTGGTTGAAAAGCTGAAGTCAGTATTGGCCCCCAGAATGGTGCTTACCCAGGTGAGCGGCTATGACTTTGCCATCATCGCACATGGTGTGAAAGAACCCTGGCACGCTATTACGCTAGGTCAGCAAGTGCTCACTATCGTTAACGAGCGATTACCGATTCAGGGCATTCAACTCCGTCCAACATGCAACATTGGGGTGGCGATGTTTAATGGCGATTTGACCGCAGAACAGCTTTACCACCGCGCACTCTCAGCCGTGTTAACGTCGCGTCACAAGGGTAAAAACCGGATTCAGTTCTTTGACCCGTTGCAGATGGAAGAGGCGCAACAGCGTTTGACGGAAGAGAACGATATTCTTACCGCGCTGGATAACCATCAGTTTGCGCTCTGGATGCAGCCGCAGGTGGAGATGTCCAGCGGTAAAGTATTGAGCGCAGAAGCATTATTGCGAATGCAGCAGCCAGACGGAAGCTGGGAGTTGCCAGAAGGGTTAATCGACAGGATTGAGTCCTGTGGCCTGATGGTGACGGTCGGTTACTGGGTGCTGGAGGAGACATGCCGCCAGCTGTCAGCCTGGCAGGAACGCGGCCTGATGCTGCCGCTCTCGGTGAACCTGTCTGCGCTGCAGCTGATGCACCCGAGTATGGTGTCGGATCTGCTGGAGTTGCTAAACCGCTATCGCATCAAGCCTGGGACGTTGATTCTGGAAGTGACCGAAAGCCGGCACATTGATGATCCTAATGCCGCTGTGGCTATTTTACGCCCGCTGCGCAACGCGGGCGTGCGTATCGCGCTGGACGATTTTGGTATGGGGTATGCGGGCCTGCGGCAGCTGCAGCACATGAAGTCGCTCCCGGTGGATGTACTCAAAATCGATAAGATGTTTGTCGATGGCGTCCCTGAAGATTGCAGCATGATCTCCGCCATCATCCAGTTAGCACATAGCCTCAATTTGCAGATGATCGCTGAGGGCGTCGAAACCGAAGCGCAACGCGAATGGTTATCACAAGCGGGGGTAGAAGTGGCACAAGGGTTCCTGTTTGCCCGGCCGGTTCCGGCGAATATCTTCGAAGAACGTTATCTGACGCCGAAAAACGCTGATTACAAAAGTTAAAAAAGGTCTCGCTTGTGCGAGCCAGCTCAAAATTTTTAACATTTCTGTATCAATTATGATCCAGGCGCATTTCTGTCATGTTGTGTGGGTGTTACTTTAAGGCCGCAGGTTAAACAAAACCTTACAAGACCTGTGGTTTTTACTTTAAGGACACCCTATGAAAACCTCTATATTCAAAAGCCTTTACTTTCAGGTCCTGACAGCAATTGCCATAGGTATCCTCCTTGGCCATTACTACCCTGAATTAGGCGCCCAAATGAAGCCACTTGGTGATGCTTTCGTGAAGCTCATCAAAATGGTCATCGCACCTGTCATCTTCTGTACTGTCGTAACCGGCATTGCAGGCATGGAAAGTATGAAAGCCGTAGGCCGCACCGGTGCGGTTGCACTGCTTTATTTTGAAATTGTCAGTACGATTGCGCTGATCATCGGCCTTATCATCGTCAACGTGGTGCAACCCGGTGCCGGTATGAACGTCGATCCGGCGACGCTGGATGCCAAAGCGGTTGCGATTTACGCCGAACAGGCAAAAGACCAGGGGATCGTAGGCTTCCTGATGGATATTATCCCGGGTAGCGTCATTGGCGCGTTCGCCAGTGGCAACATCCTGCAGGTATTGCTGTTTGCGGTTATGTTTGGTTTTGCGCTGCATCGTTTGGGTAGCAAAGGCCAGATGATTTTCAACGTGATTGAAAGCTTCTCGCAGGTTATTTTTGGCATCATCAACATGATCATGCGCCTTGCGCCGATCGGTGCTTTCGGTGCCATGGCCTTTACCATCGGTAAATATGGCGTCGGGACGCTGGTGCAGTTGGGTCAGTTGATCATCTGTTTCTACATTACCTGTATTCTGTTTGTGGTTGTGGTGTTGGGCTCGATTGCGCGCGCAACCGGCTTCAGCATTTTCAAATTCATCCGCTATATCCGTGAAGAACTGCTGATCGTTCTGGGCACCTCTTCTTCCGAGTCCGCGCTGCCGCGTATGCTCGATAAGATGGAAAAACTGGGCTGTCGCAAGTCGGTTGTCGGGTTGGTTATACCCACGGGCTACTCGTTTAACCTTGATGGGACATCAATCTATCTGACGATGGCGGCGGTGTTTATCGCTCAGGCCACCAACAGCCATATGGATATCTTCCATCAGATAACCCTGCTGGTGGTGCTCCTGCTCTCTTCAAAAGGTGCTGCGGGTGTGACCGGGAGTGGCTTCATTGTTCTGGCCGCGACTATCTCCGCTGTGGGCCATTTACCGGTTGCTGGTCTGGCGCTGATTCTCGGTATTGACCGCTTTATGTCTGAAGCCCGTGCGCTGACTAACCTGGTCGGTAACGGTGTGGCAACTGTTGTAGTAGCGAAATGGGTGAAAGAACTGGACCATAAAAAGCTGGATGATGTGCTGAATAATCGTGCGCCGGATGGCAAAACGCACGAAATATCCTCTTAATCTCTCCACTTATGCCCGTAGTCCCTTCCAGGACTGCGGGCGTTTGCGCATAATTAACCCCTGTGCCTGAAACCGCCGATTCGGCGGCGTCGGGATTTTTTCACTTCCTCCGTGACATTTTTATGTTCTTGCGGTCTAACACGAAGTGTTTTTAACGTCATATTCAGAGAGTCCTCTCGCGGGCTGTCTTTTTATTTCCAGGATAGTTGATCAGGGGTTCACATGCAGGGCACAAAAATTCGACTTTTAGCGGGCGGCTTGCTGATGATGGCCACTGCCGGCTATGTGCAGGCAGATGCGCTCCAGCCTGACCCGGCGTGGCAACAGGGCACGCTGGCAAATGGGTTACAGTGGCAAGTTTTAGCCACTCCCCAGCGCCCCAGCGACCGTATTGAGGTTCGCCTGCTGGTCAATACCGGTTCACTCACCGAAAGTACACAACAGAGTGGTTTCAGCCATGCGATCCCGCGTATCGCGCTGACGCAAAGCGGTGGCCTCGATGCTACGCAAGCCCGTTCTCTGTGGCAGCAGGGGTTCGATCCCAGTCGTCCCATGCCGCCCGTTATCGTTTCCTATGATTCCACGCTGTATAACCTCAGTCTGCCTAACAGCCGCAACGATCTGCTGAAAGAGTCACTTTCTTATCTGGCGAATATTTCCGGTAATCTGAGCATCACCCCTGAGTCGGTCAATCATGCGCTGAGTAGCGAAGATATGGTTGCAACCTGGCCGTCAGATACCAAAGAGGGATGGTGGCGCTATCGTCTGAAGGGATCGACGCTGCTGGGTCACGATCCTGCCGATCCGCTGAAAACGCCTGTTGATGCGACGAAAATCCAGTCCTTCTACCAGAAATGGTATACCCCGGATGCGATGACGCTGATTATCGTCGGTAACGTAGATGCGCGCAGCGTGGCTGATCAAATCAATAAAACCTTTGGCGAATTAAAAGGTAAACGTGAAACGCCTGCGCCGGTACCCACGCTCTCTCCGCTGCGTGCAGAGGCCGTAAGCATAATGACCGATGCGGTACGTCAGGATCGCCTGTCTATTATGTGGGATACGCCGTGGCAGCCGATCCGTGAATCTGCCGCGCTGTTACGTTACTGGCGCGCTGATTTAGCCCGTGAAGCGTTGTTCTGGCACATTCAGCAGGAGCTCACCAAAAACAATGCCAAAGACATTGGCCTTGGCTTTGACTGTCGGGTGCTGTTCCTGCGCGCGCAATGTGCCATTAACGTTGAATCACCGAACGGTAAGCTGAACGCGAACCTCAGCACGGTTGCGCGTGAGCTGGCCAAAGTGCGCGATAAGGGGCTGCCGGAAGAAGAGTTTAATGCGCTGGTGGCGCAAAAGAATCTGGAACTGCAGAAGCTGTTTGCCACCTATGGTCGCACCGATACCGATATTTTGATCAGCCAGCGTTTGCGCTCGCTGCAAAACCAGGTCGTAGATATTGCGCCTGAACAGTATCAGCGTTTACGTCAGAGCTTCCTGAACAACCTGAGTGTTGAGATGCTGAATCAGGACCTGCGTCAGCAACTGTCGCAAGATATGGCGTTAATTCTGTTGCAGCCGAAGGGTGAGCCTGAATTCAATATGAAGGATCTGCAGGCGACGTGGGATAGCATTATGGCGCCGGTTACCGCCGCGGCAACGTCGGTAGAAACGGATGAATCACATTCTGAAGTGACGGACATCCCGCCGGTGCAATAAGGGAATCGTGACCTGCAGGCCGGACGCGACGTTAACGTCTAATCCGGCCTGCCAGAACGCCAGATTATTGCGGCATGGCGTCGCGAGGAATAATCGCCCCGCGATGCTGAATAACGGTGCTTGCCGTCAGGTGCCCACGTTTTGCGGCATCAGCGGCATCGCCACCGGTCAGACGTACCGCCAGATACCCGGCGCTGAAGGAGTCTCCCGCAGCGGTCGTATCGATAACCTTCTCTTTCGGTAGTTTTACGGCCGGAACGTCGATGAGTTCTTCGCCTGCGATGGAAACCAGGCAAGAGTCTGCACCGCGTTTCACAACCACTTCCTGTACGCCAGCCGCGTGAGTACGGGCAATCACCTCGGCAACCGGTTTTTCACCCCACAGCGCGTCTTCATCATCCAGCGTCAGAAACGCGATATCGGTGCATTCCAGCATTTGCTGATACACCTGCTGGGTCTCTTCTTTACTGCTCCACAGACGTGGGCGGTAGTTATTGTCAAAAATGACCTTTCCACCGTTGGCGCGGCATTCTTGCAGCAGCGACAGCAGCTTGTCACGACTTGCCGGGCTTAAAATAGCCAGGCTGATTCCGCTCAGATACAGATAGTTAAATGTCGCCAGTTCTTCGCAAATAGCGGCGGACTGTTCGCTCTCAAGCCAGAATTTAGCAGCGGCTTCATTACGCCAGTAATAGAAGGTGCGCTCGCCGGTGCTATCGGTTTCAATGTAATAAAGGCCCGGCAGACGGTTTTCCATGCGTTGGGTTAATGAGGTATCCACATTTTCGCTCTGCCAGGATTCCAGCATTTGTTGGCTAAAACTGTCGGTACCCAGCGCAGTCACATAGTGTACGGAAAGTGCCGCAGCATCGACCTGACGGGCGATATAAACGGATGTATTCAACGTGTCGCCACCGAATCCGCGCTGAACGTCAGCGCCTTTCTGTGACAGTTCAATCATGCATTCGCCAATCACGGCAATCTTTCTGGACATAGTCGTAACCTGCTCTGAAAAAAATTAGCGTTAGTGTGCGCTGTGGGTGTTAAGTGGTCAACTATATTAAAACATCGTTCCATTATTTTTTTGAGCCAGCACGTGTTCTGCGTCGTTTTTTGCCGCTTAGTTTCTATTTTGCGTAGGGCTGAACGTAAAGTTCTTCGCCTGAGCGCCGATAACCTTTGACGAGTCCGGTCAGTCACACTCTTATTTACAGGACATCTCAGATGATAAAGCAGGTTACCCAGCAGCTAATTACGCTCGATGCGAGTATTGAAAACTTGCAGGAGAGACGCTATTGGCTGCAGTGCGAGCGTGCTTACACCTACCAGCCGATTTATCAGACCAACGGACGGCTGATGGCCGTTGAGCTGCTGACCGTCGTGAGCCATCCTGAAAACCCCTCCCAACGTATCGCACCAGACCGCTATTTCGCCGAAGTGGCCGTACGACATCGTGTAGATGTGGTGAAAGAGCAGCTTGTACAGCTTGAACAAAAAGGGGCGTTTTTCAAAGCCCACGATCTGCTGGCATCCGTGAATGTCGACGGGCCAACGCTGATTGCAATGCGCCAGGATCCCGAAATCCTGAAAATCATCGAATGTCTGCCGTGGCTGCGCTTTGAACTGGTGGAGCATATTCGCTTGCCGAAGGGATCGTCGTTCGCCTCAATGTGCGAGTTTGGCCCGCTCTGGCTGGATGATTTTGGTACCGGAATGGCAAACTTCTCGGCTCTGAGCGAAGTGAGTTACGACTATATCAAAGTGGCGCGGGATCTGTTTGTCATGCTGCGCCAGACGCCGGAGGGCCGCAATCTCTTTACGCTGCTGTTACAGCTAATGAACCGCTATTGCCGCGGTGTGATTGTCGAAGGCGTTGAAACGCTGGAAGAGTGGCGTGATGTGCAAAACTCGCCGGCTTTCGCTGCGCAAGGCTATTTTCTCTCTCGTCCAGTGCCTCTGGATACCCTTGAAGACGTGATTCTGTCGCTTTGATAAGGATGTAGAACGCCTCCTTTTCCTCTGCTGGACTATCTTTAGGACAGGCAAGGAAGAAAGTAAGGAGGTTAAACATGACGAGAACAGGCAAAATAACCACTTCAGTAATAGGGGTTTTCTTGTTGTTGATCGTCGTACTCATCATCGTGATTGCGACATTTGACTGGAACCGGCTCAAACCGACCATCAACCAGAAAGTCTCTACAGAACTCAACCGTCCCTTCGCCATACGGGGTGACCTGGGCGTGGTTTGGGAACGCCAAAAACAGGAAACCGGCTGGCGTAGCTGGGTTCCGTGGCCGCATGTTCATGCTGAGGATATCATCCTCGGCAACCCGCCGGGCATTCCTGACGTCACCATGGTGCATCTCCCGCGCGTTGAAGCCACGCTCGCCCCACTGGCATTGCTGACAAAAACCGTCTGGCTCCCGTGGATCAAGCTGGTAAAACCCGATGCACGGCTTATCCGCCTGTCGGAGGAAAACAATAACTGGACCTTTAACCTGGCAGGGGATGAAAACCGCGATCCCAATGCGCCGCCATCAGCCTGGTCTTTCCGGCTGGATAACATTCTGTTCGACCAAGGGCGCATCGCCATTAACGATAAGGTGACGAAGTCAGAGATTGAGATCCTGGTCGATCCGCTGGGTAAGCCGTTGCCCTTTAGCGAAGTGACTGGCGCAAAAAGTAAAGAGAGCAACGCCCACATTGAGGACTACGTGTTTGGTCTGAAAGCGCAAGGCCGATATAACGGCGAACCGCTAAGCGGTCGCGGGAAGATAGGCGGAATGCTGGCGCTGCGCGGTGAAGGAAACCCTTTCCCGATTCAGGCTGATTTCCGTTCGGGTAATACGCGTGTGGCGTTTATCGGTACGATAAACGATCCGATGAATATGGGCGGGGCTGATCTGCGGCTTAAATTCTCGGGAGATTCGCTAGGGGATTTGTACGATTTGACCGGCGTGCTGCTCCCGGATACGCCGCCGTTTGAAACCGACGGACATCTGGTCGCGAAAATTGACCCGGAAAAATCCTCTGTTTTTGATTACCGCGATTTTAATGGCCGAATTGGCGACAGCGATATTCACGGAACGCTGGCCTATACCACCGGTAAGCCGCGCCCAATGCTGAAAGGGGATGTTGAGTCACGCCAACTGAGGCTGGCTGATTTGGGGCCGCTGATCGGTGTGGATTCAGGCAAAGGGGCCGAGCGGGCCAAACAATCTGAACAGCGCAAAGGTGAGAAGAGCGTCCAGCCCGCGGACAAGGTCTTGCCGTATGACCGTTTTGAAACCGACAAATGGAACGTGATGGACGCTGACGTACGTTTCAAAGGACGGCGTATTGAGCACGGCAGTAGCCTGCCAATCAGCGATCTCTCCACCCATATCATCCTGAAAAATGCCGACCTGCGCCTGCAGCCGCTGAAATTTGGCCTCGCGGGAGGCAGCATTGTCTCCAGCATCCATCTGGAAGGGGATAAAAAGCCGATGCGGGGGCAGGCGGACATCCAGGCTCGCCGCCTGAAGTTAAAAGCGCTGATGCCGGATGTGGAGGTGATGCAGAAAACGCTCGGTGAAATGAACGGTGACGCCAGGTTTAGCGGGAGCGGAAACTCGGTAGCGGCGCTGCTTGGTAACAGCAATGGCAACCTGAAGCTGCTGATGAACGACGGTTTGATCAGCCGGAATCTGATGGAAATTGTTGGCTTGAATCTGGGCAACTATCTTGTTGGACAGATATTTGGTGATGACGAGGTGCGGGTGAACTGCGCGGCGGCGAATCTGGATATTGTTAACGGCGTAGCCCGCCCACAGATTTTTGCCTTCGACACGGAAAACGCGGTCATTAATGTCACTGGTACGGCGAGTTTTGCGTCGGAGCAACTGGATTTAACCATCGATCCGGAGAGCAAAGGCATTCGTATTATTACCCTGCGTTCGCCGCTGTATGTTCGCGGCACCTTTAAGAATCCGCAGGCCGGCGTGAAGGCCGGGCCGCTGATTGCGCGCGGTGCGGTTGCTGCCGCGCTGGCAACGTTAGTGACGCCCGCGGCGGCCTTGCTGGCGCTGATTTCACCTTCTGAAGGAGACGCTAATCAATGCCGGACCATTTTGTCGCAAATGAAGAAGTGATTTTTGCCGTTGTCGGATGGCGCTAACGCTTCGCTTCTGCGGCCTACATTTCATGCTCAACGTAGGCCGCAGACGGTGGTTACAGCCAAAAAATCACAATGACTGATGGCGGGTTTCGTGGGTTAACAGCAGCGCAATCAGCGTTAACGCCGCCATTGATGCCAGATACGTACCGACCGCCGCCAGGCCGTAATTCGCCTGCAGCCATGCGGCAATGTAAGGGGCAACGGAAGCACCAAGAATCGACGAAACGTTGTACGAGAACGACGCCCCCGTGTAGCGCACTTCGGTCGGGAACAGCTCCGGCAGTAGCGCGCCCATCGGACCAAATGTCAAACCCATCAGGCTCAAACCAAGCAACAGGAAGGCGAACACCAGCACCGGATTGCCAGAGCCGAGCAGCGGTTTAAAGGCAAACAGCGCAAACAGAATAATAAGCGTGGTGATAATGAGCATGCTCTTGCGACGACCAAACGCATCGGCCAGCAGGCCCGCCACCGGCACCATGACGCCAAAGCCAATAACCGCCATCATCAGCATCCACAACACTTCATTACGCGGCAGGCCAAGCCCTACAGGCGCCGCGGCGGTGCTGAACGTCATGGAATAGACGGTCATGATATAGAACAGCGTATAGGTCGCCAGCATGATGAACGTGCCGAGGATCGTCACGCGGACATGTTTTGTCAGCAGGGTACCCAGCGGGATTTTCACCTGTTTTTTCGCCGCTGCCACTTTGGCAAAGACCGGGGATTCATGCAGCGAAACGCGAACGTACAGACCGATAATCACCAGCACCGCAGAGAAGATGAACGGTACGCGCCAGCCCCAGCTCATAAACTGCTCGTCGGTCAGCAGCCAGGAGAGCAGCAGGAAAGTGCCGTTGGCGAAGAAGAAGCCGATAGGTGCGCCCAACTGCGGGAATGATCCGTACAGCGCGCGTTTACGCGGCGGTGCGTTTTCCGTCGCCAGTAACGCCGCGCCGCCCCATTCCCCGCCCAGTCCTAAACCCTGACCAAAACGCGCCAGCGCCAGCAGCAGCGGGGCGAAAATACCGATAGTTTCATAGCCCGGCAGCAGGCCAATGACAACCGTCGAGATCCCCATAGTGAGCAGTGAGGCAACCAGCGTGACTTTACGCCCTACGCGATCGCCAAAATGCCCGAACACAGCAGAACCGATAGGCCGTGCCACAAAGGCGATAGCAAAGGTGGCAAGGGACTGCAGCGTTGCCGCGGTCGGATCCCCCTGCGGGAAGAAGATATGGGGGAACACGATCACCGCGGCGGTGGCGTAGATATAGAAGTCGAAGAACTCAATGGCAGTGCCAATGAGTGAGGCGACGACAACTTTATTGCGCGAGTTGACCGGGGTGTGTTCCTGTTCGTTGTCGAGCGTTGTGGCTGTTGCTTGCATAATATTTTCTTATTTTTGGTCGAACGAAAGGTCATATTACGCACAGCAAAAGAGACATTTCAATCTGTAACAAACCTTGCGATCGGTCAAAAATAGAGCAAAAAGGGGATAATTTTTAGGCTGGAGATTTCACTTCCATGAAATGCTTCACATAATTTAAAACTTGGATGATAAAACTGGTTTTTGGTTAAACAAAAGTTACGGGCTGGATTTTAATTCTGATAATGCGCAGGATTTCGACGTAAGCATTGGGTTGGCCGGATAAGCGCAGCGTTATCCGGCAGTTAACAAAGATTAGCGGTGGGTTTTCCCCGGCATACGCGGGTCGTCTTTGTATTCTGCTGTGGCAATCCAGGCAGCGCAAAACAGAGTCAGACGGGCGAAGAAGTAGAAGAACGCCATCAAGCCAAGTACTGAACCAAACGCCGCGCCTGACGGCGATTGCACCAGTGATGGCAGCGTGTACGTCATGATCATTTTGATGACTTCAAACCCCAGTGCCGCGATAAACGTGCCGCGAATGAGCGCTTTTTTGCGCGGTCGGTGACGCGGTAGCCGCCAGAAAATCCAGAAGAACAGCAAGTAGTTGGCGAAAATAGAGATGGTCAGGCCGATCAGCCGCCAGGCGGGCTTCAGCCATTCGATGCCGTCGAGATACAGCGCAGAGATAATCATCTGCTGGGCGGAACCGGCGATGGAGGTAATGGACAGCGTAACAATCAGCGCAATCAGTAAGCCAATCAATGAGACAAAATCACGTAGATATTTGACCCAAATTTTTTCCTGATCCTGTGGGGTCCGCTCCCAGACATCCCGCGACTGGGCACGAATAGCTTCGCGCAGGTTTCCCATCCAGTTAATTCCGGAATAGAGCGCGATGGCAAGACCCACCAGACCGACGGTGGTGCGTTGCTGAACGGCGGTATTGATGGTGTTTTTCAGCGTGGAGGCGAGCGTCGGATCGCTGACGTTGAGCAGGATTTTGCTGAAGATATCCTGCAACAGCGTAGGGTGCGAAGCGAGAATAAAACCCGCGGCGGCAAACGACACCATCAGGATAGGGATCATCGACAGAAACGAGAAGTAGGTAATGGCGGCGCCAAACTGATTTCCCATACGATCGTTAAATCTCTCCGCGGCGCGAATCAGATGGGCAATCATGGGCTGGCGTTGAATTTTATCGGCGAAGGTCAGGGCGGTTTTCAGCGCCTGGTTGGTCTTACCGTTGGTTTCTGTATTTTTACGCTCCAGGGTCTCAATTTTTGGGATTGGTGCGTGCTCAAGTTCCTGAATGGGGCGTTTAATCTCTTTTTCCTGCGTCATCAGGGCAGTAATCCTTGTTCTGTTCATTCTCAGGACAGTATAGCTTGTCAGTCCACATAGTCTTTCATCACGCCGGTCAGCCATTCCATAAACAGATGTACGCGGCGGGAGAGGTTACGGCGATGCGGATAGAGCAATGAAACCGGTAATGGTTCGGCGCGATATTGCGGCAATACTTCAATCAGCGTACCGGCGCGCAGGGCATCACGCACGCCCACGCGCGGTACCTGAATAATGCCCAGACCGGCAAGACATGCTGCATGATACGTTTCGGTACTGTTCACCGTCAGCATGCCGCCGGTTTTAACCCATTTAGCACCGTTGTCTGTCGCCACTTCAAAGCCTTGCGCACGTGTTCCCAAATTGACTGAGTAGTGCACCACCGCATGCGAGGCTAAATCCTCCAGGCTTTCTGGATAACCAAATCGGGCGAGGTATTGCGGGCTGGCGCAGTTAATCTGCGTGAGTTTCCCCAGCGGGCGCGCAATCAGCCCTGAATCTTTCAGCGTCCCCACGCGTACCACACAGTCGAAGCCTTCGCGGATCAGGTCCACCAGGCGGTCGCTGCTGCTAAGTTCGAGCTCAAGCCCCGGATACTGATGCAAGAAGGCCGGTAAGCGGGGCATCACCAGATTTCTCGCCACACCAACCGGCATATCGACGCGCAGCTTGCCGCTGATGCTGGCCGGGTCGTGATGGAATAGCCCATCCAGTTCATCGAGATTGCTCAACAAATCTTTCGCTCGTTCGTAATAGATCATGCCGTCTTGCGTGAGCTGAACGCGGCGGGTTGTGCGGTGCAACAACTGTGTGCCCAGGTGATTTTCCAGGGCCTGGATTTGACGCGATACGCTACCTTTAGGAAGTCCGAGGGTGTCTGCCGCGCGCGAAAAGCTCTCCAGTTCTGCGACGCGGATGAACAACTGCATTGCGTGAATTTTATCCATTCTCATGCCCTATTGTTGTTCTAAATGAAACAGTAATGCGCAGTTAGCGGTATTTATTGTTTTTCTACCACCTAATAAGCTTTGTCTCAATCTTCACAACACCTGAAATGAGGTTTCTTATGACGCAACGTATCGCATTGGTGACCGGCGGCGGCCGTGGACTCGGTAAAAACGCGGCGCTAAAGCTGGCGAGTAAAGGCATTGGTGTCATCCTGACGTGGAACAGCAATGAAAAAGAAGCGCAGCAGGTTGTAGATGAAATTCGCCAATCTGGCGGTAAAGCTGCAGCATTACCGTTGAACGTCGGAAATATTTCCACTTTCCCTCAGTTTGTCAAACAGGTGCAGGAAACCCTACAAACGCACTGGCAAAGCGACACCTTTGATTATTTATTGAACAATGCCGGAGTTGGCATTAACGCGCCTTATCCGGCGTTCACTGAAGCGCAATTTGACCAGCTTTTGGACATCCATTTTAAAGGACCTTTTTTCCTGACACAGAACCTGCTGGCGCTGATCAACAACGGCGGACGCATTCTTAATGTCTCGACCGGATTGTCGCGCTTTGCGCTACCGGGTTACAGCGCTTACGCTGCCATGAAAGGGGCGATGGAGGTGTTAACCCGTTATCAAGCGAAAGAGCTGGGAGAGCGCGGCATTACGGCGAATATTATTGCGCCTGGGGCAATCGAGACGGATTTTAGCGGCGGAAACGTGCGGGATAATGCGCAATTGAATGCCTATATTGCATCGCAGACGGCGCTGGGGCGTGTTGGGTTACCGGACGATATTGGCGACGCCATTGCTGCGTTGCTCAGCGATGAGCTGGCCTGGATGACGGCACAGCGTATCGAAGTCTCTGGCGGGATGTTCCTGTAAACGACTGCCTCTTACTTAGCCTTTTGAGCAAGAGAAAACCGGCGCGCCATCAGAAGTCAAAATATAGCTGGTGGCGTTTGCCGGAATTATTTGGAATCTGATACCGCAATCGCGGTGCTGAAAGAGATCGGGGATAAACGTTCTGAAGAGTTCATTCTTCTTCGGGAGTGGATTTGTTGTATCAGAAACCATGATCACCTCCCCATTCTCATGCCAGAGTGATCATTTAATGCGATATTTTGTTTTGTAACATATTTGTCTGTTATCGTGAGTTCCTTATTTTTAGCTAAGAATATAAACTCCGGGTTATTAATATTAGTAATCCAGGTCTGAACATCAAATATTAAGGATTTTCTGAATATTTGACCCCGATTTTGATCCTTTGTGTGATTCTTTGGTTTCAGCTGTAACTATTTATAACGTCTGCTTCTTTCTTCTCCGTCTATCGGTAAAATGGCCTCCGCCAAATGGTGACTTCATATTTTGCCCCTCGGATAATACCCTTCCGCGTGTTAAGGCTAATATCTTATTCAGACGGAGATAAATAATGCAGTTAATAATGTTTGACAGGCAGTCAATATTTATTCATGGAATGAATGTAATTTTGCAAGAGCGTATTCCAGGAGTGAATGTTCAGGGTGTCAGTCAGGCAGATGATCTTTGGCGGACGCTGGAAGAGAATCCTGATGCACTGGTAATGCTGGATGGAGATTTTGACGCTGAGTTCTGCCGTAGCTTGCTGCAACAGATAGCAGAGCGCTTTGCGAAGGTAAAAGTGCTGGTAACCGCAACGGACTGCCGTAAAAAATGGCTACAGGAAGTCACGCAATTAAACGTGCTGGCCATTGTTCCGCGCGATTCTGATGCGGAAACCTTCACGCTGGCACTCAATAGCGTCGCGATAGGTATGATGTTTATCCCCAGAGATTGCATCACAGCGACCGAATGTGGCGGGCAAAATATCAGATTGCTCAGCGCGCGTCAGCGGGAGATTCTGACGATGCTGGCCGCCGGAGAATCTAATAAACAAATTGGTCGATTATTAAATATCAGCACCGGAACGGTAAAAGCCCATCTTGAATCGCTGTATCAGCGCCTGGAGGTAAAAAACCGTACGCAGGCGGCAATGATGCTAAACGACACCCTATAATGGGAAAATATTTCATAGTCAGACTGTTTCTGGCTGTGAAATAGCCCCCGGCCAGAATTCAGCAGTGCAAAACCGGCTAATCCCCACGCTGAGCATCCATGCAATTAACGCTTCCTGTTGAAACCGATCTTGTATTTGCGGCATTTCCTTATGGATGAATGCCTCGCAGATATTTATATCCGCGAGCAGCAATGTTTCGGCCTGCATCAGCATAATTGGGGCATCAAAGGATTCATCTGCGGTGATTTCGTGCCCGTAGCCAATGACCCAGATCCCCTTTTTGTCCTGATACTTTTCCAGCGACAGGCCCTGCCATTGCTTAATAAATGCGATACAGGCGGGCGTGAAATGCGTCGAATGCAGCGGCATAATAATCTCTGTACAAAGAGACCTATTTTAAGAAACACACCCCGTTACGCCAGCCGCCATCCAGCCATTTTTTACAGCAAAACGCCTGATGGCGCGGGCGGCTGATATTCATGTTTTAACAGGCCGAAAATCCAGTCATCATGCCAGGTTTGATGTAGCCAGTAGCTTTCTCGCAGCGTGCCTTCGAGAATGAACCCGACCTTTTCCAGTAGACGCCGTGAGGCATCGTTTCCTGCAGTGACGCAGGCCGTCAGTCGGCGTAGTCCTCCGGCGGTAAACGCATAATCGCAAACGGCATGCAGGGATTCAGCGCCATAACCTTTGCCCTGCGCCTCGGGAGTGAGCAGAAAGCCGACCTCGGCACATTCATTTTTATCCTGAATATATCCGGTTACCCCAAGCGGTACGCCCGATGCCTTATCGCACAGGACCAGGCACAGCCAGTGTGGACTGCCGGGAGACCATTCAGGCAAGCGGGAGTCAAAGACTGTCCGTATCTCCTCTTCGGTACGCGAGTCAGCGACAAAGCGCATCACATCTGCGTTCTGCTGTAACGTTAAGAAAAACGCCCAGTCGTCATGTGTGAGCGGGCGGCAGATCAAACGCGAGGTTTTCAGTACAGGCACAGGCTTATCTCCAGAATAATTTTCAATGATTGTGTGGAAGTCACTGTAAAACATATTTATTTGCTATATGAATGTGTTTTAGTCTGTGGCGGCACAGCGCTGCATTTAAAAAAGATAACTACACACCATTGTGAGGCCGCACTTTTTGGGTCCTTTTAGGGAAGATAATGACCAATAGCGCGTTACAGGCGACATGTACACCCTTCGAACATTGTTTGGGGATAATCCGGCAGGCCTCGGTAGAAATTTTGCTGATGCTTGGCGTGCGCGTCGCAGAGGGTAAAGATCCACGCTGGTTTCTCGAGCAGCTTGACCAGGCGCGATTGAATCTGGGAGGTTGGGGTGTTGTCGCCAGGCGGTTGCAGATGAATGACGCGCAATTGAGTCAGTTCACGTTGCGGCTACGCCATCTTCAGCAGAGCGTGCCGCAATATGAAAATGGCCAGGACGTCAGTGAAAACCAGCTGATTTCTGCGCTGCGCTTTGTCGCTTCTCTGGAACAGTTGCGCCAGCAACAGCCCCTCCTGAAGTATCCAACCGAGATTGAACGTGCAGAGCCGGATGCGCAGATGCGGGCGCAGCGTCAGCTTCGCGCAATAGAATTAACCCTCAAATCGCTGATTGCGCGGGTATGGCCGGATCAACATCCGCTCAACAGCTTCCTGAAACAGCACTTTGGCGGTGAACGTCTGCGTCGCTGGTTGAAGCTGGGGGAAAGTCGGGATGCGCTGGACGGCATGATGTTTAGCGAACTGGCGCTGATGGTTGTCGATAAGAAGTTATTCGTTCGGCATTTTAGCGAGATTTTTAACGACACCTCGGTGCTCATGTCGTTTGTTGAGCCACGTATCACGCTGAGGATGTTCCTGGATGACTGCCGCCTGGCCCGTAACTGCGTTATCGCGCAGCAGCCGCTAACCTCAGTACAGCTGCTGTTGCTGGATTGCCAGTACCGACAGATTACTTACCCTGTGCAGCGGGCATTTGAAGAACGGCGTACGCGCATTAATCCTGCGTCGTATCTGGCGTCCGATGAGGCGACGGTTCGCCAGTTTTGGGAAAACGCAAAGCAAAAAGACGAGCAGGCGGGGGGCGATAAACAGGAAATCGCAGACAGTATCGATCCGCCTGAGAAGCGGGCCAGGCGCACGGCGGAAGAACGTGAACAGCTGATTTCCGGCATGTTGTGGGTAGCGGTCGGTGTGATGGTGCTGGTGATTTCGCTGGGCGCGTTCTGGTTATTCACTTCGCCAGCGCCACAAGCGTCTTCCGGGCTATCCGTTGAAATCGTGCAGGAGGAGCCACGGCGTGATGCCCCTGGTGCGCGGGAGTCGGTGACCCGAATGGGCATCACCTGGGATGCCTTTAACATGCGCGCGGCTATCGAGCGCAACGACACCCGTGTGACGTCACTTTTCCTGCAGGGCGGGATGGACTGGAAGCTGGCGTGGACGGAGCAGGCATTCTCGGCAGGCAATACCGAGGTGTTGAGGCTGCTGCTGCGTTACCCTTCGCAGATGAGTGAGAGTAAGCCATGTCGGCAGTTTATGACCACGGTCAGCCATGCGATGGCGAATGGGGCGTCACTCACATCGCTGCATAAAAGCTATCTGCAAAGTTTTTGCTCGGTGCCGGCGGTTGTCGCGCGTCAGCAGTATGACCTTGAACAGGCCGAGCTACGCGTTCGCGCGCAGCCGAGCCCAGAGAACAAGAAATGGCAAAAAATTCACGCCGAACTATACGATGCGATTAACTGACGGTCTGATAATTCAGACTGTCAGCTGCTAGGGTTCGCCATACAGACCGATGAGTCGGCGCACCACGCCATTGGTCCAGCCAAAGCCGTCCTGTAACGGATATTCTCCGCCGCCGCCTTCGCGCGGCGCGGCGTCGGCGATGTGGTATTTTTCGATAAGCTTGTGGTGTTCCTGATAAAAGAGATTCACCGTTTTCAACCAGTTACGGGCAATTTCATCCCCGAGATGGTCGTCGCCGTAAAGTTTGAAACCTTGGATCGCCATCCATTGCAGCGGCGCCCAGCCGTTGGGTTTATCCCATTGCTCACCCGTTTCATGCTCCGTGGCTAAAATCCCTCCGGGGGTTAGCAGGCGACTGCGGACCGCATTGGCAAGTCGGTCGGCTTGTTCATGCGTTGCCATGCCGACATACAGCGGCACAATACTGGCGGCAGAGAACAGGGCCATTTGTTCGCGCCGCCAGTCGTAATCGCGATAGCAGCCGTTTTCATCGTCCCAGAGATAGCGATTCACCGCATCGCGGCGGTCATTGGCTTTCTGGCGAAACTGCGCTTCAGTTTCTTTGTCGCCTTTCAGTGCGGAAATATTGGCGATAGTGCTCTCCAGCTTGTAGAGGAACGCGTTCAGGTCAATAGGGATGAACTGAGTGGTGCGTATGCTGGCAAGACGGCCTGCATCGCGTAGCCAGCGCGAGGAGTAATCCCAGCCGGAGGCCGCGCCCGCGCGCAAATCCCGATACACTTCATTGGGTGGGCGACCCGAATGCTTGGCGGTCTCGACGTCTTCAAGCCACGACTCATCGCGCGGCGTATCACGATCGTCCCAATAGCGGTTGAGCAGGGAGCCGTCCGACATTCTGATCACGTGACGGTAGGCCTGGTTGAGTACCAGGGAATCTGCGCCATCCATCCAGAACGCGTACTCCATTTTTAGATGATCAAGGTAACGACGTGCGCCGCGTACGCCATCCTCTTCAAACAGTTCGACCATTAGCGCAAAGACTGGCGGCTGCGAGCGACTCAGGTAGTAAGTACGGTTACCGTTCGGGATGTGACCATAGTTTTCAATCATCCAGGCAAAGTTATCCGCCATACATTTCAGCAGATCTTCGCGACCGCTCTCCGCCAGACCCAGCATGGTGAAGTAGGAATCCCAGTAGTAGGTTTCACTAAAACGTCCGCCGGGCACAATATATGACTGCGGTAACGCCAGCAGCGAGGACCAGGGAATGTGGTCCTGTGGTTCGCGCGTCAGCACTGGCCACAGTTGATCGATATGCTCTTTCAGCGAATTTGCCGGGTCAGAAACATATTCACTGGAGGGCGTTTCCGGGAGCCAGAAGTGGTTCTCGACGAAGCGTCGCAGATCAAAGTCGCGGTGGCGTTTAACCTTGCGATAGCGGATCAAAATATCCAGCGGATCCATTTTCGGCGCACAGTCGGGGAAGGTTTTGCTATCGGCAAACAGTTTCGACGACTGAACGTGTTCGAACAGCTCGAGGTAACGATCGGCGGGAGTTAACGCATCTGAGGCGGGTAACCCTTCAATCATCTCCGGTTCAGGCTCCGCTTCAATCATTTCATCCAGCTTTAACTCGCACGGATCCATTTCATAAAGCAGATCGATGTCGATCGTCATTTCTTCAGAAGGGGCGTGGGGTAGTTTCTGGTTGAGCATAATGCGAAAGACCTCCGATGGACGTTGAAAGATTAAGGCTATTGCCCGCTCGTCAATTAAGCGTAGACATTCGCTTCGGTATCTGGTGAGTAAAGCGTGCGGTCGATCACATTTTAGTGCTGCGTAATATCCAAAAAATAAATCTATCCCAATGAAAATAATGAATAATTCCGAATTCTGCACAACCTGAGGATATTCCATTTTCAGAACATTCGATTGCAACGAGGTGTGAACAAAACCTGGTAACGTTTAACTCTATAATAGGCACAGGCTATTCTATCGATAGTTCTCCTCCATGTAATTGCTTGATACTTATCAAAATAGTAATCCCCTCATTTCCTATGATGGTCAGGTCTGACAAAGACTGTCTATTAATTATTCTAATTTTCTGGGTCACAATAACTCACAACGGTGAGGGTAAAATAATGAAAATCATTACCCGTCTTACCGTGATTGCCATAGCTGGCGTCGCGATTTGTTATTTTGGATTATCCGGTTATGTGTGGTATCACGATAATCAACGGAGTAAACAGGCTGATGTTCAGGCCTCTACGCTGGAAGAAAATAATAAAGTACTAGGGTTCTTACGTGAAAAAGGATGCGATTATTGTCACACTCCTTCGGCTGAATTACCTTTCTATTCTTCTTTTCCCGTCGCTAAGCAGTTGATGAATTACGATATTCAACTGGGATACAAATCATTCAATCTGGAGGCCGTTCGTGCGGCGCTGGTCGCGGATAAACCCGTTTCGCAAAGCGATCTGAATAAAATTGAGTGGGTGATGCAGTACGACACCATGCCGCCGACGCGTTATACCGCATTGCACTGGGCTGGCAAAGTAAGCGATACGGAGCGAGCAGAGATCCTGGGCTGGATTGCGAAACAGCGTGAGCAGTACTACGCCAGTAACGATACTGCCACGCAGCATCGTAATGAACCTGTACAGCCGATACCGGAAAGCATCCCGACCGATGCCCGCAAAGTAGCGCTTGGTTTTACGCTTTACCATGATCCGCGTATTTCCGGCGACAGCACGATTTCTTGCGCGCACTGTCACGCCCTGAATGCGGGCGGCGTGGATGGCCGGAAAACGTCAATCGGTGTCGGCGGCGCGGTTGGCCCTATCAATGCGCCAACGGTATTTAACTCGGTCTTTAACGTTGAGCAATTCTGGGATGGCCGTGCGCCAACACTGCAGGCGCAGGCCGGTGGCCCACCGTTGAACCCTATCGAAATGGCGTCTAAATCCTGGGATGAAATTATCCAGAAACTGGACAAGGATCCGCAACTTAAGCAAGAGTTCATTGCCGTTTATCCGCAGGGATTCAGTGGGGATAATATTACCGATGCGATTGCTGAGTTTGAGAAAACGCTGATTACGCCAAATTCGCCGTTTGATAAATGGCTGCGTGGTGATGAAGCGGCCTTAACCGCTCAGCAAAAACATGGCTATCAGTTGTTTAAAGATAATAAGTGCGCGACCTGTCATGGCGGTATTATTTTAGGCGGACGTTCATTTGAGCCATTGGGGCTGAAAAAGGACTTTAATTTCGGCGAGGTCACTGCTGCAGATATTGGCCGCATGAACGTCACCAATGAATTACGTGACAAGCTGCGTCAGAAAGTCCCTGGATTGCGTAACGTTGCGCTGACTGCGCCTTATTTCCATCGCGGTGATGTGCCTACGCTCGACGGCGCGGTAAAACTTATGCTGCGTTATCAGGTGGGTAAAGAACTACCGCAGGAAGATATCGACGATATCGTGGCATTCCTCGAAAGCCTTAATGGGGTATATACACCGTATATGCAGGGTAAATAATGTCTCTCAGGTCCAGATTCGGACGTAAAAAAACCGACTTCACGTCGGTTTTTTTACGCTTCAGCCCGAGTTGGTGGTTCTGGCCGAAGTGAGAGTTCCATCATCTAACGCTTCAATCGTATTACCTTACCGGTAGTATTGCAAGAATACGCTGGTTGTTTTGATTAAAATAACTGTATACTTATCCAGTTAGCTCTGAAGCATTTTCATTCCGGACGCGCGCTAAACGCTTTCTAAGTCCTGATCGGCTGTACGGGTGGTGCCGTTGGCCGATGCTCTGGCCGGAGTGAGAGTTCCATCATCTAACACTGGGACATGCGCCGTGACAGGCAATGGATGAGTAAGCGGATGCATTCTCACTCCATCTGATGGAGAAAACGGGTGATTGATAAAGCAATCATCGTTCTGGGAGCGTTAATCGCGTTGCTGGAGCTGATCCGCTATCTGCTGCAACTGCTGAACTGATAGCGGAAACGTAACTAAGGGCAAAGAGCTAACCCCTCTTTGCCCTTTAACATTCCTGAAGCGCGATTAACGCATGGTCACGAACTCTTCAGATGCCGTTGGGTGAATGGCAACGGTGTTATCAAAGTCTTTCTTGGTTGCGCCCATTTTCAGAGCGACCGCGAAGCCTTGCAGCATTTCATCCATCCCAAAACCAATGCCATGAATACCGACAATCTTCTCTTCCGGACCGACGCAAACCAGCTTCATGCGGCACGGCTGACGGTGGGTGGTGACAGCGGTATACATCGCGGTAAACGATGATTTATACACTTTCACCTGATCATCGCCGTGCTGTTCGCGAGCCTGCTGCTCGGTCAGGCCCACGGTACCAATAGGCGGATGGCTGAAGACCACGGTCGGGATGTTGCTGTAGTCCAGATGTTCGTCCGGCTTATTGTTAAACAGACGCTCGGACAGACGACGGCCCGCGGCAACGGCAACCGGCGTCAGCTCAACGGCCCCGGTGTTATCGCCGACGGCATAAATACCCGGCACGCTGGTGTTCTGGAATTTATCAACGACGATGTAGCCTTTTTCGTTGGTTTTCACGCCAGTAACCGCCAGGTTGAAGTTGTCGGTGGCAGGTTCACGACCGATCGCCCAAATCAGGCAATCTACCGTTTCGCTACGACCATCTTCCAGTTGCAGGGTCAGGCTACCATCAGCGTTTTTAACGACCGCTTTTGGTATCGCGTGAGTATGCAGAGTCGGGCCTTCGGCGTTCATCACCTCAACGAGCGTGTCGACGATCATCGGGTCGAAGCTGCGCAGCGGCGCGTGTTTACGCACGAACAGATGCGTTTCTGCGCCCAGACCGTTAATTACGCCCGCCAGTTCAACGGCGATGTAGCCTGCGCCAACAACGGCCACGCGTTTTGGCAGCGCGGGCAGCTCAAAGAAACCGTCGGAGTCGATACCGTATTCCACACCCGGAATGCTCGGATGGCTCGGGCGACCACCGGTAGCAATCAAAATATGATCGGCAGTAATGGTTTCACCGTTCACTTCAATGGTTTTGGCATCCACAAAGCGGGCAAAGCCTTTAATCACATCGACATTATTTTTGCCCAGCACGTTGTCGTACGAGGTATGAATGCGATCAATATAAGCGGTACGCGTGGCGATCAGTTTATCCCAATCGAACTTATTGATGGTGGTGTCGAAACCGTAGTCCGGCCCGTACATGTGGATTGCTTCGCGGACCTGTGCGGCATGCCACATCACTTTTTTCGGTACGCAGCCAACGTTAACGCAGGTGCCGCCTAGCTCTTTGGCTTCAATCAGCGCGCATTTCTGGCCGTACATTGCTGCACGGTTAATGGAGGCAATACCGCCGCTGCCGCCGCCAATAGCGATGTAATCATAGTGCTTGGTCATGACCGCTCCTTCATGTTCATTGTAGGGCGGAGAAGCGTTACGCCATCCGCCAAAATATTCGCGATTGTATACCTGAAATTAAAAGGTTCCACCGATGACTGCGATTACTCCGGCACGATCCAGCTTACCGACGTATGACCGGTTCCTGCCGGAACCAGTTTGCTGTGCAACCACGGCAGGACACTTTTCATCTGCTGCTCCAGCTTCCACGGCGGGTTTATTACAATCATACCGGACGCCGTCATGCCGCGCTGATCGCTGTCCGGACGCACCGCCAGCTCAATCTGCAGAATTTTGCGGATACCGGTGTCTTCCAGGTCGTGGATCATGCGTTTGATTTGCTGGCGCAGAACTACCGGATACCACAGCGCATAGGTGCCGGTTGCGAAACGCTTATAGCCTTCGTTAATACCGGTCACCACCGCCTGGTAGTCGCTTTTGATTTCGTAGGGGGGATCGATAAGGATCAGCCCGCGACGGGAAACCGGCGGTAATTTTGCTTTTAGCTGCTGATAACCATCGGCTTTGGCCACGCGTGCGCGCTCATCTTTCTGGAATTCGCCGCGCAGCAAAGGAAAGTCGCTCGGGTGCAGTTCCGTTAATTGCAGGCTGTCCTGTTCTCGCAGCAGCTGGCGAGCAATTAACGGAGAGCCGGGGTAATAGCGCAACTGGCCGCTACGGTTGAAGTGCTTCACCACGCCAATGTAGGGTTCCAGTTCGGCAGGCAAATCGTCCTGCTGCCAGATACGGGCGATCCCTTCCAGATATTCACCGGTACGTTCGGCATGCTCACTGCTCAGCTGATAACGGCCTGCGCCAGCATGGGTATCCAGATAGAGAAACGGTTTTTCTTTCTCTTTAAGCGATTCGATGATCAGGCTCTGGACGGTGTGTTTAAGGACGTCGGCGTGGTTGCCAGCGTGATAACTGTGGCGATAACTCAGCATGGGTAAACGTGTTCCAGGTTATAAACGTAGGCCCGAAAACAGCGCAATATCGGGCGAAAATAAAGCGTATCACCACAGTATACAGAAAAGTCGTCACTGCCGCGAAAGCGCAACGCCTGGCATTGAAATCCTCTACACTTAACCCCATTGTACAAATTAATATGCACAGCGCCGGATACGCGCTTCATTCACTCTTTTCAACAGGACCGCGCTAATGACCAATCCATTGCTGACCCCCTTCGAACTGCCGCCATTTTCTAAAATTCAGCCTGAGCACGTCGTGCCTGCCGTGACTAAGGCGCTGAACGATTGCCGCGAAAACGTTGAGCGAGTGGTTGCGCAGGGCGCGCCGTACACCTGGGAAAATCTTTGCCAGCCGTTGGCGGAAGTTGACGATGTGCTGGGGCGTATTTTCTCTCCGGTTAGCCACCTGAACTCGGTGAAGAATAGCCCGGAATTGCGCGAAGCCTACGAACAAACGCTGCCGCTGCTGTCTGAATACAGCACCTGGGTTGGGCAACATGAAGGTCTGTACAAAGCGTACCGCGACCTGCGTGACGGCGATCATTACGCCACCCTGAACACCGCACAGAAAAAAGCGGTCGATAACGCGCTGCGCGATTTTGAGCTTTCTGGTATTGGTCTGCCGAAGGAAAAACAGCTGCGCTATGGTGAGATTGCCACACGCCTGTCTGAGCTGGGCAATCTCTACAGCAATAACGTCCTCGATGCCACGATGGGCTGGACTAAGCTGGTGACTGATGAAGCGGAACTCTCCGGCATGCCGGAAAGCGCGCTGGCGGCTGCAAAAGCTCAGGCTGATGCTAAACAGCAGGAAGGCTTCCTGTTAACGCTGGATATCCCAAGCTACCTGCCGGTAATGACCTACTGTGATAACCAGGGGCTGCGTGAGGAGATGTATCGCGCTTACTCCACTCGCGCGTCTGACCAGGGGCCAAACGCTGGTAAATGGGACAACAGCCCGATAATGGAAGAGATCCTCGCGCTGCGCCACGAGCTGGCACAGCTGCTGGGCTTTGAAAGCTACGCTTTTAAATCTCTGTCCACCAAAATGGCGGAAAACCCGCAGCAGGTACTCGACTTCCTGACGGACCTGGCGAAACGTGCTCGTCCTCAGGGCGAGAAAGAGTTGGCTCAACTGCGCGCCTTCGCGAAAGCAGAATTTGGTGTCGATGAGCTGCAGCCGTGGGATATCGCTTACTACAGCGAGAAACAAAAACAGCACCTCTATAGCATCAGCGACGAGCAGCTGCGTCCATACTTCCCGGAAAACAAAGCCGTTAACGGCCTGTTTGAAGTGGTTAAACGTATTTACGGCATTACCGCTAAAGAGCGCACTGATGTTGACGTCTGGCACCCGGAAGTACGTTTCTTCGAACTGTATGACGAAAACAACGAACTGCGCGGCAGTTTCTATCTTGATCTGTATGCCCGTGAACATAAACGTGGCGGGGCGTGGATGGACGACTGCGTCGGCCAGATGCGTAAAGCCGACGGTACGCTGCAAAAGCCTGTTGCCTACCTGACCTGTAACTTTAACCGCCCGGTGAACGGTAAACCCGCGCTGTTTACCCACGATGAAGTGATCACCCTGTTCCACGAGTTCGGCCACGGTCTGCACCATATGCTGACCCGTATCGAAACCGCCGGTGTTTCAGGTATCAACGGCGTGCCGTGGGATGCGGTCGAACTGCCGAGCCAGTTTATGGAAAACTGGTGCTGGGAGCCCGAAGCGCTGGCATTTATCTCTGGTCACTTTGAGACCGGTGAGCCGCTGCCCAAGGAGTTGCTGGATAAAATGCTGGCGGCGAAAAATTACCAGGCGGCGCTGTTTATTCTGCGTCAACTGGAATTTGGCCTGTTTGATTTCCGTCTGCACGCGGAGTTTAACCCACAGCAAGGGGCGAAAATCCTCGAAACGCTGGCGGAAATTAAAAAGCAGGTCGCCGTGGTGCCGGGCCCAACGTGGGGCCGCTTCCCGCATGCCTTCAGCCACATTTTTGCTGGTGGCTATGCGGCGGGTTACTACAGCTACCTGTGGGCTGACGTGCTGGCGGCGGATGCATTCTCTCGCTTTGAAGATGAAGGGATTTTCAACCGTCAAACCGGACAATCGTTCCTCGATAACATTCTCACCCGTGGTGGTTCTGAAGAGCCGATGGAACTGTTCAAGCGCTTCCGTGGCCGTGAGCCGCAACTGGATGCAATGCTGGAGCATTACGGGATTAAAGGCTGATTATTCACGTGAAAATCTGCTTAGTAGATGAAACAGGCGCCGGAGACGGCGCCTTATCTGTTCTTGCCGCCCGCTGGAATCTTACGCACGATGAAGATAACCTGATGGCGCTGGTGATGACACCGGAACATCTGGAACTGCGCAAACGTGATGAGCCCAAACTCGGCGGTATCTTCGTGGATTTCGTTGGCGGTGCGATGGCCCATCGGCGCAAATTTGGCGGTGGTCGCGGCGAAGCGGTGGCGAAGGCGGTTGGCATTAAAGGCGATTACCTGCCGGATGTGGTTGATGCGACTGCAGGGCTGGGGCGCGATGCGTTTGTGCTGGCCTCAGTAGGCTGCCGCGTGCGAATGCTGGAACGTAACCCGGTCGTGGCGGCGCTGTTGGATGATGGCCTGGCGCGAGGGTATGCTGACCCGGAAATCGGTCCGTGGCTGCAGGAACGTTTACAACTGATCCACGCCTCAAGCCTGACGGCGTTAACCGATATCACCCCGCGTCCGCAGGTGGTGTACCTCGACCCGATGTTCCCGCATAAGCAGAAAAGTGCGCTGGTGAAAAAAGAGATGCGCGTGTTTCAGTCGTTGGTGGGGCCGGACCTGGATGCGGATGGGCTGCTGGAGCCTGCACGTCAGCTAGCCACTAAACGTGTGGTAGTGAAGCGCCCGGATTACGCACCGCCGCTGGCGGATGTCGCCACGCCGAACGCGGTAGTTACGAAAGGGCATCGGTTTGATATTTACGCGGGGACCGCGTAGTTTGTAGGCCGGATAAGGCGTTAGCCGCTATCCGGCATTACTGCTTAAACAAACGGTGCGTATGGGTCAGCCATCTCAAATGCGACGGCTCTTTCCGCTTTCGGCGGATAAATCAGTTCACTGACAATCGATACTTTCAGTTTCTTCGCTTCTGCGCGAGTGAGTTTGACCTGCTGATCCCATCCTTCGGTATACACCGCACCCCACGCGCCGAGATCCAGACAGGTGACGTACATCTCCTGACGGTACGGTGAAGGTTCTACACCCAGCAGGCTTGCAGCGGCGTTATTACCGGCAAATTTACCCAACAAAATAGCGTGCTGGCAGGTCATTAACGCATGGTTGCCTTTGTCATCGGTGGCGGCGTAGGCCACATCGCCAGTGGCGTAGATATCATCATGACCCACGACCTGCAGATTGGCATTCACATGCAGGCGGCCCTGTCGATCGCGCGGGGCGTTAATCTGTGCTGTCAGGCTATTGGCCTGCACGCCGACGGTCCAGATAACTGTTTGAGAGGCAATAACCTGCCCATCTTTCAGCGTTACGCCCCCGGCATCCACGCTTTCTACTTCTGCATTTACCAACCATTCGATGCCCAGTTCAGCGGAGGCTTTGATTATCACGTCGCGTAATTCCTGGCTCCAGCGCCCGGCAGGCTGAGCACCGCGCTCAACTACGACCACTCTGGTCTTAGCATCGGCACCCAGAATCTCACGCAGACGACCAGGTAATTCCAGCGCCATCTCAATCCCGGTAAAGCCGCCGCCACAGACCACCACCGTATTGCGAGTCTCACTTTCCGGCTGTAATGCCAGGTCTGTAATGTGCTGCTCCAGTGCGGTGGCGCTCTCGAGCTGGTCGAGGTCAAACGCATGCTCGGCTGCACCGACAACGGCGTCACGGTTAACGTGACTCCCGCTGGCGAGTACCAGGCGGTCGTAGCGGCGCAGATGAATTTCACCGTTGGCATCTTTCCAGCTCACCTCTTTAGAGTCCGGGATGATCTGCTCGACGTGACCTTGCAGGAAGTTGACGCCGGTAACGTCAAACAAGGGTTGCAGCGGGGCGACCAGGGTTTGTACGGCGCGTTCATAAAAGCGTGGGCGGACACGCAGCTCTGGCTGTGGTGCAATTACTGTAATATCAATGGCCTGCTGATGTTTATCCGCCAGTCGTGCGGCGCTTAATGCTGCCCACATACCGGCAAAGCCGGCGCCCACGATCAGAATTCGTTTACGCATTGGGGGGTTCTCTCTGGTGACTACGAATAATTTACTCGGATTTTATTTGTCGTAGTTAAGAATTGCAATGCGATCAGGATCCTTTTTGTCCTGATGTCGTAGGGTTTTTGATTATCTATTTGATAAATACATGATTAAAGTTTTTATATAAATATGGTTTGTGCTGCTGTCTGGAATGAATGAGACGAAAAAGCTACAATTAACTCAGATTCATTTTGGCTGAGATAAGAGAATGGCATTTTACAGTTCCGGGGTTGAGTACGGCATTCATAGCCTGATGTGTATGGTCGACAGCAAGGGCGACGCGCGGGATATGAGCGTGCGGGAAATTGCCGAGCTGCAAAGCGTGCCGTACGACTACCTGGCGAAAATTTTCACCCGTTTGTCGAAAGCGGGCCTGGTGCGCAGCATTGAGGGAAAGGGCGGCGGTTTCCAGTTGGCTAAACCTGCTGAACACATTACGGTGCTGGACGTGGTGAATGCCATTGATGGCGATAAGCGCATCTTTGAGTGTCGTGAAATTCGCCAGCGGCTGGCGGTATTTGAGGAGCATCCGCCGGAGTGGGCCTGTGAAGGCATTTGTGGTGTGCGCTCGGTAATGGATATGGCTCAGCAGCGAATGGAAGAAGCGCTCGGTCAGCATACGATTCTGGATTTGGCGCGCAAAATGTACCGCAAAGCGCCGGACACTTTTGTGGTCGAAGTTCAGGAGTGGATTAACGCGCGCAAAGGGTAGCGATTGAAAATGCCCGGTGCTCATCCTCGGTGAGAAGCGCTTTCCGCTGGCGTGATAAGACCGAAGTCTTAATCAACGCAATATCGTTCATGGTCATGTCCATTCATGATTACCTGTTTGTATAAACTACGCTCTTACAATGCAGGACTTAAAAGGCAAAAAAAACCGCGATGTGACTCGCGGTTAATGTTAAAAAAAGCTTATTTACTGCTATCTGGCGTATTAATCATTCGGTTCAGCCAGGGCACCATAATCGCCATCACCACCGTGACAGCCAGGGTGACCAGGCCTATCTTACTGAAGACGTTGGTGTAGATAGGCAGCGTTTGCAGCGGGTCGGTGATGTTCTCCGGTACGGCAGTAAACGTGGCGACATACCCGCCCATCAGGAAGGCGGCGGCTTGCGTCAGGAACCACATCCCGAGAATAAAGCCCATCAGGTGCTGCGGCACGAGAGCGGCGACCATCGCCAGTCCCAGGGCACTAATCAGCAGTTCACCCAGGCTCTGGAACAGATATACCAGCACGATAAACCACGGCGACGTCAGCCCCTGCGCATCCGCAAACCACATCCCGGCAGCGGCTGCCGTCAGGAAGCCCAACGAGCACAGGAACATACCGAGTGTAAATTTCATCGGCATAGTCAGGTCTTTGCCTTTGTTTCCCAGACGGGTATAGATCGCGGCCAGTACCGGACTTGCCAGCACCACCCAGAACGGGTTCAGCGCCTGGAAGCTCACTGGGTTAATGGCGAAACCGAGAATTTCATGGTGCACGTTATTGATAGCAAAGAAGTTCAGCGATGTCGGCATCTGCGCGTACAGCACGTAGAACACAACCGCTTCCAGCATCAGGATGAAGGCCACGAACATCTTGTTGCGCCCGGTTTTATCCAGTTTGAATGCCTGACGGAAGAAGATGATAGTCACGGCAATCGACAGGACGATCAGCACCAGGTTGGCAATCTGCACGTTGTGCATCAGCCAGGCGCAGATAAATACCATCACTACCGTACCGGCCAGCACGTACAGCAGATTACGGAAATTCAGTGGCTTATGGTCTGGCTCAGAACCGATATTTTTTACCATCCCACGGCAGGCAAAGTAGACCAGCAGCGCGACAATAAGCCCGGCCCCGCACAGGTTGTAGGTCACCGCGTAGCCAAACTTATCGGCAATCACCGGCGCCAGCGACAGCGACAGCAACGAACCGATGTTAATCGACATATAAAACAGGGTGAAAGCACCGTCCAGACGGGCGTCTTTTGGTGGATAGCATTTTGACAACAGGCTTGCCGGGTTGGCTTTAAACAGCCCGTTACCGACGGCAATGGTACCCAAAGCAATAAAGATCAGATCGGGCTTGAGCAGCGACATCCCGGTCATGAAGTAGCCGATTGCCAGCACAATGGCACCGAGAACCAGCGTGCGCTTGGTGCCTAACAGGTGGTCGCCGACGTAGCCGCCGATCGAGATCAGGCCGTAGACCAGCGCAGCAAAGGCACCAAAGGTGACAAATGCCTGTTCCTGTGAAAATCCTAGCTGCTTAACAAAGAATACCGCCAGGATGCCCTGAACGCCGTAATAGCCAAATCGTTCCCATAATTCTACAAAGAAGATCATGAAGAACGGACGAGGTTGCTGCAGCAAGCCCGTAGGTGCAGTTTTATTCATATTCCATCGCCTTTCAAAGCCATCCCGAAAAGTATGAACGCGTATGCTTAAACGCGCCGAAAAAGTCTTATTTTGTTATAGACTGCGGCTATTGGCCGCGAGAGTAGAGTATTATAGAGATGGTTTTCGATCCAATTAGTTGATCACACTAATTATGATTTGTTTGTTGGATTGATGTACTAATTGTGTCCGAATGATAAAAACAAAAACGCCCGCACAGGCGGGCGTTTACAGGCTTAACTACTTGCAGCAGGCCGGGCTATATCCCGGCGGCAAGCATTTTATGCTTCTTCGTCGTCACGCAGCGGAACAATCAACATGTCGACGTGGACGGTGTTGATCAGTTGGCGCGCGGAGGACATCAGTTTGCTCCAGAAATCCTGGTGGTGACCACAAACGACCAGATCCATGTCGTATTTTTTGATGGCATCAACCAGAACCTGACCCAGGTCGCCGCTACCGCTCAGGGTTTCGGTGATTGGGTAGCCTGCGTTGGTGGACAGCTCGGTTAACGCGTGGTGGGTTTCTTCAGAAATGCGTTTCTGCATGTCGCCCAGATTCACGTCGATAAGGCCGGTGTACAGGTCGGAATAGTTTACGTCAACGTGGATAAGGGAAACTTTAGCATTGTAAGGCCGCGCCATAGAGACCGCTTTTTCAACCAGAACTTTGCTTTCCGGAGAAAGATCAACCGCGATAAGAATGTGTTTATAAGCCATAGTGTTACTCCTTCCATAAGTTGTCGATGACTAGCCTGCTGGCGTTTCTCTGCCGCCGCGTCATCCGCGTCCTGCGAACCTTGTGCGCGGGGCTAGCCCAGTCGTAAAAACGTACCATATAAGGACTATCCTTACATTATAGCGACCAGAATAATCCGTCAATCCGCCTTGCTTGCCAAGCAGTTAAACAAATTTTTTAGTTAATTGCATTGATAGCGATTAACCTTCTGGCAAAAAAATTAACTAATCTCCTACACTATCTAGAGGGGCGTTCGAATGCGTGATACTAATACGAACGGTTTCTTCAGTACTCTTCACTGAATGGTTTGGCAGGGTATCGGGGAGCGGTAGTCCCGGAAAGGAGTTCCGTGGGCGGGTCGCCGGGGAGGGGGTATGATAAGCACCATTGCATTGTTCTGGGCTTTATGTGTCGTTTGCATTGTTAATATGGCGCGCTATTTTTCTTCGCTACGCGCACTGCTAGTAGTACTTCGTGGTTGCGATCCATTGCTTTACCAGTATGTAGATGGAGGGGGCTTTTTTACCTCGCATGGGCAACCGAACAAGCAGATGCGTCTGGTGTGGTATATCTACGCTCAGCGTTACCGCGATCATCATGATGATGAATTTATTCGCCGCTGTGAGCGGGTTCGCGGTCAGTTCATTCTCACCAGCGCGCTATGCGGCCTGGTGCTAATCAGCATGGTTGCGCTGATTATCTGGCACTGATTCCAACGACAGATACAAAAAAAGCGGGCCAGTTTCCTGACCCGCTTTTTTACCGCGCATTCTCTTAGATAAGCTTCAGGGAGAGCCAGTACAGCCCGCCGGAAAGAAGAATTGCTGCTGGCAGGGTGAAGACCCAGGCCATCAGAATGCTGGTCACCGTTTTACGCTGCAAACCGCCGCCATCAACAACCATCGTTCCCGCAACGGAAGAGGAGAGAACGTGTGTGGTGGAAACGGGCATACCGGTGTAGCTGGCAAGACCGATAGAGACTGCGGCGGTCATCTGCGCCGACATCCCCTGGGCATAGGTCATGCCTTTCTTACCGATTTTCTCACCGATGGTGGTTGCCACGCGACGCCAGCCAATCATCGTACCAATACCCAGCGCCAGTGCGACGGCCATAATGATCCAGATAGGCGCGTACTCAATGGTGCTCAGCATGTCAGATTTCAGTTTCTTCAGCAGACGCTGATCGTCAGCGCTTACGCCAGGCAGCTTAACCACTTTATCGGTGGTATCAGAGATGCACAGCATAATACGGCGCAACTGACCACGCTGTTCGACGCTTAACTTGTCGTAGGTTTCCAGATTCGCCAGCATACCTTTCGCACGTTCCAGCGCGTTGATGGTATTCGCCGGGTGGCAATGGAACTCGGTCGGCGTCGCTGGTGCCGCATCCGTCGGGGACGGAATCAGCTGGTCTACGCCTGTGGCCTGTTTAAGCAGGTCAGGGCGCTGCTGGAAGAAGACTTCGACGTTATTGATTGCATCGCGGGTACGGGTAATTTCGTAACCGGAAGCATTCATATTCACCACGAAACCTGCTGGCGCTACGCCAATCAGCACTAGCATCACCAGACCAATGCCTTTCTGACCATCGTTCGCGCCGTGAGAGAACGCCACGCCGATAGCGGAGAGGATCAGTGCAATACGCGTCCAGAACGGCGGCTTTTTCTTTCCGTCTTTCTTTTCACGTTCTGCCGGCGTCAGGTGGATACGGGCACGTTTTTTCGTACCGCTCCAGTAGCGACGCAGAATGAAAATAAGACCACCTGCAACCACCAGACCGACAATAGGTGAGATGATAAGCGAGGCAAAAATACCGATAACTTTCGGGATGTTAAGTGCATCCACCACCGAGGTGCCGTTCATCAGCGCATTGGTTAAACCAATACCGATAATGGCGCCAATCAGCGTGTGGGAGCTGGATGCAGGCAGACCAAAGTACCAGGTACCCAGGTTCCAGATAATTGCCGCCAGCAACATGGAGAACACCATGGCGAGGCCATGTGACGATCCCATATTAAGCAGCAGATCCGTTGGTAACATATGCACGATGGCATACGCCACGCTGAGACCACCCAGCAAAACACCAAAGAAGTTGAACACCGCAGCCATGACCACCGCCAATTGCGAACGCATTGCACGGGTATAGATCACAGTTGCGACAGCATTGGCTGTATCATGGAAGCCATTAATTGCTTCGTAGAACAGCACGAAAGCCAGAGCAAGCAATAGTAAAAGCCCGGTATGTAAATCCAGGCCAGCAAACAAATGTAGCATAGGACGTTACGCCATTTTGAGGACATGAACGCGGCGCATTATCAGTGACTTTGGCGGCGCGGGCAAAGTGAAATATAGAGTTTTTTTGATTTGTCTCCTGCTTTGTTTTACACCACTAAAGAATTATCCTATATATTTCAGATAAATACCCTTTATCGGTAGTTTGGTGCTGGTGCGACCACTGAGGAATCTTTACAATTCACTCCCGCTTTTTAGAGAGGATCGCAACGTGGAAAGGTTTGATACCGTTATTATAGGCGCTGGCGCAGCGGGTATGTTTTGTGCCGCGCAGGCAGGACAAGCAGGTAGTCGCGTACTGCTGATTGATAATGGTAAAAAGCCCGGGCGCAAGATTCTCATGTCTGGCGGGGGTCGCTGCAACTTTACCAACCTTTATGTCGAGCCGGCTGCGTATTTGAGCCAAAACCCGCATTTTTGCAAATCGGCGCTGGCGCGTTATACACAGTGGGATTTTATCGATCTGGTGGGTAAGCACGGTATTGCCTGGCATGAAAAAACGCTAGGCCAGCTTTTCTGCGATGATTCCGCCCAGCAAATTGTCGATATGCTGGTGGATGAGTGTGAAAAAGGTAACGTAACTATGCGGTTACGTAGCGAAATCCTGAGCGTTGAGCGAGATGGTGACGATTTTATCCTGGAATTGAATGGGATGAGTGTCGGCACGAAAAAGCTGGTTATCGCCTCCGGTGGTCTCTCTATGCCGGGTCTGGGCGCGACGCCGTTTGGTTATAAAATTGCGGAACAGTTCGGCCTGAACGTTTTGCCTACGCGCGCAGGGCTGGTGCCTTTCACCTTACATAAGCCGCTACTGGAGCAGCTTCAGGTGCTCTCTGGCGTATCCGTTTCTTCCGTTATCACCGCCGAGGACGGCACCGTATTTCGTGAAAATCTGCTCTTTACGCACCGCGGGCTTTCTGGCCCGGCCGTGCTGCAAATTTCCAGTTTTTGGCAGCCAGGTGAATTTGTCAGCATTAATTTGTTGCCGGATGTTGACCTCGCGAGCTTCCTCGATGACCAACGTAGCGCACACCCTAATCAAAGCTTAAAGAACACCCTGGCAATGCAGTTGCCAAAGCGTCTGGTGGAATGCTTACAGCAGTTAGGGCAAATCCCGGATGTCTCGCTGAAGCAGCTTAATGTGCGCGATCAGCAAACGCTGGTTGAGACGCTGACCGAGTGGCGGGTGCAGCCGAACGGTACGGAAGGGTATCGTACCGCTGAAGTCACGTTGGGCGGCGTCGATACCAACGAGCTGTCATCGCGCACGATGGAAGCGCGCAAAGTACCGGGACTCTACTTTATCGGCGAAGTCATGGACGTCACCGGCTGGCTGGGCGGCTATAACTTCCAGTGGGCGTGGTCGAGCGCCTGGGCATGCGCGCAGGATTTGGCTCCTGCCTGACCGTGGTGCCCGACAACCTGGGCTGCCGGGCGTTATCATTAGTTCAGACCAAGAAAATACTGGGCGATTTTAAAGTAGATAATCAACCCGGTACCGTCGATAAGCGTGGCGATAAACGGGGCGGAAACCACGGCGGGATCAATGCCGATACGCTTGAGCACCATGGGGATCACTGATGACACCACGGCGCTCCACAACGTAATGCAAACCAGAGTCAGGCTGACGATTAGCGTGATTTCCACTCCGATACCCATCATCCACGCGCGCAAGCAGCCTGCCAGACCCAGCGTCAGGGCGATCAGCAGCGAAGTTGAAACTTCTTTGCGGATCACCCGACCCATATCGCGCAGCCGCACTTCTCCCAGCGCCATTGAACGTACCAGCGTTGAGGTGATCTGCGTACCGCTGTTGCCGCCAGTACCAATTAATAGTGGAATAAAAAAGGCCAGTGCAATAGCAGATTCCAGCGCCTCTTCAAAATGTTGAAGAACGCTGCTGGTATAGGCTTCTGCGACAAAAAGTAGCAGTAGCCAGACAGAACGTTTTTTCCACAATGTCCACGGGCTAATCTCCAGGTAGGGTTTTTCCAGCGGCAACGTTGCCCCCTGAAGCTGAACATCTTCGGTAACATCATCTTCCTGTAGATGAGCGATCTCTTTTTCCATCAGACAACCGACCAGCTCACCTTTCTCAACGACAGCCACCAGATCGAGTTCGCGTTCGGCTAACTCGGCAACGACCTGTGCCCGTTCATCATCAGGCTTTACATGAAACAAACAACTGTCCGTAAGATGGTTGATGCTCAGCGATGTATCTTTTTCCTGCAATAAGCGCTTGATGGATAACACCCCGCGCAGCGCTTTTCCAGCCACAACAAAGACCTGGCCTGGAATATCATCCGTTGTGAGCTGGGAGACAAAGTATTCACGAGCGCCGTTCACGCTGAGATGATCCGGCAGGGTAATAAAATCGGTGCGCATATATTGCGCGATAGCATCGCCATTGAAATCCGGCATAGGATGATGGGCGGCGCAGAGTGGCATAGATGACATGGTGTAATTCCCTATAAAAATCTCTCATAGGGGCGAACAAGACAGGGTTAGCGCAGGCGGATCCCTACGTCCTGGTTTTAGCACTGAACAACGTATCTGCCCGATGGTGAAATCGTCAGAAGTTACCTTGGCAACACCTTGATTCGATGGATGCCTGTATTTCCCTGAGTGGCCTCTCTCGATACCAGCAGGGCGGTAACTTGTATTTGTACAGGAGCCTCGCCATAACGAGATCGGTAAATGAGCCACTATTATAGCGATGTCTAATTATTGATTATGTTTATAGTTGTGAATGTTTATCAATCGTTGATATACGAAATATTCCCTGTGCCAGAGCGCGATAGGGCTGAAGTGGAAACTACAACCGAATAGACATATTGAATCCAGGTGTTAGTATTCAATAGATAGCAGTTATGAGTATGCGTGTTTCATTTCCGGCCAGGAACGCTGATGATGACAACATTACTACCCGATTTCACAGCATTTTCGTCATTCACTTCCTGCGCGGCGCAGGTTGCCTTAACGCCTGTCCGCTCTCTGGCCATAGTTTCTTATTCCTTCTCATCCCGGATGGAATCTCCCGCTGAATAGCTATTCAGCGGGCTTTGTGACACGCATCGTTTGATAACAGGGATTACGGCGGGTCGAATATGGATAAGTTTAAGCGTCATGTGATGTGGTGGGGGGCGGGCACCCTGGTCGTGGTGGTTGCGATAGCATGGTGGATGCTCCGTCCTGCCGGAATACCGGAGGGGTTCGCAGCCAGCAACGGCAGAATTGAAGCCACCGAAGTGGATATTGCTACCAAGATTGCCGGGCGAATTGACACGATCCTTGTGTCGGAAGGGCAGTTCGTTCGTCAGGGCGAGGTGTTGGCGAAAATGGATACTCGCGTGCTGCAGGAGCAGCGGCTGGAAGCGATCGCGCAAATCAAAGAGGCCGAAAGCGCGGTGGCGGCGGCGCGAGCGCTGCTGGAACAGCGGCAAAGTGAAATGCGCGCCGCGCAGTCGGTAGTAAAACAGCGCGAGGCGGAGCTGCAGTCGGTTTCTAAACGCCACGTGCGTTCCCGTTCGCTATCCCAGCGTGGGGCCGTGTCTGAGCAACAACTGGATGACGATCGGGCCGCGGCAGAAAGCGCACGTGCGGCGCTGGAATCCGCAAAGGCGCAGGTCTCAGCGGCAAAAGCCGCAATTGAAGCCGCTCGCACCAGCATCATTCAGGCGCAAACCCGCGTAGAAGCCGCGCAGGCCACCGAACGTCGTATTGCGGCTGATATTGATGACAGTGAGCTGAAAGCCCCGCGCGATGGTCGCGTGCAGTACCGCGTTGCTGAACCGGGTGAGGTGCTTTCTGCGGGTGGGCGCGTCCTGAATATGGTCGATCTCAGCGATGTCTACATGACGTTCTTCTTGCCTACCGAACAGGCTGGCTTACTGAAGATTGGCGGCGAAGCGCGCCTGGTGCTGGATGCCGCACCGGATCTGCGTGTTCCGGCGACCATCAGCTTTGTGGCAAGCGTCGCGCAGTTCACACCGAAAACGGTTGAAACCAGCGATGAGCGGCTGAAGCTGATGTTCCGCGTTAAAGCGCGTATCCCGCCAGAGCTGTTGCAGCAGCATCTCGAGTACGTGAAAACCGGTCTTCCGGGCATGGCGTGGGTGCGTATCGATGAAAATCGAGCCTGGCCTGACGACCTGATGGTGAGGTTGCCGCAATGACGCATCTGGCGCTGGTTCCCGTTCCTCCCGTGGCGCACCTTGACGGCGTGAGTCAGCATTACGGGAAAACGGTAGCGCTGAACAATATCACGCTGGATATCCCCGCCCGCTGTATGGTGGGGCTGATTGGCCCGGATGGCGTCGGAAAATCAAGCCTGCTGTCGCTCATCTCCGGCGCGCGAGTCATTGAACACGGTAACGTGATGGTGCTGGGCGGCGATATGCGCGACCCGAAACATCGCCGGGATGTCTGCCCGCGCATTGCCTGGATGCCGCAGGGGCTGGGGAAAAACCTGTACCACACGCTGTCGGTGTATGAGAACGTCGATTTCTTTGCCCGGCTGTTTGGCCATGACAAAGCGGAGCGCGAAGCGCGGATTACCGAGCTGCTGAACAGCACCGGACTGGCGCCGTTTCGCGATCGTCCGGCCGGGAAACTCTCGGGTGGGATGAAGCAAAAGCTGGGGCTGTGCTGCGCGTTGATCCATGACCCGGAACTGTTAATTCTCGATGAACCTACCACCGGGGTCGACCCGCTGTCCCGCGCCCAGTTCTGGGATCTGATTAACAGCATTCGCCAGCGGCAGACCAACATGAGCGTGCTGGTTGCGACCGCCTACATGGAAGAAGCCGAGCGCTTTGACTGGCTGGTGGCGATGAACGCCGGGGAGGTGCTGGCCACCGGGAGCGCGCAGCAGCTACGCGAAAAAACCAACTCCGACACGCTGGAGCAGGCGTTTATCGCGCTGTTACCCGAAGCCCAGCGTCAGGCGCATAAGCCAGTGGTGATCCCGCCGTATCACGCTGAGCAGGAAGAGATTGCCATCGAGGCGAAAGATCTGACCATGCGCTTCGGCAAGTTCGTGGCCGTTGACCACGTTAACTTTCGTATTCCGCGCGGGGAAATCTTCGGTTTTCTCGGCTCCAACGGCTGCGGTAAATCCACTACCATGAAAATGCTCACCGGGCTGCTACCCGCAAGTGAAGGTGAGGCGTGGTTGTTTGGGCAAGCGGTTGACCCGAAGAATATCGATACCCGCCGCCGGGTAGGCTATATGTCGCAGGCGTTTTCGCTCTACAGCGAGCTGACCGTACGGCAAAACCTCGAGCTACACGCACGGTTGTTCCATATCCCCGAAGCAGAAATCCCGGGGCGGGTACAAGAGATGAGTGAGCGCTTTTCGCTGACCGATGTCGAAGACGCGTTGCCCGGCGCGCTGCCGTTGGGGATCCGTCAACGCCTGTCGCTGGCGGTGGCGGTGATCCATCGCCCGGAGATGCTCATTCTCGATGAACCAACCTCCGGGGTCGATCCGGTGGCGAGAGACATGTTCTGGCAACTGATGGTCGATCTGTCGCGTCAGGATAAAGTGACCATTTTTATCTCCACCCATTTTATGAACGAAGCGGAGCGCTGCGACCGCATGTCGCTGATGCATGCCGGAAAAGTCCTGGCCAGCGGTACGCCGCAGGAGCTGGTGAAACAGCGTGGTGCCGCCAGTCTGGAAGAAGCGTTTATCTCCTGGTTACAGGAAGCGGCAGGTCCGGCGCCGGAGGCTCAGTTACCGCCAGCCAATGTCCCGGCAGTGCATGAAAACAGTCAGCCGCCGCACCAGGGATTTAGCCTGCGGCGCTTGTTCAGCTACAGCCGCCGCGAAGCGCTGGAGCTGCGACGTGACCCGGTACGTTCAACGCTGGCGCTGATGGGCACGGTGATCCTGATGCTGATCATGGGCTACGGCATCAGCATGGATGTGGAAAACCTGCGTTTTTCGGTGCTCGATCGTGACCAGACAGTCAGCAGCCAGGCGTGGACGCTGAATCTGGCGGGATCGCGCTATTTTATCGAGCAGCCGCCGCTCACCAGTTATGACGAGCTGGACAAACGGATGCGCTCGGGCGAAGTCGCGGTAGCCATAGAGATCCCGCCAAATTTTGGCCGCGATATCGCGCGTGGAACGCCGGTGAAGATTGGCGTCTGGGTCGATGGCGCAATGCCGAGCCGTGCGGAAACGGTCAGAGGTTACGTGCAGGCGATGCACCAGACCTGGCTGCAGGATGTGATGGCGCGTCAGCCAAATACCAGCGGGCAAAACGGACTGATGACCATTGAAACTCGCTATCGTTACAACCCGGATGTGAAAAGCCTGCCAGCGATTGTTCCGGCGGTGATCCCGCTGCTGTTGATGATGATCCCCTCCATGCTCAGCGCTCTGAGCGTGGTGCGTGAGAAAGAGCTGGGGTCGATTATCAACCTGTACGTGACGCCCACTACCCGCAGCGAGTTTTTACTCGGCAAACAGTTGCCTTACATCGTGCTGGGCATGCTGAACTTCCTGCTGCTGTGCGCGCTGTCGGTGTTTGTATTCGGCGTCCCGCATAAGGGGAGTTTTGTGACCCTGACGCTGGCCGCGCTGCTGTACGTCACCATTGCCACCGGGCTGGGATTGTTAATTTCCACGTTTATGAAAAGTCAGATCGCCGCCATTTTTGGTACGGCGATTATTACGCTGATCCCGGCGACGCAGTTTTCCGGGATGATCGACCCGGTCGCCTCGCTGGAAGGGCCGGGACGGTGGATTGGCGAAATTTACCCGACCAGCCATTTTCTGACCATCGCGCGCGGGACGTTCTCTAAAGCGCTGGATCTGACCGATCTCTGGCCGCTGTTTATTCCGCTGGCGGTAGCCATTCCAGTGGTCATTGGTCTGAGCGTATTACTGCTGAAAAAACAGGAGGGGTGATGCGCCGATTACGGAATATTTATAACCTCGGCATCAAAGAGTTACGCAGCCTGCTGGGTGACAAAGCGATGCTGACGCTGATCGTCTTCGCCTTCACGGTCTCGGTTTACTCTTCTGCGACCGTTCTGCCTGGGTCGCTGCACCTGGCGCCGATTGCCATTGCCGATATGGACCAGTCGCAGTTGTCGAATCGCATTGTGAACAGTTTTTATCGTCCGTGGTTTTTACCGCCGGAGATGATTACCGCCGATGAGATGGATGCCGGGCTGGATGCCGGGCGCTATACCTTCGCCGTGAACATTCCGCCTGATTTTCAGCGCGATGTACTGGCCGGACGGCAGCCGGATATCCAAGTTAACGTCGATGCCACGCGGATGAGCCAGGCCTTTACCGGCAACAGCTATATCCAGAATATCATCAGTGGCGAGGTGAACAGCTTTGTGTCGCGTTACCGCGATAACAGCGAGCTGCCAGTGGCGCTGGAAATGCGTATGCGCTTTAACCCCAATCTGGAACCCGCCCGCTTTGGCGCGGTGATGGCGATTATCAACAACATCACCATGCTGGCGATTGTGCTTACCGGGTCGGCGCTGATTCGCGAGCGTGAGCACGGGACCATTGAGCACCTGCTGGTGATGCCGGTGACGCCGTTTGAAATCATGATGGCAAAAATCTGGTCGATGGGGCTGGTGGTGCTGGTGGTTTCCGGTCTGTCGCTGATGCTGATGGTAAAAGGTGTGCTTGGCGTACCGATTGAAGGCTCGATACCGCTGTTTATGCTGGGAGTGGCGCTGAGCCTGTTCGCCACCACATCAATCGGCATTTTTATGGGCACGCTGGCGCGCTCCATGCCACAACTGGGGCTGCTGATGATTCTGGTACTGCTGCCGTTACAGATGCTCTCCGGCGGCTCTACACCGCGTGAAAGCATGCCGCAGGCGGTGCAGGACATTATGCTGACGATGCCGACTACCCATTTTGTTAGCCTTGCGCAGGCGATACTTTACCGCGGCGCAGGGTTTAACATTGTCTGGCCGCAGTTCCTGACGCTGCTGGCGATTGGCAGTACGTTCTTCGTGATAGCGCTGCTGCGTTTCAGAAAGACGATTGGCACGATGGCGTAAATATTATTGCCGGAAGGCGGCTGCGCCTTACCCGGCCTACAAACGGGAATGAATGTAGGCCGGGCAACAAAACAAGCAATTACTCTTCTTTCGGCAGGCACTGCAGATGACCGTGGCGCACGCCGCGCTGGGAAATCACGTCATCGGCAAAATGCTGCACATCGCCCATGTCACCTTTTAGCACAGCGATTTCCAGACAGTCGTCATGGTTGATGTGCACGTGCAGCGTGGCGACTGATAAATCGTGGTGGTGATGTTGGGTGGAAACAATACGGCTCGCCAGGTCACGCTTCTCATGCTCATAAACATACGAGAGCACTGCGAATCCCTGAGTGCCGTGCTCCTGGGTGGTTTCCTGCGCCAGTGCGCCGCGCAGAATATCGCGGATCGCTTCGGAACGGTTGTTATAGCCACGGCGCTGGCTCAGGCTGTCGAGCGTTTCCAGTAAATCGTCATCGAGGGTAATGGTGACTCGTTGCATCTGCAATTAACCTTTCATGTGGCGCGTGGGCGCACAGGGAGTAAGGGGAATAGCGTATTTTGTAACACACGTCCGGCATCCGGGGAAAAGGTTAATGCTCTCGCAATAAACGCAGCAGGGTTGTTACCTGTTCATCCAGCGGCGCGAGCGTGTCTTTGACGATCAGATGCAGCGGGGTGGCACGGCGAGCGCCATGGCTTAACGGCAGCGGTCGTAATAGCCCCTGCTCAAGCTGCTGCTGAATTCGCTCCTCAGGCAACCAGCCGTAACCGACCTGATACATCACCGCCTCAATCGCGGCATCAATGGTCGAGAAGGTCCAGGCATCGCGCACCGCTTGCTGCGGGTTGTCGCGATCGGCAATGCGAATCAGCGGCCACGCGCGTAACGCGTCTTCATCCAGCGGCGCATCCAGCATGCAGAGCGGGTGATCGCGGTGGGCAACGGCCACGAAGTCAATATTCATCAGCCATTCGCCGCGGCCGGTGATATCCTGGCGTCGGGTCAGGACCATCACGTCCGCATCGGCATGCGCCGCCAGTCGATCGTCAGCATTCTCCAGCACTTCGGTCAAACGTACCTGCGTCTGCGGCCACGCCAGCTGAAACTGCTTGAGGATCGCGAACAGGCGTTTGCGTGGGAAGATGCTATCTACCATGAAATCCAGCCGCGTTCGCGTACCGTTTTGCAACGTTGCTGCCCGGGTTTCCACCCATAAAAAGGCCTTCAGTAACGGTTTGACCTGTCCCAACAGTAGCTCTCCCGCAGGGGTTAATACCGCCCTGCGACCTTCCGGCGTCAGCAGCGTCACGCCAAGCCGCTCCTGCAGTAGCGCCAGATTGTAGCTCACCGAAGACTGGCTACGGTTGGTCTCTTCCGCAGCTTTAGCAAAGCTGCCCAGCTCCACGACTTTCTCCAGTAAGGCCCATTGCTCCAGCGTTGTCTTGTGCATAACTCATCTAAAAATTGAATGAATATGATGTAAACATAGCGTTATTCATCCAATTTTTGAAGCGGTAAGATCCTCGCATCAAGTAAGAGGAGAACGAATATGAGCACTTTTGATAAACATGATTTGAGCGGCTTTGTCGGCAAGCATCTGGTCTATACCTACGATAATGGCTGGAATTACGAGATCTACGTGAAAAACGACACCACTCTGGATTACCGTATTCACAGCGGCATTGTGGGGAATCGTTGGGTGAAGGATCAGCGGGCGTACATTGTGCGGGTTGGCGAGAGTGTTTATAAAATTTCATGGACCGAACCGACCGGGACCGACGTCAGCCTGATCGTAAATCTGGGCGACAAACTCTTTCACGGCACCATCTTTTTCCCACGCTGGGTGATTAACAATCCGCAAAAAACGGTCTGTTTCCAGAATGACCATATTCCGCTGATGATGTCATATCGCGATGCGGGTCCGGCATATCCAACTGAGGTGATTGACGAGTTTGCGACCATCACCTTCGTGCGTGACTGTGGGGCGAACAATGACAGCGTTATTGCCTGTGCGGCCAATGAATTGCCGGAAAACTTCCCGGAAAATTTACGCTAAGGCTTCCAGACGCTGCACGGCGTCGGCGGTCAGAGTAAACGGCGTGGGGGTACACACCGCCAGGCTCAGGGTATCGAGCTGGCACTGGCTGACCGAGAGTGAGGAGGTTAGCGCGGTGCTGTCGACGCTGACAATTTGCCAGGCGCTGCCGCCACGCTGTTTCACGATAGCTTCTTTACGCGTCCAGATGCGCCAGAACGCCGCCAGCTGTTGCTCCGGGTGTTCGGCCTCAATTTCGGCATGTTCCCTGAGACTGAACACCGTATTTGCCAGCGTCTGCCAGTTATCGCGCGGGCGAACGACCTCAATATCACAGCCGACTTCCCCTTCGTCGCTGAGCAGCAGGGCAATATCATCACCGCTGTGGCTGAGATTGAACCACAGCGGTGTGTCGGCGGAAAAAGCCGGTTTTCCTTGCTCGCTGTAGACGATGTCCGGTAATGGCGAAAGAGTATGGGAAAGCAGCACGCGACCTGCCAGCCAGCGCGCACGACGAGCGCCTTGCGGGGCCTGCTCACGCAGTGCGGCAGGCAGTGCGCCAGCGCTTAAAACAGAAACTTTCCCAAGAACGATCCGGTACATATCAGGGCTAACCTTTAGTAATAATGGGGTTGTTTACCATTCTATACATGCTGTTTGCAAGTTTATCCAGGTAATCGGGTTTTGGGTCTGCCGGGTCCCAGCAAAATTGCCAGTTTGCTACCGCCTGTGGTGGTTTCCATCCAGATTTTACACACGCTGGTTAACGGCACGGAGAGCAGCATACCTACCGGACCAAGCAGCCATCCCCACACCAACAGAGAGAGAAACACGATTAGCGTCGATAATCCCAGCCGGTGCCCCATCATGCGGGGCTCGAGGATGTTGCCAATTACCATATGCACCACCAGAAACAGCGCCCCAACCAGCACACATTCGTAAACGCCGTTGAACAGCAGCGCCTGGATCATGGGTGGAACGGCGGAAATGACCGAGCCAATGTTGGGCACGTAGTTTAGCAGGAATGCCAGCACACCCCACATCAGAGCAAACTGAATCCCCATTAGCGCCAGTCCCAGCCAGACGATGACACCGGTCCATAAGCTGAGCAACGTTTTCAGCGCCAGATAGTGAGAAACACCTTTCAGCGCCCGATGGAGCCCCGCAATATGGATTTGGGGGTTGTTCAGCGCAAAGCGCAGCTTATAGGGGACATGACGCACCTCAAACAACATAAAGACCACCGTCATCACCAGCAGAACGACGCTGGCCATGGCACCGGAAAGACTTGTCATCAGCGTGGTTGTGAAGGTCATCAGCTTGTCGGAGTCCATACGTTGCAGCATGCGCTCCGGGGACATATGCAGATTCAGAAAAGGCACCATCTCTTGCAGATACAGAACCTTGCGCGTCAGCTCCTTGTTGTATTTTGGCAGCATGGCCATGAATTCAGTAATGGATGACGCCAGAACACCGATTAACGCCGTAAGAACGATCAGCATCACCACCACGACTAACGTTATCGCGACCGGCCGACGTACACCCCGGCGAATAAACCAGGTGACCAGCGGATTCAATACAATGGCAAAAAAAAGGGCCAGCAGAAGCTGTACGATGATATCCGCCGCGGCATGAATACCCGCGAGGATCACCACCAGAGCGGCCAGTTTGAGCAGAATGTGCAAACCCGTTTTATCGGGCTGGGCGGTTGTCATGTCGTCTTCCTGTTTGCGTTTTTGCATTAAGTGTAGCGGCTGGCTTGCGACTGATATTCCTAAACTGACTACTGATTTCTGCCCGGCAACATGGTAGAAATGAAACACTGTTGTGAAAACGTGGTGATCCTCCATGCCCGAACCCGTCGCTGAACCGACGCTTAGCGGTTTACGCCTTAATCTGCGTATTGTCTCTGTGGTGATGTTTAACTTCGCCAGCTACCTGACCATTGGTCTGCCGCTCGCTGTATTGCCAGGCTATGTCCATGATGTGATGGGATTTAGCGCTTTTTGGGCAGGGCTGGTCATCAGCCTGCAATATTTCGCTACGCTGCTGAGCCGTCCACATGCCGGTCGCTATGCCGACCTGCTGGGGCCAAAGAAGATTGTGGTATTCGGACTGTGTGGCTGTTTTTTAAGTGGTCTGGGCTACTTCCTGGCGGGCTTCACGAATGGCTGGCCGCTGGCCAGCCTGCTGCTGTTATGCCTGGGGCGCGTGATTCTAGGGATCGGGCAAAGCTTTGCCGGGACTGGCTCTACGCTGTGGGGGGTTGGGGTCGTTGGTTCAATGCATATCGGACGGGTGATTTCGTGGAACGGCATCGTGACCTATGGCGCGATGGCGATAGGCGCTCCGCTGGGCGTTCTGTTTTATGCCTGGGGTGGCTTACAGGGACTGGCGCTAACCGTGATGGGCGTGGCGCTGTTGGCAATACTGCTGGCGCTCCCTCGTCCGGCGGTGAAGGCCAGCAAAGGCAAACCGTTACCGTTTCGCGCGGTGCTTGGGCGTGTCTGGTTGTACGGCATGGCGCTGGCCCTGGCCTCAGCCGGATTTGGCGTGATCGCCACTTTCATTACCCTGTTTTATGATGCCAAAGGCTGGGACGGTGCCGCTTTCGCGCTGACGCTTTTTAGCTGCACGTTTGTGGGGACCCGCCTGTTATTCCCAAATGGTATCAACCGTTTAGGTGGACTAAATGTGGCGATGATCTGCTTTAGCGTCGAGATTGTTGGGCTGCTGCTGGTCGGGATGGCTTCCATGCCGTGGATGGCGAAAAGCGGCGTCCTGCTGGCCGGTGCAGGGTTCTCGCTGGTGTTCCCGGCGCTGGGCGTGGTGGCGGTAAAAGCCGTCCCGCAGCAAAATCAGGGCGCTGCGCTGGCGACGTATACAGTGTTTATGGATTTATCACTGGGAGTTACGGGGCCGCTGGCCGGGCTGGTCATGACGTGGGCGGGCGTGCCGGTTATCTATCTGGCGGCGGCAGGGCTGGTGGCGGTGGCGTTATTGCTGACCTGGCGATTAAAAAAACGGCCTCAGGTGGTGTCACCGGAGGCCGAGTCATCGTCTTAACCGTTACTGGATAACCAGCGTGTTAATGATGTTTTCTGCGGTAGTCTGCGCTTTTTGCTGATCGTCAGCAGGCAGCGTGATTTGCAGAGTCAGCAGTTGGTTATCGACTTTACCCAACACCACGGAAGAGTAAGCGGTCTGGCCTTTGGCCGAGATGATGCTGTCTAACTGCTGCAGCGTGTGGCCTTTCAGCTCAATAGATTTATTGGTGACGACCTGCAACTGCGGGTCGCGGCTACGCTGCTGATCTTCCAGGCGTTTTGCCAGCACAGCCAGGTCTTCGTTGGTATTGTCGCCAACAATCACAATCACCGCTTTCTGGCCGGTTGCGTCAGAATAAACGTGCATATTGTTCGCCTGGGTGCCCAGTTTGCCGCTCTGATCGGTCATATCCGCTGGCAGGGAAAAACTGAGTTTACCGTCCAGCAAGCTGACCGGTTGTCCGGTGGCGCTACTTTCTGCGGCAGCACCCTCTGCTGGCGCTTTTGTATCGCTATTATCACAGGCCGCAAGCCCCATAACCAGCAGGCCAATACCGACATATTTAACCAGATTGCGCATTGACTTCTTCCTTTCGATAAACGGCCATAACGGCTCATTCGTCCATCTTATCACAACTCGGAAAATGAACCTTTAACTCGTCTGCAATGCAGCGATTTCGGATTTATCTGCCAGCCTTTTCAGTAACATATTCAGCAGCACGCCGTACATCGGCAGGAAGAAAATAATGCTGATCAGCACTTTGAAGCAGTAGTCAACCAGCGCGATTTCCATCCAGTGCTCGGCCATAAAGGCATCTGGGCTGCGCCAGAAAGCGATAAAGAAGAAGGCTAACGTATCGCTGATGTTGCCAAACAGCGTGGAAGCCGTTGGCGCCAGCCACCAGCGACGGTTCTGACGTAGGCGGTTAAAGACATGCACATCCAGAATTTGACCCAGCGCGTAAGCCATAAAGCTGGCGGCGGCGATACGGGCGACAAACAGATTAAAGTGCAGCAGTGCGCCGAATCCCTGCCACGATCCCATATAGAACAGTGATGAAACGACATAGGAGATCAGCAGCGCGGGGATCATTACCGCAAAGATGATACGTCGTGCCAACGGTGCGCCAAAAATACGCACGGTCAGATCGGTCGCGAGGAAAATAAACGGAAAGCTGAAAGCGCCCCATGTGGTATGGAAACCAAAAATGGAGATCGGTAGCTGCACCAGATAGTTGCTGGAGGTGATCACCAGCAGATGAAATAGCGATAGCCAAAACAACGCTTTTACGCGTTGAGATTGTGTAAACGGAGTCATATTGTGACCTTTTTGTTGGATGGGGTGAGGGAACCCAATAAAAAACCGTCGCATGATACTGCTTTAAGAGCACATTGCAATGGTTGTTTTTCACGCAATCGTTAACCTGATTGGCTTACGCCACAACAGAGCGTAAAATAACGCCGTTTTTGAATGAACGAGACTACGATGAGCGATCTGTTTACCTCTCCCGACCATACTCTTGATGCCCAGGGGCTGCGCTGCCCGGAACCCGTAATGATGGTGCGTAAAACCGTGCGCGGCATGCAGGCGGGTGAAACGCTGCTGATTGTCGCCGACGATCCGGCGACAACCCGTGACATTCCCGGCTTCTGTACCTTTATGGAGCATGAGCTGGTAGCAAAAGAGACCGATTCTCTGCCGTACCGCTATCTGGTGCGCAAAGGCCAGTAATCTCAGCCGGATGGCGCTAATGCAACTGCCGTCCGGCACAGACGCATTATCCTTTACGTAGTAACCGCAGCGCGTTAGCGGTCACCAGTACCGTCGCCCCCGTATCTGCCAGCACCGCCAGCCACAGTCCGGTTATCCCGAGCAGCGTGGTGACGAGGAAAATCCCCTTCAGGCCTAGCGCAATCGCAATGTTCTGGCGAATATTGGCGTGGGTGGCGCGGGCTAACTGAATCATTTGCACCAGACCACGCAGGCGGTTGTGGGTCAGGGCGGCATCGGCGGTTTCCAGGGCGACATCGGTCCCGCTTCCCATCGCAATGCCAATGGTGGCTGCTTTCATTGCCGGAGCGTCGTTGATGCCGTCGCCGACCATCGCCAGCGGCGACTGTTGGTTAAGATGGGTAACGGCCTGTACTTTATCTTCCGGTAATAGACCCGCTTTGAATTCGAGACCCAATTCACTGGCAATAGCTGCCGCCGCTCGTGGGTTATCGCCCGTCAGAATCACCCCTTTCACGCCAATCTGATTAAGCTCGCTGATGGCGCTACGGGCGTCGTCGCGCAGCGTGTCCTGTAGAGCCAGCACGCCGAGAACGGCATCGTTACGCAGCACCAGCACCACCGTTTGACCCGCGCTTTCCAGCTCGCTTATCTGCCCGGCAAAAGCATCGGCAGGCTGCTTACCGGCGGCGCAAATCAGCACGCGTTCACCGTTGACCAGTGCTTCAATGCCAGAGCCAACCAGCGCCCGCTGATCTTTTGCGACAGGGATAGTCAGTTCGCGCGTTTGGGCTTCCCGAACAATCGCCTGCGCCAGCGGGTGCGTCGCGCCTTGCTCTACTGCTGCCGCCAGCGCCAGCAGTTCTGCCTCGCCAATACCGCTTGCCGGGTGAATCGCCGTGACGCGCGGTTTACCGACGGTCAGGGTGCCGGTTTTATCAAACGCGACCTGCGTTACCCTACCCAACTGCTCCAGCGCGGCCCCGCCTTTGATTAACGCGCCACGACGCGCCGCGGCGGCAAGGCCAGAGGTAATGGCTGCGGGTGTGGAAATCACCAGCGCACATGGACAGCCAATCAGCAGCAGCGTCAGCCCTTTATAAATCCACTCCTGCCAGGATGCGGCAAACAGCAGCGGTGGTACAAGGGTGACCAACAACGCAACCGCCATAATGGCTGGGGTGTAAATCCGGCTGAAACGGTCAATAAAGCGCTCAATGGGGGCGCGGCGTTCTTCCGCTTCTTCAATCAATTTCAGAATACGGTCAATGGCGCTGGCACCCGGTTCGGAGAGTACTTCCAGCGTTACCAGACGGTCCACGCTGGTGGCGCCCGCCGGGACTTTCTCGCCGGTGGCGCGCTCAACCGGTATCGATTCGCCGGTCAGGGCGCTTTCATCAAAGCTGGCAAATCCGGAGACCAGCTTGCCATCGGCAGGTAAACGCCCACCCGCGGCAACCTCGATAACATCGCCTGGCTGGAGAGTATTGATAGCAACCTCTTCGCGCTCGCCGTTACGCAGGCGCGTGGCGGTTTCCGGCTTGAGCGCCATCAGTGCGCTGACCCCTTTACGGGCGCGGCTGGCGGCCCATCCTTCCAGGCGTTCGCCAATTAAAAACAGCAGCAGCACCATGGCGGATTCTGCCGTCGCGCCGATAAACAGTGCGCCAATGGCAGCCACGCTCATCAACGTTTCAATGGCAAAGTAGCTGCCGGTTTTCATCAGACGCAGGGCCTGACGGGCAATGGGATACAGACCTACCAGAGTGGTGGCGATAAATGCTATCTGGCCAAAGGGGTGATTGAACTGCTCCAGCCCCCAGCTAATCGCCATCATGATAATCAGCGAAATCAGCGGCAGGTTCTCTTTAAACCGCGACTCGGGGGCGGCGTCTGGCGCTTGCTCATCGCGCAGGGTATAGCCTGCCTTTTGCACTGCGCTTTCAACTTGCAGGCGGATATCAGAATCCGCGTCGACTACCAGTTTTTCGGTGGCGAACAGAACCTGGACCTGGTTGACGCCGTTGACCTGGCGGACCGCATTCTCCACTTTTCGGGCGCAGGCTGCACAGTCCATGCCTGCCACTTTCCAGGAGTAGCGGGTACCCATTACGGTACCGGATACGGGTGGTGGGGTGGAGCAACTTCCTTCGCAGCAGCAGTCGTCAGCCTTTTGTGGCGCAGGCGCTAGCTTGAAAGAAGAAAATTGTGGGGCTTTTTTGCCACTGGAATCGGGTGTCGACATGGCATCCTCCGGTTGATAATCATTTCATATTAACCGGAGGATACACTCTGGAGTCGACTCCAGAGTCAAGCGTTTTAAAGATACAACGAACGAACAATCAGGAAATGTCCGGCGAAGTAGCAGGCGGCAGCAATTGCGTTATCGGCGCGGAAGCGGCGACGGTAATGGCTACCCAGCCAGACAATGTTGCCGATAAACAGGAGTGATGCGCCCATAAAGGCCGACAGCGCCGGAGCGGTCGGGCGGAAGAACCACAGCTCACCAGCCATCCAGACCATCATCAGCGTGATACCAATAAAGGTACAGATAGCGATGCGTAGCTCTTCCAGACGCGTCCAGATCACGGCAATCAGCAACGCCCCCAGCACCACCAGCACCAACGGCAAAGGCCAGAAGAACGACAGCGTCATTTGGCTGGCGAAGTAAATGGTATACAGCAGATGCGACAGGAAGAATGCCCCCACGGCATACAAAAGGCGTTGGCGCGGTAACAGCGTCAGCGCATCGCCCAGCAGCGAGGCAAGCAGGCCAGCCAGCACCAGATAGCTGACAGCATTAAACATTGGCGCCTGCCAGGCCAGCAGCGCCAGCAGGAGTAAGGTTAGGGGTTTAAAGACCCAGCGTTGCCAGGCGGGCCCACGATAGGAAGCATCCACGAACAACCATGCGGAAAGGCAGACAGCGATAAACGACCAAAGCATCTTAGTTCCTTGAATTCGTTATTTTTTCGTAAGCGGGGTGCTCACGGCTCTACTGTTCAGTGTAGAGGTCGACACTGCCAGATGACAACACCATAACAGGCAATGTATGCTTATTTCCGCATTTTCTGATGGGTTAATAATATGAGCAAACCACCACTTTTCTTCATTGTTATCATTGTATTAATCGTTGTTGCTGCGTCGTTTCGCTTCGTTCAGCAGCGGCGTGAAAAAGCCGATAATGATACTGCGCCGTTAGTGCAAAAGCAGGTGGTGGTGAGTAACAAACGGGAAAAACCGCTTAACGATCGGCGATCCCGCCAGCAGGAAGTGAGCCCGGCGGGGACCAGCATGCGCTATGAAGTCAGTTTTAAGCCACAAAGTGGCGGCTTCGAGCAGACGTTTCGTCTGGATGCCCAGCAGTACCATGCGTTAACGGTCGGGGATAAGGGAACGCTGAGTTATAAAGGTTCGCGTTTTGTTGATTTTACAGTGAACGCTAAGGTTTCATCTGACTGATGCCGGATGGCGGCTTACGCTTTGTCCGGCCTGGAGATTTTGTCGCCCCGGCCTGCTAAGCGCCGCCGGGCGAAAAGATCACAGTTACTTTTTCAACTGATCTTTAATCTTCTTCTGCCAAACCAGTAACTCAAAGACGCCGAACAGAAAAATACGGATTTTCTCTCCGCGGGTCATCTGCGGGCCATCTTTAGGCATGGTGCTTTTTAACAGCGCCAGTTGCATGCCATGCATCAGCACCATAAAAATCAGTGCGACGTTAACGAAGATGTTAAGCGGGCGTGGAAAGGGTTGGAAAATATTGAGTAGTAAAAATGCCCAGACGCACAACATCAGCAGGCGTCCCAGGTTAATCAGCATCGTGTTCTCCTCGTGCTTCTCGTTGGTAAAGGCGATAGGCGACCTGTCCGGCGACTTTTTCGCGGTACAGCGACCAGTTCACCGGAACCGGCGGCAAACCGTTTTCTACTTCGCTTTCAACGTAAATATACGCTTCATTTGCCAGCCAGCCATGAGTTTCCAGAAGAGTTAATGTTTCTTCCAGTAATCCTTTGCGAAACGGCGGGTCAACAAACACCACGTTATGCGGCGTACCCGTCTGGGCCAAAAATGTCAGGGTATTGGTGTTGACGACCCGGGCATGGGGGGCTTTCAGCGTGGCGAGATTGTTTTGTAGCTGCTGTGATACCGCGCGATCCATTTCCAGAAGCGTCGCATTTGCCGCATAGCGAGAGAGGGCTTCCAGCCCCAGCGCGCCGCTGCCGGCGAAGCAGTCCAGGCAGTGAGCATCGACCATTACCGGGGCCAGCCAGTTAAATAAGGTTTCGCGTACGCGGTCGGTGGTTGGGCGCAGACCGGGACTATCCGGCACCGGGAGTTTACGGCCACGCCATTGACCACCAATAATGCGGATCTGGCCGCTACCAGAGTGATTCGGTTTTTTCATTTCAATTATTGCTCAATCCGCTGCTGACGTGTCATTCCAGGCGGTGATGTGAGTTAAGTTAACCCGTCGCCTTTCAAGTTACCTCTTCGTTGGCTGCACTTACTCACCCGAATCACTTACTAAAAGTAAGCTCATCGGGATTCGTGCGCTTGCCGCCTTGACGTAACTCGAAATTCATTGGGTATAAGTGATAGACTATTTCATCATTTTTTTAGCTGCTATGTACATAGCGTTGACGCTGTGCCATGAAGCAACAGCGGGGGAGTGTAGTCGCAAATGGCGAAAGAGAAAAAACGTGGCTTTTTTTCCTGGCTGGGCTTTGGTCAAAAAGAGCAGGCACCGGAAAACGAGACAGAATTAAAAAACGAAGAACAACAACCGGTTGCTGAAGAAACTACCGTCGTTGACGAACAGCCGCACGCCGAGGAAACCCGTAGTGAGGCGGAAACGGAAGCTTTTGCAGCTGAAGTTGTTGAAGTGACTGAACAGGTTGCGGAAATCGAAAAACTGCAGTCGGAAGCAGAACCTGTTGCCGAACAACCGCAGCCGGAGATTGAGCGGGTTGCTGAACCCGCTGCTGAACCCGTAGTGGAAACGCCAGCGGCGACGGTTATCGAACGCGAAGAATTGCCGCTGCCGGAAGAGGTGAAAACCGAAGAGGTTTCTGCCGAAGAGTGGCAGGCCGAAGCGGAAACCGTGGAAATCGTTGAGGCGGTTGAAGAGGAAGCCGAAAACGAACCGCACCTGACTGATGAAGAGCTGGAAGCGCAGGCGCTGGCTGCTGAGGCAACTGAAGAAGCCGTGATGGTGGTGCCGGTAGAAGAACCTGCCGTAGAAGCACCGACAGAAGAAGAGGGAGTCCAGGAGCAGGAAAAACCAACGAAAGAAGGTTTCTTTGCGCGTCTGAAACGCAGCCTCCTGAAAACAAAAGAAAACCTTGGTTCCGGATTTATCAGTCTGTTCCGTGGTAAAAAGATCGACGATGATCTGTTTGAAGAGCTGGAAGAGCAACTGCTGATCGCCGACGTGGGCGTAGAAACGACCCGCAAGATTATTGCGAATCTGACGGAAGGTGCCAGCCGTAAGCAGCTCAAAGACGCGGAAGCGCTGTACGGCCTGTTGAAAGAAGAGATGGGCGAGATTCTGGCGAAGGTGGAAGAACCGCTGAATGTTGATGGCAAGACGCCGTTTGTTATCTTAATGGTTGGCGTCAACGGCGTGGGTAAAACCACCACTATCGGAAAGCTGGCGCGTCAGTTTGAGCAGCAGGGTAAATCGGTGATGCTGGCGGCGGGCGATACCTTCCGTGCGGCGGCGGTAGAGCAGCTGCAGGTCTGGGGTCAGCGTAACAACATCCCGGTGATTGCTCAGCATACCGGCGCGGATTCCGCGTCCGTCATCTTTGATGCTATCCAGGCGGCGAAGGCGCGTAATGTAGATGTGCTGATCGCTGATACCGCAGGGCGTTTGCAGAACAAATCGCACCTGATGGAAGAATTGAAAAAAATCGTTCGCGTCATGAAGAAGCTCGACGAAGATGCGCCACATGAAGTTATGCTGACTATCGACGCCAGCACCGGGCAGAATGCGATAAGCCAGGCCAAACTGTTCCATGAAGCCGTGGGCTTAACCGGTATCACCCTGACTAAGCTGGACGGTACAGCGAAGGGCGGGGTCATCTTCTCGGTTGCCGATCAGTTTGGCATCCCTATCCGTTATATCGGTGTGGGCGAACGTATCGAGGATTTACGTCCGTTTAAAGCGGACGATTTTATAGAGGCACTTTTTGCCCGAGAGGATTAACAATGATTCGCTTTGAACATGTCAGCAAGGCCTATCTCGGTGGGAGACAAGCGCTGCAGGGAGTTACCTTCCATATGCAGCCTGGCGAGATGGCATTTCTGACCGGCCACTCTGGCGCGGGGAAAAGTACCCTGCTGAAGCTGATTTGTGGAATTGAACGGCCCAGCGCCGGGAAAATCTACTTCAGCGGGCATGACATCAGCCGTTTGAAAAACCGTGAAGTGCCGTTTCTGCGTCGTCAGATTGGCATGATTTTTCAGGATCACCACCTGTTGATGGACAGAACCGTGTTTGACAACGTGGCAATCCCGCTGATCATCGCGGGCGCCAGCGGGGACGATATTCGTCGTCGCGTGTCAGCGGCGCTGGATAAGGTCGGACTGTTGGACAAAGCGAAAAACTTCCCTATTCAGCTCTCCGGCGGTGAACAACAGCGCGTGGGCATCGCCCGTGCGGTGGTGAATAAACCGGCGGTATTGCTGGCGGATGAACCAACAGGGAACCTGGATGACGCGTTGTCGGAAGGGATCCTTCGCCTGTTTGAAGAGTTTAACCGCGTCGGGGTCACGGTATTAATGGCCACGCACGATATTGGCCTGATCTCCCGTCGCTCCTATCGCCAAATGGTTCTGAGCGATGGACATCTGCATGGAGGCCTGGCCCATGAATAGACGTGACGCTATTAATCAAATCAAACAGTTCGGTGGCCGACTGGATCGCTTCCGTAAATCGGGCGGCGCGCCGGGAGATGGCGGTCGTAACGCGCCAAAGCGGGCGAAAGCCGCGCCAAAGCCGAACTCGCGTAAAACCAATGTCTTTAACGAGCAGGTACGCTACGCGTTCCAGGGCGCGTTACAGGACCTGAAAAGCAAGCCGCTGGCGACGTTCCTGACGGTGATGGTTATTGCCATCTCCCTGACGCTGCCAAGCGTATGCTACATGGTTTATAAGAACGTCGACCATGCGGCAAGCCAGTATTATCCTTCTCCGCAGATCACCGTTTACTTGCAAAAAACGCTGGATGATGATGCAGCGGCGCGGGTGGTTGGTCAGTTGCAGGCCGAGCAGGGCGTGGAGAAAGTGAATTATCTTTCCCGCGATGACGCGCTGGGCGAATTCCGTAACTGGTCCGGCTTTGGCGGCGCGCTGGATATGCTGGAAGAGAACCCGCTACCGGCCGTGGCGGTAGTTATCCCGAAACTGGACTTCCAGGGCACGGAGTCGCTGAACACGCTGCGCGACCGTATCGCACAAATCAACGGTATTGATGAAGTGCGCATGGATGACAGCTGGTTTGCCCGTCTGGCGGCGCTGACGGGCCTTGTCGGACGCGTCTCCGCGATGATTGGCGTGCTGATGGTAGCGGCGGTCTTCCTCGTCATCGGTAACAGTGTGCGGCTGAGTATTTTTGCGCGTCGCGATACCATTAACGTGCAGAAACTGATTGGCGCGACGGATGGGTTTATCCTGCGTCCGTTCCTCTACGGCGGTGCGCTGCTCGGTTTTTCCGGCGCATTTCTTTCACTAATTTTGTCAGAAATTTTGGTGATGCGCCTGTCGTCAGCGGTTACTGAGGTGGCGCAGGTTTTTGGAACTAAGTTTGATATCAACGGCTTATCATTCGACGAATGCCTGTTATTACTGCTGGTGTGCTCGATGATTGGCTGGGTGGCAGCCTGGCTTGCCACGGTTCAACATTTACGCCACTTTACCCCCGATTAAAAAATCTCTGGTATAATCTTTCCCTGCACTGAGTAGTTCGCTCTGCAGGGAAAGAGTCCCTGTTATCTCTTCCCGGCGTATTCATTGTGATGTCACATTTTGTGCGTAATCTATACACATTACGACATGGAACTTGTGGATAAAATCACTGTCTGATAAAAGATTGAATGATATTCTCGTTGCTCATAAGCTCTGGCATGGTTGTTGCTAATGGTTTTAGCCAACGCGTCAGATGAAAAGATTGAGAGGATTTGAATGACCAAAGAAATGCAAAATTTAGCTTTAGCCCCTGTTGGTAACCTGGAATCTTACATCCGGGCTGCGAACGCGTGGCCGATGTTGTCGGCTGACGAGGAGCGGGCACTGGCTGAAAAGCTGCATTACCAGGGCGATCTGGAAGCAGCTAAAACGCTGATCCTGTCTCACCTGCGCTTTGTTGTTCATGTTGCTCGTAATTATGCGGGCTATGGCCTGCCGCAGGCGGATCTGATTCAGGAAGGTAATATCGGCCTGATGAAAGCCGTGCGCCGTTTCAACCCGGAAGTGGGTGTGCGCCTGGTTTCTTTCGCCGTGCACTGGATCAAAGCTGAGATCCACGAATACGTTCTGCGTAACTGGCGTATCGTAAAAGTCGCGACCACCAAAGCGCAGCGTAAGCTGTTCTTTAACCTGCGTAAAACCAAGCAGCGTCTGGGCTGGTTCAATCAGGACGAAGTTGAAATGGTTGCTCGTGAGCTGGGTGTTTCCAGCAAAGACGTGCGCGAAATGGAATCCCGTATGGCGGCGCAGGACATGACGTTTGACATGTCTTCAGACGACGAGTCTGACAGCCAGCCGATGGCGCCGGTTCTGTATCTGCAGGATAAATCATCTAACTTTGCCGACGGCATTGAAGAAGATAACTGGGAAGATCAGGCCGCGAACAAACTGACCCACGCAATGGAGGGTCTGGACGAGCGTAGCCAGGACATCATTCGCGCCCGTTGGCTGGACGAAGACAACAAGTCGACGTTGCAAGAACTGGCCGATCGCTACGGCGTCTCTGCTGAACGTGTTCGTCAGCTTGAAAAGAACGCCATGAAAAAACTGCGTGCGGCGATCGAAGCGTAATCTTCCGCCGACCTGGAAATGCTGATAAACCCTGGATGAAAATCCGGGGTTTTTTGTTTTTATCTCTCCCTCTCCTCTGACGTTTATGCTATTTGTCATCAGGTTGTTATCTGCATGTCAAATTTAGCTATTCCAAAATAATAAAAATCGGGTATGTTTTAGCAGAGTATGCTGCTAAAGCACGGATGGCTATCCAATAATCGAAATAAAGTGCTGAACAACAACATCACAACACACGTAATAACCACAATAATGGGGATTGTCAGGATGAATATGAAGGGTAAAGCGTTATTGGCAGGATGTATCGCCCTGTCTTTGAGCAATATGGCGTTTGCTAAGGATATTAAAGTTGCCGTCGTCGGGGCGATGTCTGGCCCGGTAGCACAATATGGCGATCAGGAATTTACCGGCGCAGAGCAGGCAATTGCGGATATCAACGCCAAGGGCGGCGTGAAAGGTGACAAACTGGTCATGGTGAAATATGACGATGCCTGTGACCCGAAACAAGCGGTAGCGGTTGCGAACAAAGTGGTCAACGACGGGATTAAATACGTAATCGGTCACCTTTGCTCTTCTTCCACTCAGCCTGCGTCAGACATCTATGAAGACGAAGGTATTCTGATGATCACTCCAGCGGCAACGGCGCCGGAGCTGACCGCGCGCGGCTATAGCCTGGTAATGCGTACCACTGGTCTGGATTCCGATCAGGGCCCAACGGCCGCCAAATATATCGTTGAAAAAGTGAAGCCGCAGCGCATCGCGATTATTCATGATAAGCAGCAGTACGGTGAAGGCCTGGCCCGCGCGGTGCAGGATGGCCTGAAAAAGGGTAACGCCAACGTGGTGTTCTTTGACGGGATCACCGCCGGGGAAAAAGATTTTTCTACGCTGGTAGCGCGTTTGAAGAAAGAGAATATCGATTTCGTTTACTACGGCGGTTACCACCCGGAAATGGGGCAAATCCTGCGCCAGGCACGCGCCGCGGGTCTGAAAACCCAGTTTATGGGGCCAGAAGGTGTAGCGAACGTGTCGCTGTCTAACATCGCCGGTGAATCTGCAGAAGGCTTACTGGTAACGAAACCGAAGAACTACGACCAGGTTCCAGCGAACAAACCCATCGTAGATGCTATCAAAGCCAAGAAACAGGATCCGAGCGGCGCATTCGTATGGACCACCTACGCCGCGCTGCAATCTTTGCAGGCAGGTCTGAACCAGTCTGACGATCCGGCTGAAATTGCCAAGTATCTGAAAGCAAACTCAGTGGAAACCGTGATGGGGCCGCTGTCATGGGATGCGAAGGGCGACCTGAAAGGCTTCGAATTCGGCGTGTTTGACTGGCATGCAAACGGGACGGCGACAGACGCCAAGTGATTTTCCCGGCGCCTTTCGTGCCGCAGGTGTGTTGGCTGCGTTATTCAACCCCGGTCACTTACTTATGTAAGCTCCGGGGATTTTATAACTTGCCGCCTGCCTGCAACACAAAATTCTTGGGAAAATACTCATAATACAATTGGTTGGGGGCGGTTTTCTACCGTTTCTCCCAGCCATTCTCCTGGGCCGTAAATCCTAACACCTGCATAAATGCGGCCATCACGCTGCGGTCTTCAACGCCGACGTCGGCCATCCACCACGAACTCACGTCAGGGTTTTCCCGGATCACTTCTTCGATCAAATACTGCCCGACGCCGCGACGGCGGGTGATATCGCGCACGCGCAATGAATCCAGTGCGCCTTGTGTGCCGCTCAGGGTTACCCGCACGGCGCCTAACAGACGCTCGTTAAAGCGTGCGGCGTAGATCCGGTGCGTTTCATCTACGCTTAATGATGAGGCGGAATATTCCGGCCAGATTTTGCCCAGATCAATCAGGTCCTGGTCGCTAAAGTTATCTAAACGAACGATGGTCAGCTTCATTAACAGCATGTCCAAATCACAAAAGATGGAATCAGTGTACCGAAATAATTCGCCCGGATGCTTTCTCTTTTTAATGCGATTAACCAGGTTAATAGTTTTGTAACAACGACAATGACAGATTGAAACAGTAGAGATTGAAAAACAGGCAGGATAATACCCTGGAATGCAGCATTTTATTCCGCTCTTTGTGCCGTTATTTTATGCTGACAAATGCACTTTTTTTTGTTTATCTATAGTGAAAAGCAGAATATTATCTTTTCTTAATCGACTGAAAAATAGAGATTTTAGCCGTAATTTGCTTAAAAAACTGCGCTAAACCATTAACGAGACTGGTAAAAATAGTACAGTTCAAAAAAAGCACAGTCTGCTTTTTAACCACATAAATACAAAATATATACATCATCACGAATGGGGATTCAGGAAAATGAAACGGAATGCGAAAACAATCATCGCAGGGGTGATAGCACTGGCAATGTCACACGCGGTCATGGCGGAGGATATCAAGGTCGCTGTTGTCGGGGCGATGTCAGGTCCGGTCGCGCAGTGGGGTGATATGGAATTTAATGGCGCACGTCAGGCCATTAAAGATATCAATGCCAAAGGCGGGGTCAAAGGCGACAAACTGGTTGCCGTCGAATATGACGACGCCTGCGATCCGAAACAGGCCGTTGCGGTAGCGAACAAAATCGTCAATGACGGCATTCAGTACGTTATTGGTCATCTGTGCTCATCCTCCACGCAGCCCGCATCAGATATCTATGAAGACGAAGGCATTCTGATGATTTCCCCGGGCGCGACCAACCCGGAACTTACCCAGCGCGGTTACGCACACATTATGCGTACAGCGGGCCTGGACTCCTCTCAGGGGCCGACCGCCGCGAAATACATTCTGGAGAAGGTGAAGCCGCAACGCATCGCCATCATTCACGATAAACAGCAATACGGTGAAGGCCTGGCGCGTTCAGTTCAGGAGAGCCTGAAAGCGGGCAAAGCCAATATCGTCTTCTTTGACGGGATCACTGCCGGGGAAAAAGATTTTTCTGCGCTGATCGCCCGCCTGAAAAAAGAAAATATCGATTTTGTTTATTACGGCGGCTACTACCCGGAAATGGGACAAATGTTGCGCCAGGCACGCTCCGTCGGGCTGAATACCCAGTTTATGGGACCTGAGGGCGTGGGCAATGCGTCGCTGTCTAACATTGCCGGCGATGCCGCTGAAGGCATGCTGGTGACCATGCCAAAACGCTATGACCAGGATCCGGCGAATAAAGCTATCGTCGATGCGCTCAAAGCTGACAAGAAAGATCCAACCGGTCCGTACGTGTGGATCACTTATGCAGCCGTCCAGTCATTGGCGACAGCAATGGATCGCAGCGGTAGCAAAGAGCCGTTGGAGCTGGTGAAAGATCTGAAAGCACACGGGGCTGACACCGTGATTGGGCCGCTGAAATGGGACGAAAAAGGCGATTTGAAGGGATTTGAGTTTGGTGTCTTCCAGTGGCACGCGGACGGATCATCGACCGTCGCGAAGTAATAGCTGAAGACGAGTTATCCCACCGCCCGTGCAAAACGGGCGGGTTAAGAAAGGTTACCTTATGTCCGAGCAGTTCCTCTATTTCTTGCAGCAGATGTTTAACGGCGTCACGCTGGGAAGCACCTACGCGCTGATCGCTATCGGTTACACGATGGTGTACGGCATTATCGGCATGATCAACTTCGCCCATGGCGAGGTGTATATGATCGGCAGCTATGTCTCCTTTATGATCATCGCTGCGCTAATGATGATGGGTATTGATTCCAGCTGGCTACTGGTCGCGGCGGGCTTTGTCGGCGCGATTGTGATTGCCAGCGCCTACGGCTGGAGCATTGAACGCGTAGCGTATCGGCCCGTGCGCAGCTCTAAGCGCCTGATCGCGCTGATTTCCGCTATCGGGATGTCCATCTTCCTGCAAAACTACGTCAGCCTGACGGAAGGTTCGCGCGATGTGGCGCTGCCCAGCCTGTTTAACGGCCAGTGGACCGTCGGCAGTAGCGAAAACTTCTCTGCTTCCATCACCACCATGCAGTTGGTTATCTGGATTGTAACCTTCCTGGCGATGCTGGCGCTGACGCTGTTTATCCGTTACTCCCGTATGGGCCGTGCCTGCCGTGCCTGCGCGGAAGACCTGAAAATGGCCAGCCTGCTCGGCATAAATACCGATCGCGTGATTGCGCTGACCTTTGTGATTGGCGCGGCAATGGCGGCGGTAGCGGGCGTACTGCTCGGCCAGTTCTACGGCGTAATTAACCCCTATATCGGCTTTATGGCCGGGATGAAAGCCTTTACCGCGGCGGTACTGGGCGGCATCGGCAGCATTCCTGGGGCGATGATCGGCGGTCTGATTCTGGGTGTTGCGGAAGCGCTCTCCTCTGCTTATCTGAGTACCGAATACAAAGACGTGGTTTCATTCGCGCTGCTGATTCTGGTGCTGCTGGTGATGCCGACCGGTATTCTGGGTCGCCCGGAGGTAGAGAAAGTATGAAACCGATGCATTTTGCAATGGCGCTGCTCTCTGCCGCTATGTTCTTCATCCTGGCGGGCGTCTTTATGGGCGTCCAGTTGGAGCTTGACGGCACCAAACTGGTGGTGGATAGCGCCGCGGATATCCGCTGGCAGTGGGTGTTTATCGGCACTGGCGTGGTTTTTCTCTTCCAACTGTTGCGTCCAGCTTTCCAGAAGGGCCTGAAGAGTGTCTCCGGACCGAAGTTTATTCTGCCGGCGATTGATGGCTCCACCGTTAAACAGAAGCTGTTCCTGGTCGCGCTGCTGGTGATTGCCGTGGCGTGGCCGTTTATGGTGTCGCGCGGTACGGTTGATATTGCCACGCTGACGATGATTTATATCATCCTCGGCCTCGGCTTAAACGTGGTGGTGGGGCTTTCCGGTCTGCTGGTGCTGGGCTACGGCGGCTTCTATGCCATCGGTGCTTACACCTTCGCGCTGCTGAACCACTATTACGGACTCGGCTTCTGGACCTGTCTGCCGCTGGCGGGGCTGGTTTCCGCTGCTGCGGGCTTTATGCTCGGCTTCCCGGTACTGCGCCTGCGCGGTGACTATCTGGCGATTGTGACTTTAGGCTTCGGCGAAATCGTCCGTATCCTGCTGCTCAACAACACCGAAGTGACCGGTGGTCCGAACGGTATCAGCCAGATCCCGAAACCGACCTTTTTCGGTCTGGAGTTCAGCCGTACTGCCCGTGAAGGTGGCTGGGATACCTTCAGCAACTTCTTTAACGTGAAGTACGATCCCTCTGACCGCGTTATTTTCCTCTATCTGGTGGCGCTGCTGCTGGTGGTCTTCTCGCTGTTTGTCATCAACCGTCTGCTGCGTATGCCGCTGGGTCGTGCGTGGGAAGCGCTGCGCGAAGATGAAATAGCCTGTCGCTCGTTGGGCTTAAACCCTACGCGCATCAAGCTGACCGCTTTTACCATCAGCGCCGCGTTTGCCGGTTTTGCCGGTACGTTGTTTGCCGCGCGTCAGGGTTTTGTCAGCCCGGAATCCTTCACCTTTGCCGAGTCGGCCTTTGTGCTGGCGATTGTGGTACTGGGCGGAATGGGTTCACAGTTTGCAGTGATCCTCGCGGCCATCCTGCTGGTGGTGTCACGCGAGCTGATGCGTGATTTCAATGAATACAGCATGTTAATGCTGGGTGGTTTAATGGTACTGATGATGATCTGGCGTCCGCAGGGCTTGTTGCCGATGACCCGTCCGCAGTTGAAGCTGAAAAACGGGGAAGCAAAAGGAGAGCAGGCATGAGTCAGCCATTATTATCCGTCAACGGCCTGATGATGCGCTTCGGCGGTCTGCTGGCGGTAAACAACGTTGAACTGGAGCTGAGACCACAGGAGATCGTCTCGTTAATCGGGCCTAACGGCGCGGGAAAAACCACGGTCTTTAACTGCCTGACCGGTTTTTATAAGCCGACGGGTGGGACGATTAAGCTGCGCGACCAGCATCTGGAAGGGCTGCCGGGTCAACAAATTGCGCGGATGGGCGTGGTGCGTACTTTCCAGCACGTGCGTCTGTTTCGCGAAATGACGGTGATTGAAAACCTGCTGGTGGCGCAACATCAGCAGCTGAAAACCGGCGTCTTCTCCGGCCTGTTGAAAACCCCGTCGTTCCGTCGCGCGCAGAGTGAAGCGTTGGATCGCGCCGCCACCTGGCTGGAGCGTATTGGTTTGCTGGAGCACGCCAACCGTCAGGCCAGTAACCTGGCCTACGGCGACCAGCGCCGTCTGGAGATTGCACGTTGCATGGTGACCCAGCCGGAAATCCTGATGCTCGACGAACCCGCCGCAGGCCTCAACCCGAAAGAGACCAAAGAGCTGGACGAGCTGATTGCTGAACTGCGTAACCATCACAACACCACTATTTTGTTGATTGAGCACGACATGAAGCTGGTGATGGGTATTTCCGACCGTATTTACGTGGTGAATCAGGGCACGCCGCTGGCGAACGGGACGCCGGAACAGATTCGTAACAACCCGGACGTGATCCGCGCCTATTTAGGTGAAGCATAATGGTGGTGACGCATAATATGGAAAAAGTCATGTTGTCCTTTGACAAAGTCAGCGCCCACTACGGCAAGATACAGGCGCTGCACGACGTCAGCTTGTATATCAATCAGGGTGAAATCGTGACGCTTATCGGTGCCAACGGCGCGGGAAAAACCACGCTGCTTGGTACGCTGTGCGGCGATCCGCGAGCGACAAGTGGGCGAATTGTTTTTGATGGTAAAGACATTACCGACTGGCAGACGGCGAAAATCATGCGCGAAGCGGTAGCGATTGTTCCGGAAGGGCGTCGCGTGTTTTCCCGCATGACGGTGGAAGAGAACCTGGCGATGGGCGGCTTCTTTGCCGAAAAGGACCAGTTTCAGGAACGCATCAAGTGGGTGTATGACCTGTTTCCCCGCCTGCATGAACGTCGAATTCAGCGTGCGGGCACGATGTCCGGCGGTGAACAGCAGATGCTGGCGATAGGCCGTGCGCTGATGAGTCAGCCGCGGCTGCTGCTGCTTGATGAACCGTCGCTGGGTCTGGCGCCGATTATCATCCAGCAGATCTTCAACACCATCGAACAACTGCGCGAGCAGGGGATGACAATCTTCCTCGTCGAACAGAACGCTAACCAGGCGCTGAAGCTCGCCGATCGCGGCTACGTGCTGGAAAATGGTCATGTGGTGCTGGAAGACACCGGTGATGCGTTACTGGCTAACGAAGCAGTGCGCAGCGCGTATCTGGGCGGTTAACATTCTCTGAATGGACAAGGGGGCCTGATATGGCCCCTTTTTATTGCTCTATGTTATTATTGAGAATAGTTATCAATAATAAAAGTGAACATGGAGAAAGGATGATACGTTCCGGTATCTGCATGATGATTGGCGGTTTGTTTTGGACGCTTTCATCAAATACCCTGGCCTTAACACCGCCAGCGTTCGACCCGCGCGACCCTTCAATCTGGGAAGAGAAACCGGACAACTCGTTAGCGCAGTCCAGCTCGCCCTGTGAAGTGTTCACCTCCTCTGTCTGCCCGGGCTGGGAAGATGAGAAATCGGATATTCAGCGCGAACGTGAGCGGCGGGAACAGCAGCGTTTACAGAATGAATATGAACGACGCTGGCGTAAAGATTAATGTTCTTTGCTGGCTGCAACAGATAACGTCATCCTGGCCGGGTAAGACATAGCGTTACCCGGCTTTGTTGTGCACCACCCCGCATTTTCCTGTCACTACGCTTTCACCGCCTTGCCATCTGTTTGTCGCCTTACTATCTTTTTTTTGTAATAAAAAAGTTATTTTTCTGTCATTCGAGCATGTCATGTTACCCCCGCGAGCATAAAACGCGTGATATCGCGCATCCGGCACAACAAGAGAGATAACCGATGATATCGTTACGACATACAGCTTTAGGACTGGCACTTAGCCTGGCGTTTGCAGGTCAGGCTCTGGCCGTCACCACTATCCCGTTCTGGCATTCAATGGAAGGTGAACTGGGTAAAGAAGTTGATTCACTGGCGCAACGTTTTAATGCCGCCAATCCCGACTACAAAATTGTTCCGCAGTACAAAGGCAACTACGAGCAGAGCCTGAGCGCAGGTATTGCGGCTTTCCGTACCGGAAACGCACCTGCGCTACTGCAGGTTTATGAAGTGGGCACGGCAACGATGATGGCCTCGAAAGCCATTAAACCGGTCTATGAAGTATTCAAAGAGGCTGGTATTAACTTCGATGAGTCTCAGTTCGTGCCGACGGTTTCCGGTTATTACACCGACTCTAAAAGCGGACACTTACTCTCCCAGCCGTTTAACAGCTCCACGCCGGTGCTGTACTACAACAAAGATGCCTTCAAAAAAGCCGGTTTAGACCCTGAGCAGCCGCCAAAAACCTGGCAGGATCTGGCGGAATACACCGCGAAGCTGAAAGCAGCAGGCATGAAGTGCGGCTACGCCAGCGGCTGGCAGGGATGGATTCAGATTGAAAACTTCAGCGCCTGGAATGGTCTGCCGGTGGCTACCAAAAACAACGGTTTTGACGGTACTGACGCGGTGCTGGAATTCAATAAACCGGAACAGGTGAAACATATCGCCCTGCTGGAAGAGTTGAACAAAAAAGGGGATTTCAGCTACTTCGGGCGTAAAGACGAGTCTACCGAGAAGTTCTATAACGGGGATTGTGCCATTACCACCGCCTCTTCCGGTTCTCTGGCTGACATCCGCCACTACGCCAAATTCAACTATGGCGTCGGCATGATGCCGTACGATGCCGATGTGAAGGGCGCGCCGCAGAACGCGATTATCGGGGGAGCCAGCCTGTGGGTGATGCAGGGTAAAGACAAAGCAACCTACGAAGGCGTGGCGCAGTTCCTCAACTTCCTGGCGAAGCCTGAAATTGCTGCCGAATGGCACCAGAAGACCGGCTACCTGCCCATTACCACCGCCGCGTACGACTTGACCCGCGAGCAGGGCTTCTATGATAAGAACCCTGGGGCTGATATCGCCACCCGCCAGATGCTGAACAAGCCACCGTTGCCGTTCACCAAAGGGCTGCGTCTGGGCAACATGCCGCAGATCCGCACCATCGTAGATGAAGAACTGGAAAGCGTCTGGACCGGGAAGAAAACCCCGCAGCAGGCGCTGGATGCTGCCGTTGAGCGTGGCAATCAGTTACTGCGCCGCTTTGAGCAATCGACTAAATCGTAATGTGAAATGCCGGGTGGCGGCTGCGACTTACCCGGCCTACAAATGCGTGTAGTTTGTAGGCCGGATACGGTGTGTGCACCGCAATCTGGCACCTTCCAGGAAAAGAACCTACATGTCTTCATCCCGTCCGGTGTTCCGCTCGCGCTGGCTTCCCTATTTGCTGGTGGCCCCGCAGTTGGTTATCACCGTTATTTTCTTTATCTGGCCCGCCGGTGAAGCGCTGTGGTACTCACTACAATCCGTTGATCCGTTTGGTCTTTCTAGCCAGTTTGTCGGACTGGAAAACTTTATCGCGCTGTTTCATGACCCGTACTACCTTGATTCATTCTGGACCACCATTAAGTTCAGTACGTTAGTCACGGTAAGCGGTTTGCTGGCGTCGTTATTTTTTGCGGCGCTGGTGAATTACGTGGTGCGCGGCAGCCGTTTTTACCAGACGCTGATGCTGTTGCCTTATGCCGTCGCGCCCGCCGTCGCCGCCGTATTGTGGATCTTCCTGTTTAACCCAGGACGCGGGCTGATTACCCATTTTCTCGGTGAGTTTGGCTATGACTGGAACCATGCGCAAAACAGCGGTCAGGCGATGTTTCTGGTGGTGTTTGCGTCGGTCTGGAAGCAGATTAGTTACAACTTCCTGTTCTTCTTTGCCGCACTACAGTCTATTCCGCGGTCGCTGATTGAAGCCGCCGCGATTGATGGTGCGGGACCGGTTCGCCGCTTCTTTAAGCTGGCGCTGCCGCTGATTGCACCGGTCAGCTTCTTTCTGCTGGTGGTGAATCTGGTTTATGCCTTCTTTGATACCTTCCCGGTGATCGATGCCGCCACGGCGGGTGGGCCGGTACAGGCGACCACTACGTTGATTTATAAGATCTATCGCGAAGGCTTTGTCGGGCTGGATCTCTCCGCCTCGGCCGCCCAATCGGTAGTGCTGATGTTCCTGGTCATTATTTTGACGGTGGTGCAGTTCCGCTATGTGGAAAGTAAGGTACGTTACCAATGATTGAGAATCGTCGTGGGCTGACAATATTCAGCCATGCCATGTTGATTATGGGGATCATGGTGATCCTGTTTCCGCTGTACGTCGCGTTTGTCGCGGCGACGCTGGATAACAAAGCAGTCTTTGAAACGCCGATGACGCTGGTTCCCGGCACACAGCTGCTGGAAAACATGAAATACATCTGGGTCAACGGCGTGGGCGTTAACAGCGCGCCGTTCTGGCTGATGATGCTCAACAGTTTCATCATGGCGTTCAGTATTACAGTAGGGAAAATCACCGTCTCTATGCTCTCCGCATTCGCCATCGTCTGGTTCCGCTTTCCACTGCGTAACCTGTTCTTCTGGATGATTTTTATCACGCTGATGCTGCCGGTCGAGGTGCGTATTTTCCCGACGGTGGAAGTGATCGCCAACCTGAAAATGCTCGACAGCTATGCGGGTCTGACGCTGCCGTTAATGGCATCGGCGACTGCGACGTTCCTGTTCCGGCAGTTTTTTATGACCCTGCCGGATGAACTGGTTGAGGCGGCGCGTATTGACGGCGCGTCACCGATGCGTTTTTTCCGCGATATTGTACTACCGCTGTCAAAAACCAATCTGGCGGCGCTGTTTGTGATCACCTTTATCTACGGCTGGAACCAGTATTTGTGGCCGTTGTTAATTATTACCGATGTCAATTTGGGCACTGCGGTGGCAGGTATCAAAGGCATGATTGCTACTGGTGAAGGCACCACGCAGTGGAATCAGGTAATGGCAGCCATGCTGCTGACGCTCATCCCTCCGGTAATCATCGTGTTAGCCATGCAGCGTGCCTTCGTACGTGGCCTGGTCGATAGTGAGAAATAAAAATGGCTGGTTTAAAACTACAGGCAGTAACCAAAAGCTGGGACGGCAAAACCCAGGTGATTAAACCGCTGACGCTGGATGTCGCGGACGGAGAATTTATCGTGATGGTTGGCCCATCCGGCTGCGGTAAGTCAACGCTGCTACGGATGGTAGCCGGGCTTGAACGGGTGAGCGGCGGCGATATCTGGATTGATAATAAACGCGTCACCGAAATGGAGCCTAAGGATCGCGGCATTGCGATGGTCTTTCAGAATTACGCGCTCTACCCACATATGAGCGTGGAAGAAAATATGGCCTGGGGGCTGAAAATCCGTGGGATGGGCAAGGAGCATATTGCCGAACGGGTGAAAGAGGCGGCGCGTATTCTCGAGCTGGGTGAACTGCTCAAGCGTCGTCCGTGCGAGCTTTCTGGCGGTCAGCGCCAGCGTGTGGCGATGGGGCGGGCGATTGTCCGTGACCCAGCGGTATTCCTGTTTGATGAGCCTCTGTCTAACCTCGATGCCAAGCTGCGCGTACAGATGCGTCTGGAGTTACAACATCTGCATCGCCGACTGAAAACCACCTCACTGTATGTGACGCACGATCAGGTTGAAGCGATGACCCTCGCCCAGCGGGTGATGGTGATGAACAAAGGCATTGCCGAGCAGATCGGCACGCCGGTTGAAGTATATGAAAAGCCTGCCAGCCGCTTTGTGGCGAGTTTTATCGGCAGCCCGGCGATGAATCTGCTGGACGGGCGCATCAGCGCCTCGGGCACCCATTTTGAGCTGGATGACGGCATGACGTTGCCCCTCGGCAGAAGCGCGAGGGAGTCTGGTGGGCGCAACATGACGTTGGGTATCCGCCCGGAGCATATTGCGCTAAGCTCGCAGGCCGAAGGCGGCGTGCCGTTGGTCGTCGACACGCTGGAAATGCTGGGAGCGGATAATCTGGCACACGGACGTTGGGGTGAGCAAAAGCTGGTGGTGCGACTGGCGCATCAGCATCGCCCGACGGCAGGCAGCACGCTGTGGCTGCATCTGCCGGAAAATCATCTGCATCTTTTTGATGGCGAAACAGGACAACGCGTATGAGTAACTGGCCTTACCCCCATATCGTCGCCCATCGCGGCGGCGGTAAGCTGGCACCGGAAAACACCCTGGCGGCGATCGACATGGGGGCGCGATACGGGCATACCATGATTGAGTTTGACGCTAAATTGTCGAAAGACGGTGAGATCTTCTTGCTGCATGACGACAACCTGGAACGCACCAGCAATGGTTGGGGTGTGGCAGGCGAGCTGAACTGGCAGGATTTATTGCGCGTGGACGCCGGTGGCTGGTTTAGCGGTGAGTTTAAAGGCGAACCGCTACCGCTGCTCTCGCAAGTGGCCGAGCGCTGCCGTCAGCACGGTATGATGGCGAATATTGAAATTAAACCTACCACCGGCACCGGAACGTTAACCGGCAAAGCCGTAGCGCTGGCCGCTCGGGAACTGTGGGCGGGAATGACACCACCGCTGTTGTCATCCTTTGAAATTGACGCGCTTGCAGCGGCGCAGCAGGCGGCGCCTGAACTGCCGAGAGGCTTACTGCTTGATGAGTGGCGCGGGGACTGGCGTGAGCTGACAACGCGGCTGGGCTGCGTCTCTATTCATCTTAATCACAAGCTGCTGGATGAAGCGCGCGTGGATGCGCTGCGCGACGCAGGGCTGCGTATTCTGGTGTATACCGTCAACCGACCCCAGCGCGCGGCGGAACTGCTACGCTGGGGAGTGGACTGCATCTGTACCGATGCCATTGATATGATTGGTCCGGATTTCCAGCCCTGTTAAGGCCCAATTGTTTTTAACGGAACGTTAGGCTGCGGCGTGCTGGAGGGCTTCAGCATGTCGCCGTTCTTTTTCTCCGACAGCATATGTTGCTTATTCAGCGAGCTGTCCGGGTTACGGGGTCCACTTAACATCCCACCGTTGCTGTTGGGCAGCATTTGCTGCTGGCTGGAATTAAACTCACCAGGCTGAGACTGAAGGACGCGCTGGGAGTTGGAATTGATTTGGTTTTCCATATGCTGTTGTTGCATACGCGTCTGCGTTTGCAACTGCTGATTGAGCATCCCTTTCTGCTGAATCTGCTGCGATTGCATTTGGGTTTGCATACGCTGCTGGCTCGGGATCTGATAACCGGGTTGATTCGGGTTATTCATGGTGTTGATGGGCTGTGCAAAGCCTGCAAACGGCAACAGCATGGCTAAAAGTAAGAGTCGTTTCATCGCTTTTCTCCTCTCGGGGATCTCTTAAGTTTACTCCTTTCTCGCCGTTACGATGATTATTTCAGAGTTATGCACCAGGCTTAGTGGGGGCTGACCCCCATACATCTGGAGAATAACGATGATAAAACCGACGTTTTTACGCCGGGTAGCCATTGCTGCTCTGCTCTCAGGAAGTTGTTTTAGCGTTGCTGCCGCTCCGGCTGCACCGCCGCCGGTATCATACGGTGTTGAGGAGGATGTGTTCCATCCCGTGCGTGCGCAGCAGGGGATGGTGGCCTCCGTGGATGCGCTTGCCACTCAGGTGGGGGTGGATATTCTTAAACAGGGTGGGAATGCTGTCGATGCCGCCGTGGCCGTTGGCTACGCGCTGGCGGTGACGCATCCCCAGGCGGGCAATCTGGGCGGTGGCGGTTTTATGCTGCTGCGTACCAAAGACGGTAACACCACGGCGATTGATTTTCGCGAAATGGCCCCTGCTGGCGCGACCCGCGACATGTTCCTTGATGAGCAGGGCAACGCCGATGCGAAAAAGTCGCTGACGTCGCATCTGGCATCCGGTACGCCGGGTACCGTCGCGGGTTTCTCGCTGGCGCTGGAGAAATACGGCACGATGCCGCTGAACAAAGTGGTACGTCCGGCGATGAAGCTAGCGGAAGAGGGCTTTGTGGTTAATGACGCACTGGCCGACGATCTGAAAACCTATGGCAGTGAAGTGCTCCCTAATCACGAGAACAGCAAAGCCATTTTCTGGAAAGACGGCGAGCCACTGAAAAAAGGCGATAAGCTGGTACAAAAGAACCTGGCGAAAAGTCTGGAAATGATTGCCGAAAGCGGCCCGGATGCGTTTTATAAAGGGGCCATTGCCGATCAGATCGCCGGGGAAATGCAGCAGAACGGCGGGTTGATGACCAAAGAGGACTTAGCCAGCTATAAAGCCGTGGAGCGTACGCCGATTAGCGGTGACTATCGCGGGTATCAGGTCTTCTCCATGCCGCCGCCGTCCTCTGGCGGTATTCATATCGTGCAGATCCTCAATATTCTTGAAAACTTTGATATGAAGAAATACGGATTTGGCAGCGCCGACGCCATGCAGGTCATGGCTGAAGCGGAGAAGTATGCCTACGCTGACCGCTCGGAGTATCTGGGCGATCCCGATTTTGTGAAAGTGCCGTGGCAGGCATTGACCAACAAAGCCTATGCTAAAACGCTTGCCGATCAGATTGATATCAACAAGGCTAAGCCTTCCAGCCAGATTAAACCTGGCAAGCTCGCCCCGTATGAAAGCAATCAGACCACTCACTTCTCGGTGGTGGATAAAGACGGCAATGCCGTGGCGGTGACCTATACCCTGAATACCACCTTCGGGACCGGTATTGTGGCGGGTAACACTGGCATTCTGCTCAATAATGAAATGGACGACTTCTCTGCCAAGCCGGGCGTACCGAACGTATACGGTCTGGTAGGCGGCGATGCCAACGCGGTCGGACCGAAGAAGCGTCCGCTGTCATCTATGTCGCCGACTATCGTGGTAAAAGATGGGAAAACCTGGCTGGTTACCGGCAGCCCAGGCGGGAGTCGAATTATCACTACTGTGCTGCAAATGGTGGTCAACAGCATTGATTTTGGGATGAACGTCGCCGAAGCGACCAACGCACCACGCTTCCATCATCAGTGGTTGCCGGATGAGCTTCGTATTGAGAAGGGCTTCAGCCCGGATACAATCAAACTGCTGGAGCAAAAAGGACAGAAAGTGGCGCTGAAAGAAGCGATGGGCAGCATGCAGAGCATTATGGTTGGACCGGATGGCGCACTGTATGGCGCGTCCGACCCGCGTTCCGTGGATGATTTAACGGCGGGTTACTGAGGATAATGGCCCTCTTCGCTGGAAGAGGGCCGGTTTGGAAGGCCCAATGGCAGTTATTATAATTCATTGTCTCCAGGTAACCTTAGCTTCGTGTTGTTTTGCTCTCTTCGTAGTCTTGTAAATATTTCTCCAGCGGCCAGGCAGTGCCTAAACCAAAGATTTCACCGCTATCTTTTATCGATGATGAATGGCGCATATCGCTGCAGCGATTCAGACCAGCGGAATATTTGGCTGCTTTTATCCTGCAGGTTTACGCGCTCTAAATCATAAAACTCGTGCGTTTTTGCCGAACGCATTTTGAGGATATATTTACTTTCGCTGATGTCGTGCTGTCTTGTACCGTCTTTATTCCACTCTCCGGCGATGTCCGTATATTGATAAACAAGGTCGGAATACACGTTGATTATCCTGTTGTCTTTGATCGCATAGAGCTCCAGCACTTCATAAAATGCGCCGCCGCCGGAATACGCCTCAGAGTATCCACCGCGCACCCCAAACGCCAGCGTATCGGGTGCGATCCGGTACGGTGCCAGATCCAGTTTTGTATAATAGGCCAACGGTCTGACGGACTCATCATCGCTCTCTTTTTCGGCGGTTTTATTCCACTCAGAGAGTTGGTTTAATGGTTTTTCCGAGCGTGCAATCGGCGTTAGCTGTTGGTTCTGCCAGGAAAAAACGCCGAGATATAATTTATTGGCGTGCCCGTTGCTGTAGTTTTCCGGACAGTTGTTATCCGCGTATTTCTTTGCCTGCCCGGCGTCGGCCGGATTGTCGGCGAAACAGGCGACACCGATATATTTGCCGTCTTTGCCCCAGGCTTTGGCACCCGTGAGGATCAGGTTGTCAGGATCTTCATTCGGCGCAACCCAGGCAATCCACGCGTTCTCAGATAATCCCTGTGGAAGCTCGCCAAATCCTTTGGCAGGGGTTGCTCCCGCCATTTGCTCAGCAAAAATCTGTTTACCTTCCGGGTGTTGAATAGCGCTGGGCACGGAATCGAGATTTTGTACGGTAGTGGCGAAAGCAGGGGAGAGTGCTGCCAGCAACACCAGGGGAAGGTACTTTTTCACTCTTGCGTCCTTTCAATAAGAAGGGCGATAAGACTCGCCCTTAATTTTATTTCACGCGCGCCATAAAGTAGGCATCAACGTATTCACCGTTGCGCAGGCCGTATTTCTTACCTGTGCCTTCGATTTCAAAGCCGTATTTCTTATACACCGCCACGGCCGGCTCATTATCAACAAATACCGTTAGCTCAATACGTTCGACGCGCAGCCAGTTGTCGCACATGTCGATCATCGTGCGAATCAACGCGCTGGCAACGCCGCGATTGTGCCACCGTGCATCCACGCAGATACCAAAATCGGCCACGTGGCTGCGCCGCGGGCGTTGCGCGACTTCAATACAGAGATGCCCCACGACGATATCGTCAATGCAGGCAACCAGTTGTTTGACCCCGGCTTGCTCGGTTAGCCTCGCTTGCCACATCTCGAGGGAAGGATGAGGAACCTGTAGCGTGTTGTGGTACACCTCCGGCTGGGCGTGGATCTGACGAATTGCGTCGTAATCTTTCGGTTCAGCGTGGCGTATCACTATCTCACTCATTCCTTATCTCCAGCAGGGTTAATTGTGTATTTACACTCGCTGAGAAAGAAAATTCCGTCAACTGCATTTTTTTGCAAAAAGAAGTAGACAAGTGCGAATGAGAATGATTATTATTGCTCTGCGTTCAGGGGAACCCCTACGGAGAACCTGAAAGCACGACATTGCTCACATTGCTTCCAGTATTACTTTAGCCAGCTTTTGCTGGCTTTTTTTTTGAGGTTTTGTGTCTGCCTGGCTTACTTGCCATTTCGTCCCCGGGAAGTGCTCGTGCTCCTCACGTACATTTAGTACGCTCCGGGCCCTGCGCGCTTGCCGTGAACAAACTGCCTGCGACGCCGACGGCCGATCCTGTCGCCCTGTGGTGCAGTTCAAGCGCCATCCGGCAAAGAATCCAACATTCAGTCTCCAGCCGCTTTGCGCTATGGTGTAGACAATCACCTTCGAAAGGATCGTCTCATGACCTTACACTGCGCATTTATTGGTTTTGGTAAAAGCACCACTCGCTACCATTTGCCGTACGTCCTCAACCGCAAAAATAGCTGGCATGTCGCGCACATTTTTCGCCGCCACGCCAAGCCGGAAGAGCAGGCGCCACAATATTCACATATTCACTTCACCAGTGACCTTGACGAGATCTTAAACGATCCGCAGGTGAAGCTGGTGATCGTCTGTACCCATGCTGACAGCCATTTTGAATACGCCAAACGCGCGCTGGAAGCGGGTAAAAACGTGTTGGTTGAGAAACCCTTCACGCCGACGCTTGCGCAAGCAAAAGCACTGTTCGAACTGGCGCAAAGCAAAGGGCTGACCGTTACGCCATATCAGAACCGTCGTTTTGATTCCTGCTTCCTCACCGCTAAAAAAGCGATTGAGAGCGGCAAGCTCGGCGAAATTGTTGAGGTTGAAAGCCATTTCGATTACTACCGCCCCGAGGCGGAAACCAAGCCGGGACTGCCGCAGGACGGCGCATTCTATGGTCTGGGCGTACACACCATGGATCAGATTATCTCGCTGTTCGGTCGTCCCGATTGCGTGGCCTATGACATCCGCAGCCTGCGCAACAAAGCGAACCCGGACGATACCTTTGAAGCACAGCTGTTCTACGGCTCTCTGAAAGCCATTGTTAAAACCAGTCACTTGGTGAAAATCGACTATCCGAAGTTTATCGTTCACGGTACCAAAGGCTCGTTTGTGAAGTACGGCATCGACCAGCAGGAAACCAGCCTGAAGGCCAATATCATGCCAGGTGAGCAAGGTTTCGCTGCTGACGATTCCATTGGGATGCTGGAGTACGTTAACGATGACGGCCTGACGGTAAAAGAAGAGGTGCAGCCGGAAGTGGGGGATTATGGTCGCGTCTATGATGCGCTTTACCAGACGCTGACAGCCGGTACGCCTAATTACGTCAAGGAATCTGAAGTTCTTACCAACCTGGAACTCCTCGAACGCGCCTTTGAACAGGCTTCTCCGGCGACGATAACTCTCGCCAAATAGCTTGCGCAGACTCCTCTGGGCTTGTTCATTTTTTTTGAACAGAGGAGTCAATTTTCACCCTCTATGATCCTCGGCGGATTGAGTCCACACTTACTCCATCGAAAACATCTGGGGGTGAACACAATGATCTACTTACGCAAAGCTAATGACCGTGGCCACGCTAATCATGGCTGGCTCGATTCCTGGCATACTTTCTCTTTTGCCAACTACTATGATCCAAATTTTATGGGGTTCTCGGCACTGCGCGTGATTAACGATGACGTGATCGACGCAGGTCAGGGCTTTGGTACTCATCCCCATAAAGACATGGAAATCCTGACTTACGTGCTGGAAGGCGCGGTGGAACATCAGGACAGCATGGGGAACAAAGAGCAGGTTCCGGCCGGTGAGTTCCAGATAATGAGCGCCGGGACGGGGATCCGTCACTCGGAGTACAACCCGAGCAATACTGAGAAGCTGCATCTGTATCAGATTTGGATCATGCCGCAGGAAAACGGTATTACCCCACGCTATGAGCAGCGCCGTTTTGATGCCGCTCAGGGTAAACAACTGGTGCTGTCGCCGGATGCCCGTGATGGCTCGCTGAAAGTGTACCAGGATATGGAACTGTACCGTTGGGCACTGATCAAAGATGAGCAGTCGGTGCATCAGATTGCCGCTGAACGCCGCGTCTGGATCCAGGTAGTAAAAGGTAACGTGACAATTAACGGGACCAAAGCGACCACCAGCGATGGTCTGGCAATCTGGGATGAACAGGCCATTTCTATTCATGCCGACAGCGACAGCGAAGTGTTGTTGTTTGATCTGCCGCCAGTATAAAAATACACGGCATCCTTCAAGCTGCATCTGTGTTGGCTTTCCTCGCTCACCCGGTCGCGTACTTAATGTACGCTCCCGGGGATTTACTGCGTCGCCGCCTTGATGCAACTCGAATGATTTTGTGTATTTCTCACAATAAAAAACTCCTTTTTTTCTCTGCGAAGGTTCACGCACGTCCGTGGTAAACTGGGGGAATCTATCCCTTTTTAACGCTTCAGGACGATGAAAAAGAAAAGACCCGTACTTCAGGATGTAGCCGACCGCGTGGGCGTGACCAAAATGACGGTCAGCCGCTTTTTGCGTAACCCGGAGCAGGTCTCCGTGGCGCTGCGGGGCAAAATTGCCGCTGCACTTGATGAGCTGGGTTATATTCCCAATCGCGCTCCTGATATCCTTTCTAACGCCACCAGCCGCGCTATCGGCGTGCTGTTACCGTCTCTTACTAACCAGGTTTTTGCTGAAGTGCTACGCGGCATTGAGGCTGTCACTGACGCTCATGGTTATCAAACCATGCTGGCGCACTACGGCTATAAGCCTGAGATGGAACAAGAGCGTCTGGAATCGATGCTGTCGTGGAATATTGATGGCCTGATCCTCACCGAACGTAGCCATACGCCCCGTACGCTGAAAATGATTGAGGTTGCCGGTATCCCGGTGGTTGAGCTGATGGACAGCCAGTCCCCATGTCTTGATATTGCCGTGGGCTTCGACAACTTCGAAGCCGCGCGTCAGATGACAGCCGCTATCATCGCCCGCGGACACCGTCATGTTGCCTATCTTGGCGCACGCCTTGATGAACGTACTATCATCAAACAGAGAGGCTACGAGCAGGCAATGCGCGATGCCGACCTGGTGCCGTACAGCGTGATGGTGGAGCAGTCTTCTTCCTACTCCTCCGGTATTGAACTTATCCGTCAGGCGCGGCGTGAATACCCGCAGCTCGATGGTGTCTTTTGTACCAACGATGACCTGGCGGTAGGGGCGGCCTTCGAATGCCAGCGTTTAGGGCTGAGAATCCCTGATGACATGGCGATTGCCGGATTCCACGGTCACGACATCGGGCAGGTGATGGAGCCGCGTCTGGCGAGCGTGCTCACGCCGCGTGAACGCATGGGCAGCATTGGCGCAGAACGTCTGCTGGCGCGCATCCGCGGTGAAGCCGTCACACCTAAAATGTTAGATTTAGGTTTCACCTTGTCACCGGGCGGATCTATTTAAGCCAACAAGTTTGAAGTAGCTCACACTTATACACTTCGAGCACGAATGGATATTGCTTCTCTATTTATCCGGCTGGACAATGTTACCGATAACAGTTACCCGTAACAATTTCCTGATTCTTGTACCAGTGGGGGCAACGCTTTGAGCACGACTAATCATGATCACCACGTTTACGTTCTGATGGGCGTATCGGGCAGCGGTAAATCTGCTGTCGCCAGCGAAGTGGCGCATCAACTGCAGGCCGCGTTTCTTGATGGCGATTTTCTCCATCCGCGCAGCAACATCATGAAAATGGCTTCTGGTGAGCCACTCAACGATGACGACCGCAAACCGTGGTTACAGGCGTTGAATGACGCCGCCTTTGCGATGCAGCGTACCAACAAGGTTTCGCTGATCGTCTGTTCCGCCCTGAAAAAAGTCTACCGCGACCAGCTACGCGACGGTAACCCGAACCTCTCTTTCATCTATCTGAAAGGGGATTTTGACGTTATCGAAAGCCGCCTGAAAGCGCGTAAAGGCCACTTCTTCAAAACGCAGATGCTGGTGACCCAGTTTGAAGCGCTGGAAGAACCGGGTGCGAATGAAAACGATGTACTGGTGGTCGATATCGATCAACCACTGGACGGTGTGGTCGCCAGCACCATTGAGGTTATTAACCAGGGCAGTAAGTAGTGAGTACATTAACGCTTGTTTTAACAGCAGTAGGGTCTGTTTTATTACTGCTGTTTTTAGTGATGAAGGCGCGTATGCACGCCTTCGTTGCTTTGATGGTGGTATCCATTGGTGCAGGTCTCTTTTCCGGTATGCCGCTCGATAAAATCGCGGCGACCATGGAAAAAGGGATGGGAGGCACGCTCGGTTTCCTGGCGATTGTTGTGGCGCTGGGGGCGATGTTCGGCAAGATTTTGCATGAGACCGGCGCTGTCGATCAGATTGCCGTCAAAATGCTGAAATCCTTCGGTCACAGCCGCGCACATTATGCGATTGGCCTGGCCGGTCTGATTTGTGCGCTGCCGCTATTCTTTGAGGTGGCGATTGTGCTGCTGATTAGCGTGGCATTCTCAATGGCGCGCCATACGGGGACAAACCTGGTTAAGCTTGTGATCCCGCTGTTTGCGGGCGTAGCGGCGGCTGCGGCATTCCTGCTGCCTGGGCCTGCGCCGATGCTGCTGGCCTCTCAGATGCACGCCGACTTTGGCTGGATGATCCTGATTGGCCTGTGTGCCGCGATTCCGGGCATGATTATCGCTGGGCCGCTGTGGGGGAATTTCATCAGCCGTTACGTCGAGCTGCACGTACCGGAAGATATTTCCGAGCCGCATTTGGGCGAAGGCAAAATGCCATCCTTTGGCTTCAGCTTATCGCTTATCCTGCTGCCGCTGGTTCTGGTGGGGCTGAAAACTATCGCCGCACGCTTTGTTCCGGTCGGTTCTACAACCTATGAATGGTTCGAGTTTATCGGTCACCCGTTTACCGCGATTCTGGTTGCCTGTCTGGTGGCGATTTACGGTCTGGCGGTACGCCAGGGCATGCCAAAAGACCGCGTGATGGAGATCTGTGGTCATGCGCTGCAGCCAGCGGGGATTATTCTGCTGGTGATTGGTGCGGGCGGTGTGTTCAAACAGGTTCTGGTTGATTCTGGCGTCGGTCCGGCGCTGGGCGAAGCGTTAACCGGTATGGGCCTGCCGATTGCCATCACCTGCTTCGTGCTGGCGGCGGCGGTGCGTATCATTCAGGGTTCCGCGACCGTGGCCTGCTTAACGGCGGTCGGTCTGGTGATGCCGGTGATTGAGCAACTGAACTACTCCGGTGCCCAGATGGCGGCACTGTCTATCTGTATCGCGGGCGGCTCTATCGTGGTCAGCCACGTTAACGACGCCGGTTTCTGGTTGTTCGGTAAATTTACCGGTGCGACCGAAGCGCAAACGCTGAAGACCTGGACGATGATGGAAACCATCCTCGGCACGGTCGGTGCGATTGTCGGTATGATTGCCTTTCAGCTGTTGAGCTGATGGCATTGCCCGGTGGCGCTTGCGCTTACCGGGCCTGGAAATGAGCACACATCCACATCGTAGGCCGGGTAAGCGCAAGCGCTATCCGGCTTTTTTATAGCACGACCAGCCCTTCTTCTGTTTTCAGCCAGCGCGGCGCTTTTAGCGTATCGGCGAAATAGCCCACCAGATCCTGCAGTAAGTCACCCGCCACTCGTTCCATCTCGTCAGACAGCGTTTTACTCATCAGCAGGTGTGTTAATAACTGACAGTAGCGCCCCATCTGGTCTGGTTCCGGCTCGAAAAGGGGAAAACGGGTCGGGAATGTTTCTACCGTCAGGCTCGCTTGCAGATGCTGCGGTACAGGCTCCGTTAAGGTCGGTTGCAATAACGCGAGACAGGCCGACAGACGTGCACAAATCGCCAGTTTTTCAACCGGGTCATGGCATTCAACCAGCCCTTCGACAAAACGCTCGCAGTTATCCGCCAGTTCGGTGAAATCCGTGGCATGGCTAAAGGGCAGGGTAAATAAAGAGTGTGAAAAGAGAGGGGTAGTCGCCATAGGGCAGCCTCCAGTATGTTTTATTTAAACCACCACCGGAGAGGCTAATCTCGCGGGTGGCGGAATCAAGCGGAGTTAGCCTTACCGGTCATACTGGATACCGGCGCGTCTTGCGACGCCCCCGCTCGACCCGCCATTGAGACGAAATCGGTCGCACGACATAGAAGTATATGTCGCCAGTATGATTTTCAGAAGGCTAATTCTGGCACCTGATTTTGCAGGTGCAGCGAGAAGATAATGTTTATCCGCGATGCTGACAAGAGGGCATTCCGGAAGGCACCTCGCAGAAATGAAAATACGTTTTTTCAGCGAGTTAAAAGCGTAAGGAATACCTGAAATTACAGCGGTGCCGGAGAGCCTGGATTGTTAAGGGGGCTGCGTAGCCCCCTTAACACGTTCACTGGTGACGAGATCTCAGAGAAGCAATGAGCATGACGTGAACGGAACTGTTCTCCGGGTAACATGCTATCTGAGCCAAAAAGGAGAGATTACCCCTTCATCCACATCCTTACGCCGTCGAGGAACATCTGGGTAGCCATCATCACCAGAATCAGCCCCATCAGGCGCTCCAGTGCGTTCACCCCTTTCTCGCCCAGCAGGCGTAAAAACAGCGAAGACTGCAGCAAAATCACAAAAGTACCACCCCAGGCGATCAGCAGCGCAATCACCAGATGCCCCATCTGGTTCGGATACTGATGTGATAACAGCATTAATGAAGCCAGGATTGTTGGACCCGCTACCAGCGGGATCGCCAGTGGCACGATAAACGGCTCTTCGCCTGCCGGAAGCCCGGTGCTATTCCCGGTGGCGCTGGGGAAAATCATCTTGATGGCGATCAGGAACAAAATGATGCCCCCGGAGATCGAAACGGTTTCCGCGCGCAGGTTAAGAAATGCCAGTATTTTCTCGCCAGCAAACAGGAATATCAGCATCACCAACAGCGCAATGAACAGCTCGCGAATCATAATCGCGCGGCGGCGTTTTGGTTCGGTATGTTTCAATACGGACATGAAAATGGGCAGATTTCCGAGCGGGTCCATAATAAGGATCAATAAAACTGCCGCTGAAATGATTTCATTCATAACTCAAATTCCCTGATAATTACTGCGGACTTTCTGCTTGCTTGCGCAGCGGGATAAGTCGCATTACTGATGGCTTCGCTATCATTGATTAATTTCACTTGCGACTTTGGCTGCTTTTTGTATGGTGAAGGATAGGCCAGTAGGATACTGGTTAGCATACACAGCACACATCTCTGCAGGAAAAACGCTATGAAAAATGTTGGTTTTATCGGCTGGCGCGGTATGGTCGGCTCTGTTCTCATGCAACGCATGGTTGAGGAGCGTGACTTCGACGCCATTCGCCCTGTTTTCTTTTCTACTTCCCAGCTCGGGCAGGCGGCACCGACATTCGGTGGAACCACGACCGGCACGCTTCAGGACGCTTTTGATCTGGATGCGCTGAAGGCGCTCGATATCATCGTGACCTGTCAGGGCGGCGATTATACCAACGAAATCTATCCAAAGCTTCGTGAAAGCGGTTGGCAGGGTTACTGGATTGACGCGGCCTCTTCGCTGCGTATGAAAGACGATGCCATCATCATTCTCGATCCGGTTAACCAGGATGTCATCACTGACGGCCTGAACAAAGGTATTAAGACCTTTGTCGGCGGTAACTGTACCGTTAGCCTGATGCTGATGTCCCTCGGTGGCCTGTTTGCCAATGACCTGGTTGACTGGGTTTCCGTGGCGACCTATCAGGCGGCCTCCGGCGGCGGCGCGCGCCATATGCGCGAACTGTTGTCCCAGATGGGGCATCTGTATGGCCATGTGGCCGATGAACTGGCAACCCCTTCCTCTGCTATTCTCGATATCGAACGTAAAGTGACGACCCTGTCCCGCAGTGGTGAACTGCCGGTTGATAACTTTGGCGTACCGCTGGCCGGTAGCCTGATTCCGTGGATCGACAAACAACTTGATAACGGTCAGAGCCGCGAAGAGTGGAAGGGACAGGCTGAAACCAACAAAATTCTTAACACCTCTTCCGTGATCCCGGTTGATGGTCTGTGCGTGCGCGTAGGTGCGCTGCGCTGCCACAGCCAGGCGTTCACCATTAAACTGAAAAAAGATGTGTCTATTCCGACCGTGGAAGAACTGCTGGCAGCGCACAATCCGTGGGCCAAAGTCGTGCCAAACGATCGGGATATCACCATGCGTGAGTTAACCCCGGCGGCCGTTACCGGCACGCTGACCACGCCAGTAGGCCGTCTGCGTAAGCTGAATATGGGACCGGAGTTCCTGTCAGCCTTTACCGTGGGCGACCAGTTGCTGTGGGGTGCTGCAGAGCCATTGCGCCGTATGCTGCGTCAGTTGGCGTAATGTGGGACTGCCTGATGACGCCACGTTTATCAGGCCTACAAACGACGCGAACCACCTGGCCGGATCAGTCAATACGGCTCTCCGGCAGAGTGATTGCGTGTTTTAACAATGGGTGCTGAGTCACCCATTTTTTTGCGTAATACAGGAGTAAGCGCAGATGTTTCATTTTTTACCAGGAGTAAGATAAAGCATTGGCTATTCTTTAAGGGTGACTTAGTACCGGAGGTATTAAGTTGTTGCCTGAAGGTGGGACGACGCAGAGAGGATGCACAATTGTGCTGCGCCGTTCAGGTCAAAAAAAGTGTCACTACCTGATGTCGAAGATCAGTTGGAAGGCGTGACACCATAAAACAGGATGACAACCATGTCCGTTCGTATCGATAGAGACGTGATTAATGCGCTAATTGCAGGCCATTTTGCGGATCCTTTTTCCGTACTCGGTATGCACCAAACTGACGCTGGACTTGAAGTCCGCGCCCTATTACCTGACGCCACCGAAGTGTGGGTGATCGAACCCAAAACCGGACGCAAAGTCGGCAAGCTGGACTGCCTCGACTCTCGCGGTTTTTTCTGTGCTGTACTTCCCCGCCGTAAAAATTTCTTTCGCTATCAGTTAGCTGTTGTCTGGCATGGACAGGAGAATCTGATTGATGACCCTTATCGTTTTGGCCCGCTGATCCAGGATATGGATGCCTGGCTGTTATCTGAAGGTACGCACCTGCGACCTTACGAAACGTTGGGCGCGCATGCGGATACCATGGATGGCGTAACCGGTACGCGCTTCTCCGTCTGGGCGCCTAACGCTCAACGCGTGTCAGTGGTTGGGCAGTTCAACTACTGGGATGGACGTCGCCACCCGATGCGCCTGCGCAAAGAAAGCGGTATCTGGGAGCTGTTTATCCCCGGCGCGCAGCATGGTCAACTGTATAAATACGAGATGATCGATGCGAATGGTAAGCTGCGAATCAAAGCGGACCCTTACGCCTTCGAAGCGCAAATGCGCCCGGAAACCGCGTCGCTTATCTGCGGTCTGCCGGAAAAAGTGGTGCAAAGCGAGGAGCGAAAAAAAGCCAACCAGTTTGATGCGCCGATCTCTATCTATGAAGTGCACCTGGGCTCATGGCGTCGTCATACCGATAACAACTTCTGGCTGAGCTACCGCGAACTGGCGGATCAACTGGTGCCTTACGTCAAGTGGATGGGCTTTACCCATCTCGAACTGTTGCCGATTAATGAGCATCCGTTCGACGGTAGCTGGGGCTACCAACCTACCGGTATGTATGCGCCGACCCGTCGTTTCGGGACGCGTGATGATTTCCGCTATTTTGTGAATGCCGCGCATCAGGCCGGACTGAACGTCATTCTCGACTGGGTGCCGGGCCATTTCCCGTCGGACGACTTTGGTCTGGCAGAGTTTGATGGCACCAATCTGTATGAGCACAGCGACCCGCGCGAAGGGTATCACCAGGACTGGAACACGCTGATCTACAACTACGGTCGCCGTGAAGTCAGTAACTATCTGGTAGGCAATGCCCTGTACTGGATTGAACGTTTTGGTATCGATGCGCTGCGCGTAGATGCCGTGGCGTCGATGATTTATCGCGACTACAGCCGTAAAGAAGGGGAGTGGGTCCCGAACGAATTTGGCGGTCGTGAAAACCTCGAAGCCATTGAGTTTTTACGCAATACCAACCGTATTCTTGGCGAGCAGGTGCCGGGGGCCGTGAGCATGGCGGAAGAGTCCACCGACTTTGCCGGCGTTTCAAGGCCACAGGATATGGGCGGTTTAGGATTCTGGTATAAGTGGAACCTCGGCTGGATGCACGACACGCTGGACTACATGAAGTTGGATCCGGTTCATCGTCAGTTCCATCACGATAAGCTGACCTTCGGCATGCTGTACAACTACACCGAAAACTTTGTCCTGCCGCTGTCGCACGATGAAGTGGTACACGGTAAAAAATCAATTCTCGATCGCATGCCGGGGGACGCATGGCAGAAGTTTGCCAACCTGCGCGCCTACTACGGCTGGATGTGGGCCTTCCCGGGCAAGAAACTGCTGTTTATGGGCAACGAGTTTGCTCAGGGGCGTGAGTGGAACCATGACGCCAGCCTCGACTGGCATCTGCTGGAAGGCGGCGATAACTGGCACCACGGCGTACAGCGTTTGGTGCGCGATCTGAACCTTACTTATCGTCATCACAAAGCGCTGCACGAGCTTGATTTTGACGCCTATGGCTTCGAGTGGCTGGTGGTGGATGACAAAGAACGTTCGGTGCTGGCTTTCGTTCGTCGTGACAAAGTCGGTAATGAAATCATCGTTATCAGCAACTTTACGCCAGTGCCTCGCCACGGCTATCGCTTCGGTATCAATCAGCCGGGCAAATGGCGCGAGATCCTCAATACCGACTCGATGCATTATCACGGTAGCAATACCGGTAACGGCGGCGCGGTGCACAGCGATGAAATCGCCAGTCATGGTCGTCAGCACTCACTGAGCCTGACGTTGCCACCGCTGGCAACGATCTGGCTGGTGCGGGAGGGATAATGACGCAACTGGCAACCGGCAACGCCACCCCCCATGGTGCAACGTATGACGGCCATGGCGTCAATTTCACCCTCTTTTCGGCCCACGCTGAACGCGTTGAATTATGCGTATTCGATGAGCAAGGCTGCGAACTCCGCTACGACCTGCCGGGGCGTAGCGGCGATGTCTGGCACGGCTATCTGGCCAACGCCCGTCCCGGTCTACGCTATGGCTATCGCGTACATGGTCCGTGGCAACCGCAGCAGGGCCACCGGTTTAATCCGGCGAAACTGCTGCTTGACCCTTGCGCGCGTCGGGTGGATGGCGAGTTAAAAGATAACCCACTGCTGCACGGTGGGCTGAATGAACCGGATCATCATGATAATGCCGCCATCGCGCTGAAGGGCGTGGTGGTGTCCGACCATTATGACTGGGAGGATGATGCCCCGCCGCGCACGCCGTGGGGCAATACCGTAATTTACGAAGCGCATGTCAAAGGGCTGACGTATTTGCATCCTGACCTGCCGGAAGAGATGCGCGGGACCTACAAAGCGCTGGGTCATCCGGTGATGATCGACTATTTCAAGCGCCTCGGCATTACCGCGCTGGAGCTGTTACCGGTGGCGCATTTCGCCAGCGAACCGCGGCTTCAGCGACTGGGCCTGTCAAACTACTGGGGCTACAACCCGGTGGCGATGTATGCGCTGCATCCGGCCTATGCCAGCTCGCCGGAGAGTGCGCTTGATGAGTTTCGCGACGCGGTAAAAGCGCTGCATAAAGCGGGTATTGAGGTCATTCTCGACATCGTTTTAAACCACAGCGCCGAGCTGGATCTCGAAGGACCTGTCTTCTCGCTGCGCGGAATTGATAACCGTAGCTATTATTGGATCAGAGATGATGGCGATTACTACAACTGGACCGGTTGTGGGAACACCATCAATCTGAGCCATCCTGGCGTTGTGGAATACGCATGCGAGTGCCTGCGCTACTGGGTTGAAACCTGCCATGTGGATGGTTTTCGTTTTGATTTGGCTTCCGTCATGGGGCGTACGCCTGAGTTTCGTCAGGATGCTCCGCTGTTTACCGCGATCCAAAACTGTCCGCTGCTCTCACGCACCAAGCTGATTGCGGAACCGTGGGATATTGGTGAAGGCGGGTATCAGGTGGGGAATTTCCCCCCGCCGTTTGCCGAGTGGAACGACCATTTCCGCGATGCAACGCGACGTTTTTGGCTCCAGCGTAATCTTTCGTTGGGCGAGTTTGCCGGACGTTTTGCCGCATCCAGCGACGTGTTTAAACGCCCGGGCCGCAATCCCAGCGCCACGGTCAATCTGGTGACCGCGCATGACGGTTTTACGCTACGCGACTGCGTTTGCTTCACAAATAAGCACAATGAAGCGAATGGTGAGGAAAATCGCGACGGCACTAGCAATAACTACAGCGACAATCATGGTAAAGAAGGATTAGGCGGCTCGCTGGACCTGATTGAGCGGCGGCGCGACAGCATTCATGCGCTGTTAACCACGCTGTTGCTCTCCCAGGGAACGCCGATGCTGCTGGCGGGTGATGAGCATGGTCATAGCCAGCACGGTAATAATAACGCTTACTGCCAGGATAACGCCTTAACCTGGCTGGACTGGCAGCAGGCAAACAGTGGGCTAACCACATTTACCGCCGCGTTGATTCATCTGCGCCGGCAAATACCTGCATTAACAGGCGATTGCTGGTGGGAAGAGGGCGATGGCAATGTTCGTTGGCTGAATAAGTACGCACAACCCTTAAGTGCGGATGAGTGGCATAACGACCCGAGACAGATGCAAATCCTGCTTTCAGATCGTTTCCTGATTGCAATAAACGCCACGCTTGAGGTGACAGATATCGTTTTACCTGAAGGGGAATGGCACGCCATTCCCCCATTTGCCGGAGAGGATAATCCGGTGCTTACGGCGGTCTGGCAGGGACCTGCGCACGGACTGTGTGTGTTCCAGAGAAGATAAAAAGGAGTTAGTCATGGTAAGTTTAGAGAAGAACGATCGTGTAATGTTGGCGCGCCAGCTGCCATTAAAATCTGTTGCCCTGATCCTGGCCGGTGGCCGCGGTACTCGCCTGAAAGATTTAACCAATAAGCGTGCCAAGCCTGCCGTGCACTTTGGCGGTAAGTTCCGCATTATCGATTTTGCCTTATCCAACTGTCTTAATTCCGGGATCCGCCGTATCGGCGTGATCACTCAGTACCAGTCACACACGCTGGTGCAGCATATTCAGCGCGGCTGGTCGTTCTTTAGTGAAGAGATGAACGAGTTCGTCGATCTGCTGCCTGCCCAGCAGAGGATGCAGGGTGAAAACTGGTATCGCGGTACGGCGGATGCGGTGACCCAAAACCTGGACATCATTCGCCGCTATAAAGCGGAATATGTGGTGATCCTCGCGGGCGATCATATTTATAAGCAGGACTACTCACGCATGCTGATCGACCACGTTGAGAAAGGCGCGCGTTGCACAGTGGCCTGTATGCCAGTGCCTATTGAAGAGGCCAGCGCGTTTGGCGTAATGGACGTGGACGACACCGATAAAATTATCGAGTTCGTTGAAAAACCTGCCAACCCGCCAGCGATGCCTAATGATCCGACCAAATCGCTTGCCAGTATGGGGATCTACATCTTCGACGCCGATTATCTGTATGAACTGCTGGCGGAAGATGATCTCGATGAAAAATCCAGTCACGATTTTGGCAAAGACATCATCCCGAAAATCACCGAAGCTGGCATGGCATATGCTCATCCATTCCCATTGTCCTGCGTACAGTCTGACCCGGAATCCGAGCCGTACTGGCGCGATGTGGGAACGCTGGAAGCCTACTGGAAAGCAAACCTCGATCTGGCTTCGGTGACGCCTGAACTGGATATGTACGACCAGGACTGGCCAATCCGTACGCATATGGAATCACTGCCGCCGGCGAAATTTGTTCAGGACCGTTCCGGTAGCCACGGAATGACGCTGAACTCGCTGGTTTCCGGCGGCTGTATTATTTCTGGTTCGGTGGTAGTGCAGTCCGTTTTGTTCCCGCGAGTGCGGGTGAATTCATTCTGTAACATTGATTCGGCAGTGTTGTTACCTGAAGTGTGGGTGGGACGTTCGTGCCGCTTACGTCGTTGCATTATCGACCGCGCCTGCGTTATTCCTGAAGGCATGGTGATTGGTGAAAACGCGGAAGAAGATGCTCGTCGTTTCTACCGTTCAGAGGAAGGTATTGTACTGGTCACGCGTGAAATGCTGCGCAAACTGCAGATCAAACAGGAGCGATAATGCAGGTTTTACACGTTTGTTCAGAGATGTTCCCTTTGTTAAAAACCGGGGGACTGGCGGATGTTATTGGGGCGTTACCCGCAGCGCAAATCGCGGACGGTGTGGATGCCCGCGTGCTGCTCCCGGCGTTTCCTGATATCCGTCGCGGCATTCCCGATGCGCAGGTAGTGACGCGTCGCGATACCTTCGCCGGACGTATTACGCTGCTGTTCGGGCATTTCAACGGTGTGGGCATTTACCTGATTGACGCGCCGCATCTCTATGACCGTCCCGGTAGCCCGTATCACGACACTAACCTGTTTGCATATACCGATAACGTGCTGCGTTTTGCGCTGCTGGGTTGGGTCGGCAGTGAAATGGCCTGTGGCTTTGACCCATTCTGGCGCCCGGATGTGGTGCATGCGCACGACTGGCATGCCGGTCTGGCCCCGGCGTATCTGGCGGCGCGCGGCCATCCGGCGAAATCGGTGTTCACCGTGCACAACCTGGCGTATCAAGGCATGTTTTATGCAAAGCATATGGATGACATCCAATTGCCATGGTCGTTCTTTAACGTGCACGGACTGGAGTTTAACGGGCAGATTTCTTTCCTGAAGGCCGGGTTGTACTACGCCGACCACATTACGGCGGTCAGTCCGACCTACGCGCGGGAAATTACCGAGCCGCAGTTTGCCTACGGCATGGAAGGTCTGTTGCAGCAGCGTCATCGTGAAGGACGTCTTTCCGGTGTGCTGAACGGCGTTGATGAAAAAATCTGGAGCCCGGAAACCGATCTGCTGCTTGCGTCGCGGTATACGCGTGAAACGCTGGAAGAGAAGGCGGAGAACAAACGCCAGCTACAGATCGCGATGGGACTTAAGGTTAACGACAAAGTGCCGCTATTTGCCGTAGTCAGCCGCCTGACCAGTCAGAAAGGGCTGGATCTGGTACTGGAAGCGCTACCGGGGTTGTTAGAGCAGGGTGGACAACTGGCATTACTCGGCGCGGGCGATCCGGTTTTACAGGAAGGTTTCCTCGCCGCGGCGGCGGAACATCCTGGACAGGTGGGCGTACAGATTGGCTATCACGAAGCCTTCTCGCACCGCATCATGGGTGGGGCCGACGTTATATTGGTCCCCAGCCGTTTTGAGCCGTGTGGCTTAACGCAGTTGTATGGACTGAAGTACGGCACGCTGCCGCTGGTGCGGCGCACCGGTGGGCTGGCTGATACGGTCTCTGACAGTTCGCTGGAAAACCTGGCGGATGGTATCGCCAGTGGGTTTGTATTTGAAGATAGTAATGCCTGGTCGCTGCTACGCGCGATCCGGCGTGCTTTCGTATTGTGGTCCCGGCCTTCGCTGTGGCGGTTTGTACAACGTCAGGCCATGACCATGGGTTTTAGCTGGCAAGTCGCGGCGAAGTCATACCGTGAGCTTTACTATCGTTTGAAATAGATATCCAGGAATCACCTATATGAATGCTCCATTTACTTATGCATCGCCCACACTCAGCGTAGAGGCACTTAAGCATTCTATCGCCTACAAGCTGATGTTCACGATTGGTAAAGACCCGGTCATTGCCAATAAACATGAGTGGCTGAACGCCACGTTGTTCGCGGTGCGCGATCGTCTCGTGGAGCGCTGGCTGCGTTCTAACCGTGCGCAATTATCCCAGGAAACTCGACAGGTTTATTATCTGTCAATGGAGTTTCTGATTGGCCGCACACTTTCCAATGCACTGTTATCGTTGGGTATTTATGACGATGTCAAAAATGCGCTGGAAGGTATGGGGTTGGATCTTGAAGATCTGATCGATGAAGAAAACGACCCTGGTCTTGGCAACGGTGGCCTCGGGCGCCTGGCGGCCTGCTTCCTGGACTCACTGGCTACGTTGGGTCTGCCGGGACGCGGCTACGGTATTCGTTATGACTACGGCATGTTCAAACAGAATATTGTTGATGGCCGACAGAAAGAGTCACCGGACTACTGGCTGGAATACGGTAATCCGTGGGAATTCAAACGCCACAATACGCGTTACAAAGTGCGCTTTGGCGGGCGTATTCAGCAGGAAGGCAAGAAAACGCGCTGGATAGAAACTGAAGAGATCCTCGCGGTAGCCTACGACCAAATTATTCCCGGTTATGACACAGACGCCACTAATACGCTGCGCTTGTGGAGTGCCCAGGCCAGTAGCGAAATCAACCTCGGTAAATTTAACCAGGGCGACTACTTTGCGGCGGTGGAAGATAAAAACCACTCCGAGAACGTCTCCCGCGTGCTGTATCCGGATGACTCCACCTATTCAGGACGCGAGCTGCGTTTGCGCCAGGAGTATTTCCTGGTCTCCTCCACGGTGCAGGACATCCTGAACCGTCATTATCAACTGCACAAAACCTACGACAACCTGGCGGATAAGATCGCCATTCACCTCAACGACACCCATCCGGTACTGTCGATTCCTGAGCTGATGCGTCTACTGATCGATGAGCACAAATTCAGTTGGGATAATGCGTTTGAGGTCTGCTGCCAGGTCTTCTCGTATACCAACCACACCTTGATGAGCGAAGCGCTGGAGACCTGGCCTGTCGATATGCTGGGCAAAATTCTGCCGCGCCATCTGCAAATCATCTTTGAGATTAACGACTACTTCCTGAAGACGTTGCAGGAACAGTATCCGAACGATACCAGTCTGCTGGGACGGACGTCGATTATCGATGAATCCAATGGCCGCCGGGTGCGTATGGCATGGCTCGCAGTGGTGGTGAGCCACAAGGTTAACGGCGTTTCTGAGCTGCACTCCAACCTGATGGTGCAGTCGCTGTTTGCTGACTTTGCGAAGATTTTCCCGACTCGCTTCTGTAACGTCACCAACGGCGTGACGCCGCGCCGCTGGCTGGCGCTGGCTAACCCATCGCTCTCTGAGGTGCTGGATGAGAACATTGGCCGCACCTGGCGAACCGATCTCAGCCAGCTAAGCGAGCTTGAACAGCACTGCGATTACCCGCTGGTAAATCAGGCGGTGCGCCGTGCGAAACTGGAGAATAAAAAACGTCTGGCAACGCTCATTGCCCAGCAGCTTAACGTGGTGGTGAACCCGAAATCGCTGTTTGATGTGCAGATCAAGCGTATTCACGAGTACAAACGCCAGTTGATGAACGTGCTGCATGTGATCACCCGCTACAACCGCATTAAGGCCGATCCTGACGCCGAGTGGGTGCCGCGCGTGAATATCTTCGCCGGTAAAGCGGCTTCGGCCTATTACATGGCGAAGCACATCATTCACCTGATCAACGACGTCGCGAAAGTGATCAACAACGATCCGCAAATTGGTGACAAGCTGAAAGTGGTGTTTATTCCTAACTACAGCGTCAGCCTGGCGCAGGTGATTATTCCTGCTGCCGACCTGTCTGAGCAGATTTCGCTGGCTGGGACCGAAGCCTCTGGTACCAGTAATATGAAGTTTGCCCTCAACGGCGCGCTGACCATTGGGACGCTGGACGGTGCCAACGTCGAGATGCTGGAGCATGTGGGCGCAGAAAATATCTTTATCTTTGGTAATACGGCGGAAGAGGTCGAAGCCTTACGCAGCCAGGGCTACAAGCCGCGTGAGTATTACGAGAAAGACGAAGAGCTGCACCAGGTGCTGACGCAGATTGGCAGCGGTGTATTCAGTCCTGAGGAGCCGGGGCGCTATCGTGACCTGGTTGACTCGCTGATCAACTTTGGCGACCACTATCAGGTTCTGGCGGATTATCGCAGCTACGTTGATTGCCAGGATAAGGTTGACGAACTGTATCGCCACCCGGAAGAGTGGACCACCAAGTCGATGATTAATATCGCCAACATGGGCTACTTCTCGTCGGACAGGACGATCAAAGAGTACGCCGAAAACATCTGGCATATCGACTCGGTGCGGTTGTAACAAGGGCAGGACGATCTGTAGGCCGGATGGATAAGGCGTTAGCCGCCATCCGGCAAAAGGCCCGGTAGCGCTGACGCTTACCGGGCCTACAGTTTTATATCGAGTGTCTTAAGACGCCAGCGACAGCTGCTGTTTCTCAATGTACTCCGCCAGCCACTGGGTCATGCGCGACTGCTGTTCAGCGTTCAGCCACATACCTTCTTTCGTGCGACGCCACAGCGCATCTTCCGCACGGCGCACCCATTCGTGATCGACCAGATATTTCAGCTCGGCCTCATAGAACTCATGACCGAAGTCTTCACCTAACCCGGCAAGCGAGGTGGCTTCCCCGATAATCCATTCGGTGTTACTGCCGTAGGTGCGCGAATAATGGCGCGCCAGCGACTCGGTCAGGAACGGGTAGCGACGGCGCAGTTTGGCCGCGTAATCTTCACGATCGCCGCCGATGTCACCGCCTGGCAGAATGCACTCTTTTGTCCACGCCGGACCGATTCCCTGATAGTACGACGCCAGTTTTTCCATCGCGTGTTCGGCCAGCTTACGGTAGGTCGTCAGCTTACCACCAAAGACCGACAGCAGCGGCGCTTTGCCGTTTTCGTCGTGGATATCCAGCGTGTAATCACGGGTGATAGCCTGCGGCGAGTCGGACTCGTCATCGCACAGCGGGCGTACACCCGAGTAGGTCCAGACGATATCGTCACGGCCCAGCTGTTTCTTAAAGTGCGCGTTGTAGACCTTCAGCAGGTAATTGATTTCACTCTCATCAATTTTTACCGCTTTCGGATCGCCTTTGTATTCGACGTCAGTCGTCCCGATGATCGAGAATTCGTCCATCCATGGGATGACAAACACAATACGTTTATCTTCGTTTTGCAGTATATAAGCTTGCTTCTGGGTATGGACGCGCGGCACTACGATGTGACTGCCTTTAATCAGACGAATACCGTACGGCGATGGCAGATGCATGCCGTCGTCGAAGAACTCTTTCACCCATGGGCCGGTGGCATTGACCAGACCACGCGCCTGCCAGGTGTGCTTTTTACCGGTATCGATATCTTCAGCTTCAACAATCCACAATCCGTTTTCACGGCGAGCGGAGGTAGCGCGAGTGCGGGTTAACACCTCTCCGCCTTTGCGTACGACCATTTGGGCGTTTGCCAAAACCAGTCGCGCATCGTCTACCCAGCAGTCAGAATATTCGAAACCGCGCACAATCTCAGGTTTCATTACGGAATCTGCGCCAAAACGCAAACCGGTCGAACTCGGCAAACTGGTGCGTTTGCCCAGATGATCGTACATAAACAGACCAATGCGGATCATCCACGCTGGACGCAGGTGCGGGCGATGGGGCAGACGAAAGCGCATCGGGAAGGCGATATGCGGTGCCATTTTCAACAACACCTCACGTTCGGCCAGCGCTTCGCTCACCAGGCGAAATTCGTAGTGTTCCAGGTAGCGCAGGCCACCGTGGATGAGTTTGGAGCTAGCGGAAGAGGTGGCGCAGGCTAAATCCTGCGCTTCCAGCATCAGCACGGATAAACCGCGTCCAGCGGCATCTGCCGCGATACCGGCACCGTTGATGCCTCCACCTATCACAATCAGATCTTTGGTTTCCATGCTGGCCTCTCGCACTTTCGTTATAGCTCATTAATGTTCGTTATCGAGCATAATAGCAAAGAATCGCGCCATTGGTAACATCGGATAAACAATTTACAGTGATACATATAACATTATGGCGTTTAACTGCCGTCGGGACGTACACTAAGAAGTAACATGTCTGAAAAGCGTCACCTGCAATATAAAGAAGAGAGAGCAATGGATCAGTTTGAATGTATTAATGTCGAAGAAGCGCATCAGAAGCTGCACCAGGGGGCCGCGGTGTTAGTGGATATCCGCGACCCGCAAAGCTATGCGATGGGTCACGCCCCGCAGGCGTTTCATCTGACGAACGACACGCTGGGGTCATTTATGCGCGAGCATGATTTCGACACCGCCGTGTTAGTAATGTGTTATCACGGCAACAGCAGTAAAGGCGCGGCGCAATATCTTCTTCAGCAGGGCTATGACGCGGTTTACAGTGTTGACGGCGGCTTCGACGCCTGGCATCGACATTTTCCGGCAGAAGTGGCATACGGTTCGTAAGACTATACCCAAATTAATTCGAGTTGCATCGCGACGGCGACGCAGCAAATCTCCGGGCGCGTACGAACAGTATGTGACCGGAGTGAGTGAGGAAAGCCAACAAAGATGCAGCTCGAAGTAAGAAGGGTATATATACTGTCCTCTTTTGTGTGGAATAAGCGACAGCAACCATGTTGATGATTACCTCTTTTGCTAACCCCCGCGTGGCGCAGGCATTTGTTGATTATATGGCGACACAGGGCGTTATCCTGACGATTCAACAACATCAGCAAACGGATGTCTGGCTGGCGGATGAGTCCCAGGCTGAGCGCGTGCATGCTGAGCTGGCGCGATTTCTGGAGAATCCAGGCGATCCGCGTTACCTCGCGGCAAGCTGGCAGTCGGGTCATACCGACAGCGGTCTGCGCTACCAGCGTTATCCGTTCCTGGCCACATTGCGCGAACGCGCAGGCCCGGTAACCTGGGTGGTGATGGCCGCGTGTGTGCTGGTGTTTATCGCGATGAACATGCTGGGCGACCAGACCGTGATGCTCTGGCTGGCATGGCCGTTTGACCCTTCGCTGAAATTTGAATTCTGGCGTTATTTCACCCACGCTTTTATGCACTTCTCGCTGATGCATATTCTGTTCAACCTGCTGTGGTGGTGGTATCTCGGTGGTGCGGTAGAAAAGCGTCTGGGCAGCGGAAAACTGATTGTAATTACCGTGATCAGCGCCCTGCTAAGCGGCTACGTTCAGCAGAAATTTAGCGGCCCGTGGTTTGGTGGGCTGTCTGGCGTGGTATATGCGCTGATGGGTTATGTGTGGTTGCGCGGCGAGCGCGATCCACAAAGTGGTATTTTCCTGCAGCGTGGTTTGATTATCTTTGCTTTGATCTGGATTGTTGCCGGCTGGTTTGATGTGTTCGGCATGTCGATGGCGAACGGCGCACATATCGCCGGGCTGGCCGTGGGTCTGGCAATGGCGTTTGCCGATACTATGAATGTACGAAAACGAACGTAATTTCAGGGAATAATAATGAAGCAAACACAACGACATGACGCGATCATCGAGCTGGTAAAGAAACAGGGATACGTCAGTACTGAGGAGCTGGTGGAGCATTTCTCCGTCAGCCCGCAGACGATTCGCCGCGATCTTAACGATCTGGCCGATCAGAACATGATTTTGCGCCATCACGGTGGCGCGGCGCTGCCCTCCAGCTCGGTCAACACCCCGTGGCATGACCGTAAAGCGACACAGACGGCGGAAAAAGAGCGCATTGCCCGCAAAGTTGCCACGCAGATCCCGAACGGTTCTACGTTGTTCATTGATATCGGCACCACGCCGGAAGCGGTGGCTCACGCGCTGCTCAATCACAGCAATTTACGCATTGTGACCAACAACCTCAATGTGGCGAATACGCTGATGGCGAAAGAGGATTTTCGCATCATACTCGCCGGTGGCGAACTGCGTAGCCGCGACGGCGGTATTATGGGCGAAGCGACCCTCGACTTTATTTCTCAGTTCCGCCTGGACTTCGGCATCTTAGGGATTAGCGGTATCGATAGCGATGGCTCCCTGCTGGAGTTTGATTATCACGAAGTTCGCACCAAGCGCGCGATTATTGAGAATTCACGGCATGTGATGCTGGTGGTGGATCACTCGAAGTTTGGGCGTAACGCGATGGTGAATATGGGCAGTATCAGCATGGTGGATGCGGTGTATACCGACACGCTGCCGCCAGCTGGCGTGATGCAGGTTATTGCGGACCATCATATTCAGTTAGAGCTGTGCTAAGTTAATTCCATGCCTGATAAGCGTAGCGTATCAGGCATTAACTAAACCCCATACCCCATCATTTTCAGCAGTTTCTGCGCATGTTGCACCGCATCCTGGCGGTGTGCGACGCCGAGCTTTTGATACAAATTGCGGATGTGCGTCTTGATGGTCGTTGCCGCGACGGCTAATTCTCCGGCGATCTGCTCGTTGCTGTAGCCCGAATAAATCAGTCCCAGAACCTGCCATTCGCGCTGGGTCAGCGGGCTGGTGCGGATAAGCTCCGGTACTTCCGGGTGAGTAAGCAGACGCTCAACGAATCCTTCATCGAAGTGGGCGAATTTATGGCGGTGATGCTGGTTAATCTCACGCAAAATACGCTGGGCGCGGTGCTGATCGAGTTCCGGTAAGGTATTGAGCTGAATCAGCTGACGCAGTTGCTGCGCCATGGCCTCACCTTCAATGACAAAGTGACTGATAAATCCGGTGCGGTTCGCCAGCTGCAGCGCGTCGAGTAACACGCGCTGTGCGTCATTTTTGCGTCCTGCCTGCCAGTAGAGCTGATTAAGCAGCAGCAGGTTACGGTTCAGATCGCTCATCAGGCGCAAATTGCGCGCATTTTCATTCAACTCTTCCAGCACAATCTCAGCCGGTTCAAACTCGCCCAGCAGGATCTGCGCGCGGGCGATGTTGCGCCACTGGCTTTGCAGAAAGTGGTTATTGGCGAATTCCGGTTTCGGCGTGTGGCGCAGCCAGTTGGCGGCCGAGTTTTTGTCGCCCACCATTTGCCAGTAAATCACCCGTACCTTATCGGCGTTCGAGATCCAGTCACTGTGATAGTGACCGTTACCCAGCAGGTTTTCCAGGCGGTTGAGCAGGCTACGCGCATTATCCAGATCCCCCCGGGCCAGCGAACATTGAATCAGCAGCGCCAGGCACTGTAGCTGTTGCTGCGGCTGGAATGTGGAAAGCAGTTCAATACCCGCGCGGGCAGACGCTTCCGATTCGTCCAGGCGCGCCCATGCCCACAGCAGTTGCGCGCGAATACGCACCAGGAACTCGTGCATCGGCAGCTGTTCCAGATGCTGCTCTTTGATCAGCTGAAACGCTTTTTCCTGAGTCTCCCAGGCGGCCTGTAAAAAGCCCTGGGCAAACAAAATTTCGCTTTGCTGGATTAAACTCCACAGTGCGTAATGCCAGACGTCATGGTGGCGCGCCATTTGCTCGGTTTGCTGCATCAACGCCAGAGAACGCGTGAGATCGCCCTTACAGTGCAGGACTTCACCATGTACCGAGGTGGCGACGATACGGCTATAGAACCAGGCGATGGGTAACTCATCCAGCGCCAGCTTTGCCAGGCGCTCGGCTTCGTCAGGATTTCCGTCGTTAATCGCGACCTGCGCACGCAGGGCGTTAAATTCGGCGTGCAGCGTCGGTTCCATGTCGCCTTTCATTTCCTGCTCAGCGCGCGCCAGCAGGGTATTAACCTCGCCGTAGCGGTGCTGGCTTTGCATCAGCCAGGCTTGTAGCAGAACCAGACGCGGATTTTCCAGCAGACTTTCCCACGGCAGGGCTTTCAGCGACTCTTCCAGTAATGTCAGTTCGCTGTGGTTAAACAGTCCCCACGCATGGTTAAGCAGGATATCGCGCAGCATATGGGCGTCGCCTGCCGCCAGCGCGTGGTGGATAGCTTCGCTAGGGAAACCTTGCGCCATCCAGCTTTCAGCGGCGGCGCGGTGTATTTCGGGCAGTTCGCTTGCCAGCTCCCACTGACAGCGCTGGCGTAAAAAGCTGCCAAATAGCGGGTGGTAGCTGAACCACTCACCGACGTCATCCATCCGCTGCAAGAATAATCCCTGGCGCTCAATCTCCTCCAGCCGCATCTGGCCGTTTTCTTCCCCGGTGACCCGGACGATCAGTGCGTCGTTCATTGAGCGCAGAATGGCGCTTTTCAGCAGGAAATGACGGGTGCCGAGGTCGACGCTGTCCAGCACTTCATCAACCAGATAATCGGACAGATGGCTGGCGTTGATCCCGGCGAGGCGGCGTGCGGACTGGTGTGCAGAGTGGTTGTTCTGGCGGGCGGAGAGGGCAATCAGCTGTAACGCCGTGGCCCAGCCAGCAACGTCATCGCACATCCGGCTGCTTTCTGCCGCTTCGATAGGCGAGGACAAACGTCGATCGAAAAATTGTTTGGCTTCCTGGTGGTTAAACGCCAGCTGTTGGCTGCCTATCTCCAGCAACTGATCGCGTACTCGCAGGTTGGCAATACCCAACTGTGGCAGGTTGCGCGACAGCACGACCAGCGTGAGGTTCTCAGGCTGATGACGCAGGAAGAAACGCATCGCTTCGTGAATTGCCGGATTGGAGATGAGATGATAATCATCCACTACCAGGTAGAGCGGGCGGTGCCACTCGGCCAGTTCAATAAATAGCTGCGCAAACAGTGACGTCAGGCTAGCGTATTGGCGCTTTTGCACCATCGCTTCGCTGGTGGTGCAGTGTCCACCGGTTGCCTGCTGGATAGCGGCGATCAGATAGCTGGCAAAGCGCTCTTGTTGATTATCGCCTTCATCCAGAGAGTACCAGCCTAAGTCGTTCTTCCCCGCTGCCCATTGTGAAACCAACGTTGTTTTTCCATAACCAGCAGGACTTGTTATCAGGGCAAGCCTGAAATTGTTCGCGCCGGAAAGTTTAGCCAACAGGCGCTCACGAACCACCGTATGGTCGAGTCGAACCGGACGACTTAATTTAGACGGAATCAACATAAGTTAGTCACTTCACTGTGTGAAAATGGGGAAAAATGATTTTTTTTGCGCTTCGTAATTAATAGATATAAGGTCGGCCAGATTAGTGTTTTATGCAAGCTAAGCGGACTTTTTGTGTGTCTGATTTTGCACTATGTCACAAATCTAAACATCTATTACATTAATTGCTTTAAAGAGTCACAACAGGCGTGGCGACTGGATCCGTCGGTATTTTGGCTGAGCCGAAAAATACCTCCCTTTTTATAAGGTTACTCAGTTGCTTAATGTAAAGAGCCGAATTTTGTGGCCGACTTAAAAGTTTTATGTGAATTATCTTATCCACCTTGGATATTTCAGGTTAGAAACTATTTCTCTGTTTACAGATTGTTTCCCATCGTCACCCCTCTATTTGATATTGTCGATTTATCTCTTGTTATTAATGCGTCGTCCGTTGGGCATTACAGGGGCGTTATGCCGGACTTACGCGAATTTACGGGCGATAACACCCTCTTTAAGTGGCAGCGATCACACTTTTATGCTCATCCCCGCTCCTCCTCCCTGCCTAATCCGTGCCAGGATGAGGAAGGTCAACAACGAGCCTGGCAAACTAGCGATAACGTTGTTTTATTACCTAAGGATCTGGAACCCCTATGTCACAGCCTACTTTCAACAAAGATCAATTTCAGGCTGCCCTGACGCGTCAGTGGCAGCGCTTCGGTTTACTGTCGGCTCAAGAAATGACGTCGCACCAGTGGTGGCAGGCAGTGAGTGGGGCGTTGGCTGAGTTACTCAGCGCCCAGCCTGCGGCGAAGCCGGCAAAAAATCAGCGCCATGTTAACTACATCTCGATGGAGTTTTTGATTGGCCGTCTGACCGGCAACAACTTACTCAATCTCGGCTGGTATCAGGCGGTGAGCGATGAGCTGAAAGCGCATGACGTCAACCTGACCGACCTGCTGGAAGAAGAGATCGACCCGGCGCTGGGTAACGGTGGATTGGGACGCCTGGCGGCCTGCTTCCTTGATTCGATGGCGACAGTCGGTCAATCGGCGACGGGCTATGGTCTCAACTACCAGTACGGCCTGTTCCGTCAGTCGTTTGCCGATGGGCAGCAGATGGAAGCCCCGGATGACTGGCATCGCGGCAGCTATCCGTGGTTCCGTCACAACGAGGCACTGGATGTGCAAGTAGGGATTGGCGGCAAGGTCACCAAAGAAGGGCACTGGGAGCCGGGGTTTGTTATCACCGGCCAGGCCTGGGATCTACCGGTTCTCGGCTACCGTAACGGCGTGGCGCAACCGCTGCGTCTGTGGCAGGCCAGTCACGCGCATCCGTTTAACCTGACCAAATTTAATGACGGCGATTTTCTGCGCGCAGAGCAGCAGGGCATCGACGCTGAAAAACTCACCAAAGTGCTGTACCCGAATGACAACCACACCGCGGGTAAAAAGCTGCGCCTGATGCAGCAATACTTCCAGTGCGCTTGCTCCGTAGCTGACATTCTGCGCCGCCATCATCTGGCAGGGCGTAAACTGCATGAGCTGGCTGATTTTGAGGTGATTCAGCTCAACGATACTCACCCGACCATCGCCATCCCTGAGCTACTGCGTGTGCTGATTGATGAGCACCAGATGAGCTGGGACGATGCGTGGGCTATTACCAGTAAGACCTTTGCTTATACCAACCACACTTTGATGCCAGAGGCGCTGGAGTGCTGGGACGAGAAGCTGGTGAAAGCACTACTGCCGCGCCATATGCAAATCATCAAAGAGATTAACGACCGCTTTAAGAAGCTGGTCGATAAAACCTGGCCGGGTGACGCTGAAATTTGGGCGAAGCTGGCGGTGGTGCATAACAAACAGGTGCGTATGGCCAACATGTGTGTGGTCAGCGGCTTTGCGGTTAACGGCGTGGCGGCGCTGCACTCCGATTTGGTGGTGAAGGATCTGTTCCCGGAATATCATCAGCTCTGGCCGAACAAATTCCATAACGTCACTAACGGGATTACTCCGCGTCGCTGGATTAAGCAGTGCAACCCGGCACTTGCCGCGCTGCTGGATAAATCGCTGAAAAAAGAGTGGGCCAACGACCTCGATCAGTTGATTAACCTGGAAAAATACGCCGACGACGCGAAGTTTCGTCAGCAGTATCGTGACATCAAGCTGGCGAACAAAGCGCGTCTGGTGAAGTTTATTAAAGCGCGTACCGGTATTGAGATAACGACTAACGCTCTCTTTGATATTCAGATTAAACGCCTGCATGAGTACAAGCGTCAGCACCTCAACTTGCTGCATATTCTGGCGTTATACAAAGAAATCCGTGAGAACCCGCAGGCCGATCGCGTGCCGCGCGTATTCCTGTTTGGCGCGAAAGCCGCTCCGGGTTACTACCTGGCGAAAAATATCATCTTCGCCATTAACAAGGTCGCAGAAACCATTAATAACGACCCGCAAGTGGGCGACAAGCTGAAGGTTGTATTCCTGCCGGATTACTGTGTCTCGGCGGCGGAAATGTTGATCCCAGCGGCGGATATCTCTGAGCAAATCTCCACTGCAGGGAAAGAGGCTTCCGGCACCGGTAACATGAAGCTGGCGCTGAACGGTGCGTTAACCGTCGGTACGCTGGATGGCGCAAACGTCGAAATCGCCGAGAAGGTAGGTGACGAGAATATCTTTATCTTTGGTCATACCGTGGAAGAGGTGAAGGCACTCAAGGCCAAAGGTTACGACCCGGTGAAATGGCGTAAGAAAGATAAAGTGCTGGATGCTATTCTGAAAGAGCTGGAAAGCGGGAAGTACAGCGACGGCGATAAACATGCTTTCGACCAGATGCTGCACAGTATTGGCAAGCAGGGCGGTGACCCGTATCTGGTAATGGCGGACTTCGCGGCCTACGTTGAAGCCCAGAAGCAGGTTGACGTGTTGTATCGTGACCAGGAAGCCTGGACCCGGGCGGCGATTCTGAATACCGCGCGTTGCGGCATGTTCAGTTCGGATCGCTCCATCCGCGATTATCAGACTCGTATCTGGCAGGCGAAACGTTAAGGAATCGCGATGGAAAGCAAACGTCTGGATAATGCCGCGTTGGCGGCGGGGATCAGCCCCAATTACATTAATGCCCACGGTAAACCGCAGTCTATTGGCGTCGAAACCAAGCGGCGTTTGCTTGACGCTATGCATCGCTCCACCGCCACCGCTCAGGTGGCGGTGACCCCGGTGCCGAATGTCATGGTTTATACCGCTGGTAAGAAAATGCCGCTGGCAGTTGAGGGACGCGGAGAGTTTAACTGGCTGCTGACCACCGAAGATGGCGTGCAGCACAAAGGGCATGCCGTCGGCGGTAAATCGTTCAACCTTCCGGCGAAGCTGCCGGAAGGGTATCACACGCTTACCCTCACCCAGGGGGAGTTGCGTACCCATTGCCGCATCATCGTCGCGCCGAAACGCTGCTATGAGCCGCAGGCTCTATTAGCCGGGCAGAAGCTGTGGGGCGCATGCGTTCAGCTCTATACCCTGCGTTCAGAAAAAAACTGGGGGATTGGCGACTTTGGCGATCTCCGTGCCATGCTGGTGGATGTGGCGCAACGCGGCGGCGCGTTTATCGGCCTGAATCCGATTCACGCGCTGTATCCGGCGAACCCGGAGAGTGCCAGTCCGTACAGCCCGTCGTCACGCCGCTGGCTGAACGTTATTTATATAGATGTGAACGCAGTAGACGATTTTCGCCTGAGTAAAGAGGCGCAGGCCTGGTGGCAGAAACCCGCGACTCAGCAAGCTCTGCAACGCGCGCGTGATACCGAGTGGGTTGATTATTCTGCCGTTACCGCATTGAAGATGACAGCGCTGCGTATGGCATGGAAAAGCTTCTCTGCACGTGACGATGAGCAGATGGCGGCATTTCGCCAGTTTGTGACTCAGGAAGGGGATAGCCTGTACTGGCAGGCGGCCTTTGATGCGCTGCATGCGCATCAGGTGAAAGAGGACGCACTGCGCTGGGGCTGGCCGGTGTGGCCGCAAGCTTTCCAGTCGGTGGATTCGCCAGAGGTAAAACGCTTTTGCGAAGAGCATCGTGATGAAGTGGATTTCTACCTGTGGTTGCAGTGGCTGGCGTATACCCAGTTTGCTGATTGCTGGAAAACCAGCCAGGGCTTTGCGATGCCGATTGGATTATATCGCGATCTGGCTGTCGGCGTGGCCGAAGGCGGGGCGGAAACCTGGTGCGACCGCGAGTTGTATTGCCTGAAAGCCTCGGTTGGCGCACCGCCGGATATTCTCGGTCCGCTCGGGCAAAACTGGGGATTGCCGCCGATGGATCCGCATATCATCACGGCACGCGCTTACGAACCGTTTATCGAACTGCTGCGTGCCAATATGCAGAACTGCGGTGCGTTGCGTATCGACCATGTTATGTCGATGCTGCGTCTGTGGTGGATCCCTTACGGTGAAACTGCCGATCACGGCGCCTACGTGCATTATCCGGTCGACGATCTGCTTTCAATTCTGGCGCTGGAAAGTAAACGTCATCACTGCATGGTAATTGGTGAAGATCTGGGGACTGTGCCGGTAGAGATCGTCAGCAAGCTGCGTGACAGCGGCGTGTACTCCTACAAAGTGCTTTATTTTGAGAATGACCATGAGAAAAACTTCCGCGCGCCGAAAGCGTACCCGGAACAATCAATGGCAGTCGCGGCGACGCATGACCTTCCTACGCTTAAAGGTTATTGGGATAGCGGCGATCTGACGCTGGGTAAGGCGCTGGGTCTGTACCCGGATGAAGTCGTGCTGCGTGGGTTGTATCAGGACAGAGAACTGGCGAAACAGGGGCTGCTGGACGCGCTGCACAAATACGGGTGCCTGCCAAAACGTGCTGGTCACAAGGCGTCACTGATGTCGATGACGCCGATTCTTAATCGCGGCATGCAACGCTACATCGCTGACAGCAACAGTGCGCTGTTGGGCCTGCAACCGGAAGACTGGCTGGATATGGCTGAGCCGGTCAATATTCCCGGGACCAGCGATCAGTACAAAAACTGGCGGCGTAAGCTCACCGCCACGCTGGAGCAGATGTTTGCCGATGACGGTGTGAACAAGCTGATTAAGGATTTGGATAAGCGCCGAAAAGCGGCCGCGAAGAAGAAGTAAAAAAGCCGGGGATTTCCCCGGCTTTTTTAGGGTGATAGCAGGTAGGCAGGGTAAGCGAAGCGCCACCCGGCACAGTTTTATCAGACCACCATACCCAGCAGCAGACACCCTACCAGACCGCAGACGGAGATAATGGTTTCCAGCATTGACCATGACTTGATGGTTTCACCGATGGTCAAGTTGAAGTACTCCTTGAACAGCCAGAAGCCCGGATCGTTCACGTGGGAGAAAATGACGGAACCGGAACCAACCGCAATAACCATTAGCTCAGGGCTTACGCCGGTCGTTGCAATCAGCGGTGCCACAATCCCACCAGCGGTGATCGCCGCTACGGTTGCGGAGCCCAGTGCGATACGCAGTACCGCAGCGATAGACCATGCCATCAGCAGCGGAGAAACGTTTGAACCGTGCATCATTGACGCGATGTACTTGTCCACGCCGCTATCCACCAGGACCTGTTTGAAGGCACCGCCACCACCAATGATCAACAGCATCATCGCGATGATTTTGATGGAGGACACCAGCGTGTCGTTGATCTGATCCATCGAACGTCCACGGTTCAGACCAAAAGTGAACATCGCAATCAGCACCGCGATAAGCGTTGCCATAACCGGGTCACCCAGGAATTCTGCCACCGTCAGGAAAGCGTGACCTTTTGGCAGAATCATCTCCGCCACGGCGCGCATCGCCATCAGGATAACCGGTACCAGAGAGGTCCAGACGCTGACGCCAAAGCCAGGCATCTCTTCTTCAGTAAACGTTTTCGCGCTGTACAGACCTTCCGGGATTGGCTTATCGATGCCTTTCAGGAAGCGAGCGTACACCGGACCGGCGAGAATAACGGTCGGGATTGCCAGAATCGTACCAAACAGCAGGGTTTTACCCATATCTGCATGGAAAATGGTGGCAATAGCGGTCGGACCTGGGTGCGGCGGCAGGAAGCCGTGAGTTACGGACAGCGCAGCAGCCATCGGCACGCCAACATACAGCAGCGGGATGTTGGCAGCAGCGGCGATGGTGAACACCAGCGGCAGCATCAGCACGAAGCCGACTTCGTAGAACAGGGCAAAACCGACGGTGAAGCCGGTTAATACCACCGCCCACTGAATATGTTTTTTGCCGAATTTAGCAATCAGGGTGGTTGCGATGCGCTGTGCGCCGCCGCAGTCCGCCAGCATTTTGCCCAGCATGGCGCCAAAACCCATAATCAGGGCGAGGCTGCCAAGGGTTCCGCCGACACCGGCTTTAATCGAACCGATGACTTTATCCAGTGGCATCCCTTGCATCAATCCGACAGCAAGCGCCACCAGGACGAGAGCGATGAAACCGTTCATTTTGAAACGGATCATCAGGAGGAGTAACAAGATTACACCGATAGCAACGATGACTAATGGCATGATTTACCTGGCCTTTACTTTGTTATGGGTAACGTCAGTGTTTAGATGACAAATTCCGATTGTCCCGACCGGGAACAGAGCATTCTCAGCACCAATGCTGGTTGCCTTCAAAACTAATCAGTTTAGCTGGCTGTTATGTGTGTGTTAGGTGCTGATGCGAATGATACGGGTAACATGCAGCGCTTGAAAATCACCTGGGCAGGCAAAATTTAAATTATGAGAGGCTGGTCAAATTATGAGGGGGATTGTTGCAGGAAATATGCGGAAAAATGCAAGGTTGTAGGCCGGATAAAGCGATTACGCTGCCATCCGGCATCAATGCCCGATGGCGGCGCGGATGCGTCTTAACGGGCCTACGGAAACTCTACAGGTTGAGGCGTTAGTAGTAAGAGTGCTCGCCGCGCTGGTGTTCGGTTAAATCGCGAACGCCTTTCAGTTCAGGGAATTCAGCCAGCAGCTGTTTCTCGATACCTTCTTTCAGCGTTACATCCACCATTGAACAGCCGTTACATCCGCCGCCAAACTGCAGAATAGCGTAGCCTTCATCGGTGATTTCCATCAGAGAGACGCGACCACCGTGACCTGCCAGCTGTGGGTTGATCTGCGATTGCAGCATGTACTCCACGCGTTCCATCAGCGGCGCATCATCGGCAACTTTACGCATTTTGGCGTTTGGTGCTTTCAGGGTCAGCTGGGAGCCTAACTGGTCGGTAACGAAATCGATTTCTGCATCTTCCAGATACGGTGCGCTCAGTTCATCAACATATGCGGTCAGCAGGTCAAATTTAATGGCGGTGTCGGTTGCTTCCACGGCGTCCGGCGGACAATAAGAAACGCCGCATTCAGCGTTAGGCGTGCCGGGATTAATCACAAATACGCGGATTTGTGTCCCTTCTTCCTGATTTGCCAGCAGTTTGGCAAAGTGCGCTTGTGCAGCATCGGAAATATGGATCATAGTAATGGCCTAATAGTTGACTATTTTACTTGGTTATAATACGCCCATCATCGAGGCTCTACAAGGTTCGACACAGGCACCATACCTGGACAGTCGCCGCGCCGTTGCGTAAAAGCAGCTGCGCGATTTCCGCGACGGTACTTCCGGTAGTGACGACATCATCCACAATGACCATATGGAGTCCCTGCACTGGCAATTCAAGGCGAAAGGCGTTTTTCAGGTTACGTTTACGTAATCGGGCGCTGAGATGGTGCTGTGTGGCGGTTGCCCGAACCCGCGTGATGGCCCGGCTGTCCCAGTCGCAGCCTAGCCAGCGTGCCAGGGGACGACACAGTAAGTCGCTCTGATTAAACCCTCTGCGCCAGTGCCGGCGTTGCCAGAGCGGGACGCTGACGAGCCTGTCCGGCAGAGGAAGACCGCTGACGCGCCGGGCCTGTAATACCTCCAGCAACAACAAGCGTGAAAGAGCGGGGGCCATTTCGCCACGTCGGGAAAACTTGAGCTGGTGGATAAGCCCGCTCAATGGCGGAGCATAGTCGCTGACGGTAACCAGTCGCTGCCACGGCGGTGGTTTTTGCAGACAGCGCCCGCAGGGAACGACGGTATGCGCGGCAGGGAGTCCACATTGAGGGCACCGGCTGACGTGCTGATGCGTTGCCCGTGTGCAGACTGAACAGATCCCCCAATGCCCTAACGTCAGGGGCATTCGGCATAGCCAGCACAATCCCGGTACTGTTAGCATAGAAGCATCCTTTCAGGCTAAAAGAGAACAATAACTGATGAATGACATCTGGTGGCAGACCCAGGGTTCGGGAAATTGCCATCTTGTGCTGCTGCACGGATGGGGACTGAATGCGCAAGTGTGGCATTGCATAAGCGAGGAATTGAGTTCGCATTTCACGCTGCATCTTGTCGACTTACCGGGATTTGGTCGCAGCCAGGGGTTCGGCGCAATGTCGCTGGAAGAGATGGCTGAGCGGGTAGTAAAACAGGCACCGGAGAAAGCCATCTGGCTCGGCTGGAGTCTGGGCGGGTTGGTCGCAAGCCAGGTGGCGTTAACCCATCCTGAACGTGTTCAGGCGCTGGTGACCGTGGCGTCTTCCCCTTGCTTTAGCGCGCGCGACGAGTGGCCGGGTATCAAGCCAGAAGTGCTGGCAGGTTTCCAGCAGCAGTTGAGCGAAGATTTCCAGCGTACGGTGGAACGTTTTCTGGCGTTGCAGACGATGGGCACGGACACCGCGCGTCAGGATGCGCGAGCACTGAAGAAAACAGTGCTGGCGTTACCCATGCCGAAGGTCGAGGTGCTCAATGGCGGACTGGAGATTCTGAAAACGGTCGATCTGCGTGAGCCTCTGTGCGCTGTGGACATGCCTTTTCTGCGGTTGTACGGCTATCTCGATGGACTGGTTCCGCGCAAAGTGGTCCCAATGCTCGATGCCCTGTGGCCGCATAGCGAGTCGTTGATATTTGCTAAAGCGGCGCATGCACCGTTTATCTCGCATCCTGCAGAGTTCTGCGCAGCGCTGGTGGCGTTAAAAAAACGCCTATAAATCTGTTGTGTTGCCCGGTAGAGCCGCGCTTACCGGGCTTGAGATTAATGGCTGCGCGTAGCCAGATCCTCAGCGGTCAGGCCGGTAATTCTGAAGATGGTCAGCGGATCGATACCATCAGCCTGCAGGGTTGATGCAATACGTAAAGCTTCCTCTCGTTTACCTTGTTGCAAGCCCGTTTGTAACCCCTCTTGTAACCCTTTCATATGACCTTCCTGAAGACCATTAAGATGCCCTTCTTGTCGTAATCTTTCGGCGATAGTCATCAACTTTTCCTTATGTTGGGGTAAACGTTCGGCGACCTCATGAAGAAACTCGGTAAAATGTGCGGTGTCCCCGACCTGCATTAGATAATTAAACAAGGCTTTCAACTGGCTGTCATTAGCGTGTCCTTTAATAATCAGGATGGCCAGTTTTTCTACCAGCCCCATCAAATCGCGTTTACGAATATGTTTTTGGATGAGTTCCAACAGCGCCATCCGGCGATGCTGCATGATCTCGTCATCGGGAACCACGGTGATATCGATCAGTGGAAACGCTGAGGTATAAAGTTGTCTGGCGGCCTTTGGGTCGTCAAATTCGTCCAGCCAGCAGAGTGAGTAGGGGTATGGGCTTGCCGCGCCATGATAAAAAAGCATGGGTATCACCAGCGGGAGTTTCTTGTGACCTGCAGCCAAATGGCGATGCATAACCGCAATGGCATAACGCATCAGCCGAAATGCCATATGGGCATCGGCGGTACTCTGATGCTCAATGATGGTGTAAATATAGCCATCGCCTTCGCGGGTTTTTAATGACCACAGCACATCGGAATAGTACGCGCGCAAATCGTCCTCAATAAAGCTGCCCGATTCCAGTTGTAGCGTGTTCAGATCGCACAGTTTTTGCAAAGAGGCTGGAAGATGGAGCCGAAGAAAGTCGCGTGCGGTAGCAGGGTGGTTTAAGAACGTTTTAAAAATCGCGTCATGCGGCGTAGCAGTCGTGTCAGTATTCATGGCGATCCGTCACCTGAGAAACAAGATGACGAGACTCTACTTCCCTGGTCGCCAGTAATCATTCACGAGTTGATAACGATGCGCGACAGGCTGGAGGATAGATCTGCTTTGCTGAAACAAAGACATCTTTGTGGAATCCATTACGCAAAAAGCCGGATATCAGCATAAACGCTTTATCCGGCCAGGACGTCTGCAGTCATTTTTAGACCGGAAGCGTAGCGCCATCCGGCATCGAACTAGCGCAAAGCCCACCACTCGCGCAGGCAGGCTTTACCTTCCGGGCAACTCTTGCAGCTTCCGGAAAGACACCCGTCGGCATCTTCCTGAATCCGCACCGCTTTGCCCATCTTTTCTAACTGATTCAGCATGGCGTCAATCATGGGCTGCGGGGTGTGCAGCGTGTGGCTAATTTGAGTTGCCTCCATGCGTCCCCGCAAAGCCAATAAATCACGAACCTGAATAAGCGATGCCATTGTCGATAACCTAGTGGCAGTCGCCAGTGGTGCTGGAACAGCAGGAGCTTGCCGTCCTGTTGGTCGCCAGCAGTGCGAGATCCACGCGACTGCGAGCTCGACGCAGCAGGCCCAGCAACACAATGTTAAACAGGATGACAGCTAAAATGCACACCAGGCTGTAGGTCGGGTGCTCTTGGTAGCTGACCGCCTGATAAAACAGCGTCGACAGAGAGTAGGCGATGTTCAGGCCCCACAGAATCGAGAAGCTCATCCAGCCACGGCTGGATTCACGTGCAATAGCGCCCATTACCGAAATACACGGCACATACAGCAGCACGAAAATCAGGTAGCTGTAAGCGGCGGCAGCGCTGCCAAATTTTTCGCCCATCACGCCCATTGCACCCGTAGCCATTTCACCGTCGCCCTTGCTGGCTTCAATAGGGTTAGCCAGTACGCTCAGGCTGAAGGTGTCTTTCAGGCTTTGCCAGGTCTCATCTACCGCGCCGAGCAGCTCGTCACCGAGGTGGAAATCTGCCGGGTTGAACTCTTCTTCCTGAATGTTTTCTGCGGTATAGAGCGTGTTCAGCGTACCGACAACCACTTCTTTCGCCATCGCGCCGGTGAACAGACCTACGGTTGCCTGCCAGTTATCTTCGTGAACGCCAATCGGCTTGAAGACCGGCGTGATTACGCGGCTGACGGAAGCCAGAGCAGAGTCGTTGATGTTGTCGACGATTTTTCCGCTCAGCGAGAAACTGTTAAACGCGCTGAGGAAAATGCTGACGATGATGATGACTTTACCCGCACGCAGAACGAAGCCTTTCAGGCGTTGCCAGGTCTGAATAATCAGACTCTTAATGTGCGGCACGTGGTACACCGGTAGCTCCATCACGAACGGCGTTGCTTCGCCACGCATGATGGTGTGTTTGAGCATCAGACCGGTCAATACCGCCATAACGATACCCAGTACGTACAGTGAGAAGACCGCCAGCGCACCGTTCTGACCAAAGAACGCTGCGGCAAAGACGGCGAAAATCGCCAGGCGAGCGCCACAGGACATAAACGGCGCCATCATGATGGTCATCAGACGTTCACGCGGGGCGTCCAGCGTACGTGCGCCCATCACTGACGGTACGTTACAGCCAAAGCCGACGATCAGCGGGACAAACGATTTGCCCGGCAGCCCCAGCGCCTGCATCAGACGGTCCATTACAAACGCGGCGCGCGCCATGTAACCGGAGTCTTCAAGGAAGGAGAGGAACAGGTACATCATGCCGATTTGCGGTACCAGTGGCAGCACGGTGTTAATCCCGCCGCCAAGACCTTGCGCCAAAAAGATAGTGAGCCAGTCCGGGAAGTGCAGCGTGTAGCCAATCCACTGAATACCATGGATAAAGAGCGCTACGGAGCCGACGTCAAACAACGGTTGCAGCGCGCCGCCAATGTTGATGGCGAGCAGGAACATCAGGTACATCACGAACAGGAAAATCGGCAGCCCGAGGAAGCGGTTGAGGACGATTTTATCTACTGCGGTGGTGAAGCGGCTCGGCTCTGCCGTCAGGGTGTTGCTGACGGTATCGCAGATAGCGGCAATGCACTGATAGCGCGCATCGGCGATATGCAGTGCCGGATCGTCCATTGTCTCGCTCAGACGTGCAATGGCGGCATCAAGGTTTTGCGCGGCATCCCCCGCGTAGGCCCGGCTGTAGATATCGCCTTCCAGCATCTGCAGGCCCAGCCAGCGGCGCTGTTTTAACGGCATATCTTTGGCCATCGCATCGGCGAGGGAATCCGCTTCCTGCAGCAGCGGTTGGGCATAATGAACCAGCTCGACGGTGTCGTTTTCTTTGTAGCGATCGATCGCCAGTTTCAGCGCTTCAATGCCGCGGGCGCGGGTGGATACCAGCGGAACCACCGGGCAGCCAAGGCGAGCGGAGAGGGCATCGATATCAATACGGATTTGCTGCTTCTCGGCAATATCCAGCATATTCAACGCGACGATGCAGGGGATGCCCAGCTCAAGCAGTTGCAACGTCAGGTAGAGGTTGCGTTCAAGGTTTGAAGCATCGACCACGTTGATCAAGAGATCCGCGTCGCCGCTTAAAATATAGTGACAGGCGATCTGCTCATCGAGAGAGGTCTGAGATGAGATTGTCGTCAGAGAATAGGTGCCGGGTAAATCAACCAGCGTGACCTGGTGGTCCGTCGTTGCGAAATGACCTTCTTTACGCTCAACGGTAACGCCAGCCCAGTTGCCTACACGCTGGCGTGCGCCGGTAAGCTGGTTGAATAAAGTAGTCTTGCCGGAATTAGGATTGCCAATTAAACCAATGGTTAGTTTTTTCATTTTTATAGACTCACTGTATTAACAGGAAACCGCTTCCACTTCTAATAACGCCAGATCTTTCTTACGCAATACCAGACTTACGCGACGCGTTTCGATATGGATAGGATCGCCGAGTGGGGCGACGCGTACCACGTTGAAAGAGGAGCCGGGTAGCATGCCAAGTGACAACAGTTTCTGACGATAAGCCGGGCTGATTTCACGGGCAAAACCGGTAATTTTCCACGCACTGTCAGGAGTGAATTGCATAGGGACCTACTTATATCTCGCTAACTGGATGATTACCTCATGGGGCGGCAAGGCGGCATGAGGCCAGATGATTAGCCAACGTAAGGAAAGAGTAAATAATCAACAGATCAATGATAATGAGAATGGTTTCTATCATCAATAGAATAAATGTGACGGAATGTACAATTGGATAATAATTTGCGCCAATTTTGATATTCCTCAATATTTATTCTGGTTGGGAACGAATGATTCGCGGAAATAATTAGTGAGGATCTTAATGTTTAATTAAGGTTTCATCTGTTAATGAAGTGATAAATATATGGCGGTAGAAAGCGGGAAAGAGACTAAATATGCCGGATGGCGACGCTCACGCGTGTTATCCGGCTTACAAATTAATTGCGACAAGTTAGCCGGATAAGGAGGTTACCCCCCCATCCGGCACAAAAGTTACACTAGCGTTTTTTACCCATTGCCGCCGCCAGCGCATCCATCATGGCGCTGTTACCCGCAGGCTGTGCGTCACGACCACGAGGTTTCGCGGCTTTTGGCGCCGGGCGATTGCTTTGAGTACGATCGTTATTCCCGCCGCCGCGACGCGCATTGGTTTCACCCGGCTGCTCGTCCAGACGCATGGTCAGTGCGATACGCTTACGTTGCAGGTCAACTTCCAGCACTTTCACTTTCACAATGTCGCCCGCTTTCACCACGGTGTGTGGATCTTCGACGAACTTATTCGACAATGAAGAGATATGCACCAGACCATCCTGATGAACGCCAATATCAACAAACGCGCCGAAGTTCGTGACGTTAGTGACTGCCCCTTCCAGAATCATTCCCGGCAGCAGATCGTTCATGGTTTCTACGCCATCAGCAAACTGCGCGGTTTTAAATTCAGGACGCGGGTCGCGGCCCGGTTTTTCCAGCTCTTTGATGATGTCGGTGACGGTCGGCACCCCGAAGCGTTCGTCGGTAAAATCGGCTGCTTTCAGATTGCGCAGTTCGTTGCTGTTGCCCATCAGGTCACGCAGCGATTGTTCGGTTGCGGCCAGAATGCGTTCCACAATCGGATAAGCTTCCGGGTGAACGGTAGAAGCATCCAGTGGGTTATCGCCATGGTTGATACGCAGGAAGCCCGCGCATTGTTCAAAGGCTTTTGGCCCCAGGCGGCTAACTTTTAGCAGTTGCTGACGGTTCTGAAACTGACCGTTCTCATCGCGCCAGGCGACGATGTTTTGCGCCATCATGCGCGTCAGGCCAGCAACGCGGGTCAGCAGCGGCACGGAAGCGGTATTCAGATCGACGCCGACGGCGTTCACGCAGTCTTCCACCACCGCATCCAGCTTGCGCGCCAGTTGCGTCTGGCTAACATCGTGCTGATACTGGCCCACGCCGATAGATTTCGGATCGATTTTCACCAGCTCCGCCAGCGGATCCTGCAAACGACGGGCGATAGACACCGCGCCACGCAGTGAAACGTCGAGATCCGGGAACTCCAGCGCCGCCAGCTCGGAAGCAGAGTAAACCGATGCCCCGGCTTCGCTGACGATCACCTTCTGCGCGGTCACTTTCGGGAACTGTTTCTGTACGTCGAGGAAGAAACGCTCGGTTTCTCGCGACGCCGTGCCGTTACCAATCGCGACCAGCTCAACGTTGTATTTTTCACACAACGCCGCCACGGCAACGGCGGCTTTGGCTGCCTGGCCGGTATGCGGATAAATAGTGTCGGTCGCGACCAGCTTGCCGGTACCGTCAACCACCGCCACTTTTACGCCGGTACGCAGACCCGGATCGAGACCCATTGTGGCTCGCAGCCCGGCCGGGGCGGCCATCAGCAGGTCATGCAGGTTACGGGCAAAGACGTTGATCGCTTCATCTTCCGCACGTTCACGTACGGTACCCATCAGCTCAGTTTCAAGGTGCATCAGCACTTTGATGCGCCACGTCCAGCTAACAACGCCTTTACGCCAGCTGTCAGCGGGGGCGTTGTTCAGGCGCAGTCCCAGGTGATCCTGGATAATCTGCTCGCCGTGGCTCTCTTTTGGCGGCTCATCGAATTGCGGATCGGCATTTAGTGAAAGCTGCAACACGCCTTCGTTACGACCACGGAACATGGCCAGCGCACGGTGGGATGGAACGGTAGAAATAGGTTCGTGGTGATCGAAGTAATCGCGGAACTTAGCGCCTTCCTCTTCTTTGCCACTAACCACGGCGGCAACCAGATGGGCGTTTTTCCACAAATAATCACGCACTTTTGCCAGCAGCGCAGCGTCTTCGGCGAAGCGCTCCATCAGAATGTAGCGTGCGCCATCGAGGGCGGCTTTGGTATCGGCCACGCCGTTTTCGGCGTTGAGATATTTTGCAGCTTCGGTTTCCGGGTCATGGGACGGTTCGTTCCACAGCAGATCTGCCAGCGGCTCCAGTCCGGCCTCAATGGCTATCTGCCCACGGGTGCGGCGCTTAGGTTTGTACGGCAGATAGAGATCTTCGAGTTCGGTCTTACTTAACGTGCCGTTGATCGCGTTCGCCAAATCGTCGGTCAGTTTGCCTTGCTCGCCGATAGATTTCAGGATTGCCTGACGGCGGTCTTCCAGTTCACGCAGATATCCCAGACGGGTCTCCAGATTACGCAGTTGCGTATCGTCCAGACCGCCGGTGATTTCCTTACGATAACGTGCGATAAACGGCACGGTGTTCCCTTCGTCAAGCAGGCGAACGGCAGCTTCTACCTGTTCAGCACGAGCCTGAATTTCACCTGCGATAATGCGGCAGAAAGAATCATTCATCATGGATAGCTTCGTCTATAGGATAAAAAATCAGGGGATAGTTATACGGATTGACTGGCAAAAATGCCAGTCATCTACCGGGGCTTCGGATTGTTCCGGTCTCACTTAACGTATTCAATTTCGTTCACGTACCAGCTGGCTTCACCACCAGGGGTGTTGACTATCGCGAGATCGCCGACCTCTTTTTTCAGCAGCGCCCGCGCCATCGGTGAGTCGATAGAAATGTAATCTTTACGACCGAAGATCTCATCGTAGCCGACAATACGGAATTTACGGATGTCGCCATCGTCATTTTCAATCTCGACCCACGCGCCAAAGAAGACTTTGCCCTCTTGCTGCGGGGAGTAATCGACGATTTTCAAATTCTCCATACACTTGGTCAAATAACGGACACGGCGGTCGATCTCACGCAGACGCTTTTTATTATACTGGTAGTCGGCATTTTCGCTGCGGTCACCCAGACTTGCGGCCCAGGTAACCTTTTTGGTGACTTCCGGGCGCTCTTCACGCCAGAGGTAATTCAGCTCTTGTTTGAGTTTTTCATACCCTTCGCGGGTTATCAGGGGCGTTTTCATCTTATTGTTTTACCTTCGACTCTGTGATGATGCGCACAATTAGTATTACGCGAGCATATCAACAGAATAAATAATGTATTGCGAGAAACATTGTATACTTAAGCTGCTGTTTAATATGCTTTGTAACAATTTAGCCTGGAATTCATACCAGAATTCGCTGGTGACTCACGTTAGCTTTCTTAAGAATATACACTTAATTGTTGCGAACCTTTGGGAGTAATAACAATGCAAGAGAACTATAAGATTCTGGTGGTCGATGACGACATGCGCTTGCGTGCGCTTCTGGAGCGTTATCTGACCGAGCAGGGCTTCCAGGTTCGAAGCGTCGCTAACGCTGAGCAGATGGATCGTCTGCTGACCCGTGAGTCCTTTCACCTGATGGTGCTGGATTTAATGCTGCCGGGAGAAGATGGCCTGTCTATTTGCCGTCGCCTGCGCAGTCAAAGCAACCCGATGCCGATCATTATGGTCACGGCGAAGGGTGAAGAAGTCGATCGTATCGTTGGGCTGGAAATCGGCGCTGACGATTACATTCCGAAACCGTTTAACCCGCGAGAACTGCTGGCGCGTATTCGCGCTGTACTGCGTCGTCAGGCGAACGAACTGCCGGGCGCGCCTTCTCAGGAAGAAGCGGTCATTGCTTTTGGTAAGTTTAAACTGAACCTCGGTACGCGTGAAATGTTCCGTGAAGATGAGCCAATGCCGCTCACCAGCGGGGAATTTGCAGTACTGAAAGCGCTGGTAAGCCACCCGCGCGAGCCGCTGTCCCGCGACAAGCTGATGAACCTGGCCCGTGGTCGTGAATATTCGGCGATGGAGCGTTCTATCGATGTCCAGATTTCTCGCCTGCGTCGTATGGTGGAAGAGGACCCGGCGCATCCGCGCTACATTCAGACCGTGTGGGGTCTCGGCTACGTCTTTGTTCCGGACGGTTCTAAAGCATGAGGCGAATGCGCTTCTCGCCACGAAGTTCGTTTGCCCGCACGTTATTGCTCATCGTCACCTTGCTGTTTGCCAGCCTGGTGACGACTTACCTGGTAGTGCTGAACTTCGCGATACTGCCGAGCCTCCAGCAGTTTAATAAGGTCCTGGCCTACGAAGTTCGTATGCTGATGACCGATAAACTGCAGCTGGAGGACGGTACGCAACTGGTGGTGCCGCCCGCATTCCGCCGGGAAATTTATCGTGAGCTGGGTATTTCCCTCTATTCCAACGAGGCCGCTGAAGAAGCTGGACTGCGTTGGGCGCAACACTATGAATTCTTAAGCCATCAGATGGCGCAGCAGCTGGGCGGTCCGACGGAAGTCCGCGTTGAGGTGAACAAAAGCTCGCCGGTCGTATGGCTGAAAACCTGGCTGTCGCCCAATATCTGGGTACGCGTGCCGCTGACGGAGATCCATCAGGGCGATTTCTCACCGCTGTTCCGCTACACGCTGGCGATTATGCTGTTGGCTATCGGTGGCGCGTGGCTGTTTATCCGTATCCAGAACCGACCGCTGGTGGATCTTGAACATGCAGCGCTGCAGGTGGGGAAAGGTATCATTCCGCCGCCGTTGCGTGAGTATGGCGCTTCAGAGGTGCGCTCTGTTACCCGTGCCTTTAACCATATGGCCGCGGGGGTGAAGCAGCTGGCCGATGACCGTACGCTGTTAATGGCGGGCGTGAGCCACGATTTACGTACTCCGCTGACGCGTATTCGTCTGGCGACCGAAATGATGGGCGAAGAGGATGGTTATCTCGCGGAATCCATCAATAAGGACATCGAAGAGTGTAATGCCATTATCGAGCAGTTCATCGATTATCTGCGTACCGGTCAGGAGATGCCGATGGAGATGGCGGATCTGAACTCGGTGTTAGGCGAAGTGGTCGCAGCGGAAAGCGGCTATGAACGTGAAATCGAAACTGCGCTGCTGCCGGGTAGCATTCAGGTGAAAATGCACCCGCTGTCGATCAAGCGTGCGGTTGCCAATATGGTGGTTAACGCCGCCCGTTACGGCAACGGCTGGATTAAGGTCAGCAGCGGTACGGAGACGCATCGCGCCTGGTTCCAGGTAGAAGATGATGGTCCGGGCATCAAGCCGGAGCAGCGTAAACACCTGTTCCAGCCGTTTGTCCGCGGCGACAGCGCGCGTAGTACCAGCGGCACGGGCCTGGGTCTGGCGATTGTGCAGCGTATTATCGATAACCATAACGGTATGCTGGAAATTGGCACCAGTGAACGAGGAGGGTTGTCGATCCGCGCCTGGCTTCCGGTTCCCTTCACTCGCGCGCAGGGCATCACGAAAGACGCATAAGAAAGGGAGGCGAAATGCCTCCCTTTTTGTTGCTGTAGGCCGGATAAGGCGAAACCGCCATCCGGCACTCTTCGTTACAGCTTCGGTCCGGCGCTAACCAGCGCTTCACCCGCAGGGGTATCGGTGTATTTCTCGAAGTTCTCGATAAACAGTTTCGCCAGTGCGTTGGCTTTTTCCTGCCACTGCTCCGGAGAAGCATAGGTATTACGCGGATCGAGAATGCGAGTATCTACGCCAGGCAGCTCGGTTGGGATAGCCAGGTCAAACATCGGCAGACGGAACGTTTCTGCGTCATCCAGCGAACCGTTCAGGATAGCGTCGATAATCGCGCGAGTATCTTTGATAGAGATACGCTTGCCGGTACCGTTCCAGCCGGTGTTAACCAGATATGCCTGCGCACCTGCCGCCTGCATACGTTTCACCAGTACTTCTGCGTACTGCGTTGGGTGCAGTGACAGGAATGCTGCGCCAAAGCAGGCTGAGAAGGTTGGGGTTGGTTCGGTGACGCCACGTTCGGTACCGGCCAGTTTGGCGGTGAAGCCAGACAGGAAGTGGTACTGGGTTTGGTCTGCCGTCAGACGAGAGACCGGCGGCAGCACGCCAAACGCGTCGGCGGTCAGGAAGATCACTTTGGTGGCGTGACCCGCTTTTGACACCGGCTTAACGATGTTATCGATGTGATAAATCGGGTAGGACACGCGGGTGTTTTCGGTTTTGGAACCGTCGTCGAAGTCGATGGAACCATCTGCGCGCACGGTGACGTTTTCCAGCAGCGCGTCACGACGGATTGCGTTGTAGATTTCCGGCTCGGCATCTTTAGACAGTTTGATGGTCTTCGCGTAGCAACCGCCTTCAAAGTTAAACACGCCGTCGTCATCCCAGCCGTGTTCGTCATCGCCAATCAGGCGGCGTTTCGGATCGGTGGACAGCGTTGTTTTTCCTGTGCCGGACAGGCCAAAGAAGACTGCCACATCACCTTTTTCCCCGACGTTTGCCGAGCAGTGCATGGAGGCAATGCCTTTCAGCGGCAGCAGGTAGTTCATTACGGAGAACATACCTTTCTTCATTTCGCCGCCGTACCAGGTGCCACCAATCAACTGGATACGCTCAGTCAGGTTGAAAGCCACGAAGTTTTCGGAGTTCAGACCCTGCTCTTTCCATTGCGGGTTAGTGCATTTAGCGCCATTCATCACGATGAAATCAGGTTTGAAATCAACCAGCTCTTCGTCGCTTGGGCGGATGAACATGTTTTTAACAAAATGCGCCTGCCAGGCTACTTCGGTAATGAAGCGTACGGAAAGGCGGGTATCGGCGTTAGCGCCGCAGAATGCATCAATGATAAACAGACGCTTGCCGGAAAGCTGCTGGGTGACTAATCCTTTCAGATGCTGCCAGGTTTCCGGGGAGAGCGGTTTGTTGTCGTTCTTACCTTTACCTTTGTCGGACCACCAGAGCGTGTCGCGCGTGGTGTCGTCACGGACAATATACTTATCCTTTGGCGAACGTCCGGTAAAGATACCGGTATCAACGGCAACGGCGCCCAGGTTTGTTAACACGCCACGCTCATAACCTTCCAGGTTTGGATCAAGTTCCTCCTGGAAAAGCGTGTCGTAGTCTGGATTGTAAACGATATCCTGAACGTCATTGATACCATAAGCCTTGAGATCTTGCGGGGTTAAACTGTTGTTCACACGCATTTCACTGCTCCTTAGCCAATATGTATTACCTGGAATAGTAAGGTTTTTTAGGGATTGCTAACCGCGACAAGGCTCATAGATTTACGCATCCGGGAAAATCACGGATAACCGAATGCGCTGCGACTCCTGTCACAAAGAGGCGGATATTATGGCAGGAAACCCTTTTTTGTTGTGGAAAATGTTCTTAAAACGTTAATAGAGAGTGTTTTTGGCGGGAAACTTGTGAGTGTAATCGCATTCACGTAAGAAAATAACGTAACTCATACATAAACAATATCGATTCACTTCCCGTCGCAGTGGTCCGGGATCGGCCTATCAATGCTCAAAATTGTGAAGTTGATGCGATAATTACCTTTTCTCTTCATTCTGGGTGACGACATGGATAGTGTTGAACTTTCACGTACTACTCGCTGGGGCATGATATCTATCGGCCTGTTACAGGGGATATTGTGCTACCTGCTGATGACATATCTGGTGCCGCATAATGACGGCTGGCTGTTCTATGGCATGCCCGCGACAATTGCTCTCTCCTCGGCGCTTTTACTCACCGTTGTCTCTTTCAAACAACGTGCGCTGTGGTACTGGATGGCGCTGATCTTTGTTGTCGTGCTGGCGATGAGCGTCTGGCTAAAGTGGCAAGTCGAGGGCAGCGATAAGTGGCGGCAAAATGATATTTTTATGTTGTACGGCTGGCGCTTACTGCTGATGGCGATGCTGGCATTGCCATGGATTCAGTACTCGCTCCACGCATCCCGCCAGCAGGCCCGCTATGCGCAGTTTTATACGAGTTTGTGGCTTAATGCGCTGACGTTACTGATTGTCTTTGTCGCCAACGGTCTGTTCTGGATGGTGCTCCTGCTATGGAGCGATATGTTTAAGCTCGTTGGTATTACCTTCTTCGACACGCTTTTCTTTGATACCGACTGGTTTGGCTACGTGGCCTTTGGCCTGGTTACCGCACTGGCGGTGGTACTGACCCGCACGCAGTCGCGTCTGGTTGCAGCGGTCCAAAAGTTACTGACGTTGATCGCCACCGGTCTGTTACCCCTGGTCGCGCTGCTGGCGCTGATGTTTGTGCTGACCTTGCCCTTCACCGGCCTGGAGGCTATCTCGCAGCGGGTGTCTGCGGCCGGGTTGATGTCAGCGCTGGCGCTGCTCCTGCTGTTGTTGATGGCTATCGTTCGCGAGCCGCAGAAAGAGGCGCTTCCCTATCCAGCCGCGTTACGCTACCTGATCAAATGCGCCCTGGTTGTCGCGCCCATCTATATGCTGATTGCCGGTTGGTCACTGTGGGTGCGAATTCAACAGTACGGTTGGACGCCCGAGCGTTTATATGGCGTGCTGGTGGTCTGCGTGCTGCTGCTCTGGTCGTTTGGCTATCTGGCGAGTATTTTAAGCCGTGGGCGCAATTCGCTTGAGCTTCAGGGGAAGGTGATTCTTTGCGTGTCGTTGCTGGCGTTAGGGCTGTTGATTTTGCTGTCGTCGCCGGTTATTGATGCCTGGCGCATCAGCGTCAACAGCCATATGGGGCGGTATCACAGCGGGAAAATTAAGCCGGATCAGGTCAGCCTGTATATGTTGAGTAATAGCGGAAAACCGGGACGTGCGGCGTTGGAGGCATTACAAAAAGATGCGGCGTTTAACCAAGACACTAAGCGCCGGCGCGACTTAAATTCTCTGCTGCAAGGACGTCGCGATCCCATTCAGAACCTGACAGCCACTCAACTAGCGCCGAAAGTGATGATCGCTCCGGGTAGCAGGCAACCCGATGAGACCTTCTGGGCGTTTGTCAAAGGGCAGAGCTACCGCATTACATCCTGCGTTGAGCAGGATGCTTGCGTCCTGGTCGATCAGGACCTCAATGCGGATGGTAAGCCTGAGCAGGTGCTGTATGCTTTTGGCGATGGTGAGAGTCTGGTCTTTGCCAGGAAAGAGGATAAATGGGAACTCATCGCATCAGGTCAGCTACCTGCAGAATTCAATAAGGATAAACTGCTGCAGGCGGTGGCGAATCATCAACTGAATTCAGCCCCCAGAGTTTGGCGTGATATCACCATTGATGGCACCCGATTGCCGATGAATTATTACAACGAGTGAGCGTGTTGCAGATAGCGTTTTGATGGATGGCGGTGCGAACGCCTATCCGGTCGACGATTGTGGGCCGGATAGGCAGTGGTGATTAATGTACCTGCGGGTCCGCCGGGGAAGCGTTGCTGCGGATCTCAGCAATGTCCATGGCGTTAAACAGATAGTGGCTCCCGCAGTAATCGCAGTGCATATCGATCTCGCCTTCTTCCGCCAGAATGCTGTCCACTTCTTCGTCCGGCAGCGTTTTCAGTGCGCCAGCGCAGCGTTCGCGTGAACAGGTGCATTTGAACTCAACGTCCTGCGGATCGTAGAGAGTAACCTCTTCTTCGTGGTACAAGCGCCACAGCACGTCGTTGGCCGGGAGCGTTAACAGCTCTTCAGTTTTGATGGTTTCGGTCAGGGCTGCCAGGTGATCGAAATCATCTGCCTGCGCGTTTTGCGCCGGCATTACCTGCAGAAGCATCCCGCCAGCAGCGGGTTTGCCATCGACGTCGCCAGTACGGATAAACAGACGTGTCGGCAGTTGTTCAGAACGCATGAAGTAATCTTCCAGACAGGCGGCCAGCGTGTCGCCTTCCAGACCAACCACGCCCTGATAGCGCTCGCCTTCTTCTGGGGTAATGGTGATCACCAGGTAGCCGTTGCCTACCAGCGTTTTAAGATCAGCGCCTTCAGGGATATCGCCCTGCATACGGGCCACGCCGCGCATCTGCTGATTGTTGTTGCCGTTAATGACGGCCAGGCTCAGCGGACCATCGCCCTGCAGCTGTACGGTGATATCACCGGCAAACTTCAGCGTGGCGGTGAGCAGGCTGGTGGCGACCAGCAGTTCAGCCAGCACGTTCTTGACCGGCTGCGGGTAAGTATGATTTTCGAGGATCTGTTGCAGGGTTTCCGAAACGGTCACCAGCTCGCCGCGCACGGCAAAGTTTTCAAACAGATAACGATGTAATTGGTCATGTTGCGGCATAATCATCTCTCTTGCAGGTGACAGTCACTCGCTGTCGCCATGTTTAAATCGTAACAGGTCGCGGCGCTCTTTCTTGTCCGGTCGCCTGTCCGGGTGCGGCATGGTTAACGCGTTAAGTTTACGCGCCAGCGCCACTTTTTCGCGTTTTTCTACGCTTTCCGCGGTTTCTTCATACAGCGTAACGGCTTCCGTGGCCGGGCGACGCTGCTCGGTAATAGCCTTGATAATGACCGTTCGCTCGTCATTTCCCTGGCGCAGGGTGAGGGTGGCGTTCAGCTCGACAATCTTGCTCGGTTTGCTGCGCTGGCCGTTGTAATGCACCTTACCGCCTTCAACCATTTCGCGGGCTAGCGCACGCGTTTTGTAAAAGCGTGCAGCCCACAGCCATTTATCCAGCCTGACTTCAGCAGAGGGCTTTTCTTTCATGGCGTCTCCTTCACATCAGTGAGGGGATCAGTCGGCGGTAGTCATTCAGTGACGGATGGCGTGCGTACTGTTTTTCCGCGATGCCTGAGTCGGGATTGGTCACGCCGAGGCAGTAACGAATACCGTACAGAGCAGCGGCGTCGAGAATGGGTTCGCTGTCATCAATAAACAGCGTCTTCTCTGCACTCATTCCCGTTTCTTCAGCCACAGCGTGCCATAACCGCTGATCCTCTTTGGGATAACCAAATGTGTGGGTGGAAAGTAATAAATCAAGGTGTGAGGCCAGACCGGTATGCTCCAGCTTCACCGCCAGGTTATGGGGATGCGCGTTGGTGAGCAAAATACGGCGCTTGCCGCTGGCTTTTAAGGCATCAAGAAACGGTACAGTATCTTCACGCAAAACGGCGCGCGGTCCCTGTTCCGTTGTCATGGCGCAAATATCAAGATCCAGGCATTCGCTCCAGTAATCCAGGCAGTACCAGTTTAGCGTATGCTGCACGGCATGATACTGCTGACGAATATAGTCCTGGGCTTCCTGGGGAGAGATACCCTGCTTCGCGCCATAGGTTTCCGGCACCAGTTTTTGCCAGAAATAGTTATCGAATGCCAGGTCGAGCAGCGTGCCGTCCATATCTAACAACACGGTATCGACATCCTGCCAGGCAATATTGATCTGCATGGAAACTCCCCAGAAGAAAACATGATGCGCGACAGGGTAGCATATCCTGTCGCGCGAGCGTGTTATCGAATCAGGCTTTCCGGGTTGTCAATCAGCGTTGGATTCAGGCAACTTTCGTAGTAGCTCTGAATTTCCGTGATGCGGGAGCGGTGACGCTGGTAGCGTCTGAAAGCCTGTATACTGTTGTAGACAGCGCATCCGAGCATGGAGAACATCAGCAGCGTCGTGCCAAGGTAGCGCCATAATCCTGAACGATCCGGGATACGGTGCAGGCCAATGTGCTGGGTGCCATTGGCGTCGGTCGAGATATTGGTGACGATCCCCTCCGCGCGAAACGGCGTCTGCATCAGCATCTGCGCCAGACGCTGGAAGGCGTTCCACTGTTCCTGTGGGGGATAGTCATATAGCGAGGTTGTCGGCCACGGCTGATCGACCAGATCGCTGCCTTCGTCGCTGATAATCAGGAAACCGCCAGGGGCTGGGCTATTCAGCGTCTGGGCCGCTCGCGCAGTCTCGCGTGAAATAAACGGCGCCGTAGAGGTATTCACCAGATTATCCAACGACTCCGCGCTTACCGGACGCAGCAGCACGTTCACGCCATCCAGTTTGCCTGCATTCGCCCGTTTCACCAGCGCCGTCCAGTCTTTACTGTTACCAAGGTTAACCAGTGCATTTTTTAAACGTACACATTCATCTTTGGCCGCGCACAGATCGGCCGTTTTCAGGACAATCTCGCCAAAATCGTCCAGTAACACCATTCCGGACTTTTGAATTGCCGAGCGTAACGATGCGCTGACGCGAGAGTCATCATCCGCTTTGGGGTGCAGTTGGCGGTTTACCGCCTGCGTGAGCGCGGTGGCTTTATTCACCAGATCGGACTCAGGCAGCGGTAATGCGCGCGCGTCATTCCAGATAATTTGCGTGCAATCGAAAGGCATAAACGGCGCGGAAGGCTGCGCATTCCAGCTCCCCTGGGTATGAATGTTACACATACCCGTACCGCTCAGATGCAGCGTGTCACCCACGCGAACGCCCGCGTTTTCAAGCTGTTTAACGCTGGTGGCTTCGATAGTTTGTGCGCCCTTCATCCAGGAAAGCGTAAGCTTTATCGGCATATCCAGCGGGATCCAAAACAGCAGCATCAGCAGCACCAGCAACGAGCCGCCCGCGATGACGGCGTTGCGCAGCCAGTGCTGTAACGGGAAGTTTTTGACTTCGTCATGAAGCGATAAAAAACGCCCCTGGCGTACAACGTGGCGATCGAGATAAATATCAATATCCGTTTGCTGGCCAAGATCTTGTGCGATGTAAGGCTGCCAGTGCGGTGGATAAATCAGATCAATAATACCTAGCGAGATATTATTAATTTGCTCCTGGTCGTTTTCGCCAAACAGCCCCCAGCGACGCGGCGTACCGCGCAGACAATGAATTTCCCGCAGGGCGGTTTTAGACGGTGGGGCAAACAGCCCCCACAGACCCGCAGCCAGTAGCAGCACCGCGCCACCAACTGTCCACGGAACAAACGTATCCGGGATTATCAAACAGAAAAAGAACAGCAGGAACGATGCGGCAATCAGTAACGCCTCGCGCAATCCCGATGGGCGGCTAAGCGCATATTCTTCATGGGTTTCCTGACGAATATTCAGCAGTTCAATCTGCTCGCTTTCTTCACCGCGAATGGACGCCTGGGTAGAGGCGGTGTGCTGTAACGCATAGCCACGCGCTTCCTGCATATATTCCTGCAGCGTATGGCCGTTCAGGGAGATAACCAGCGGTATCGTATTGGTGTGGATTAGCTCAACGCTGTTTTCGTCATTGATGTATTGTTCCCAGAAAGGGGGAAGATGTACCTCAACGGAATCAAGATAGTAACGCCATTTGTTAGGATCGTCGGTAGTAATGCCGTAACGTGTAATCGCGTGCGTAAGTACGATGACGCTATTACTTTGGGCATTCAGCGTTAATGACACCGGCGCGGAGCTGGCGCCCGTTGGACCAGGTACCTGCTGAATTTGACTAAGGCTTTCGAGATAGTTTTCGACTGCACTGCGCTCTTCAGGCGTGAGTTTACGCTTCGAGGCGTCTGAGAAGACGTTGCTCAAGGGTAAATTTTTCCGTCTGGATTTCGTTCTGAGTAGCCATCCTGCAAGCAATGAGCAGGCCAGCAAAGCAGCTAAAAAAATCAGAATGGTGCTCATGCTTTCCCCATCTTACTTAGTCTGTCAGGCGTGATCAGTCGCACCCTGTTCAATATTCGTGATTCTGTGGTTGGCTATCGGCAAGTGTGGAGTCGAACTTGAGCATCTTTAAGTACAGCCCAGTAAATGCGAATCATAGCAAAATCACTAAAAATGGAATATCAGCAAATTCCTGGAGTTATTTCAACCTATTGACTTTTAATTTGAAATAGGGATTAACTTTTAGTACGTTACATAAATGTAAATAAACGGCAATTCACATTGCCGAAACCGTGCGGTATATCGCACAATAACCCCAGATTTCACAGCAAAGATCCTCACAATGAGCAAATCATTACAGAAACCCACGATTTTGAAAGTGGAAACCGTCGCCCAATCCCGGCTGTTTAAAGTCGAAAGCGTGGACCTTGAGTTCAGCAATGGCGTACGCCGCGTTTATGAACGTATGCGCCCGTCCACGCGTGAAGCGGTAATGATTGTGCCGATTGTGGACGACCACCTGATCCTCATCCGCGAATACGCGGTCGGGACCGAATCTTACGAACTGGGTTTTTCCAAGGGGTTAATCGATCCTGGCGAAAGCGTGTATGAAGCGGCGAATCGGGAGCTGAAAGAAGAGGTGGGGTTTGGCGCAAAAGATCTGACGTTTTTAAAGAAACTCAGCATGGCGCCGTCCTATTTCTCCAGCAAGATGAACATCGTGGTGGCGGAGGACTTATATCCTGAATCGCTGGAAGGTGATGAGCCTGAACCATTACCACAGGTGCGCTGGCCGCTGGCGCATATGATGGACCTGCTGGAAGATCCTGATTTTCACGAAGCGCGTAATGTGAGTGCGCTGTTCCTCGTGCGTGAATGGCTGAAAGGACAGGGGCGGCTTTAATTTCTCTTCACGAATAATAAAAAAGGCGCCGAAGCGCCTTTTTTTGATCGGTCAGGAATCAGAACAGTTCGTGCGTCTCACCATTATCGATAATGGTCGTCCCCACCTCACGCACCGCCTGTTGCGTCGGCTGAGTGCCTTCAATGAAGTATTCTGCGCGGCTGTTGCCACCGCTTGCCAGTTGACCGGTGCTGCGATCGATATTGACCGTCACGATACCCGGCGGCGGCGTCAGCGGCTGCTCAGGCACGCCTTCCAGCACGGACTTCATATAGGCATCCCATGCAGGCTGTGCGCTCTTTGCGCCGCCTTCGTAGCCGGAGATCTGGTCTTTGATCGCCCCAGAAGCCGTCGTGTGCCCGAGGTTGCGGCGATGGTCATCAAACCCGATCCATACCGACGTCACCACGCCTGGCCCGTAGCCAGAGAACCATGCATCTTTAGAGCTGTTGGTGGTCCCGGTTTTCCCGCCGATATCATGGCGCTGTAAATCGCGACCTGCACGCCAACCGGTTCCCATCCAGCCCGGCTCACCAAAGATATTGGTATTCAGGGCGCTTTTAATCAGGAAGGCCAGCGGCGTGTTGATCACGTGTGGAGCGTACTCCTGCGTGCCGCTTTGCGCGACCAGCGCCTGGTTTGCCTGCTCAAGCTGAGGCATAGGCACGGCGGCATTCTGCTGTTCCTGCGAGACGGCGACATCTTCGACGTTACTGTTCTCCAGCACGTTAGATTTCTGGGTATCACCATAAATCACCGGAATATCGCATTCCGGACAGGCAATTTTCGGCTTCGCCTCGAAGATAACGCCGCCCATATCGCTTTCGATCTTACTGATGAAATACGGATCGACCAGGAAGCCGCCGTTAGACATCACTGCATAACCGCGCGCCACCTGCAACGGCGTGAATGAGGCAGAACCCAGCGCCAGCGACTCGGTGTGCACAATGTTCTGTGCCGGGAAGCCGAAACGTTGCAGATACTCTGCCGCGTAATCCACGCCCATCGCGCGCATGGCGCGTACCATCACCACGTTTTTCGACTGACCCAGCCCCTGACGTAAGCGGATAGGACCGGCGTATTGCGGCGGTGAGTTCTTCGGCTGCCAGTCGGAACCCGCGCCGGCATCCCAACGGGAGATCGGCACGTCGTTGAGCATGCTCGCCAGCGTCAGACCTTTATCCATCGCGGCGGTATACAGGAATGGTTTGATGTTGGAACCCACCTGGCGTAACGCCTGGGTTGCACGGTTAAACTTGCTCTGGTTGAAGTCAAAACCACCGACCAGCGCCAGCACCGCGCCGTTTTGCGGATTGATGGAGACCAGTGCGGAGTTGACGTCCGGTACTTGCGCCAGCCACCAGGCATTGCCAACCTGGCGTACCCAGATTTGCTGCCCGGTTTGCACCACATCAGTCACTTTGCGCGGCGTCGGGCCTTGCTGGGTATCCGAGCGGTAAGGACGCGCCCAGCGCATGCCATCCATCCGTAATGACACTGACGTACCATCCGCCAGCGCGGCAATGGCTTCCTGCGGATTGGCGCTGGTAACAACCGCCGGTAGCAGGGGACCATAAGTCGGTAGCGCTTTCAGCGTATCGGTGATTTTCTTGCTGTCCCAACTGCTTTCGCCCACTTTCCACAGCACGTTCGACGGGCCGCGGTAACCGTGGCGCATGTCGTAATCCATCACGTTGTTACGTACTGCCTGCTGAGCAGCCTGCTGTACTTTGCGCGTAATGGTGGTGGTGATGCGATACCCGTCCTCATAGGCTTTCTCGCCATAACGGTTATACATCTCCTGGCGCACCATCTCAGAGAGATACGGCGCGGAGAAGGCGATTTCCGGCGCGTGGTAGTTGGCGTCAATGGCTTCGCCGCGCGCCTGATCGTATTGGGCCTGCGTGATGTAGTTTTCGCTCAACATACGCGACAGTACGACGTTACGTCGCGCGGTTGCCCTTTCCATCGAATAGAGGGGGTTGAAGGTTGACGGCGCTTTTGGCAGACCGGCAATCACCGCAATTTCACTTAAGCTGAGCTGATCAACCGTCTTACCGAAATAGACCTGCGCGGCAGCACCTACGCCATAAGCGCGATACCCCAGGTAAATCTTGTTCAGATACAGTTCGAGGATCTCATCTTTACTCAGCAGTTGTTCAATGCGGATCGCCAGGAACACTTCTTTGATCTTACGCATCAGCGTACGTTCCGGGCTCAGAAAGAAGTTTCTCGCCAACTGTTGGGTAATGGTGCTCGCCCCTTGCGATGCATGGCCGGAGAACAGCGCGACGCTGGCAGCACGGAAGATCCCCACCGGGTCTACCCCGTGGTGTTCATAAAAGCGACTGTCTTCGGTAGCGATAAAGGCTTTAACCATTACCGGCGGCATCTGATCCAGGGTGACCGGGATTCGACGTTTCTCGCCATATTGCGCGATCAGCTCGCCATCAGCGCTGTAAACCTGCATCGGGATCTGTAAACGCACATCTTTGAGCGTCGCGACGTCAGGTAATTGCGGCTCAATATAGCGATAGAGGCCATAAATCGAGCCTGCTCCCAGCAGGATGCAACATACTGCAAGGATTAATAAATACTTTACGAACTTCACTGGAGATTTCCCATTTAGTGGCATTTGGGCAGTTTATAAACAAACGCGCGGTAGTATAAAGGCAAGCCAGACGCATTGATATACCCGTTAAAGCAACGGGTGATAAGGAGATCATCAGCAATGGCTTTCAATATTTGGAAAATTGGTCTGCATATTCAGCAACATGAAGCGCTGGCTGTCGCCGTAGTTCACGACGCATCCGGTTGGTTTCTCCAGCGCTGGTGGCGTATACCGCTGACGCCTCAGGTTATCGTCGATGGCCACATTCGCGAGCCTGAACAGCTTGTCGCAGCGCTACTGCCGTGGAGCCGGGAGCTTCCTCGCCGACACCATATTCATCTCTCTTTTCCTGCCAACAGGACGTTACAAAAAAAGTACCCTCTTCCGGAAATGATGCTGCGCGAGCCGGAGCAAGCCGCATGGTTATCCGGTTCGATGGCGCGTGAGCTGGATATGGCGCCGGATGCGCTGCATTTTGATTATAGCGAAGACACGTTAAGCCCGGCGTTTAACGTCACTGCCGCGCAAAGCAAAGAGATTTCAGCGCTTCTGACGCTTATCCAAACGTTGAAGGTACAGGTTACGGCGATTACGCCGGATGCCAGCGCGTTACAGCGATTTATACCTTACCTGCCAGAACGTCATCAGTGTCTGGTATGGCGTGATGACACCCAGTGGCTATGGGCGACCCGTTCGGCATGGGGGCGTAAATCAACGGGCGATATTGGCTGTATCGACGAGCTTGCCGCGACATTATCGCTTTCCACGACAGCCATTGCGCTATGCGATCCCAGCGGCTTCGATCCTCTAAGCGTGGTGTCCGTACGCCAGCCGCCAATTCCAACGCAAAGCCATCGCTTCACCATTGCACTGGGACTCGCTATGGGAGGCACATGTTGATGATAGCGACCATCAATCTTCTGCCCTGGCGCCAGACGCGACGTCGCGCCTGCCTACGCTTCTGGAGTGTTTTATTTGGCGCTTCGCTACTGCTTAGTAGCGGCGTGTTGTTGCGCTATTACAGCGTTTTGAGCGTAGAAAACCAGGTCGAATTGTTGTTAGCGGATGCCGAAAAGACGCGGGCCGAGGCTTTAATGGCGCTAAAGCCGCGTGTGCAGCTGCGCCAGCAACGATGGCAACAGGTTCAAGCGCGGAACAAACAGCGTGAGCAGACCCGAAGCTGGCAGCGGGTTTTGCAAGGGCTGGCGGAATTACTGCCAGAGCAGGCGTGGTTAACAAAAATAACCTGGCAGCAGGAGACACTGGAACTGACGGGAAACACGCTGAGCTTTGCCGCGCTGAAGGCGCTGGAAGCGCAATTACGCCAGCTGCCGCTGTTTAAATTGGGTAGCCCTGGCGAAACGCAGCAGGATGCGCAGGGACGCTGGCAATTCCACTATCGACTGATGCGGAGCGGTGCGCATGAAAACGCTTTGTGATAGCTGGTTAGCACAGTCGCCGCGCTTTCGGCTCATCTGCGGCGGTGGCTGGATGCTGGGACTGCTCATCGTCGTCATGTTATGCCTCAGCTCCACCGCGCAGAAACGGGTTATGCAACAAGAGGCGCTAAATCAGCAACGAGCGGCCATTCAGGCACAATGGCGAAATTTATATCTGCTGGCGGCATCGCCAGAAGAGCCTGAAGAGACGCTGATTCCGTTCTCCCCACTGCTGTTTCAGACACCTCTTGCACATCTTATCCACTGGCAACCCTCCGCACAGGGCGGAGAAATGACGCTGAAGCCAGGCTGGGATGCCATCCCGCCGATGTTTGTCCAATTAGCGGAGCAAGGGATGAACGTCAGCCGGTTTTCTCTTTACGCAGAAGGTGCGGAGCTGCTGTTAACACTACAACTGGAGCGCCTGAATGATGGTTGAACGCTGGCTGTTGGCGTGCGTAAGCGTACTGATACTCACCGGTATGCGTAATCCCTTCCTGCCGCCGGAGGACCGTTGCCAAATTGCTGAGCTGTCGGCATGGCGCTATCAGGGAATATTGAGCCAGGGCGCGCGACCCATTGGCATTGTTCAGGATAGCCAGAAAAAATGGCAGCGGGTTGAGCGAAATGATGTCCTGAAAAACGGTTGGACGGTTACGCAGATAACGGCCCAGAGCGTAACCCTCGACACAGGGAAAAACTGCGAGCCGTCGCAGTGGCAGTGGCAACGACAAGGAGCGATAAATGAAGCGATGGATGGCATGGATAGTACTCGTACTGGTGGTCGGGATTCAGAGCGTACTGGCGGCGAAATCGCAAAACGTGACGCTGGTGGTCGATGATGTGCCGGTTGTGCAGGTATTGCAGGCGCTGGCCGAACAGGAAAAGAAAAACCTGGTAGTTTCACCGGATGTCAGCGGTGTGCTGTCACTGCATTTGACGGATGTGCCCTGGAAGCAGGCATTGCAAACGGTGGTGAAAAGCGCCGGGCTGGTATTACGCCAGGAAGGCAACATTCTGCATGTGCATTCTGTTCAATGGCAGAGTGAAAATGCGGCTCGTCAGGACAATGAACAGGCACGGCTTCAGGCCAGCCTTCCGCTGGAACATCGCAGTATCATTTTGCAATATGCTGATGCCTCCGAGCTGGCAAAAGCCGGAGAAAAGCTGCTCAGCGCCAAAGGAAGCATGACGGTGGATAAACGCACCAACCGCTTACTGCTGCGTGATAATAGCGTTGCGCTTAACGCACTGGAAACGTGGGTGGCGCAAATGGATCTGCCGGTTGCACAAGTCGAACTGGCGGCGCATATCGTCACGATTAATGAAAAAAGCTTGCGTGAGCTGGGGGTGAAGTGGTCGCTGGCTGACGCACAGCAATCGGGGGCGGTGGGGAACGTCACAACGCTTGCCAGCGATCTTTCTGTATCCACAGCCACATCCCGTGTGGGATTTAACATTGGCCATATTAACGGTCGTTTACTCGAGCTGGAGCTGTCTGCGCTGGAGCAAAAACAGCAGTTGGACATCATCGCCAGTCCACGCTTACTGGCTTCTCACCTGCAACCTGCCAGTATTAAGCAGGGTAGTGAGATCCCTTATCAGGTCTCCAGCGGTGAAAGCGGCGCGACATCCGTCGAGTTCAAGGAAGCTGTATTAGGGATGGAAGTCACGCCCACCGTATTGCAGAAAGGACGAATAAGACTGAAACTGCATATCAGCCAGAATGTTCCCGGGCAGGTGCTACAGCAGGCGGATGGCGAAGTTCTGGCTATTGATAAGCAGGAGATTGAAACCCAGGTCGAGGTAAAAAGCGGCGAGACGATTGCGCTGGGCGGGATTTTTTCACATAAGAATAAATCCGCAGCCGACAGCGTGCCGCTGTTGGGCGACATCCCCTGGCTTGGCTCTCTCTTTCGTCATGATGGTAAAGAAGACGAACGGCGTGAATTAGTGGTTTTTATTACGCCCAGACTGGTTTCAACGCAATAACTTATGCATGAAAAGCCGTTGTTTTTGCACTGAACACGTTTCAGAGATTTGACGTGCGGGTGTATTTAGCATACAAGGAGTACCGATTTGAGTGTCGGTACTTTTCTTTACTTATGCGGCAGTAAATACGCTTTGCCTTTCTGGTGGTGTGTCATAGGCTTATTTGGTGTCATTTGGCTGCGCGATACGTCGCCAGGTCTGATGTTTGCAGGGTAGCATGCCTGCCACGACCAGAAATGCGTAAGGTTTGGTGATTTATTCAGTTGCCAAACCCGCTTGAGTATTGAGATAATTTTCAGTCTGACTCTCGCAATATCTTATGAGGTTTCAGTTCATGTCCTGCTGCGCTGAGTGTCTGCGAAGCGGGTTTACCATTAACGAATAGTCTTAGTAGTACCGAAAAAATGGCAGAGAAACGCAATATCTTTCTGGTTGGGCCTATGGGTGCCGGAAAAAGCACTATTGGGCGCCAGTTAGCTCAACAACTCAATATGGAATTTTACGATTCTGATCAAGAGATTGAGAAACGAACCGGAGCTGATGTGGGCTGGGTCTTCGATGTAGAAGGTGAAGACGGCTTCCGTGATCGCGAAGAAAAAGTCATCAACGAGTTGACGGAAAAACAGGGTATTGTGCTGGCAACTGGCGGTGGCTCTGTTAAATCACGTGAAACACGTAACCGTCTTTCCGCGCGTGGCGTCGTGGTCTATCTTGAAACGACAATTGAAAAACAACTTGCGCGAACTCAACGTGACAAGAAACGCCCGCTGCTGCAGGTAGAATCGCCGCCTCGTGAAGTTCTGGAAGCGTTGGCTGACGAACGCAATCCTCTGTACGAAGAGATTGCTGACGTGACCATTCGCACCGACGATCAGAGCGCAAAAGTCGTAGCAAACCAGATTATTCATATGTTGGAAAGCAACTAATTCTGGCTGAATACACACTCGTCTGCGGGTACAAGTAACTAAGGTGGATGTCGCGTAATGGAGAGGATCACAGTCACTCTCGGGGAACGTAGTTACCCTATCACCATCGCGGCTGGTTTGTTTAATGAGCCAGCTTCATTCTTACCGCTGAAATCGGGCGATCAGGTTATGTTGGTGACCAACGAAACCCTGGCTCCCCTTTATCTCGATAAGGTTCGCGGCGTACTTGAACAGGCGGGTGTTAACGTTGATAGCGTTATCCTTCCCGATGGCGAGCAGTATAAAAGCCTGACGGTTCTGGATACGGTTTTCACTGCGTTACTGCAAAAACCGCACGGTCGTGATACCACGTTAGTCGCACTTGGCGGCGGCGTGATAGGCGATCTGACCGGTTTTGCGGCAGCCAGCTATCAGCGTGGTGTTCGTTTTATTCAAGTCCCGACAACCCTGTTGTCGCAGGTCGACTCCTCTGTTGGCGGCAAAACCGCCGTAAACCATCCCCTCGGTAAAAACATGATTGGCGCGTTTTACCAACCGGCGTCCGTGGTGGTGGATCTCGATTGTCTGAAAACGCTTCCTGCGCGTGAGCTGGCATCGGGGCTGGCGGAAGTGATCAAATACGGCATCATCCTTGACGGTGAATTTTTCAGTTGGCTGGAAGAAAATCTGGATGCGTTATTGCGTCTGGATGGTCCGGCGATGGCGTACTGTATTCGTCGTTGTTGTGAGCTGAAAGCAGAAGTTGTCGCAGCGGACGAGCGTGAAATGGGCTTACGTGCTTTACTGAATCTGGGACACACGTTTGGCCATGCGATCGAAGCTGAAATGGGTTATGGCAATTGGTTACATGGTGAAGCCGTTGCAGCAGGTATGGTAATGGCTGCTCGTACGTCAGAACGTCTTGGACAGTTTACCTCCGCTGATACGCAGCGCATCATTACGCTGCTGCAGCGAGCGGGCTTGCCGGTCAATGGACCGCGTGAAATGTCCAGCGAGGCTTATCTGCCGCACATGCTGCGAGATAAAAAAGTGTTAGCGGGAGAGATTCGTTTAGTGCTTCCGCTGGCATTAGGGAAGAGTGAAGTGCGCGGCGGAGTGTCGCACGAGGTGGTTCTTAACGCTATTGCTGATTGCCAGCCGGCGTAACAACAAGAAAGGTCTGGCTTGCGTTGCGAAACGTAGGTCTTTTAGCTTCAGGTTATGTGCAAAGTCGTAAGCATTAACCTTTGAGTGGGGTGTTAAATGGATGAATTCAAACCAGAAGACGAGCTGAAACCCGATCCCAGCGATCGTCGTACTGGTCGTTCTCGTCAATCGTCTGAACGCGATAATGAGCCGCAAATCAATTTTGATGATGTTGATCTGGATGCTGACGATCGCCGTCCTGCGCGCGCACGTAAAGAGCGTGAAGAAGAACGGGACATTGAAGAAGAGTATGAATCTGATGACGATGACGTGGATGAAGAGCGTGTAGAACGCCGTCCGCGCAAGCGTAAGAAACCCGCCAGCAAGCCTGCCTCTCGTCAGTATATGATGATGGGTGTCGGTGTCCTAGTGCTGTTGCTGCTGATCATCGGTATCGGTTCTGCGCTGAAAGCCCCCTCATCATCTCCCAGTGAGCAGGCTGGATCTGGCGAGAAGAGCATCGATCTTTCTGGCAACAACGCGACGGATCAGGCGAGCACGACTACGCCTGCAGCAGGCGCTGAGCAGACCGCTGGCAATACCCAGCAGGATGTTTCCCTACCGCCGATTTCCTCTACCCCAACTCAAGGTCAGACACCTACGGCAACTGAAGGCCAGCAGCGTGTTGAAGTGCAGGGCGATCTGAACAACGCTCTGACGCAACCGCAAGGCCAGGAGCAGGTTAATAATGTAGTGGTTAACTCTACGCTGCCGACCGAACCTGCGACCGTTGCGCCAGTTCGTAATGGTAATGCTGTGCGCCAGACTGCGAAAACGGAAACGGCTGAACGCCCTGCTGCGACACACCAGGAACGTAAACAGGCTGTTATTGAGCCGAAGAGCAAACCGCAAACTACGGTGAAAGCGACGCAGACAGAGCCGAAACCTGTTGCTCAGGCAAAACCAACTGCAACTGCGCCGACGACTACAACCAAAGCACCTGTGGTTACCGCTACGCCGAAGGCGACCGTTGAGCCGAAAGCAACCGCGACTACAACGCCTGCGCCAACTGCGACGGCAACAACGTCAACACCTGTTGCTGGTGGAGCGAAAAGTGCAGGAAATGTCGGAGCGTTAAAATCTGCGCCGTCCAGCCATTACACGCTGCAGCTCAGCAGTTCTTCTAACTACGACAACCTTAACGGTTGGGCGAAGAAAGAAAACCTGAAGAACTACGTGGTGTATCAGACGACGCGTAACGGTCAACCGTGGTATGTTCTGGTAACAGGCGTGTATGCGTCTAAAGAAGATGCGAAACGTGCAGTGTCTACGCTACCCGCCGATATTCAGGCGAAAAATCCGTGGGCAAAACCGCTGCACCAGGTTCAGGCCGATTTGAAGTAAGATAGGATATGTTCTGCAATGGTTTGCTGTTTCGCCCAATTGCGGGACAAAGACTAAAGCGCAGGATGCTGTCGGAGCTTTCTCCACAGCCGGAGAAGGTGTAATTAGTTAGTCAGCATGAAAAAAAATCGCGCTTTTTTGAAATGGGCAGGGGGAAAATACCCCCTGCTTGATGATATCAAACGGCATTTACCTCAGGGTGAATGCCTGATTGAACCTTTCGTGGGTGCCGGGTCGGTGTTTCTCAACACCGACTTTTCTCGTTATATTCTTGCCGATATCAACAGCGACCTCATCAGTCTCTATAACATCGTGAAGACACGTACCGATGAGTATGTGCAGGCTTCGCGTGAGCTGTTTATGCCTGAAACCAATCAGGCTGAGGTGTACTATCGGTTCAGAGAAGAATTTAATGCCAGTCAGGATCCGTTCCGCCGTGCAGTACTGTTCTTGTATCTGAACCGCTTTGGTTACAACGGATTGTGCCGTTATAACCTGCGCGGCGAGTTTAATGTACCGTTTGGTCGTTATAAAAAACCTTACTTCCCGGAAGCCGAGTTGTACCATTTTGCTGAAAAAGCGCAGAATGCGGAGTTCCATTGTCTCTCCTATGAAGAGTGCATGGACCGTGCGGATAGCAACTCAGTGGTCTATTGTGACCCGCCTTATGCACCGCTTTCGGCGACGGCAAATTTCACCGCGTATCATACCAACAGCTTTAGCCCAAAAGAGCAGGCGCATCTGGCCGAGATGGCAGAAAAGCTGGTCAGTAAGCAGATCCCGGTGTTAATTTCGAACCATGACACGCCCGATACCCGCGAATGGTACCGATCGGCGAAACATTTTCAGGTCAAAGTGCGGCGCAGCATTAGCAGCAATGGCGGCACGCGTAAAAAGGTGAACGAACTGCTGGCACTGTATAAACCAGGAGTTGTAACGCCTGCGAAGAAATAATTCTCAAGGAGAAGCGGATGAAACAGTATTTGATCGCCCCCTCAATTCTGTCGGCTGATTTTGCCCGCCTGGGTGAGGACACCGCGAGAGCGCTGACTGCCGGTGCCGATGTCGTACACTTCGATGTCATGGACAATCACTACGTACCGAACCTGACCATCGGCCCGATGGTACTGAAATCGCTGCGTAAATATGGCATTACTGCCCCGATTGACGTTCATCTGATGGTGAAACCGGTCGATCGTATTGTCCCGGACTTCGCCGCCGCCGGCGCGAGCATCATTACCTTTCACCCGGAAGCCTCCGAGCACGTCGATCGCACTTTACAGCTGATCAAAGAGCATGGCTGTAAAGCGGGCCTGGTGTTTAACCCGGCAACACCGCTGAGCTATCTGGACTACGTCATGGATAAGCTCGATGTGATCCTGCTGATGTCCGTTAACCCAGGCTTTGGCGGGCAGTCCTTTATCCCACAAACGCTGGATAAGCTGCGCGAAGTGCGTCGTCGTATTGATGAATCTGGCTACGATATCCGCCTCGAAGTGGACGGCGGCGTCAAGGTGAACAACATTGGTGAAATCGCGGCGGCGGGTGCAGATATGTTTGTCGCAGGCTCTGCTATTTTCGACCAACCAGACTACAAAAAAGTCATTGATGAAATGCGCAATGAACTGGCGAAGGTAAGTCATGGATAAGTTTCAGGATATTCGGGGCGTTGCATTTGACCTTGACGGTACGCTGGTCGACAGCGCGCCGGGATTAACTGCAGCGGTGGATATGGCGCTGTATGCGTTGGAACTGCCGATTGCCGGTGAAGAACGCGTTATCACCTGGATTGGCAACGGTGCAGATGTACTGATGGAGCGCGCGCTGGCATGGTCGCGTCAGGAGCGCGCCACACTACGTAAGACAATGGGTAAACCGCCCGTTGATGATGATATCCCCGCCGAAGAACAGGTGCGTATTTTGCGTAAGCTGTTCGACAGATATTACGGCGATGTCGCAGAAGAGGGGACATTCCTGTTCCCTGATGTTGCCGACACGCTGGGCGCGCTGCATGCGAAAGGATTGCCGCTGGGTCTGGTGACCAACAAACCGACCCCGTTTGTCGCGCCATTGCTTGAGGCGTTAGATATCGCCAAATACTTTAGCGTGGTCATCGGTGGTGACGACGTGCAGAATAAAAAACCGCATCCGGATCCGCTACTGTTGGTAGCAAGCAAGCTTGGCATCAAGCCTGAGCAATTGCTCTTCGTAGGGGATTCACGTAATGATATTCAGGCGGCAAAAGCTGCTGGCTGTCCGTCCGTTGGTCTGACTTATGGCTACAACTACGGCGAGTCGATCGCGCTGAGCCAACCCGACGTTATTTACGACCGTATTAATGAACTACTGCCCGTTCTCGGGCTTCCGCATAGCGAAAATCAGGAATCAAAAAATGACTAAGCCCATCGTTTTTAGTGGCGCACAGCCCTCAGGTGAATTGACCATTGGCAACTATATGGGTGCGCTGCGTCAGTGGGTGAGCATGCAGGATGACTACCATTGCATCTACTGCATCGTTGACCAACATGCCATCACCGTTCGTCAGGATGCTCAGCAGCTGCGTAAAGCAACGCTCGATACGCTGGCGCTGTATCTGGCATGCGGTATCGATCCTGAAAAAAGCACCATTTTCGTCCAGTCTCATGTACCGGAACACGCACAGTTAGGTTGGGCGCTGAACTGCTACACCTATTTCGGCGAGCTGAGCCGTATGACCCAGTTCAAAGATAAATCCGCACGCTATGCGGAGAACATCAACGCCGGTCTGTTTGATTATCCGGTGCTGATGGCGGCAGACATCCTGCTGTATCAGACCAACCAGGTACCGGTTGGCGAAGATCAGAAACAGCATCTGGAACTAAGCCGCGATATCGCCCAGCGCTTCAACGCCCTGTATGGCGACATCTTCAAAGTGCCTGAGCCGTTCATTCCTAAATCCGGTGCGCGCGTGATGTCGCTACTGGAGCCGACGAAGAAAATGTCTAAGTCGGATGACAACCGCAACAACGTGATCGGCCTGCTGGAAGATCCGAAATCCGTGGTTAAGAAAATCAAACGTGCGATGACCGACTCCGAAGAGCCGCCTGTTGTACGCTACGACGTGCAGAATAAAGCGGGTGTTTCCAACCTGCTGGATATCCTTTCTGCCGTTACCGGCCAGAGCATTCCGGAGCTGGAACAGCACTTTGAAGGCAAGATGTATGGTCATCTGAAAGGTGAAGTCGCAGAGGCCGTTTCCGGCATGCTGACCGAGCTTCAGGAGCGTTATCACCGTTTCCGTAACGATGAAGCTTTCCTGCAGCAGGTGATGAAAGATGGCGCGGAAAAAGCCAGCGCACGCGCGTCTGTTACGCTGAAAGCGGTTTACGAAGCGATTGGTTTTGTCGCCAAGCCGTAATGCGCTCTGCGTTGCTGAAGAAACCGGGTTCTACCCGGTTTTTTTTCGCCTGTTCGCTGGTGAATCTCAAAAAATATGAAGCGCCTCGCCGTTTGCATATTTCCTTATATCAATCAATTTAATGAAGATATAAATATTCAATTTACTGAGAATATAAAATACGTCGGATATTTATCAAGAGAGAGGAGGGACTGACAACCCTGGCCCGCTACTTGCTCGGCGAGAAGTGCGGTAACGTGTGAATGAGCATTTAACCTATAAATATAAAAACCGGGGATTTCCCGGTTTTTTTGTATTTGCGCAATCGCTTCTGTTACAGATCTGCAGCCGGGCCACAGCCACCAATAATTTTAGAAATAGAAATTGCCGGATGCAGGAAGTAATCGTAGGTGCAGTTATCTTTTTTGTTATCGACATGACCAGTACACGCGGTCAGCGTAGCCAGAACACCAGCAACGATAGTGATTTTTGCAAATTCCAGCATGTTAAAATCCTTGTAAGATATCTATTTTTAAATGGATGAAATCCATTTCTCGGCGGTTAAGATATCAACTAAAATAAACTTAAAGTAGTCCGGATTAGGACATAACAAGTTTTATATAAAATATGCTTTCAATAAATTTAAATGTTTTAAAAATACATTTAATTAATGATTGACGGTCGGGCTACTGAGGCGAGTATATAGCGTGTATCGGTTTTTGATTTATTTCTATCGGAAGATAAATAAATGCCCTGAATATGAACTGTCCAACTTTATGGGGGCAGTCCAACATCAGGGCATTTTTCAGCGTTAAATTAATGGTTCGAGAACCAGTTCAGCCTATCGCGTAGTCCAACCACGCGGCCGACGATAATCAGCGCCGGGCTTTCAACCTGCTGCGCCAGTTCGCCGAGTTGCGAAAGCACCCCGTTAACAACGCGTTGCTTCACGGAGGTACCGTTTTCTACCAGCGCGACAGACATATCGGGTTGCATGCCAAATTCGATCAGTTTTTCCTGGATAGTCGCCGCCTGATTGAGGCCCATGTAGAACACCAGCGTCTGTTTCTCTGCCGCCAGGTTTTCCCAGTCCAGCTCGCCGCCGGTTTTCAGGTGCCCGGTGACCAGACGTACACTCTGGGCGTAATCACGATGGGTCAGTGGAATGCCGGAATAGGCGGAACAACCGGATGCTGCGGTAATACCTGGCACAACGGAGAATGGAATACCGGCATGGCACAGGGTTTCCAGCTCTTCGCCACCACGGCCAAAGATGAACGGGTCGCCACCTTTCAGGCGCACGACGCGTTTGCCCTGTTGCGCTTCACGCAGCAGGATCTGGTTAATTTCTTCCTGCGGTACACAGTGGTAGCCCGCGCGTTTACCGACGAACACCCGGTCGGCATCGCGGCGTACAAGGTTCATGATGTCGTCGGATACCAGACGGTCATAAACCACGACATCCGCTTGCTGGATCTGCTGTAGACCTTTCAGCGTCAGCAGCCCGGCATCGCCAGGACCGGCGCCAACCAGCACTACTTCGCCTCGATGGTCCAACGGTTCACTGAGCAACTGCTCGGTGGTTTCCTCGACGGCTTTCTGGTCACTGTTCGCCAGCGACTGCGCCAGGCGGTCATTCACGAACAATTTTTCCCAGAAGCGGCGACGTTCACCCATGCTGGCAAACTGTTCTTTCACTCGGGCGCGTAACTTGCCTGCATATTGCGCGACCTGGCCCAGATGCTGAGGCAGCACAGATTCAAGTCTTTCACGTAGCAGACGGGCAAGCACCGGCGATGTACCGCCGGAGGAGACCGCCACCATCAGCGGCGAGCGGTCGATAATGGAGGGCATGATAAAACTGGCTGCTTTTGGCGCATCGACCACGTTGCAGAAAATACGACGTGATTCTGCGGCGGTGCTGACGCTTTGGTTGACGGCATCGTCATCGGTGGCGGCAATAGCCAGCCAGCAGGTGTCGAGCAGGGACTCGTCGAACGGTCCCTCAACCAGCGTCAGCATGCCTTCATCTGCCCATACGGTGAACTGCGGAATAAACGCCAGCGCATTAACCGTTATACGGGCGCCCGCTTCCAGCAGTAACCGCGCTTTGCGTTCTGCGACATCACCACCGCCGACGATCAAGCAGTCGCGGTCACGTAGTTGACAAAATATAGGCAAATGATCCACGACATTACCCCTTAATTATTGGCAGTAGCCTCTGGCTGGTTGATTTTTGCCGGAACAGGACGCTCCGATTTTGGCGTAGCATACCAATAACCCAATCCCATGAATACGACACCGGACAAAGTATTACCGAGTGTCACCCACAACAGGTTATGACCAATTCCTGACAGGGTATAGGCTTCGCTGTGGTGACCGAACCAGGAGAGGGCAAACAGCGTCATGTTGGCAACCGAGTGCTCGTAACCGGAAGCGATAAACGCCAGCAGACACCACCAGATAGCGAGGAATTTTGCTGCGCCCTCGGTACGAATTGCCATCCAGATTGCCAGACAAACCAACCAGTTACACAGTGCGCCTTTAAAGAACAGCACCGTTGCAGGCGCGGTAGTTTTCGCCAACGCCACCGAATGGACGATGCTGGTATCGACCGGCAGCAGGCTACCGCCGCCCCAACTGTAAAGCAGAGCGACAAACACGGATCCGACCAGATTACCCAGCCAGGTTTGCGGCAGAATAGCCCACATCTGACCGTGACTGATGGTGCCCGCTTTGACGCCGAGCGTCAGGAACATGGTGTGACCGGTAAACAGTTCCGAACCGGCAATAATGACCAGCGTTAAAGCGATACCAAAGGTTGCACCCATTACCAGAGGACGAACGGACGGGTCGAGCAGATTACCGAGGGTGAAAATAAGAATGATGCCGAGACCGACGTAGGCCCCCGCCATTGCCGAACTGACCCAGAATCCGAGCGGGTTATTAGCCGAGAGGCGTGCGATGCGCGCAGCGTTAGCCGCACACTTATTAATAGTGTCTGTGAACATGTGTTGATTATCCTTGAAGTACAAACAATAAAAAGAAATCGTAACCGTAGGCCGGATAGCGCTACGCTTATCAGGCCTACAAATAAAAGACCTACAAATACGTCAAAAAAGGGGAGGCGTTGCGCCTCCCAAAAAGTTATTAACCGCGCAGTTGCACCGTGCCGTCTTTCACTCGGGCTTCGTAATGTTTCACGGAGAACTGTTCGTCTTCCATGCACAGACCGTCGCTTAAGCGAAAGCGTTGTTTTTTCAGCGGGCTGGCGACCCACAATTCGCCCTGATGTTCAGCAATCAGCCCACGAGAAAGCACGCTGGACTCGAAGAACGGGTCGATGTTGCTGATCGCAAACACCTGGTCGCTGTGATACGGGCGGAAAATCGCAACTTGCTCGCTACCTAACAGGGCGCAGACGCCTGTTGCAGGCAGAATGTCATCGATTTTGCAGATGTTTTTCCACTGGCTCATGCGTTTTCCTCCACCAGAGTCACCGGGATACGCTCATAGGGCGTGGCCGGACGATGTTGTTCACGTTCAGGCACAACCTGGACATTCGGATCGCGTTGATCGCTGTTGATAAAGTGTTTGAAGCGAACCTGTGCGGATGGGGTGTTAACCGTCTCTGTCCACTCGCAGACCACCGCTTCACGCAGACGGGCCATCTCTTCTTCCAGGTGCTGGTTTAGCCCCAGTTTGTCGTCGATGATGACCGATTTCAGATATTCGATACCGCCTTCCAGGTTGTCTAACCATGGTGCGGTTCGGGTCAGTTTGTCAGCGGTACGGATGTAGAACATCATGAAACGATCAAGGTATTTGAGCAGCGTTTCGCGGTCGATATCCGCTGCCAGCAGGTCTGCATGACGAGGTTTCATCCCGCCGTTACCGCAAACGTACAAGTTCCAGCCTTTCTCAGTGGCGATGATACCCACGTCTTTGCCTTGAGCTTCCGCACATTCACGGGTACAGCCGGAGACGCCGAATTTCATTTTGTGCGGGGTACGAATGCCCTTGTAGCGGTTTTCCAGCTCCACGCCGAATCCGACGCTATCGCCGACGCCATAACGGCACCAGGTACTGCCTACGCAGGTTTTCGCCATCCGCAGGGCTTTGGCGTATGCGTGACCGGTTTCAAAGCCCGCTTCAATCAGCTGACGCCAGATTTCCGGCAGGTCATCTTTTTGCGCGCCGAACAGGCCGATACGCTGAGAACCGGTGATTTTGGTATACAGGTTAAATTCACGCGCGATACGGCCCACGGCCACCAGGCCTTCAGGAGTAATTTCTCCGCCCGCGGAGCGCGGGATCACGGAGTAGGTACCGTCTTTCTGGATGTTCGCCAGGAAGTTGTCGTTAGTGTCCTGCAGCGGCGTGTGCTGTGGTTTGAGGATGTACTCATTCCAGCAGGAGGCCAGCAGGGAACCTACGGTTGGTTTACACACTTCACAGCCGTAGCCTTTCCCGTGTTTTGCCAGCAGCTCTTCGAAGGTTTTAATTCCTTCTACACGGATCAGATGGAACAGTTCCTGACGCGAGTACGGGAAGTGTTCACACAGGTTGTTGTTAACTTCGATCCCCTGTTTCGCCAGTTCTGCGTTCAGGACCTGCGTTACCAACGGGATACACCCGCCGCAGCCGGTACCAGCTTTGGTTTCAGCTTTCAGCGCCGCAACGGTGTGGCAGCCTTTGTTGATAGCGGCGATCAGCATGCCTTTGGTGACGTCGAAGCAGGAGCAAATCTGCGCGCTGTCCGGCAGTTTATCGACACCGATAGACGGCTTACCGCTGCCCGCGTGAGCTGGCAGAATCAGTGAGTCTGGGTTTTCCGGCAGTTCGATGGCGTTCAGTACCAGCTGCAGCAGGTTGCCGTAATCGCTGGTGTCACCGACTAAAACCGCCCCGAGCAGGGTTTTGTTATCTTCGCTAACGATGAGGCGTTTGTAGACTTCTTTGCTTTCGTCGAGATAGACGTAGCTACGGGCGCCCGGCGTGCGCGCATGCGCGTCGCCAATCCCGCCGACGTCAACACCGAGCAGCTTCAGCTTGGCGCTCAGATCCGCGCCTTCAAAGGCGTTTTCGGTTTCGAGAATATGGTCAACGGCAACCTGCGCCATTTTGTAGCCTGGAGCGACCAGACCATACACGCGGTTGTTCCAGCTGGCGCATTCGCCGATGGCATAAATGTCCGGATCAGAAGTCTGGCAGGTATCGTTAATCACAATACCACCGCGCGGCGCAACGTCGAGGCCGCATTGGGTGGCCAGTTTGTCGCGTGGGCGAATACCGGTAGAAAAGACGATGAAATCGACTTCCAGTTCGCTACCGTCGGCAAAACGCATAGTTTTGCGCGCTTCGGTGCCTTCCTGGACGATCTCTTTAGTGTTTTTGCTGGTGTGGACACGCACGCCCATGCTTTCAATTTTGCGACGTAACTGCTCGCCACCCATGTGATCCAGCTGTTCGGCCATCAGCATCGGGGCAAATTCAATCACGTGGGTTTCAACGCCGAGGCTTTTCAGCGCACCGGCGGCTTCCAGACCCAGGAGGCCACCGCCGACGACGGCACCGCGTTTGCTACGGCGCGCGCAAGATTCAATGGCGTTGAGGTCTTCGATGGTGCGGTAAACGAAGCAGTCTTGGGTTTCCGAACCTTTAATCGGTGGGATCCACGGATAAGAGCCTGTCGCCATGATCAGCTTATCGTAATAGACCGTACGACCCGCGCTGGAGTGGATCACCTTCTCCTGGCGGTTGATGGTGATTGCGCGCTCGCCCACTAACACCTTAACGCCATGCTTCTCGTAGAATCCTTCACGCACCAGAGAAAGTTCTTCGGCGGTGTGGTGGGAGAAGTAGGACGACAGGTGGACACGGTCGTACGCTTTGCGGGGTTCTTCACAGAAGACGGTAATATCAAAATTGGCAGCGTCGGATTTATCAAGAAGATCCTCAATAAAGCGATGGCCGACCATACCATTACCGATAATAGCGAGTCTGACTTTGCTCATTTTTGCCTCGATTTCTTTTCTATAACTGCCTACCTTAACGATTCAGCAACCCCGCTTATTGATGCAAATCAAATTCGCCTTTATATACTCCTTAAGAGGTATATAGCTGATTTAACTGCATTTTTATAAGTTACGGAATTAACAGGCTTTTCGTGTTTGTATAAATAGCGTACAAATTAAGGGGTTTTTGTAAGAATTGGCCTACAGCACCAGAGAAAGAAGAGGGTGGGGGAATAGGCCGGAGGGCGTCTGCGCCTTATCCGGCCTACGAACAGCTTGTCTTGTAGGCCGGATAAGATACGTTAGCATCGCCATCCGGCACTCAGATTAATGCGTTGCGGGTGCGTTATGCTGGCGATGACGCGTGACGAACCCAAGAATAAAGCACATCACGAATACGACCGCATACAAGCCGTTAGCCGTCTGCAATGCCGCCAGCGGACCGCTGTGCGCCACGATAGGGCCAGTGACCACGAAGGTGAGCATAGTACCGATGGTGCCACAGGTCAGAACGAAGTTAACCAGTTTAGGTGATGCGACCTTCGTCTGCTGGGAGCCGAGGGTAATGATGGTGGTATAAATCGCGCTGGAGAAGAAGCCCAACGTCAGAATGAACCACGGCATATGCTCCGGCGTACCGGTGATAAACAGATACATCAGGACGGTAGCCACACCCGCCAGTACGGTCAGGATGCGCTGCAAATCGAAGAAACGCAGGATAAAGCTAAATGCCCACATGCCAACCATGTAAGACATCCAGAAGTCGCTGACCAGTTTACCTGCGTCGTTCAGGCTCATGCCCAGACTTTTGGCGTATTCCGGCACCCAGGAGATAAAGCCCAACTGACCGAGGATGTAGCACAGCGCGGCAATCGCCAGGAACAGCACGCCAATGCCCCATTTTTCTTTTACCACTGGCGCGTCCGGTTGCTGTGCGTGTTTACCCAGCGCCGGGAATTCGCAGCCGAAGGTCAGCAGGAAAATGGCGACGTATACCAGGCCGATGCAGGCATAAACCCAATACCATTCGATGCTGCGCGCTAACAGAAATGCTGCCACCATCGGGAAAATCATGCCGGCCATGCTGAAGAAGGAGTCAGTAAACAGCAGGCGGGAACCGCGCTGGCGACCTTCGTACATCTGAGTCACCAGGAACGTACCAATCGACATGGTGATACCGCTCACCAGACCCAGTACAAACATGGCGGCTGAGAACAAGGCCAGGCTATGGCTGAGCATCAGTCCGGCGACCGCCAGAACCATCAGGATAAAGCCAAAGCGCAACTGGGTTTTCAGTGGCACAATTTCCATCAGCCATGCATTCAGAAAAATAGAGATCAGAATGCCGGCATTCAGAAAGGTGAAGGTGTTACTCATACTGGAAACGGGCAAATGGAAGTAATCTGCGATGTTTCCCATCACCATCCCGGTGACAATTACCAACGCGCCTGTCAGGGCGTAGGAGAGAAAGCTAATCCATGTGAGCTTGATGCGATTGCTGTTAGTCATGACTGGCCTGTATAGAAGTGTTAGGCGCATTGACTGCGCCGTGAGCGGGCAGATTTTAGGCGCTTTAGTGATGCATTTAAATGTTTATTGGTAATTACCTGCTACGTTACATTTTTTTATGTGATCTAGATCTCATTGAATCTTGAGGCTATAAGGTTACATTTGTTTCAAGTACGTAAAATTAAGTAAAGGGATGGCCTTGTTCTTGAAGGCTCTTTAGAATCAATTCACTTGCTTCATTTCTGCTCTTGTTAAGGAATTCTCATGCTCAAATCGACTCTGGCGGCTGTTGCAGCTGTTCTCGCTCTTTCTGCTCTTTCTCCCGCAGCACTGGCAGCAAAAGGTGACCCGCATGTCCTGCTGACAACCTCTGCCGGTAACATTGAGCTGGAGCTGAACAGTCAGAAAGCCCCGGTTTCAGTGCAAAACTTTGTCGATTATGTCAACAGCGGTTTCTATAACAACACCACGTTCCACCGCGTGATCCCTGGCTTCATGGTGCAGGGCGGCGGTTTTACCGAGCAGATGCAGCAGAAGAAACCTAACCCGCCAATCAAGAATGAAGCTGATAACGGACTGCGTAATACCCGCGGCACGATTGCCATGGCGCGTACAGCAGATAAAGACAGCGCGACCAGCCAGTTCTTTATCAATATTGCAGACAATGCGTTCCTCGATCACGGCCAGCGCGACTTTGGGTACGCGGTCTTCGGTAAAGTTGTGAAAGGTATGGATGTCGCGGATAAGATCTCTCAGGTGCAGACCCATGATGTTGGTCCTTACCAGAATGTCCCGTCAAAACCGATTGTTATCCTGTCTGCCAAAGTCCTGCCGTAAGCGCCTTTTGCGCGGGCAGTTCCTGTCCGCGTTCTTCCCCTTCTCTGCGTAACCTGAAATTGCCGCTTATACTTGTGGCAAGTGTCGGCTCATTCAGGGAGGTCACGTGAAAAAACTCACCGATAAACAAAAGTCCAGACTCTGGGAACAACGGCGAAATGCCAATTTCCAGGCCAGTCGACGGCTGGAAGGGGTAGATATTCCACGGGTGACTTTGAGCACGGAAGACGCCCTGGCGCGTCTTGAAGAGTTGAGGGGGCACTATGAGCGATAAATTCGGTGATGGACGCGATCCCTATTTGTATCCGGGCCTGAATGTCATGCGTAACCGTCTGGGGATTCATCAGGCGCAGCGCCTGGCGCAGGCGGCGTATGAACTGACGGCGCTGCGTGCGGCCACTATCGAATTAGGCCCGCTTAAACGGGGCTTGCCGCATCTGTGCGCCATTCATCGCCAACTGTATCGGGATATTTTTGACTGGGCGGGACATCTGCGAGAAGTGGATATTTACCAGGGCGATACCCGCTTTTGTCATTTCGCTTATATCGAGAAAGAGGGCAATGCGCTGATGCAGGACCTGGAAGACGAGTCCTGGTTGGTGGGGTTACCGGAAGATAAGTTTGTGGATCGTCTTGCGCACTATTATTGCGAAATCAACATGCTGCATCCGTTTCGTATTGGCAGCGGTCTGGCACAGCGAATTTTTTTCGAACAGTTAGCGATTCATGCCGGGTATATATTGAGCTGGGATGACATTCCGGTTGAGGAGTGGAACCTGGCTAATCAGAGTGGGGCTATGGGTGACCTGTCTGCGCTTCGGGCGATATTTCGTAAAGTGGTAAGCGAAGCCCCGGAAACTGAGTAGAATAGCGCGGTTCTTATGTACCGGAGCCGCCATGATCCTGCTTATCGATAACTATGATTCTTTTACCTGGAACCTGTACCAATACTTCTGCGAACTGGGCGCTGATGTCCTTGTCAGGCGCAACGACGAACTGACGCTGGCGCAAATCGACGCGCTAAGCCCGCAAAAAATCGTAATATCCCCAGGCCCCTGCACGCCGGATGACGCTGGTATCTCATTGGATGTTATTCGTCATTTCGCGGGCAAGACGCCCCTGCTGGGTGTTTGTCTGGGACATCAGGCTATGGCGCAGGCCTTTGGCGCGACAGTGGTTCGGGCAGCTAAAGTGATGCACGGTAAAACCTCGCCAATTACGCATAACGGGCAGGGTGTTTTTCAGGGGCTCGCCAACCCATTAACGGTGACGCGCTACCATTCTCTGGTGGTTGCCCCCGCGACGCTTCCTGACTGCTTTGAGGTGACGGCCTGGAGTGAAACGCAGGAGATTATGGGCATTCGTCACCGCGAGTGCGATATGGAAGGGGTGCAGTTTCACCCGGAGAGTATTCTCAGCGAGCAGGGGCATCAACTGCTGGCTAATTTCCTCAATCGGTGATTTGTGGTTGCTATTCAGTGATTTTTTATTCATATTTTGTGATTATAATTTCACTAACATTTCTGCTTAACAGGGTGGCAATGACATGGCAACTGAACAAACTGCAATTACGCGCGCGACATTCGATGAAGTGATTCTGCCGATTTATGCACCGGCTGAGTTTATCCCGGTAAAAGGAAAAGGGAGTCGAGTCTGGGATCAACAGGGCAAAGAGTATGTTGATTTCGCGGGCGGCATTGCAGTTACTGCACTAGGGCATTGCCATCCGGCCCTGGTGGAGGCGTTAAAAACCCAGGGTGAAACCCTGTGGCATACCAGCAACGTTTTCACCAACGAACCGGCGTTGCGCCTGGGCCGTAAAATCATTGATGCGACCTTCGCCGAGCGCGTGCTGTTCATGAACTCGGGTACCGAAGCTAACGAAACCGCCTTTAAGCTGGCGCGCCACTATGCCTGCGTGCGCCATAGCCCGTTCAAAACCAAAATCATTGCCTTCCATAATGCGTTTCACGGCCGTTCGCTGTTTACCGTGTCCGTCGGCGGGCAGCCGAAATACTCTGACGGCTTTGGACCAAAACCAGCGGATATCATCCATGTACCGTTTAACGATCTGCATGCGGTCAAAGCGGTGATGGACGATCACACCTGTGCGGTGGTGGTTGAGCCTATTCAGGGGGAAGGTGGCGTCACTGCGGCAACGCCGGAATTCCTGCAAGGTTTGCGTGAACTTTGCGACCAACACCAGGCGCTATTGGTATTTGATGAAGTGCAGAGCGGGATGGGCCGTACCGGCGATCTGTTTGCCTATATGCACTATGGCGTGACGCCGGATATCCTCACCAGCGCGAAGGCTCTCGGCGGCGGCTTCCCGGTGAGCGCGGTGCTGACCACCCAAGAGATTGCCTCCGCATTTCACGTGGGTTCGCACGGTTCCACTTACGGTGGCAATCCGCTGGCCTGCGCAGTTGCGGGGGCAGCGTTTGATATCATCAACACGCCGGAAGTGTTGGAAGGTATTCAGGCTAAACGTCAGACGTTTGTCCAACATTTGCACAAAATTGATCAACAGTTCGACATTTTCAGCGATATTCGCGGGATGGGGCTGCTGATTGGCGCCGAGCTGAAGCCGCAGTTTAAAGGCCGGGCGCGCGATTTCCTGTATGCTGCCGCGCACGAAGGGGTGATGGTACTCAACGCCGGACCGGACGTGATGCGTTTCGCGCCGTCGCTAGTAGTTGAGCAGGCGGATATCGATGAAGGGATGCAGCGTTTCGCACAAGCGGTAGCGAAAGTCGTTGCCTGATTACCTGTTGCCGGATAAGCACAGCGCATCCGGCAGTCGATCTTAACCTTTCATGTCCCGCAGACGGCGGCTCAGCCAGATTCCGTGGTGCGGTCGCTGACGCCATGCTACCGACGAAATGGTGTGCATGGTGTTCAGATGCCCCAGTATCCGTTGCAGATGCTGCTCAAGGGTGCTTAACGGACCGTGGGACAGCATCTCTGGCGCTTCGAGAATATTCACATCGCCTGAGCTTCCCGGTCCGTCATATTCCAGCCGCTGCTGACAGCGCTGGAGCGCAATTTCACAGGATTCCAGATACCGCTGCGCTAAATCCGGCGTCAGCATTGTGTGTTCCCTTGCCAGTGTGGTCATCGCGTTGATGTGCTCGACGATGAACTGGCTGTGCGTGACCCACAGTTTCATGTCCGCCAGGTAGTGCGAGTTGAATCCTGGCTCCTGCATCGCCTGGTTCAGTGAGTTGAACAACGTGTTATGCGCCTGATTGACCCGCATGCGTTGATACGCCAGCGGCGTGGCCTGCGGATCGTTGCTGAGGATCAGGCGAATGGCCTCCTGATCGGCTTCTAACGCATCATGGGCGTTCTTACGCAGCAGGCCGCTCTGCCACTGCGGCCACAGCCAGAGTGTACCGCCAAAGGCGATTAAGCAGCCAATAACCGTATCGACAAACCGCGGCACGATAAACTGTTCTCCGTTCAGCGTCAGCAGTTGCAGGGTGTATACCGCCGTGACCGTAAAGCCGACGGTAGCCCAGCCGTAGTTTTTGCGCATGATCAGATAGCTACCCAGGGTAATCAGCAGCATGCCTGCCAGCGTGTAACCTTCCTGAATATGAAAGTGCAGGGTGACCCCGGCAATGACCAGTCCAACGAGCGTTCCTGCTGAACGGTGTAAAATACGTACCCGGGTTGCTCCGTAGCCATTTTGCGTGACGAACAGGATCGTCATCAAAATCCAGTAAGGCTTTGGCAGGTGTAAAGCGCTGCCCATCAGGCTGGCGATACTCAGCATAACGCTGATGCGTCCGGCATTACGCAACGCCGGCGATTTCAACGACAGATAGTTTTTCAGGGCCGGGATCAGCGGCAACCGACGCTGCTTGTCCGCCATTAAATCTCGGGCGTACAGCGGTCGCTGGGTGCGTAGCACGCGGGCAATACGGCTGAAGTGCCAGTAGCAAAATTGTCCCACCGGATTGTCCGGATGCTGGTTGGCGATTTTCTCCAGCGTGCCAATCTGCTTGTCCATCGAGAAACGGGTCGGCAAGCGGTGATACAAAATATCATCGGCCAGTACCCGGAGGCGTTCGGCGACGGTGCGCGCATTCCAGCGAATCACCTGTTCGGCGTGGCTACGTTCGACCAGCTTTTGCACCTCTTCCGGCTGGTGGAGGCTGACGGAAATATGCTCCTGCAAGTCCAGTGCCTCCTGAAAGGCACGCAGCAGGCGCTTGTAATCGTTGTTGCGATGCGCCGACAGCATATGCATTTGCTGGTAGCACTGGGTAATCAGATCCACCGCTTTCTGCTGGCGAACCAGCAGGGGAGGTAGCGCTTTTTCCGGATCGGCATGCTGGGTCAGCAGGCTGTACTTGGCCTCACAGTAATCGGCTAATTCACGGTACAACAAGCTGAGCGATTCACGGAGCGGCTGCTCGCGCCACATCCAGAACCAGAACCAGTTGAACAGGCCGTACCATAACGTGCCCAGCGCATAGATCAGCAACGGTTCCCAGACGGGCATGTTCCCGACCAGGCTTAGCGTGAAAATCGCGGCGATAAGTGAGGCCGGTAACAGTCGGGCATGCAGAGGGCTTAGCTCGGCGGTTACGCCAAGAATCAGCGTCAGTCCGGTGAGGATAAGCGGCAGCGGTATGGCCTGTGCCAGCAGCAACTGCATGATCAGACTGCAACCGGCAAACAAAGACGCGCCAATAGCTAAACGTTTGAAAAAGCGCTTGTGCGGGGTATCAAGGCCGGCAATGTTGCAACAGGCAGGGACCAGGGAGAAGAGGAGTCCCAGATGAAGCTGACCGATGATCAGACCAACAGCCACAGGTAAACATAGCACCAGCGTCTGCCGTAGTGCGTAGTTGATCTCTGGATGGTATATCAGTCTTCGCCACATCGGTGTAAACAAAAGTGGCGCATCACTGAGTAACGCGCCACTTCGATGGGGTTAACGGGTGCCGTAGACGACGATGGTCTTACCGTGTGCGGAGATCAGGTTCTGATCTTCCAGCATCTTCAGAATACGACCAACGGTCTCACGGGAGCAGCCAACGATCTGGCCGATTTCCTGACGGGTGATTTTAATCTGCATGCCGTCCGGGTGGGTCATCGCATCAGGCTGTTTCGCCAGATTCAGCAGAGTCTGCGCGATACGACCCGTTACGTCGAGGAAGGCAAGGTTGCCGACTTTTTCAGACGTGACCTGCAGGCGACGAGCCATCTGTGAAGACAGGCGCATCAGAATATCCGGGTTGACCTGGATTAATTGGCGAAATTTTTTGTATGAAATTTCAGCGACTTCACATGCGGTTTTGGCACGTACCCAGGCGCTACGTTCCTGACCTTCTTCGAAGAGGCCTAATTCACCAATAAAATCGCCCTGATTCAGATAAGAAAGGATCATTTCTTTCCCTTCTTCATCTTTGATCAGCACTGCCACTGAGCCTTTAACGATGTAATACAACGTTTCCGCTTTTTCACCCTGGTGAATCAGCGTGCTCTTCGATGGGTACTTATGAATATGGCAATGAGACAAGAACCATTCGAGAGTCGGGTCTGTTTGCGGTTTGCCAAGCACCATGCGCGGTTATCCTCTGTTATAAGCTGTCTCCAGAGCCAGAAAACGACGCTGCCTCTGGGTTTGCAAAAATATGCTTCCCGCTACCTGGGAAAGGGGCTGTCAAAAATTAACTGCAGCCTGTAATGTGATGTCCTCTGCATACATGCAGTACGTCAATGTATTACTGTAGCATCCTGACTGTTTTAGCATAGCTTTCGCCGTGTGTCTCCTGGTGTCTCGCTTCAGCATGACGCAGGTCGCCTTCCGTTGCGAGAATTGTTATGTACGCGTAATCTGTCAGGAAAATTGAAACATTGGAGTTACGAAATATGCAAGCGCGTGTAAAGTGGGTTGAGGGGTTAACCTTCCTCGGTGAGTCCGCCTCTGGCCACCAAATTTTGATGGACGGTAACTCCGGTGATAAAGCGCCGAGCCCGATGGAAATGGTATTAATGGCTGCGGGTGGTTGCAGCGCAATTGATGTGGTTTCGATCCTGCAAAAAGGCCGTCAGGATGTGACCAACTGCGAAGTGAAACTGACCTCAGAGCGTCGTGATGAAGCGCCGCGCCTGTTTACCCACATTAACCTGCATTTCATCGTAACGGGTAACGATCTGAAAGATGCGTCCGTTTCGCGCGCAGTCGATCTCTCTGCGGAAAAATATTGCTCTGTGGCGCTGATGCTGGAAAAGGCGGTGAACATTACCCACTCCTATGAAGTGGTTGCTGCTTCGTGATGTGATGCCTGATGGCGTTTCACTTATCAGGCCTACAGGATATAAACGCGTAGGCCGGATAAGGCATCAGCCGCCATCCGGCAAAATAACACCTTACTCTATCTTTTTGCCTTCCATCAGTCGCTGGACCAGCGGCAGCATAATCAATTCCATTGCCAGACCCATTTTCCCGCCCGGAACAACCAACGTATTGATATGGGAAATGAATGATCCCTGCAGCATGGCCAGTAGCCACGGGAAGTCGATCCCTTCCAGGTTCCGAAAATGAATCACGACAAAGCTTTCATCCAGGGATGGAATACTTTTGGCGGCAAAGGGGTTGGAGGTATCAACGGTCGGTACGCGCTGGAAGTTAATATGCGTACGGGAAAACTGCGGCGTAATGTAATTGATGTAATCGTCCATTGAGCGCACCACCGAGTCCATCACCGCTTCGCGCGAGTGTCCCCGCTCGCTGGTATCGCGGGTCAGCTTCTGAATCCATTCCAGGTTCACGATCGGCACTACGCCAACCAGCAGATCGACATGCCGGGCCACGTTTTGCTGTGGGGTTACGACGCCGCCGTGCAGTCCTTCATAGAACAGGACATCCGTCGGTTCAGGCAGCGGCTGCCAGGGCGTAAATGTACCCGGAACCTGATTCCACGGTACGGCCTCATCGTAAGTGTGCAGATATTTTCGCGACTGACCTTTGCCCGTCTGGCCGTATTCGATGAAGGTTTGCTCCAGCAGACCGAAGTCATTAGCTTCGGGGCCGAAATAGCTGATATGCCGCCCGGCATCGCGCGCTTTGCGAATCGCCATGTCCATTTCCGGACGGGTATAACGATGAAAACTGTCACCTTCCACCTCGGCGGCGCGCAGATTTAACTGCGCGAAAATTTTACGAAACGCGAGGCTGGTGGTGGTGGTCCCCGCGCCGCTGGACCCTGTTACCGCAATCACCGGATGTTTGGCAGACATAACAACTCCATGAATAGGTTGAATTTTTATTATAGTCGGCCGTCGGTTACGGATTACTCGTGAATCTGCTTCCTCGGCATAATGTTGACCGTTTCATGCAGTTCGGACCATACCAGCACGGCTTCACCAGATTGTAGTTGGCGTTTGACGTCGGCGACTTTTTGTTCGAGCGAGCGTTCATGTTCACCATAATCGGTGCCTTCGCGCAAGACAAAGCTTTCAATCAGATTGTCCAGCGCGTCCGGGGAGATGTCTTGCCAGGGGATGATCATGATGATGCCTCCAGATACGTTGTCAGCCAGTCCGGGATTCTGGATTCCAGCCACATCTCAGGACGGCGCACCGTGCCGCCAATGAATCCGACGTGGCCGCCGTGTTGCGTCAGTTGATACTCTACCTGTGAGGGCAGATTTTCCGGTTTAGGGATCACGTGATGATCCATAAACGGATCGTCTTTGGCATGGATAATCAGTGTGGGTTTGGCGATCTGGTTGAGCAACGGCATAGCGCTACACTGACGGTAATAGTCTATAGCATCGGCGAAACCGTGGATTTTGGCGGTGATCAGATCGTCAAAATCGCGAATGCGACGCAGAGATTTCAACTGGCCCAGACTCACCGGCAGCGAGCCTGGATATGCTTCTAGCTTGCGCGAGGCATTGGCTTTCAACAGGTTTAGCAGGTAGCGCTGATAGACCCGGGAGAATCCCTTGTCCATATGGTAACTACAGGCTTCCAGCACGAAAGGCGCGGAAACGATAACCGCGGCATCAATTGGAATCTCATTACCTTCTTTTGCCAGCAGACAGGCCAGCATGTTTCCACCGAGCGAATAACCTACCGCCGCGGTCGGCACGCGACCGAACTCACGTGCCAGCCAGTGTAAAAACCAGGTGCCATCTTCTGTCTCACCGGAGTGATAAATACGGTTCAGACGATTGGGTTCGCCGCTGCAGCCGCGAAAATGCATCACCACGCCCAGCCAGCCGCGCTTTTGCGCTGCTTCAATCAAGCCATGTGCGTACGGGCTGTTCAGACTGCCTTCCAGACCGTGAAAAACCACCAGGCGCGGTTTATGTTTCGCCTGTTGCGGATCTTCACTCCATGCCAGATCGACAAAATCACCGTCGGGCAATTCCAGACGCTGCCAGTGGGCGTCGAACTTCACCTTGCGGCGAATTAAACGCGGCAGCATCGTCTGCAGATGGCGGTTACTGATACCGCGCATCGGACGGAATTCTCGAGAATCGTCGGTAGGTGGAGTTATTTCTGTGGACGTGATTTCAACCATAACACCAGAGCAATTAATAATCGGAAAGAATAACTATACCGCGCACAGCGCGTGCGGGTTAGCCAATATGTGATTTTGTCGCGAGTCAGTCAGCAGGCAATCATCGGCTATAGTGCCGGATGGCGGCTTCGCCTAATCCGGCACTCATGATTACTCGGCCAGCATCTGCTCAAGCTGTTCCTGAGCCTCCAGCCAGGCCATCTCGCACTCTTCCAGTCCGGATTTCGCACTGGCCTGCTGCTGCAAGCATGCCGTGAGTTCGGCTTTGCGGCTTTGGTCGTACAGTTCGCTATCGCCGAGTTTTTCTTCCGCCTGTGCCAGCTGTGCGTGCAGTTTCTCCATCTCTTTTTCCAGACGGGTAATCTCTTTACGTAGCGGTTGCGTCAGGGTACGCAGTTCAGCTTCGCGACGCTTCTGGTCTTTACGTGCCTGGGCGCTGTTAACGCTCTCTTTTGCCGGTTCGTCGCTCTGGTTTTCCTGTTTTTGCACATCGCTCAGCCACTGCTGATAATCCTCAAGATCGCCATCAAACGGCTCGACTTTCTTGTCGTGCACCAGATAGAGGTCATCGGTAGTGGAGCGAATCAGGTGACGGTCGTGCGAGACCACAACCAGTGCGCCTTCGAAATCGATCAGCGCTTCGGTCAGCGCCTGACGCATATCCAAATCCAGGTGGTTGGTCGGTTCATCAAGCAGCAGCAGGTTCGGGCGCTGCCAGACGATCAATGCCAGCACCAGACGCGCTTTTTCTCCACCGGAGAAGCGGCGAGTCTCTTCGCTGACTTTATCGCCCTGGAAGCCGAATCCGCCGAGGTAGTCTCGCAGTTTCTGCTCCAGCTCCTGCGGCGCCATGCGTGCCAGGTGCTGTATAGGTGATTCATCGGCGCGTAAAAACTCCAGCTGGTGCTGTGCGAAGTAACCCAGCTTGATGCCTTTTGCCAGGCCAACCTCGCCGCTGATGGGGGCCAGTTCGCCGGCCAGCAGCTTAATCAGCGTAGATTTACCCGCGCCGTTGCGTCCGAGCAGGCCGATGCGAGACCCCGGCACCAGATTCAGTTTGATCGAATCGAGAATGACGCGGTCGCCGTAGCCGGCGCTGACCTTTTCCATCTTTAACAGCGGGTTCGGCAGGCTTTCCGGCTCGCGGAAGCTGAAGTGGAACGGGTTGTCCACGTGCGCAGGGGCAATCAGCTCCATGCGTTCCAGCATTTTGATACGGCTCTGCGCCTGCTTTGCTTTGGTGGCTTTGGCGCGGAAACGATCGATATAGCTTTGCAGATGCGCCACGCGCTCCTGCTGGCTTTCGTACATTGCCTGTTGCTGTGCGAGGCGGGTCGCTCGCTGGATTTCAAACGCGCTGTAGTTGCCGGTGTACTCGAACATCGTTTGCTGTTCGATATGAATAATTTTATCCACCACCGGGTCGAGGAAGTCGCGGTCGTGGGAGATCAAAATCAGCGTGCCCTGATAGCTTTTCAGCCATCTTTCCAGCCAGATCACCGCGTCGAGATCGAGGTGGTTGGTCGGTTCATCGAGCAGCAGCAGGTCTGAACGGCAAATCAGCGCCTGAGCCAGGTTGAGACGCATACGCCAGCCACCGGAGAAATCGCTGACGGGACGTTCAAGCTGTTCGTTGGAGAAGCCGAGGCCATGCAGCAGGCTGGCGGCGCGTGAGCGCACAGTCCAGGCGTCGATGGCATCCAGCTTGCCATGGACGGTGGCAATGGCGTGTCCATCGTTACGTTCGTTGGCATCGTTCAACTGTGCTTCCAGTTGACGATACTCGCGGTCGCCGTCAATCACATACTCCAACGCCGGCTGTGGCAACGCAGGCGTTTCCTGATTAACCCACGCGAGCTGCCAGTTTCCCGGATAGGTAAATCCTCCGGCGTCGGCGCTGAGTTCATTTTTCAGCAATGCCAGCAGGGTAGATTTACCGCAGCCATTTTTACCTACCAGGCCAACTTTCTGCCCTGGATTAATGGTGGCCGTGGCATTTTCCAGCAAGACGCGCACGCCGCGACGAATTTGTAACGATGAGAAAACAATCATAAGGCGCCGTATGTTCAGACTATGTTAATTTATCATTATGATAATGTAATGTGTGGGCCATTTGCCGCACCGAGGCGCAATGGTAGCCCAAAACGTCGAAAATAGACAAAAGACAAAACCGGGAGGGGGATGATGTTCCAGCCAGCGAAAGTCTTGCTGCTGTATGCCCATCCGGAATCTCAGGACTCGGTCGCGAACCGGGTACTGCTTAAACCGGCCATGCAGCTCAGCAATGTTACCGTGCACGACCTGTACGCGCACTATCCTGACTTTTTTATCGACATTCCGCATGAGCAGGCGCTGCTGCGCGAGCATGATGTGATTGTTTTTCAGCATCCGCTCTACACCTATAGCTGCCCGGCATTGTTAAAGGAGTGGCTTGACCGCGTACTGAGTCGAGGATTTGCCAGCGGCCCCGGGGGGAATCAACTGGCGGGAAAGTACTGGCGGAGCGTTATCACTACCGGAGAGCCGGAAAGCGCCTACCGCTATGACGCGCTAAACCGTTATCCAATGAGCGATGTACTGCGCCCTTTTGAGCTAACGGCCGGTATGTGCCGCATGCACTGGATGAGCCCTATCATTGTCTACTGGGCCAGACGGCAAACGAAACAGGAGCTGGACAGCCATGCGAAAGCGTATGGTGACTGGCTGGCGAATCCGATCCCTGTGGGAGGCCGCTGATGGAAGGTTCTGATTTATTGACTGCCGGCGTGTTGTTCCTCTTCGCGGCGGTGGCTGCAGTTCCGCTGGCCTCAAAGCTGGGTATCGGTCCGGTGCTGGGTTACTTGCTGGCGGGGATTGCTATCGGCCCATGGGGATTAGGGTTCATCAGCGATGTGGATGAAATCTTACACTTTTCCGAACTGGGCGTAGTTTTTCTGATGTTCATCATTGGGCTGGAACTTAATCCGGCCAAACTGTGGCAATTGCGGCGTTCAATTTTTGGCGTCGGTGCCGCGCAGGTGATGCTAAGCGCGGTCGTGCTGGCAGGGCTACTGATGCTTACAGCGTTCTCCTGGCAGGCGGCAGTGGTTGGCGGCATTGGTCTGGCGATGTCATCGACCGCTATGGCGCTACAGTTGATGCGCGAAAAAGGCATGAATCGCAGTGAATCCGGACAACTGGGCTTTTCGGTGCTGCTATTTCAGGATCTGGCGGTGATCCCCGCATTGGCGCTGGTTCCGCTGCTGGCGGGGTCTGCTGACGAACATTTTGACTGGATCAAAGTGGGGATGAAGGTGCTGGCCTTTGCCGGCATGCTGATAGGTGGGCGTTATTTGCTGCGTCCGGTTTTCCGCTTTATTGCGGATTCTGGCGTGCGGGAAGTGTTCACCGCCGCCACGCTGCTGTTAGTGCTGGGTTCTGCTTTATTTATGGATGCGCTGGGTCTGTCGATGGCGCTGGGGACCTTTATCGCAGGTGTGCTGCTGGCGGAAAGCGAATACCGACATGAGCTGGAAACGGCAATCGATCCGTTTAAAGGCCTGTTGCTTGGCCTGTTTTTTATCTCCGTAGGTATGTCGCTTAACCTTGGCGTGCTCTATACCCATATTTTGTGGGTGGCGGCGAGCGTGATGGTGCTGGTGGTCGTAAAAATGCTGGTGCTGTATGTACTGGCGCGTCTTAACGGCATGAGAAGCTCAGAACGGATGCAGTTTGCCGGGGTTTTAAGTCAGGGCGGTGAATTCGCTTTCGTGCTGTTTTCAACGGCCTCTTCCCAACGGCTGTTTCAGGGTGACCAAATGGCGCTGTTGTTGGTGACCGTCACGCTATCGATGATGACCACGCCGCTGGTGATGAAGTTGATTGATAAATGGCTCTCCCGCCAGTTTAACGGCACGGATGAAGAAGATGAAAAACCCTGGGTGGAAGATGATAAACCGCAGGTGATTGTGGTGGGTTTTGGGCGCTTTGGTCAGGTTATTGGTCGTCTGTTGATGGCCAATAAAATGCGTATTACCGTCCTGGAAAGAGATATTAGCGCAGTGAATCTAATGCGCAAATATGGCTATAAGGTCTATTACGGTGATGCCACGCAGGTGGATCTGTTGCGTTCCGCGGGTGCAGAAGCCGCACAGTCTATTGTTATTACCTGTAATGAACCTGAAGACACTATGAAGCTGGTGGAGCTGTGCCAACAGTATTTTCCGCATTTGCATATTCTTGCGCGTGCGCGCGGACGTGTAGAGGCGCATGAGTTATTACAGGCTGGTGTGACGCAGTTTTCCCGCGAAACGTTTTCCAGTGCGCTGGAGTTAGGGCGAAAAACGCTGGTTACGCTAGGGATGCATCCGCACCAGGCTCAGCGCGCTCAGCTGCATTTTCGGCGGCTGGATATGCGCATGTTGCGGGAACTGATCCCCATGCACACGGATACGGTACAAATCTCCCGAGCCAGGGAAGCCCGGCGCGAGCTTGAGGAGATTTTCCAACGAGAGATGCAGCAAGAGCGACGTCAGCTGGATGGCTGGGATGAATTTGAGTAGAGGTAACCATGGCAATTCGTAAACGTTTTATCGCAGGCGCAAAATGTCCGTCCTGCCAGGCGCAGGATACGCTGGCGATGTGGCGAGAAAATAATATCTATATTGTTGAGTGTGTTAAGTGCGGTCATCAGATGCGGGAAGCCGATAAAGAGGTGCGCGAGCACGTTCGCAAAGAAGAGCAAGTGATCGGGATTTTTCATCCGGACTAGCGATATGGCGCAGCTTTTTTTAAGCTAGAGGGTACACGGGTGCAGAATTCCGCTACAATCTGCGCCACTATTCTTTCCATGCTCAGGAGATATCATGAAAGTAGCAAAGGACCTGGTGGTCAGCCTGGCCTATCAGGTACGTACAGAAGACGGTGTGTTGGTTGATGAGTCTCCGGTGAGTGCACCGCTGGACTACCTGCATGGTCACGGTTCCCTGATTTCTGGCCTGGAAACAGCGCTGGACGGTCATGAAGTTGGCGACAAATTCGATGTTGCTGTTGGCGCAAACGACGCATACGGTCAGTACGACGAAAACCTGGTGCAGCGCGTTCCTAAAGACGTCTTCATGGGCGTTGACGAACTGCAGGTTGGCATGCGTTTCCTGGCTGAAACTGACCAGGGTCCAGTACCGGTAGAAATTACCGAAGTGGAAGACGACCACGTTGTGGTTGACGGTAACCACATGCTGGCTGGCCAGAACCTGAAATTCAACGTAGAAGTTGTCGCTATCCGCGAAGCGACCGAAGAAGAACTGGCTCACGGCCACGTTCACGGTGCGCACGGTCACGACCACGATCATGACCACGGTCATGACGGTTGCTGCGGTGGTCACGGTCACGACCATGGTCACGAGCACGGTGGCGAAGGCTGCTGCGGCGGTGGCGGTAAAGGTAACGGCGGCGGTTGCGGTTGCCACTAATCGTTATACGGCATAAAAAAAAAGCGGGAATATCCCGCTTTTTTTATGTCTCAATAATGTGGCGGCGGGGTCTCTTCAGACTGCGACGCGATGTGGGACGGCTGCGTTGCCTTGAGCTTCTCCGTCAATAAACGCAGATGGTCGCGGAGTTTTGCCATTTCCAGTTCATGCGCGGTCACCGTCACGTTGAGCTCTTCAATGGTTATCTCCTGAAATGCCAGGCGACTTTCCAGTTCAGCCAGGCGAGTTTCCATTGTTGTATCCTGCATGATTCACCTCTTTCTTTTTTCTCCGGCAGATCGCGGACTGCGGCGAATTCTACTTAACTTTGCCTGTTTGCACAGCACTCAATCTTCGGTCACGAAACTAATTTAAACAAAAAGAGTCTGAAAAGTGGTGATAATAGGGCGTGCCCGTATGTTGATTTGTTCTGCAACGCTTTATAGTACATTTTTATGTTAGCTAACCTTGGGGTGAGATGCCCCGGCCCTGGAGATATGGATGAAATCACTGTTTAAAGTAACGCTGCTGGCGACCACAATGGCTGTTGCTCTGCATGCCCCGATCACCTTCGCTGCTGACGCTGCGAAACCAGCCGCTACTGCTGACAGCAAAGCAGCATTCAAGAATGACGACCAAAAAGCCGCTTACGCGCTGGGCGCGTCCCTGGGTCGTTATATGGAAAACTCTCTGAAAGAGCAGGAAAAACTGGGTATCAAACTAGATAAAGATCAGCTGATCGCTGGCGTTCAGGATGCGTTTGCAGACAAGAGCAAACTGTCTGACCAGGAAATCGAACAAACTCTGCAGGCGTTTGAAGCACGCGTGAAGAGCTCCGCTCAGGCGAAAATGGAAAAAGACGCGGCTGACAATGAAGCCAAAGGTAAAGTTTACCGCGAGAAATTTGCTAAAGAGAAGGGCGTTAAAACCTCTTCTACTGGCCTGGTCTATAAAGTAGAGAAAGAAGGTACCGGCGCTGCACCGAAAGATAGCGATACCGTGGTAGTCAACTACAAAGGTACGCTGATTGACGGTAAAGAGTTTGATAACTCTTATACCCGCGGTGAGCCGCTCTCTTTCCGTCTTGACGGTGTTATCCCTGGCTGGACCGAAGGCCTGAAAAACATCAAGAAAGGCGGCAAAATCCAGCTGGTTATCCCGCCGGATCTGGCTTACGGCAAAACCGGCGTACCGGGCATTCCGGCTAACTCTACGCTGGTCTTTGATGTTGAACTGTTAGACATCAAACCGGCACCGAAAGCCGATGCGCAGCCAGATGCTGCACCGGCAGCTAAAGCTGCGGACAGCAGCAAAAAGTAAGTAACCAGATACCGCCGCCCACAGGGCGGCGGTTTTTTATTATCGACAGGATATAATTAATACTGGAAAGCGCCTTGTGCGCTGTATTACTTTAGATGCCCCTATAATAGTGATGAGCCTGCCCTGACAACATAACGACAGGCTCCTGAAAAGGAGTGCTTTTTTTCATGTCCAGGTCGCTTTTAACCAACGAAACCAGTGAGCTAGATTTACTGGATCAACGTCCTTTCGATCAAACCGATTTCGATATCCTCAAATCCTACGAAGCGGTTGTGGACGGGTTGGCGATGCTCATTGGTTCCCATTGTGAAATCGTATTGCACTCTTTGCAGGATTTGAAATGCTCGGCCATCCGCATTGCTAACGGTGAACACACGGGCCGCAAAATTGGCTCGCCGATTACTGACCTTGCGTTGCGTATGCTGCATGATATGACGGGTGCGGATAGCAGCGTGTCGAAGTGTTACTTCACACGTGCGAAAAGCGGTGTCTTGATGAAGTCGGTGACGATTGCCATTCGCAACCGTGAGCATCGCGTGATTGGTCTGCTGTGCATCAACATGAACCTTGATGTTCCATTCTCGCAGATAATGAATACCTTTATCCCACCGGAAACCCCGGAAGTGGGTTCTGCCGTTAACTTCGCTTCTTCGGTGGAAGACCTGGTTACCCAAACGTTGGAATTCACGATTGAAGAAGTGAATGCCGATCGTAATGTTTCCAACAATGCCAAGAATCGCCAGATTGTCCTGAATCTGTATGAGAAAGGTATCTTCGATATTAAAGATGCCATTAACCAGGTCGCCGATCGGCTGAACATCTCCAAGCACACGGTTTACCTCTATATTCGTCAGTTCAAAAGCGGCGATTTCCAGGGGCAAGACAAGTAATGCGTTTTGCCATTATGGTGACGGGGCCAGCTTATGGCACGCAGCAGGCGAGCAGCGCGTTGCAATTTGCTCATGCGTTACTCAAAGAAGGGCATGAGCTCTGCAGCGTCTTTTTCTATCGTGAAGGTGTGTATAACGCCAACTTCCTGACTTCACCTGCCAGTGATGAATATGATCTGGTGCGGGCCTGGCAACAGCTGAACCAGCAGCATGGCGTGACGCTGAATATCTGCGTAGCTGCGGCGTTGCGTCGCGGCGTCGTTGATGAAACAGAAGCGAAGCGACTGGGACTGGCAGGGGCTAATTTACAATCAGGTTTTAACCTCAGCGGGCTGGGTTCGCTGGCTGAGGCATCCCTGACCTGCGATCGCGTGGTGCAGTTTTAATGAAACGTGTTGCTTTTGTCTTTTCTACCGTGCCGCATGGCAGTTCGTCTGGCCGCGAAGGGTTAGATGCCTTACTGGCGACATCGGCATTAACGGAAGACCTCGGCGTATTCTTTATCGGCGATGGCGTTTTTCAAATCCTCCAGGGACAACAACCGGATGTCGTGCTGGCTCGCGACTATATCGCAACCTTCAAGCTGTTAGGGTTGTACGATATCGATCAATGTTGGCTTTGTGCCGCCTCATTACGCGAGCGGGGCCTCCAGCAGGGGGTTAATTTTGTGGTCGATGCGACAGCGTTAGAACCGGAAGATTTACGCCGTGAGCTAGGCAACTATGACGTCATTTTAAGGTTTTGAGATACTCATGCTGCACACATTACATCGTTCCGCGTGGCTTACCGATTTCTCCTCTCTTCTTCGCCTGATTGATAAAGACGATGAACTTTTATTGCTTCAGGATGGCGTGACCGCGGCAATAGAAGGAAGCCGTTTCCTTGAAAGTCTGCAAAATGCCTCCATTAAGGTCTATGTACTGGAAGAAGACATTAAAGCTCGCGGCTTAGGTGGTCAAATTTCAGACAGTGTCGTCAGGGTTAGCTATACTGACTTCGTCAGACTTACGGTGAAGCATCCCAGCCAGATGTCCTGGTAATTGTGGGATCGTTGTATATTTCTTGACACCTTTTCGACACCGACCTAAAATTCTGCGTCCTCATATTGTATGAGGTCGTTTTATTACGTGTTTACGAAGCGAAAGCTACAACCAGGAGCTATTTAATGGCAACAGTTAACCAGCTGGTACGCAAACCACGCGCACGCAAAGTTGCAAAGAGCAACGTGCCTGCACTGGAAGCATGCCCGCAGAAACGTGGCGTATGTACTCGTGTATATACTACCACTCCTAAAAAACCAAACTCCGCACTGCGTAAAGTATGCCGTGTGCGTTTGACTAACGGTTTTGAAGTGACTTCCTACATCGGTGGTGAAGGTCACAACCTGCAGGAGCACTCCGTGATCCTAATCCGTGGCGGTCGTGTAAAAGACCTCCCGGGTGTTCGTTACCACACCGTTCGCGGTGCGCTTGACTGCTCCGGCGTTAAAGACCGTAAGCAATCACGCTCCAAGTATGGCGTGAAACGTCCTAAGGCTTAATGGTTCTCCGTTAAGTAAGGCCAAACGTTTTATATTAATGTCAAACTAAACTCGTAGAGTTTTGGACAATCCTGAATTAACAACGGAGTATTCCCATGCCACGTCGTCGCGTCATTGGTCAGCGTAAAATTCTGCCGGATCCTAAGTTCGGATCAGAGCTGCTGGCTAAATTTGTAAATATCCTGATGGTAGATGGTAAAAAATCTACTGCAGAAACCATCGTATACAGCGCGCTGGAGACCCTGGCTCAGCGTTCTGGTAAAGATGGCCTGGAAGCTTTTGAAGTAGCCCTTGAAAACGTGCGTCCGACTGTCGAAGTTAAGTCTCGCCGCGTTGGTGGTTCTACTTATCAGGTTCCAGTTGAAGTCCGTCCGGTTCGCCGTAATGCCCTGGCAATGCGTTGGATCGTTGAAGCTGCTCGTAAACGCGGTGATAAATCCATGGCTCTGCGCCTGGCGAACGAACTTTCTGATGCTGCAGAAAACAAAGGTACTGCAGTTAAGAAACGTGAAGACGTTCACCGTATGGCAGAAGCCAACAAGGCGTTCGCACACTACCGTTGGTAATCCCTTCGGAGTTTTAGTCACCAGGCGGGCGCTTCTAGTAAGCAGCCCGCTTTGGGCTACTTAAATTGAACGCCTAAAAGATAAACGAGGAATCAAATGGCTCGTACAACACCCATCGCGCGCTACCGTAACATCGGTATCAGTGCGCACATCGACGCCGGTAAAACCACTACTACCGAACGTATTCTGTTCTACACCGGTGTAAACCATAAAATCGGTGAAGTTCATGACGGCGCAGCCACCATGGACTGGATGGAACAGGAGCAGGAGCGTGGTATTACTATCACCTCCGCAGCGACTACTGCATTCTGGTCTGGTATGGCTAAGCAGTATGAACCGCATCGCGTAAACATCATCGACACCCCGGGGCACGTTGACTTCACTATCGAAGTAGAACGTTCCATGCGTGTGCTTGATGGTGCAGTAATGGTTTACTGCGCAGTTGGTGGTGTTCAGCCTCAGTCTGAAACCGTATGGCGTCAGGCAAACAAATATAAAGTTCCACGCATTGCGTTCGTTAACAAAATGGACCGTATGGGTGCGAACTTCCTGAAAGTTGTTGGTCAGATCAAAACCCGTCTGGGCGCGAACCCTGTTCCGCTGCAGTTGGCGATTGGCGCTGAAGAAGCGTTCACCGGTGTTGTTGACCTGGTGAAAATGAAAGCTATCAACTGGAACGAAGAAGATGCAGGCGTAACCTTCACTTATGAAGATATCCCGGCTGACATGCAGGAACTGGCTGAAGAATGGCACCAGAACCTGATCGAGTCCGCTGCGGAAGCTTCAGAAGAGCTGATGGAGAAATACCTGGGTGGTGAAGAACTGACTGAAGAAGAGATCAAAAAAGCTCTGCGTCAGCGCGTTCTGAACAACGAAATCATCCTGGTAACCTGTGGTTCTGCGTTCAAGAACAAAGGTGTTCAGGCGATGCTGGATGCGGTAATTGATTACCTGCCATCCCCAGTCGACGTACCTGCGATCAACGGTATTCTGGACGACGGTAAAGATACTCCGGCTGAGCGTCATGCTAGCGATGAAGAGCCGTTTGCTGCTCTGGCATTCAAAATCGCTACCGACCCGTTCGTGGGTAACCTGACCTTCTTCCGCGTGTACTCTGGTGTGGTTAACTCCGGTGACACCATCCTGAACTCAGTGAAAACTGCACGCGAGCGTTTTGGCCGTATCGTACAGATGCACGCTAACAAACGTGAAGAGATCAAAGAAGTTCGCGCGGGCGATATCGCTGCTGCTATCGGTCTGAAAGACGTGACCACTGGTGACACTCTGTGTGACCCGGATCACCCGATCATTCTGGAGCGTATGGAATTCCCTGAGCCGGTAATCTCCATCGCGGTAGAACCGAAAACCAAAGCTGACCAGGAAAAAATGGGTCTGGCTCTGGGCCGTCTGGCTAAAGAAGACCCGTCATTCCGCGTTTGGACTGACGAAGAATCTAACCAGACCATTATCGCCGGTATGGGTGAGCTGCACCTCGACATCATCGTTGACCGTATGAAGCGTGAATTCAACGTTGAAGCGAACGTCGGTAAACCTCAGGTTGCTTACCGTGAAGCGATTCGCGCGAAAGTTACCGATATCGAAGGTAAACACGCTAAGCAGTCTGGTGGTCGCGGTCAGTACGGTCATGTTGTTATCGACATGTACCCGCTGGAGCCGGGTTCAAACCCGAAAGGCTACGAGTTCATCAACGACATCAAAGGTGGTGTAATTCCTGGCGAATACATCCCGGCCGTTGATAAAGGCATCCAGGAACAGCTGAAATCTGGCCCGCTGGCTGGTTACCCGGTTGTTGATCTGGGCGTGCGTCTGCACTTCGGTTCTTACCATGACGTTGACTCCTCTGAGCTGGCGTTTAAACTGGCCGCTTCTATCGCCTTCAAAGATGGCTTTAAGAAAGCGAAACCAGTTCTGCTTGAGCCTATCATGAAGGTTGAAGTAGAGACTCCGGAAGAGAACACCGGTGACGTAATCGGTGACTTGAGCCGCCGTCGTGGTATGCTTCGTGGTCAGGAATCCAACGTCACTGGCGTTGTTATCCATGCTGAAGTTCCGCTGTCTGAAATGTTCGGATATGCAACCCAGCTGCGTTCTCTGACCAAAGGCCGTGCTTCTTACTCCATGGAGTTCCTGAAGTACGACGATGCGCCGAACAACGTTGCTCAGGCCGTTATTGAAGCCCGTGGTAAATAAGCCACAGGATTAAAACCTAAGTCCCGTGCTCTCTCCCCAGGGGAGAGCACTATAGTAAGGAATATAGCCGTGTCTAAAGAAAAATTTGAACGTACAAAACCGCACGTTAACGTCGGCACCATCGGCCACGTTGACCACGGTAAAACTACCCTGACCGCTGCAATCACCACCGTACTGGCTAAAACCTACGGCGGTGCTGCTCGTGCATTCGACCAGATCGATAACGCGCCGGAAGAAAAAGCTCGTGGTATCACCATCAACACTTCTCACGTTGAATATGACACCCCGACTCGCCACTACGCACACGTAGACTGCCCGGGCCACGCCGACTATGTTAAAAACATGATCACCGGTGCTGCGCAGATGGACGGCGCGATCCTGGTTGTTGCTGCGACTGACGGCCCGATGCCGCAGACTCGTGAGCACATCCTGCTGGGTCGTCAGGTAGGCGTTCCGTACATCATCGTGTTCCTGAACAAATGCGACATGGTTGATGACGAAGAGCTGCTGGAACTGGTAGAAATGGAAGTTCGTGAACTTCTGTCTCAGTACGATTTCCCGGGCGACGACACTCCGATCGTTCGTGGTTCTGCTCTGAAAGCGCTGGAAGGCGAAGCAGAGTGGGAAGCGAAAATCATCGAACTGGCTGGCTTCCTGGATTCTTACATCCCAGAACCAGAGCGTGCGATTGACAAGCCGTTCCTGCTGCCTATCGAAGACGTATTCTCCATCTCCGGTCGTGGTACCGTTGTTACCGGTCGTGTAGAGCGCGGTATCATCAAAGTTGGTGAAGAAGTTGAAATCGTTGGTATCAAAGAGACTGCTAAGTCTACCTGTACTGGCGTTGAAATGTTCCGCAAACTGCTGGACGAAGGCCGTGCTGGTGAGAACGTTGGTGTTCTGCTGCGTGGTATCAAACGTGAAGAAATCGAACGTGGTCAGGTACTGGCTAAGCCGGGCTCTATCAAGCCGCACACCAAGTTCGAATCTGAAGTGTACATTCTGTCCAAAGATGAAGGCGGCCGTCATACTCCGTTCTTCAAAGGCTACCGTCCGCAGTTCTACTTCCGTACTACTGACGTGACTGGTACCATCGAACTGCCGGAAGGCGTTGAGATGGTAATGCCGGGCGACAACATCAAAATGGTTGTTACCCTGATCCACCCAATCGCGATGGACGACGGTCTGCGTTTCGCAATCCGTGAAGGCGGCCGTACTGTTGGTGCGGGCGTTGTTGCTAAAGTAATGAGCTAATT
>NZ_JAOWCZ010000035.1:507988-691151 GCF_030336705.1 Citrobacter sp. Cb028 | reverse complement strand
ACCCGCATCCCTGCGGGTTCTCCCGGCCTTACGGAAACACGTCGGCAATTTTCAGCCGGACCAGCCCACACCTGACCCCCCTGCGTTTTTTATCTGAACAGCAAAACAGAGTTAACTGGAAGTCAGTGCGTTGCAGCGATGACCCCGGTCCGGCTGAAAATCGATGAGGCGTTGACGGCTGACCGGGTCTGCCCGCAGGGATGCGGGCAGAGGGGACGGCCTGCAGGGACGCAGGCCCGGCCCCGACCCGACAGGCAGACGGCATAAGACGAATGAATCGCGCAGCGACGATTTTCCCGCCGGGAGCCTGGGATGCAAGGGAGGCGGCGGTGAGCCTCCCTTGCGCGTTCACAGGTATAACGTTATCAGAGAAGCAACGCACATAAGGTGAACGGAAACTGATTCAGAGCAAAACATTTCCATACAGGCTTAACTGAACGGTATTGCACCATGGGGCGAAGTTCAGCGTGGCCGAAAACTATGCTTCCTTACCATCCGGAAGCACAATGTTACTGGCGGCAAGCTGCCCCATGTTGTTGTACATTGCACAGGCGGCTTCAACAATCGGCATCGCCAGCGCGGCCCCGCTGCCTTCGCCCAAACGCATCCCCATATTGAGATACGGCTCCAGTTCAAGATGCGCCAGCGCGGTGCGAGCCCCCTTCTCGGCGGAGAAATGTGACGGGATCAGGTAAGGTTTAATCTGCGGCGCAATCTGGCAGGCCGCCAGCGCAGCGGAATAAGAGAGAAAACCGTCCAGCACAACCGGCAGGCCGCAGGAGGCCGCCCCCAACATCACCCCCGCCATGCCGACCAGATCAAACCCGCCTACCTTAGCCAGCACATCGATACCGTCATTGCGATCCGGTTGATTGACGGCAATTGCTCGCCGCACAACATCGACTTTATTGCCTACTCTTGAAAGCGGCAGGTTAGCGCCGATACCCACCACATCCTCGGCATCGCTGCCGGTCAGCACGCTGACGATTGCCGCCGCTGGTGTCGTATTTGCCATACCAAGTTCACCGACGCCAAACAGCGTTACGCCATCTTTGGCCAGCTCATGGGTATAGCGAATAACCTCCAGCAGCAGCTCCTCGGCCTGCGAACGACTCATCGCCGGGCCTTGTGCAATATTGCCGCAGCCGCGCGCCACGCGCATATTCACCACGCCAGGGATAAGCTCAGCATCGATGCCGACATCAATCACATGTACCTTTGCCCCCGCCTGAGCGGCCAGCACACAAACGCCTGTCGTCCCACGCGTCATATTAGCAGCCTGAATAGCCGTGACGATTTTAGGCGAAACAGCAACCCCTTCATCCCATACACCGTGATCGGCGCACATCACCAGCATCGCTTTGCCATTCACATGCGGTACGCCCTTCAGACCCGGCATTCCGGCCAGTTGCACGGCGAGCGACTCGAGCCGACCAAGACTTCCTGGCGGTTTAAGCAAGCCATCGACATGCTGCTGTGCACGCAGCATCGCAGCACTATCAGGTGAAGGGATTGCGTGGAGTAAAGAGGTTAAAGTCTGCATAAGGGTTCCAGTATGTTGGCTGACTCAGAGCAGAGCCAGCAGGAAAATCAACTCGCCAAGTTCAATGGCCGCGCCCAGCGTATCGCCGGTCTGCCCATCCAACGTGCGTTTTAATAACTGCCCAAGAATAAAAATCGCCACTATCGTGATAACCAGCGCCGCCACGCCGCGCATGCCAGGAAGAAGCACGGCAGCCAGGATCGCCGCGAATCCCAACGTGACGCAGGTTTGACGCCCGGTGACTTTACCGATAAAGACGTTGCCCAGCCCTTCTTCGCGGGCGTAGCGATGTCGATACATCAGCAAAACAGCGGTACCCCGCCCGGCGACACAAGCGGCTGCAAGCGCCGCCAGCATCGGCGTGCCCCGCAAAGCCAGTTCGCTCACCACCAGCACTTTTGCCAGCAACACGAAAATTAACGCCAGTCCACCGTGAGTCCCCAGGCGGCTGTCACGCATGATTTCCAGCATCCGCTCGCGTCGACGGGCCGAAAAAATACCGTCACAGGTATCCGCCAGACCGTCGAGATGAAATCCCCCGGTCAATAACGCCAGCGTGAGGACTGCAAACAGGGCCGCCAACGGCACCCCACACCAGGGCTGCAGCGCCATAAAGACCAGCCCCGTCAGCCCTCCCAGCACCACGCCAATTAGCGGGAACATCACAATGCCACGTGAATAGTGCTCGAAATCCAGTCCTTGCGACCAGCGAGCAGGAACGGGCAAGCGACTAATAAAAGAGAGCATTGCCCAGAACAACTTACTCATTTAATTTTGACTCCAATTCCTGATACCACCAGCCAGACCTCATCAGCCGCCGCCGCCAGTCGCTGGTTCACACGTCCTGCAATATCGCGAAAATGCCGTGCCAGACGGTTCTCCGGAACAATCCCCATTCCGACTTCGTTAGTGACCAGCACAACCCTGGCCGGACAGCGCTGACAGGCCGCAATCAGCGAACGAATTTCATCCTCAATAGATTGCTCCATCGCCGCGTAATCCCAGCTATCCGGGTCGCTGTCACCGCCCAGCGCAAACAGCAGGTTAGTCACCATCGTGGTGATGCACTCCAGCAGAATGGCTTCTTGTGGATCGTTTGCTGCCGTAATCAGTTCATCGAGATGTTGCCAGCGTTCGGCTGTCCGCCAGTGCGCAGGACGTCCGTCACGATGATGCTGAATTCGCGCAGCCATCTCCTCATCAAAAATCTGCGAAGTCGCGATATACAAAACGTTTGGAGAATCTGCGATCAGCGCTTCCGCATGCCGACTCTTGCCGCTTCGCGCGCCGCCAGTCACCAGAATCATCATACTGGCTCCCGGTGTTGCTGCATGATGGTATAAATTTTCTCAATATCGATGTGTTGCCGCATCGCATCCGCCAGCAGATCAAACTGCTGCGATTTATATTGCGCGTAATGGAAGGTGGAATCCAGCGGCGCTAACCCTTTACGTTCTCGCAGGCCATTAACCAGCGCACGGGTAAATTCATCGCTGTCGAACAGACCGTGAAGATAGGTGCCGAACGCCAGGCCATCGGCAGTGACCGCGCCATCAGCCACGTTGCCACCGTCTTTACGCAGCGTCATCACCGACCGGCATTCCTCGGTTAATGCCGTTTCGCCCATATGAATTTCATAACCGCGAACGGATAATCCCGCGGTACCCGCCAGCCAGTCCGGCAGCGAGGAGGACATTTGTCCCTCAACCAGGGTCGTGGTTTTATGCTGGGCAAAATGCGTTACGGTATTGAGCAAGCCCAGACCCGGCAACGTACCGAGTCCTGACTCAACTTCATCAATGATGGTTTCGCCGAGCATTTGATAGCCACCGCAAATCCCCACTACGGGTACGTTATTACGATGTAATTGCACCACGCCATGCGCCATCCCGCTTTCACGCAGCCACACCAGATCGCCCAGGGTGTTTTTGCTGCCGGGCAGAATCACCAGATCGGCCCCCGCCAACTCTTCAGGCTGGCGAACATAGCGCACGCGCACATCCGGCTGTGCGGCAAGCGCATTGAAATCAGTAAAGTTAGAAATGTGTGGTATCTGAACAACGGCGATATCGATGTCGCGTTTGTCTGTGCGCAAATATTTGCCCTTTTGCAGCGCAACGCCATCTTCATCTTCCAGGTCAACGTCCAGCCATGGCATGACGCCCAGGACCGGAACGCCGGTCAGCGCTTCAATTTGCTCAATCCCGGAATACAGCAACGCCACATCACCGCGAAACTTATTGATGATCACCCCTTTTACCCTGGCGCGTTCATGGTCGTGCAGTAGCGCCAGCGTGCCGTAAATGGAGGCAAACACCCCGCCGCGGTCGATATCCGCCACCAGAACGACAGGGCACTGCGCCATTTCAGCCATACCCATATTGACGATATCGCGATCGCGCAGGTTAATCTCAGCCGGGCTTCCCGCCCCTTCCAGTACCAGCACATCGAATTCCTGCGCGAGACTGTTATAAACAGACAGGATTTGATCCCGTAGTTTCGGTTTGTACTCGTGGTAGCTCACCGCATCCATATCGGTTGCCACTTTGCCCATCAGTACAACCTGCGCTTTACGATCGCTGGTCGGCTTAAGCAGCACCGGATTCATACGCACATCTGGCGTAATACCGGCGGCCTCAGCCTGAAAAATTTGCGCGCGGCCCATCTCTTTGCCCTCTGGCGTAATGCCAGAGTTCAGCGCCATGTTCTGCGATTTGAACGGTGCGGTACGCAGTCCATCCTGATAAAAAATTCGACACAGACCGGCGACCAACACGCTTTTACCTACATCAGATGCCGTTCCCTGCAACATTATTGCCTGCGTCATGACGCCTCCTTCAGTGCGTTCTCTCGCATACAGCTAAAAAATTCAGCCTCTGTTTTACACAGCGGGAAACCCAGCTCGGTATGCAGCTTCACCAGCCAGGGCTGAGTTAATCCCGCTTGTTCAATAAGATCCGTCCGGGCAAACACATCACCCGGCGAGCCGTGCGTTAGCACTTCACCCCGGCGTAAAACGTACACTGCATCGCTGACTTCATAGATAAGATCGATATCATGGCTGGAGATAACCACGTGGTTTCCTTGCGCTACGATGCGTTTGATTATCTCAATCATCTGCGTGCGGCCTGATGGGTCAAGGCCCGCAGTAGGTTCATCCAGTAGCAAATACTGCGCCTGCAACACCAACGCCCCGGCAATCGCCACACGTTTTTTCTGCCCGTGACTTAAACACTGAATTGGTTGATGGCGAAAATGCTTGGCATCGACCAGCGTGAGCGCATCATCCACCCGGCGGGAGATTTCAGTCTCATCCACCCCAAGGTTGCGCAGGCTGAAGGCAATATCGCTGTCGATATCGGTATAAAAAATTTGCTGATCGGGATCCTGAAATACGGTTGCCACCTGCTGTCGCAGCGCCAGCAGGCCGCGCTTGCTGTAATCCAGCGGTTTGCCTTGCCACATCACCGCGCCTTCCTGCGGGCGCAGTAAACCACTCAGGTTCATAAACAGCGTGGATTTCCCGCAGCCATTAGCACCGACCAGCCCGGTGACGGCATGCGTTGAAAAGTCCAGCGTTAGCCCTTTGAGGATCGGGTCATCCTGATAGCGAAACCAAAGCGCTGAAGTGGCAAGCATACTTTTCCTTACAGGTGAAAATCACCCTGATACAGTTTGATATCCAGTGTGGTGGTCATTTGCTGGTAGCGGATCAACACGCGGGTAAACAGCAATCCCACCAGCATCGCCAGCGAGCGATAGCCCAACGGCAAGCTACGATAACCAAAACGTAGCGTTTGTGCGCGATGAATAGCCAGCGCCTCGTCTAACAGGATAAAAATAAAGCGCCAGGTTAGCAGGATCTGCTCAGTGAGCAGGCGAGGAACGTGCGCGCGTTTGAGTAAGATAATCAATTGCGGAAACGGCAGATTCAGTACCAGCCAGAACGTTGCCGCCAGCGCAGCCAGGCTGCGCCAGAAGGTTTCATTGGCGGTGACAAGCCCTGGCGCGCTAACGCCTAACCAATAGCTTCCAACGGGGATGCTGGCCAGCAGCGTCTGCGGATCGCGGCTAAAACTAAACAGAATGGTCACGACGCCGACCGTCAGAAAACCAAACGGTAATGCCATCCAGCGACACCAGCGCCAGAAGGAAATGCGCAGCAGCCAGCAGCTCAGCGCGGCAATCAGTAACAGCTCAATACCCTGCCCCAACGGGGGCAGAGTAAACGCCAGAATCATCATCATCAGCCAGAGCAGAAATTTCCGCACGGGTGAGACATGAAACCAGCGACTTTGATAGCTAAGCCTGTCAAGCCCGGTCATCACGGCGTTGCCTGCCCTTGGTGTAACCCAGAATGTAGAAAATCACTGCTGCGCCCAGCGATCCCTGAAGCGTAAACAGCAGGCTTTCAATCTCACCGCTTGCCGGTTCATACAAGGGCTGGAACCACGGCTCATAATGTGGGGCAATTGCCTGAATCTGACTCTCCGCCTCACCGTCTGAGCCACCGTACTCTCCACCATGGTTGATAAAGAACGGCAGGATCACCAGCGCCACTACCATCCCTAACAAAATCAGCGTCTTTTTCATCGTTAATGTCCTTGAGCGGTAATCAACTGCCGTTTGGTTAACTGGTCATAAATCATTACGGTGAGCAGACCTTCCGCTATCGCAATTGGGATCTGCGTCAGGCAGAAAATCCCCATGAACTTGATGATTGAACCCGTAGCACCGGCGGATGGGTCCGGGAACGCCACGCCCAGTTGCACCGAGGTCACGAAATAGGTGACGAGATCCGCCAGCATCGCGCACAGGAAGACGCAAACATCACGACGCAACCCCGCACGGCAGGCCATTTTCCACACCATGTAACCCACCACCGGGCCAATCACTGCCATCGACATGCCGTTAGCGCCAAGCGTTGTCAAACCACCGTGCGCCAGCAACAGTGCCTGGAACAGCAGGACGATTGCCCCGAGGATTGCCACCACGCCCGGTCCAAACAGGATAACCGCCAGGCCTACCCCGGTAGGGTGCGAGCAACTTCCGGTAACAGAAGGAATTTTCAGCGCTGACAGCACAAAAATAAACGCGCCGCACAGAGCCAGTAACACTTTTTGGTGACTATCTTCCTGCACGATTTGGCGCAGCCGCACCAGCCCGTACCACAGGCACGGTAAAAACAGCAGCCACCAGGCCAGCGCCCACATCGGCGGCAAGAAACCTTCCATTATGTGCATGGCGAACGCTTGTTCAGGAACAACCATCAGTAATAGCGCCGCAGCCAACCCGCTGAAAGACAGCTGTTTTAGCTGTTGTTCAAGCTTCATTGTGCATACTCCCACTGTTTATTGACCAGAATGGTCGAGAAATAAGGCAGCGGCTGATCGTCGCTCACCTCATCGAGATGACGCCAGCACTGTTCACCCGGCAGCGTGGCTTCAGACATCATCAATGCACAGCCCAACAAACCCTCTTGTTGCAGCAGCGCTTTGATGCGCGCAAAACGACCGTATACCTTCATCAGCACCAGACTGTCATGCTGCTTTAACGCCTGCTGGATTTCCGCTTCCGGCGCGGTACAGGAGACCACGGCCAGTGACTGTTGCTCCATGGCGAGCGGCGTTTTTGACCGCGCGGCAATCGCAGCGAAAGAGGTCACGCCCGGGACGATTTCTAACCAGTCAGGACAGCCAATACGCTGGAGTAAAAAAACCCAGGTGCTGAACAGCATGGCGTCGCCAAGTGTAATAAAGCCCACTTGCTTACCCGCTTCGACTTCCTGAACCAGCGCGGCCGCAACGTCATCCCATACTGCCTCTTTTTCGGCGCTGTCAGCACTCATAGGAAAATGGCAGCAGCGAACTTCGGTCTGCTCGCCGATATATTCACGTACGATCGACAGCGCCAGACTGTCGCCACCTTTACGCCCAGCGGGCGCATAGAGAATATCCAGCGTACCCAGCGTGCGTGCGGCCCGCACGGTGATAAGATCGGAAGCGCCAGGCCCGGTGCTTAATGCGTACAGTTTTCCGCTCATGCCGCTTCCTCCAGCGCCACATTAAGCGCCTGTTGTAAATGCGCCACGAACATAGCGCGAACCGCCGGATTCTCACCCAGACCACTGAGCCACGGCGTAGCCGGTATCCCGGCCGCATTGAACAATGTTTTCCAGGAATCCTCTTCGTCAGAGGCCATATCATTGATGGCATGATCGCCAGCAACTAACATCAGCGGCATCAGATGCACCGCCGTCACCCCTTCCTGAGACAAACTTTCAATCAGCACATCGACTTCCGGGTAACTTTCCACCGCCCCAACCCGCGCCGGGTAGCGCTGTGCCGTCATCATATGGTCGAGGCAGGCATAGGCGGCAAAGGCATGATGGCTGGCACCGTGTCCCATAAACACCACTTTTTCATTTTCGCCAAGCACCGGCATCTGCTGTTGCAGCGCCAGCATCAGCTGGGCGTAATCGTCATGGCTGCTCAGCAGCGGAACACCCAGCGTCAGGCGAGAAAAAAGCGGGCGCATGCTTTGCACTTCGCGGACAATTTTTTCGTATTCATCACCGTTGATAATGTGCAACGACTGAATAGCCACGTCCTGATACCCCTGCTCCGCCAGCTTTTGCAGCGCCTGCAGCGGCGTGTCGATCTCAATGCCGTCGCGCTGCTTGAGCTTGCGGATAATCATCCCGGAGGTAAACGCCCGAAACAGGTCGCGGTCAGGGCAACTGGCTGCGAGATCGCTCTCGCAAGCCACAATATTTTTCTCACAGGTGTCGTGATAGCTGGTGCCAAAGCTGACCACCAGAAGCGCCTTTTTCATCTCTAACTCCTTAAGCAGCGGCCAGCCAGCGCGTTAAACGCGCCCCAAAGGCGGCCTGACTTTCCAGTAACTCTTCTCCCGTCACCAACGGTGCCGGACGTGTAATCACGATGCAGGGGATACCAGCATCCAGACAGGGTTGAACTTTCTCCTGATAACCACCTTCCGCACCGGATGCCTTAGTGATCACCACATCAGCCTGACACTGGCGATAAAACGCAGCGTTGAACTCGGCGCTAAACGGCCCGCACAATGCAAAAATCTCACCGACGCCAAATCCCAGGTCCGCGCATTGCTGAATAACCTCGGCTACAGGCAGGACGCGCGCCAGCAGCGTTTTTTCAGGCAACCCTTCGCGCCAGATAGCCAGATCTTTACTGCCGGTCGTCAGCAGCACGCGGTCACCGAAACGGCGCGCAACCTCGCAGGCTTGCTGAATACTCTGTACGGTATAAAGCTGCGGGTGGGTTAAACCGCTTAACTGCTCAGGACGTTGATAGCGGCTCAGCAGTACCCCCGCCGCTTCGCAGGCGTTCATGATGTTGCGGCTCACCACCTCGGCATACGGATGCGAGGCGTCTATCACCCAGCGCGTCTGATTTTCCTGTAGCCAGGCAATCATTTGTTCGCGTTCCAGACGTCCGCAGCGCACCTGACCTTTGATATCTCCCGCCAGCTGCTTCCCCGTTGGGGTCGCAACTGACAGGGTGTAGGCCACATTGGCTGCGTCCAGTTGCTGGCACAGCATGCGCGCATCGCTGGTACCGCCCATGACCAACACATCACCGTAATTCACAGCACATAACCTCGTGGCGTGATCATCAGGCCGTCCTGAACATAGGTTGTTTTGTTGCCAACGATCACAAGGCTGGTCATATCAACCGGTTCAAAGTCCATTTCACCCAGGGTGGTCAACCATTTTTCCTGTTTTTTACGTCCGGCTGACTTCACAATACCCACCGGCGTTTGCGCGCTCTTGCTGGCAGAAAGCAGCTCAAATGCGCGCGCCAGATGACCTTCGCGACCCCGACTGCGCGGGTTGTAGAAACAGATTACAAAGTCTGCTTCGCCGGCAGCCACTATGCGTTTTTCGATAACTGGCCACGGTGTTAACAGATCGCTCAAGCTGATGTGGCAGAAGTCGTGCATCAACGGCGCGCCCAGCAAAGAGGCGGCGGCAATGCTGGCCGTCATTCCTGGGATCAGCCTGACCTCAACATCCAGCTTTTGCTTGCTGACCAGCTCAAGCACCAGCCCGGCCATACCGTAAATCCCTGCATCACCGCTGCTGATCAGCGCCACATTGTGACCTGCCTGCGCCAGTTCGATCGCCGCCTGGCAGCGTTCAATCTCTTTGCACATCCCGGTTTTGATCACCTGCTTGTCGCCAGTGAACGCTTTTACCAGGTGGGTGTAGGTTTTATAGCCAACGATGATTTCCGCTGCCTGCAATGCTTCAACGGCTTCCATGGTCATCATTGCCTGCGAGCCAGGGCCAATTCCAATTACGCTTAACATCAGTGTGAAACTCCCAAAGTGATAGTGACGCCCTGTTCTCGCAGGGTCTCGCCTAACAGTTTTCCGTGGCTCAGCAGCCAGGCTGCAGGACCGGAAACGCTTCCTGTACCCACCGTTTTGCGAACAAACGATGAGGCCGGAAAACGGTGTTCATGCTCACGCAGCGCGTCAGCAGTAAAGGTTTCGAAAGGAACGCGACAGCACGAAGCCAGTTGGATAAGTCCCTGTTCATCTTTTTTCAGCGTGATACTGCCAATCGCTTTAAGCGCCAGCGGATCGAGCTGCTGGGCTTCGAGTTGCCTGGCAAGCAGCGCGGCCAGCAACGGGAACGGCGTGTCACGACGACAACCAATTCCGGCCACAACACGTTGTGGCACCAGCTTCCAGTGCGGAACAGGCAGATCGGGTAAGTTGGTGCGTAAGGTGATACACACCAGCGCATCCAGTTCAGGAAGCTGATTGAGATCGGTTACCGTGATAAAACCGCGCCGGTCGCAATGACTGACATCCTGCGTCAGTTCATCATCCCACCACAGCCCAACCCGCTTATTACTGACCAGCATCTGATTAACGATCTTCACCGCCGAACGGAAATCACTCATCCGGGCATTCAGTTGAAATGCCAGCGTATCCAGTGCCGCCATATCGTTGACATCCGTCGCAGTGGTGATCACCGGATCGGCGCCCAACATGCCCGCCAGATACCGCGCCAGCGCATTGGCACCGCCCGCGTGACCGGAGAGCAGGCTGATGACATGCTGGGCGCGTTCATCAATGACCACCACCGCCGGATCGCAAAATTTGTCGTTGACCAGCGGGGCCAGCACGCGCACCGCAATGCCGGTCGCACCGATAAAAATCAGCGCCGAGTAATTCGCAAACGCTTCGCGGGCGGTATTCGCAAAGCCGTTTTCGAAAGGAATGAATCCCTCCTCCAGCAGCTTTTCACTGGTAAAACAGGTGACCGGCAGCATGGCCGCCAGACGTTTTGCCAGCGCAACGCCTCCCGGGGTCAGGCAAAAAAGCGCAATTGACTCAGGCTTTACGGTATTCATGGCTAAAGTCCGCCGCATAGAGTTTGGAGTAGTGATACTCCGAGCCCAGGAAATTACCGACCAGAATAAGAGCCGTTTTACGGATGCCCGCATCACGAACCTTGTCGCCAATATCCGCCAGGGTACCGCGCACAGTCTGGCTTTCCGGCCAGGTTGCCTTGTAGATCACCGCCACGGGCGTGGTCGCCGGATAACCGCCTTCAATCAAACGCTCGGCCACACGATGAATACGCTGAACGGACAGATAAATCGCCATAGATGTCTGGTGACTGGCAAATGACTCCAGCTGTTCGCGCTCCGGCACCGGCGTGCGTCCTTCCAGGCGGGTAATGATCAGGCTCTGTGAGACCTCAGGCACGGTATACTCAACGCCCAACTCCGCCGCCGCACCAAGGAATGCGCTGACGCCGGGCACCACCTGCCAGTCAATCCCGCGTTTGGTCAGTTCCTCACCCTGCTCGCGCACGGAACCGTACAGCGAAACATCGCCGGTTTGCAGACGCACCACGGTCTTACCCGCTTTCACTCCGGCTTCCATCAGATCAAGGATCTGCTCCAGATGCAGTTCAGCGCTGTCGTGGCATTCAGCACCAGCAGGACAATATTCCAGCAGTTCGGTGTTAATCAGCGATCCGGCGTAGATAACAACCTGCGCCTGCTGTAGCAACCGGTAACCTTTGAGGGTAATCAGCTCGCGATCGCCAGGACCTGCGCCAACAAACCACACGCTACGGGGATCAAAAATCTCAGACATGGTTTCCTTCCTTCTGACAGGCGATAACAAATACGGGGTTATTCGGTTTGAAATAGTGACCACTGCCAAGCGTGGTAAGCGAGGAAACCTGTAGCTGCAGGCAATCCACTCCCGGTACGCCAAGATGGTCCAGATGTGCCAGCGCGGTGTTGAGGTTTTCCTGGAGGATGAATGTCATCACCAGCCGCCCTGCGGGATGCAATTGACGCATTGACCAGTCAATCAGTTCAGTCAAATGGCCACCGCTGCCACCCATGAAAATGGCATCGGCTTTTTCAGCGATGGTCATCGGCGCAACACCGGGAAAAATGTCGATGTTTGCACAGGCAAAATGCTGGCGGTTTTCATCCAGCAACCTGAGCGCCGCCGGGTTACGCTCGATTGCCGTCACGCGCAATCCAGGGTATTGCAGCGCGGCTTCTATCGACACGCTGCCGGTTCCCGCGCCAATATCAATCAGGTGACTGGCGCGGTGTAATTCAAGTTTTGAGAGGGCAAGTGCACGTACCGCTTCTTTGGTCATCGGCACTTTCTCTCCACGTAAAAACAGCTCATCTTTCATCAAGGATCACCACTGCATTCATGTCATAGTCGGCGTTAACTTCGTTCACAGGCAGGAAATGGATCCGTTCGTTTTCCATTGCCAGGTTTTCGCCAATCACCATCCAGCGATGTCCCTTGCCTCGTGCAATGAGCTGCTGCGCAATTTCACGCGGGCCGCACTGCGCATCTGTCACCATCGCCACCTTGTTATGTCGCGCCAGTTCATCGAAACAGACGCTGCGACCATGGCTACTGGTCAGCCACATATCGTTCATATCAATACCGGACTGCGCACACAGGTACTGCACCGCGCTAATACCGGGAATAATGCGCACATTTTCAATACCAAAATGCGCCACCATGCGCGTCCCGATGCCGTAAAACAGCGGATCGCCAGATGCCAGCACCACAACGCGTTGCTCCTGGTGCGCGCAAATCCAGTTCAAAAGTTCGAGAATATTGGCGCCGAGAACAAACTGTTCACCGGTAAAATCCGGGAATTGCTGCAAATGCCGCTTTCCACCGACCAGAACATCAGCCGTTGCGACCGCTTCACGCGCCGCAGGCGTCATCAAATGCAAACCGGCTGGTCCCATCCCTACAACGGTTAACATTGCATCTCCTCAGCAATCTCTGCGACCGGGCGATTACTTCCAAGCACCTGATTATCAAAAGAGAACATGATGGCGTCACAGGTCGGGGGATTTTTGGTAAAGCGCAACGTTTGCAGGACGCGCATACAGATGCGCTTAGCCAGATGGTTGTAAATGTGCTGAAAACCGTATGCTTCTATGTGTTCCATCGCCGCCTCGGTGGTATCGCAGTCGCTGACCAGCGTGAGCAGTTCCAGCGGCGCCCCCAGTAACGCGAGGTGGGCCACCAGCGTTTCCATGCGAGCATCGGCAATATGGCTGTGGGTATGAAAGATCCCCGCCGCAATTTTGACGAGCTTACCAGGGTGTCCCACCAGCACAATTTGTCGGAACCCCAGACGTACGGCTTCTTCAATCATGTAGCCGACAAAATTGCTCATAGTGACCACAACCTGGGTGTCGATCCCCATCTGCTCACGCACAAAACGTTCGCCGTGGTTTCCTGGCACCAGTACGACACGCTCCAGCCCCGCCGCTCGCTTAATTTCCAGCTCCAGCGACAGTGAACGTTTCCAGCTTTCTTCAGACATCGGCGTGACGATCCCAGTCGTACCAATGATCGAAATGCCGCCCAGAATGCCAAGGCGGGAGTTGTAGGTTTTTTGCGCCCGCTCTTCGCCTTCCGGCGCGAAAATTTCAATTTGCGCCCCACGATTCGGACCAATCGCCTCACGAACCGCAGACTCAATGGTCTGGCGAGGTGTGCGATTAATCGCCGAACTGCCCACTGGCAGGCCGATCCCTTTGCGGGTTACCGTGCCAACGCCTTCCCCGCCCTGAAGGGTTATCTCTTTGCTATCGTTTAACGTCACGCGGGCAAAAATCAGCATGCCGTGAGTGGCATCCACATCATCGCCACCGTCTTTGCGGATGGCGGCTATCGCCTGCTGTCCTTCGATATGCGGTGACTCTACGTTCAGACACAGCGTCACACCTGATGGCGTCACGATAGAAACCTGATGGATCAGGTGTTGGCGCAATACCATCAGCGCCGCCACTTTTGCCGCCGCCGTCGCGCACGATCCCGTGGTATATCCTTTACGCAGCGCTTTACCGTTGTGCCACACAGGCGTATCGAAGGACTCGCTCATCGCGCCCCCTGCATGTGATAAAGCATGGCGTTGACGATCGCGGCGGCGACGTTACTTCCTCCTTTACGACCTAACGCAGCAATGGCGGGCAGATTGCTTTGGGTCAGTGCATCTTTCGACTCTTCTGCACCGACGAACCCAACCGGTACACCAACTACGCCACTGACGGCCACATCATGCTCAAGCAGGCGGAACAGCGCTGTCGGCGCGTTGCCAAACACAAACAGCTTTTCACCCTCTTCCTTCACCGCAATGTCAACGGCCGCCATTGACCGGGTAATGCCCTGCTCTTTTGCCGTCCGCACGACCCGCGGGTCGCTGATGTAGCAGCGGCATTCGCCACCGAATTTTGCCAGCAGCGTTTTATTAATCCCGGAAAGGGCCATAGTGGTATCGGTATAAATCACGCTCGAACGGCTAAGCGCCGCACAGAACTGCTCCAGCACATCACTGGAAAACCACAGAATGTCCAGCCAGTCGAAATCCGCTGTCGTGTGAATAACCCGCTTGATAATGGCTTCATGTAACGGGCTGGCAAACTGATAGTCCGGGCGGGTTTCACGGATGATCTCGCCAATAATGTCGAAACTTTTGGCCTCAATCGCCTGGGGTTGCTGGATATATTGCATTGTGTTGTCCTCAGGCTACACCGACCAGCAGCCACCGCAGCGCAATAAACAGCGCCAGTGCCAGCATCGATGCCACCCACATCAATCGAATCGTATGGGAAATGTCGTCTACCGAAATGTCGCGTTGTGCATCACCGATCCACGGTTTCTCAACGCGCTCGCCAAAGTAGTCATTAGGACCACCCAGACGAATTCCTAATGCCCCGGCAACGGACGCTTCTGACCACGCGCAGTTTGGGCTGCTGTGGTTGTAGCGATCGCGCCAGCCAATCTGCAAAGCACGCGCGCCGTCCTGGCGACATAAAAATGCCGCTGCGCCCAGCAGCAGCCAACTTAGTCTCGCGGGAATATAATTTGCGACATCGTCCAGACGAGCGCTGACCATACCGATAGCGCGGTATTTTTCATGTTTGTAACCCACCATGGAGTCAAGGGTGTTTACCGCTTTGTAGGCCATCGCCAGAGGCGCACCGCCGAGGAGCAAGAAGAACAGCGGCGCGATGATGCCATCAACGGTGTTCTCTGCCACGGTTTCCACTACGCCGCGATTGATCTGCTGTGGCTGTAATTGCGAGGTATCACGTCCTACAATCCATGACAGCTTTTCCCGACTTGCAGCAAGGTTACCGGCACGTAGCGGACGCTCGACATCCTGCGCGGCGTTTGCCAGGCAGCGCCCGGCCAGCACGGTAAAGATCATCCAGACCTCAACCACCCAACCAAGCCAGGGATGAATAGAGTGCGCCAGCGCCAGTACTCCCCAGGACACAGCCCAGGTCAGCCCAACCACCACAATCCACATCACCGCGCCACCGATGCGTAGCGCACGGTCGCTATGGCAGTAACGCCGAACAACCCGTTGCACCGCAGAAATCAGATTGCCAATCCAGCGCACCGGATGCGGCCAGTTCTGCGGATCGCCGATGATAAAATCAAGCAGCCAGGCAACACACCACGCGAGGATGGTCATAGTGCGCTCCTCGCGGCTGCCAGCCAGTGGTTAAGCATCTGCGGACGTTGAGCAAAATGAACGTGTAGATAGCTGGCAAAGGTATTTCCCACCTGCCAGCCGCCGGACCAGGCTTGCAGCGTTTTGCCATCGCGCACTTTGCGACAGTTCATCACCGCGGGAGTTTCAGGGGTAAAATCGGAGTAGTGGAATTCATGTCCGCGCAGCACTTCGCCTTCTGCAGCCAACAACGTTTGCTGCGCGGCCTGCGCTTCGCAGTAGCCAAATCGGGTCAGACGTTTTCCCATTTTGCTGTGACCGGGAATGATATCCGCCATCAGCCAGGTATCACCCTGGCTGTCTTCCAGCGAACTGCCGAGATACATCAGCCCCCCGCACTCGGCATAAATCGCGACACCCTGCTGGTGCGCCGCCCGCAGTTGGTTAAGCATTGCAATATTACGGGCCAACGCCGCAGCATGTAACTCAGGATAGCCACCCCCCAGCCAGATCATCTGACAGTCGGGTAAACAGGTGTCGTGCAACGGACTAAAACGGACAATTTTAAGCCCCGTGCGCTCCAGTAGCGTAATGTTGTCCGGGTAGTAGAAGTTGAACGCTTCGTCATCGGCGATAGCAAGCGTTAGCCCTGCCCCGGCGTCTGCGGCGGGCAGCGCTGGCCATTCACCAGCAGGAAGCGTGTCTAACTGGCTTAATCTCAACAGCGCGTCGATATCAAGGGTTTGCTCCAGCGTCGCGGCAAACGCCTGCCACGGCTGCTGGTTGATAACCGACTCACGCGCGGTAACCAAACCCAGATGACGCTCGGGAAGCGCAACGCCTTCCATACGGGGAACGTAGCCTAAGACGGGTACAGCGCAGTAACGCTCAATCGCCACTTTCAGGAGCTGGTAATGCGTTTCGCTGTTAACCCGGTTAACAATAACGCCGGCAATATTCAGGGTTGGATCAAAATGCTGAAACCCCATTACCGTCGCGGCGATCGAGGTGGAAACGGCTTTGCCATCAACCAGTAGGATAACCGGACAGCCTAACTGTTTGGCCATCGCGGCGGTGCTGCAGTAGTTTGGGTCGGTGCCGTATCCGTCATACAACCCCATAACGCCTTCAATAACGGCGATATCCGCATGTTGCATGTGCTCGCGAAATAAAGCATTCAGGGTGGGGACGGGAAGCATGAAGCTATCAAGATTGCGGGAAGGAGTGCCGCATACCGCGGTATGCCAGCCGGTATCAAGGTAATCGGGGCCTACTTTGCAAGGCTGAACGCGTAAACCGCGTTTTTTCAACAAGCTCAACAAGCCCAGCGTCACCGTGGTTTTACCACAGCCGCTTCCGGTACCTGCAAGAACAAAAGCGTGAAAATTGGCCGCCATACCCTGATCCTGTTCAGGGTGGTAGGGGTGTAAAGATACCCAGTCTCTCGACTGTATGCATCTGAACCACCCACTTCCCACCGAAGTTGTTGGTAGTCACTGACAGGCAGGTCTTCTGGCTTAGCGTCATCCTCACCCGTCCTTCCCAATCTTGCGATCAGTGGTCAATACGGGGTCGTCAGCATCACAGCAGCGGGGGCTGCGGGGGATTCTCACCCCCTTCCCTACCACAAATGTGGCAAACCTGTCAGTTCAAGAGCCTGATTAATTAAGCTCTCTGTTATGAGGTAAATTCACGACCTCATGACAATAATTCAATTTAATATCTTGCCGGGTTCATTCAACCAATTACCTGGCATAAACCCACTTATTCATATGCTCGCATTCTGAATGAAAGTGCCAACAAAGAATAAAGAAAGTCATTCACAGAGACACTGTATCTCATCACAAAAATAAAAACTGGTGCAGTTTATCCCTCTAATACTAATATTTTGTTGCGCTATGACAATTTATTGACTGCTGTCGCTACTTTTCATTTTATAATGACTGGCATAGCGCCCTATATCAAAAATCGGCAATAGCAAAATATTGCCATTTAAGCGGATTCGCCACGTGAAATGACATTTATTTGCTGGCGAAATGCCTGCGGCGTGACCTGATACGTTTGACGAAAAACTTTGCAAAAATAACTGGTTTGCGAAAATCCTAAATTACGCGCAATGCTGGCTATGCTCCAGTCACTGTGGCAAAGCAGCTCTTTTGCACTGGCCATTCGCTGCTGGTTTACCCATGCGTTAAAACCGATACCATGATATTTTTTGAACAATTTGCTGAAATAGTAAGGGCTAAGGTAAACATGAGAGGCGACATCTTCCAGACGCAATTCGTCTGATAAATGCGCATCAATATAGCGCAGTGCTTTTTTCATTTTGCTGTCATGAGGATTGGTGCTGCGGTTAGCGCGTACCGGCTCTGACTGCTGCGGGTTATCTTTGATAACCACAAAATTAAGTTGTTTCTTAAGGCAATTTTCCACGATGAGCTTCAGCAGATCCGCTGAGGCGATGACTCGCGAATAATCCATTTCCGGTACATTACGAAACTCGTTGACCAGTTCGGGATCGGCTTGCCAGCGGTCATCTACATTCAGAATATCAACCAAACCAACATCGTTACTTAAGCGTACCTGGCCACAAAGCACAAACCCTACCAGGTGCCCCGCAATGACCAGCGGAATTGAGAAATCGGTAAGTCCGGCGTGACAGCGATAGATGCAGGGTTGATCGGATTTAGAGGCTTCCAGCCCTCCACAGCGATCGCTCATACGACAACGGGTACTGTGCTGAGGATGCTGACGCATCAACTGGCAAAAAGGGGTGAAATTAAAAAGCTCAGAAATTTCATCACCGTGAATATTGACAACCACAACGGCCAGACTGGTGGCCTGCGCAAAATCCTGTGCGATTTTATTAATGAGTTCTGAGTTCAGGGCACTCGCAGAAATCATGATAAAACCTCTCAGTTAATTTATTGTTATAAATAAAACATATTATTCACATTCATTTTCACCCTGCCATCCTGAGCATTGATGAAAGTCGTAATTGAACATAACAAAAGTCTCCCATTCTTGGGAGACTTTTTGGGCAGTTCAGGATACCGGATCACGAAAACAGTTTTTACTTTTCAAAAATAAACTTCTTCTGTGAAGCTAGCTCTCATTTTCGTCCAGCTTACACGTATTACAGGGTAAATTTTTGCCAATCAAATAACGATAAATTGCTGCACCCGCGCACGCGCCGATGATAGGGGCCACAATCGGTACAATGAAATAAGGGATATCACGCCCACCGGTCATCGCAACATCTCCCCACCCGGCCATCCAGGCAAACAATTTAGGGCCAAAATCACGCGCCGGATTCATCGCAAATCCGGTGAGCGGACCGGTGGATGCGCCGATAACAGCAACCAGAATACCAATCAGCAGTGGTGCCAACGGACCTTTAGGCACACCGTTACCGTCGTCAGTCAGCGCCATGATCATCCCCATAAGAATGGAGGTAATCACCACTTCGACCAACGCTGCCTGCCAGACGCTGAGCGCCGCCGCAGGATAAGTACTAAAAATACTGGCAAGGTGCAGGCTTTCCAGACTGCCGCGCACCATCTGGTGGGCCGACTCATACTCGGTAAACAGACTGCCGTAGAGCAAATAAGCCAGCAAAGCGCCACCAAAGGCCCCCGCGACCTGCGCCACAGTGTAAGGTAAAACTTTGCGCCCCGGAAAACAGGCAAACAACCACAGTGCGATGGTGATAGCAGGGTTGAGATGCGCGCCAGAAATCCCGGCCGTCAGGTAGACTGCAAGCGAGATCCCCAGACCCCAAATGATGCAGATCTCCCACAATCCCAGGCTGGCACCTGCGACTTTCAGAGCGCTCAGGCAACCAATACCAAAAAACAAAAACAGCCCGGTACCCAAAAACTCAGCAATGCATTGCGCTTTTAGTGAATCGTTCATTGTGACACCTTCTAAGCAGAGTTCGTGTCTTTACCAGCGGACTCCTCACTGGCAAGTAGAATACTTCGAGGCTTACTATAAAAGGCCGTATCAGCAAATTGTTGGCATTCTGCGGATAGCTTGCCCTTTAAAATCGTGGTGCAATAGCAAATTCTTGCTACGCACTTTATTAAAACATTAGAGACAATCGGGATTACGCGTATTACACGGACATTTTCAAAACAATAAAATATTGCTATTAGCAGAAATCCGTTTTCAAACCACCATCACAATTTCATTTTTTTCGCATAGCAAATGATATTTATAATGTCACCAGAAAAAGTGTAAATGTGGAACTGACATAACTAAATAATCACATCAATAAAATTTAATATACCCATTAAAAACAACAAGTTAAAATAATTAATAGCAATTTTATATCACCTTACCTCTATTATTTTTTCACTCTCAATTTCAAGTCAGCCATTCTTTTTCCTCGCATCTTTTTATAGTCATGAACATCGGGACAACCCAGGCGAGGTCTTTATGCAACAAGAAGCGTTAGGAATGGTAGAAACCAAAGGCTTGACTGCAGCCATAGAGGCCGCAGATGCAATGGTGAAGTCAGCCAATGTAATGCTGGTCGGCTACGAAAAAATTGGTTCGGGGCTGGTAACAGTCATTGTCCGCGGCGATGTTGGCGCAGTCAAAGCAGCAACAGATGCAGGTGCCGCCGCAGCACGTAATGTGGGAGAAGTGAAAGCCGTACACGTCATCCCACGCCCTCACACCGATGTAGAAAAAATCTTACCGAAGGGAATTAGCTAATGAGCAGCAATGAGCTGGTTGATCAGATCATGGCGCAGGTGATTGCTCGCGTGGCAACGCCGGAACAGCAGGCTATCCCTGAAAATAATCCTCCAACACGAGAAACGGCTATGGCAGAGAAAAGCTGCAGTTTAACGGAGTTTGTCGGTACTGCGATTGGCGACACCGTCGGTCTGGTAATCGCCAACGTGGACAGCGCCCTACTGGACGCAATGAAACTTGAAAAACGGTATCGCTCCATTGGCATCCTTGGCGCGCGTACTGGTGCAGGCCCGCACATCATGGCCGCAGATGAAGCGGTAAAAGCCACCAATACTGAAGTCGTCAGTATTGAGTTGCCACGTGATACCAAAGGCGGCGCGGGTCACGGTTCGCTGATTATTCTCGGCGGCAACGATGTTTCCGACGTGAAACGCGGAATTGAGGTTGCGCTGAAAGAACTGGATCGCACCTTTGGCGATGTGTATGCCAACGAAGCCGGTCACATCGAGATGCAATACACCGCACGCGCCAGCTACGCGCTGGAAAAAGCCTTTGGTGCACCGATTGGCCGTGCCTGTGGCGTGATCGTCGGCGCCCCGGCATCCGTTGGTGTCCTGATGGCTGATACTGCGCTGAAATCCGCCAACGTGGAAGTAGTGGCCTACAGCTCCCCAGCCCATGGCACCAGCTTCAGTAACGAAGCCATTCTGGTCATTTCAGGCGATTCCGGCGCTGTGCGTCAGGCCGTTATCTCCGCCCGCGAAATCGGTAAAACCGTACTCGGGACCCTCGGCTCAGAACCGAAAAACGATCGTCCGTCCTACATCTGATATCAGTGAGGCTGATTCATGAGATCGAAAAGATTTGAAGCACTGGCGAAGCGCCCTGTGAATCAGGATGGCTTCGTTAAGGAGTGGATCGAAGAAGGCTTCATTGCGATGGAAAGCCCAAACGACCCTAAACCGTCGATTAAAATCGTCAACGGTACAGTCACAGAACTGGACGGCAAATCCGCCAGTGAATTTGACTTAATTGACCATTTCATTGCCCGCTATGGCATTAACCTGGCGCGCGCTGAAGAAGTCATGGCGATGGACTCAGTAAAACTTGCCAATATGCTTTGCGACCCTAACGTGAAGCGCAAAGACATTGTGCCGCTGACCACCGCAATGACCCCGGCAAAAATTGTCGAAGTGGTATCCCATATGAACGTCGTTGAGATGATGATGGCCATGCAGAAAATGCGGGCTCGTCGTACACCGTCTCAGCAGGCGCACGTCACTAACGTTAAAGATAATCCGGTGCAGATTGCCGCTGATGCTGCTGAAGGCGCCTGGCGCGGATTTGACGAACAGGAAACGACGGTTGCCGTTGCGCGTTATGCCCCCTTTAACGCCATTGCGCTGTTAGTCGGCTCACAGGTTGGGCGCCCTGGCGTATTAACCCAGTGCTCGCTGGAAGAGGCGACCGAACTTAAACTCGGTATGTTAGGCCACACCTGTTACGCGGAAACCATCTCTGTCTATGGTACTGAACCCGTCTTTACCGACGGCGATGACACGCCATGGTCGAAAGGCTTCCTCGCCTCTTCCTACGCCTCACGCGGTCTGAAAATGCGCTTTACCTCCGGCTCTGGCTCAGAAGTTCAGATGGGCTACGCCGAAGGTAAATCGATGCTTTACCTTGAAGCCCGCTGTATTTACATCACCAAAGCCGCTGGCGTACAGGGTTTACAAAATGGTTCAGTAAGCTGCATCGGCGTGCCTTCCGCTGTGCCGTCAGGCATTCGTGCGGTGTTAGCTGAAAACCTGATCTGTTCCTCCCTGGATCTGGAGTGTGCCTCCAGCAACGACCAAACCTTTACCCACTCGGATATGCGTCGTACTGCCCGCCTGCTGATGCAGTTCCTGCCGGGTACTGACTTCATCTCTTCCGGTTATTCCGCTGTGCCGAACTACGACAACATGTTTGCGGGTTCGAACGAGGATGCCGAAGATTTTGACGACTACAACGTTCTCCAGCGAGACCTCAAGGTAGATGGGGGTCTGCGTCCGGTTCGTGAAGAAGACGTTATCGCCATTCGTAATAAAGCGGCGCGCGCTCTGCAGGCCGTCTTTGCCGGGATGGGATTACCGCCAATCACTGATGAAGAAGTGGAAGCGGCGACTTACGCCCACGGTTCGAAAGATATGCCGGAGCGAAACATCGTTGAAGATATCAAGTTTGCGCAAGAGATCATCAATAAAAACCGTAACGGTCTGGAAGTGGTGAAAGCCCTTGCTCAGGGCGGGTTTACCGATGTTGCTCAGGACATGCTCAACATCCAGAAAGCCAAGTTAACCGGGGATTATCTGCATACCTCCGCCATTATCGTTGGCGACGGACAGGTGCTATCCGCAGTAAATGACGTCAATGACTATGCCGGTCCGGCAACAGGTTATCGCCTACAAGGCGAACGCTGGGAAGAGATCAAAAACATCCCTGGCGCACTTGATCCCAACGAACTTGGCTAAGGGGTGAAAAATGGAAATCAATGAAAAGCTGCTGCGCCAGATAATTGAAGACGTACTGTCTGAAATGCAAACCAGCGACAAACCCGTCTCATTCCGCGCATCGACAGCGGCTAGCGCGCCACAGGCTGCAGCGGCGCAGGGCGACAGCTTTCTGACCGAGATTGGCGAAGCCAAACAAGGCCAGCAGCAGGACGAAGTGATTATTGCCGTAGGTCCCGCGTTTGGACTGTCGCAAACCGTCAATATCGTAGGGATCCCGCATAAGAACATCTTGCGCGAAGTGATTGCGGGTATTGAAGAAGAAGGCATTAAAGCGCGCGTTATCCGCTGCTTTAAATCCTCCGATGTGGCATTTGTCGCCGTGGAAGGTAACCGTCTGAGCGGTTCCGGGATCTCTATCGGCATCCAGTCAAAAGGCACCACGGTAATCCACCAGCAGGGGTTACCGCCGCTTTCTAACCTGGAGCTGTTCCCTCAGGCACCGCTTCTGACGCTGGAAACCTATCGTCAGATCGGTAAAAACGCCGCGCGTTATGCCAAGCGTGAATCTCCGCAACCGGTCCCTACTCTGAATGACCAGATGGCTCGTCCTAAGTACCAGGCGAAATCGGCCATTCTGCACATTAAAGAGACCAAATACGTCGTGACGGGCAAAAACCCGCAGGAACTGCGCGTGGCGCTTTGATAAAGGATAACTCCATGAATACCGACGCAATTGAATCGATGGTTCGGGATGTGCTAAGCCGGATGAACAGCCTGCAAGGCGAGCCCGCGACGCCGGCCGCGGCGAGTTCATCAGCACATACCGCGAAAGTCACGGATTACCCTCTCGCGAATAAACATCCTGAGTGGGTAAAAACCGCAACCAACAAAACTCTGGATGACTTCACGCTCGAAAATGTTCTGAGCAACAAAGTGACGGCGCAGGACATGCGCATCACCCCTGAAACGCTGCGCCTTCAGGCGGAAATCGCCAAAGATGCCGGACGTGACAGACTGGCGATGAACTTCGAGCGTGCCGCTGAGCTAACCGCTGTACCTGACGATCGCATTCTTGAAATCTACAACGCGCTACGCCCATACCGCTCAACGAAAGATGAGCTGATGGCCATCGCCGACGATCTCGAAAATCGTTATCAGGCAAAGATCTGTGCAGCTTTCGTTCGTGAAGCGGCAGCGCTGTACGTTGAGCGTAAAAAACTCAAAGGCGACGACTAACTCAGGGACAGGATCATGCGATATATAGCTGGCATTGACATAGGCAACTCATCAACGGAAGTCGCTCTGGCTACCCTCGATGAGTCTGGCGCACTGAGCATCACCGGCAGCGCGCTGGCAGAAACCACCGGAATTAAAGGCACATTACGTAATGTGTTTGGTATTCAGGAGGCACTTTCGCTGGCAGCAAAAAACGCCGGTATCAATGTCAGCGATATTTCGCTCATCCGTATCAATGAAGCCACCCCGGTCATTGGTGACGTCGCGATGGAAACGATAACCGAAACCATCATCACTGAATCCACCATGATCGGCCATAACCCTAAAACGCCGGGCGGCGTCGGATTAGGCGTTGGCGTCACTATTACGCCGGAAGACCTGCTCAGCCGTCCGGCGGATACGCCCTATATTCTGGTGGTGTCATCGGCATTTGATTTCGCCGATGTCGCCACGATGATTAATGCCTCCGTCCGCGCCGGATACCAGTTAACTGGCGTTATTTTGCAGCAGGACGATGGCGTATTGGTCAGTAATCGTCTGACTCATCCCTTGCCTATCGTCGATGAAGTCCTTCATATCGACCGCATCCCGTTAGGTATGCTGGCTGCCATTGAGGTCGCAATTCCAGGAAAAGTCATTGAAACGCTTTCTAACCCTTACGGGATTGCGACCGTTTTTGGCCTCAACGCCGACGAGACTAAAAACATTGTCCCGATGGCGCGGGCGCTGATCGGCAACCGTTCTGCCGTGGTCGTGAAAACGCCATCAGGTGATGTGAAAGCACGGGCCATTCCTGCCGGAAATCTGGAGCTACAGTCGCAGGGTCGTACCGTACGGGTCGACGTTGCAGCTGGCGCTGAAGCGATTATGAAAGCGGTTGGTGAATGCCCGAAACTGGATAACGTCACCGGAGAGGCTGGGACCAATATTGGCGGCATGCTGGAGCATGTGCGACAGACAATGGCTGAATTAACTAACAAACCCAGCCACGAAATTTTTATTCAGGACCTGCTGGCAGTCGATACCTCGGTTCCCGTCAGCGTGACCGGCGGGCTAGCCGGTGAGTTCTCGCTGGAACAAGCTGTCGGCATTGCTTCCATGGTGAAATCAGACCGCCTGCAAATGGCGATGATTGCTCAGGAAATCACGCAAAAGCTCAACATTGACGTCCAGGTTGGCGGCGCCGAAGCCGAAGCTGCCATTCTGGGGGCCTTAACCACCCCCGGCACGACGCGGCCACTGGCTATTCTGGACCTCGGTGCAGGATCGACCGATGCCTCCATCATCAACCCGAAAGGCGAAATTATTGCCACGCACCTGGCGGGTGCGGGCGATATGGTCACGATGATTATTGCCCGTGAACTGGGGCTGGAAGACCGTTATCTCGCTGAAGAGATCAAAAAGTACCCGCTGGCGAAAGTCGAGAGCTTGTTCCATCTTCGCCACGAAGATGGCAGCGTCCAGTTCTTCCCTACACCTCTCCCGCCAACGGTTTTTGCCCGCGTATGCGTAGTAAAACCCGATGAACTGGTGCCACTGCCAGGCGAACTGGCGCTGGAGAAAGTCCGGGCCATTCGCCGCAGCGCTAAGGAACGCGTTTTCGTCACCAACGCACTCAGAGCGCTACGTCAGGTGAGTCCGACCGGGAACATTCGGGATATTCCCTTTGTGGTGCTGGTTGGCGGCTCATCCCTGGACTTTGAAGTTCCGCAACTGGTCACCGATGCGCTGGCACACTATCGCCTGGTTGCCGGGCGCGGCAACATTCGTGGCACCGAAGGTCCGCGCAACGCGGTCGCGACAGGGCTGATTCTCTCCTGGTACAAGGCATTCGCTCATGGAAAGTAATCTCACCACGCCAGCCATCGTTATCTTCGCCACTGCTGACTGCATTGACGTCTGGAGTGATGTGCTGCTGGGTATTGAAGAAGAAGGGATCCCCTTTGTGATTCAGGAGAGCCCGTCAACTGACGTTATCCACAACGCATGGCTGGCGGCTTGCCACTCGCCGCTGCTGGTTGGCATTGGCTGCAGTCGCGAAAAACTGGTCGTGCACTATAAAAACTTACCCACATCAGCGCCACTATTTACGCTGACGTATCAACAAGATAACCACGCCCGACGCAGCATTGGTAATAACGCTGCGCGGCTGGTTAAAGGCATTCCGTTTCGGGAATGCCACTCATAACCCACAGGAGAAAAGCAGTATGAATAACGCACTGGGACTGGTTGAAACAAAAGGGCTTGTCGGCGCTATTGAAGCCGCTGATGCCATGGTGAAATCCGCAAACGTGCAGTTGGTTGGTTACGAAAAAATCGGCTCAGGCCTTATCACCGTTATGGTTCGCGGCGATGTCGGCGCAGTGAAAGCTGCCGTAGATGCAGGAAGCGCTGCAGCAAGCGCCGTTGGCGAGGTGAAATCCTGCCACGTTATCCCGCGTCCGCACAGCGACGTTGAAGCCATTTTACCTAAATCCGCATAAGTCGTTGCAACCAAGGAGCACAGCGTGAAGCAATCACTGGGATTACTTGAAGTTAGTGGTCTGGCATTAGCCATCAGTTGCGCGGACGTCATGGCGAAAGCCGCCTCCATCACGCTGGTGGGCCTCGAAAAAACCAACGGTTCAGGCTGGATGGTGATCAAGATAATCGGGGATGTGGCCTCCGTCCAGGCGGCCATTTCCACCGGTGTCAGTTTCGCTGACCAGCGAGATGGACTGGTGGCTCACAAAGTCATATCCAGACCAGGGGATGGCATTCTGTCACATAGCATCACCCCGGAGTCTGAGTCTGAGTCTGAGCCAGCGCCCGCCCCGACACCGGTCGTACCACATGAAGAGATCCCTGAGGACCATGCAGCGCCCGAAGCGCCACAAGATGCAGAGTTGATTAGCTGCAATCTGTGTCTTGACCCTGCCTGCCCCCGTCAAAAGGGCGAGCCGCGCTCTCTTTGTCTGCACTCAGGCAAACGAGGTGAAGCGTGATGGATAAACAGCAACTGGAGACAACGGTCACCAAAGTTCTGGATGAAATGCGTGAGCGCCCTATTCCGCTAGGGATCTCTAATCGTCATATTCATCTATGCGCTGAAGATTACGACCGCTTGTTTCCCAATCACCCTATTAGTGAGAAAAAAGAGCTGCTGCAGCCCGGACAATATGCAGCAGACCAGACCGTCACGCTGGTGGGACCAAAAGGTCAGTTAAAAAATGTGCGCTTACTCGGCCCACTGCGTAGCACCAGTCAGGTCGAAATTTCTCGTACCGACGCTCGTACGTTGGGAATTGCTGCTCCACTACGGATGTCAGGCAGTATCGAGGGCACGCCAGGCGTTCGCCTTATCAGTCCATTTGCTGAACTGGACTTAGCATCCGGGGTAATCGTCGCCCAACGCCATATCCATATGTCGCCGCTCGATGCCCTAATCCTGCGCGTTTCCCATGGCGATAAAGTCTCTGTTGCCATTAATGGCGATGAACGTCGACTGATTTTCGATAACGTCGCCGTACGCGTTTCGCCGGATATGCGCCTTGAGATGCATATCGATACCGACGAAGCCAATGCTGCGGGCGCAGATAATCCGCAGGCATTTGCCACACTGGTGAGCCCACGATGAACAACGAACTGCTGCAACGCATTATCGAGGAGGTTGTTTCCCGATTAAAAAAACGCGCGGAAAGCACGCTCTCGCTTAGCGTCGCGCAGTTACGCGAAATCGAACCACGGACATTGTGCTGCCAGTACTCGTCGCTCCACCTCCTGCAGGCGGACCTGCCATTGCTGGAGCAAATTGCCGAGGGCTGCGCGGACAACATGTCGGTGGTAACGATCCACGAAGCGCTGGCATGCGGAGTCCGCGTGAAAATTTCACTACAACACCGATTGTTACCCGCAATCCCCGTTAGAAAACTTGCGCGTCTGCCTCTGGAGTTCAGTGACGAGCTGGGGCGAATCATCGTTTTGCATCCTGACAAACTTCTCAGCTATGCCGACGTCGCCCAACTGAAAGGGGGCGTTCTGGTGCTACGTCGTCGATGTGTCGTGACGGCTCTGGCTCAGGACGCCGTCGGTACGCGAAATGTCCAATTAATTAAGCAGGAGTGAGCTATGCATCTGGCACGGGTTACAGGCGTTGTGGTTTCCACGCAAAAATCCCCATCACTGGTGGGGAAGAAACTGTTGCTGGTACGTCGGGTGAGTGCGGACGGAGAGCTTCCCGCGTCCCCTGTGAGTGGAGATGAAGTCGCGGTTGATTCTGTCGGCGCTGGAACTGGAGAACTGGTATTACTCAGCAGTGGCTCCAGCGCCAGACACGTTTTTTCCGGCCCTAATGAGGCCATCGATCTGGCTATCGTCGGCATTGTCGACACGCTTTCTCGTTAGGAGGAACTATGGCGATTTATACCCGCACTGGCGATGCCGGCACAACGGCCCTCTTTACCGGGCAACGCGTGAGCAAAACGCACCCGCGCGTCGAGGCTTACGGTACGCTGGACGAACTTAATGCGGCGCTTAGCCTGTGTGTTTGCGCAGCGAAAAACCCGCAGCACCGCCAGTTACTCGAAAACATTCAACTGCAGCTTTTTTGGTTCAGCGCCGAGCTGGCAAGCGAAAGCGAAAAGCCAGCGCCAGAGCAGCGCTACATCAGCTCAGAAGAAATTGCCGCGCTGGAGGCCGCCATTGATACCGCGATGGGAAGAGTGCCCCCCCTACGCAGCTTTATTTTACCTGGCCGCAGCGAAGCCGCCAGCCGTCTGCACTTTGCCCGCACGCTGGCCCGCCGCGCAGAGAGGCGACTGGTCGAACTCTCCACCGAGATTTCCGTCAGACACGTGCTGATGCGTTATATCAATCGCCTCTCCGACTGCTTATATGCGCTTGCACGAGCAGAAGATCATGACGCCCATCAAAACAACATTATTCAGAAAGTGGCGGAGCGTTATCTCGCAGCCATCCGTACATCAGCCACCAGGGAGCCGGCTATGTCTCTGTCTTTTCAGGAACTCCACCAACTCACTCGCGCTGCGGTAACGAGAGCAGAAGAACTTCAGGTTCCGGTCGTCATCAGCATTGTTGATGCGAATGGGACCCAAACGGTGACCTGGCGCATGCCTGACGCATTACTCGTCAGTAGCGAACTGGCACCGAAAAAAGCCTGGACCGCCGTGGCAATGAAAACCGCCACGCATGAGCTGACATCGGCAGTGCAGCCAGGCGCCGCGCTTTACGGTCTGGAAAGCCATATGCAGGGAAAAGTCGTCACCTTCGGTGGCGGGTACGCATTATGGCGTGAGGGGTTACTCCTTGGGGGTCTTGGCATCAGCGGGGGAAGCGTTGAGCAGGATATGGACATTGCAGAAACGGCCATTGCGGCAATTAACGTGAGAACACATCAATGAACACTTCAGAACTTGAAACCCTTATTCGTAACATTTTGAGTGAGCAACTTGCCCCGGCCAAAGCAGAAGTTAAGGGTAATGGAATTTTTCCGTCCGTTAGCGAAGCGATCGATGCCGCTCATCAGGCTTTTCTGCGTTATCAGCAATGTCCATTGAAAACCCGCAGCGCCATCATTAACGCCCTGCGAGAAGAGCTGACGCCTCACCTTGCTTCATTGGCTGCTGAAAGCGCTGCCGAAACGGGAATGGGCAACAAAGAGGATAAGTTCCTTAAAAATAAAGCTGCGTTGGATAATACCCCGGGTATCGAAGATCTCACCACTACGGCGCTTACCGGTGACGGCGGCATGGTGTTATTCGAGTATTCACCCTTTGGCGTGATTGGTTCCGTCGCCCCCAGCACCAACCCGACGGAAACCATTATTAACAACAGCATCAGTATGCTGGCTGCGGGAAATAGCGTTTATTTTAGCCCACATCCAGGTGCAAAAGCGGTCTCACTGAAGCTGATTACCATGATTGAAGATATTGCTTTTCGCTGCTGCGGGATTCGGAATCTTGTCGTCACGGTCACAGAACCCACTTTTGAGGCTACCCAGCAGATGATGGCGCACCCTAAAATCGCAGTTCTGGCGATTACCGGTGGTCCAGGCATTGTTGCTATGGGCATGAAAAGCGGGAAAAAAGTCATTGGCGCAGGCGCAGGCAATCCTCCCTGCATTGTTGATGAAACAGCCGACCTGGTTAAGGCGGCGGAAGATATCATCAATGGCGCATCCTTTGATTACAACCTCCCCTGCATTGCTGAGAAGAGTCTGATTGTTGTTGATGCCGTTGCCGAACGACTGGTTCAACAAATGCAGTCTTTTGGCGCGATGCGACTCAATAGCGAAGAGATAGACAAACTGCGCGCAGTTTGTCTGCCAGAAGGAATAGCCAATAAACAACTGGTAGGGAAAAGCCCGGCAACCTTACTGGAAGCCGCGGGAATACCGGTTCCGGCAAAAGCACCTCGATTACTGATAGGTATCGTCAAGGCTGACGACCCATGGGTTACCAGCGAGCAACTGATGCCAATGCTCCCCATCGTAACGGTGAGCGATTTTGACAGCGCGTTAACGTTGGCCCTGAAGGTTGAAGAGGGATTGCATCACACCGCCATTATGCATTCGCAAAATGTGTCACGTCTGAACCTTGCCGCGCGCACGCTTCAGACCTCCATTTTTGTGAAAAATGGCCCCTCTTATGCTGGGATTGGCGTTGGTGGTGAAGGCTTTACCACCTTCACCATCGCAACGCCGACCGGCGAAGGAACGACATCTGCGCGCACTTTCGCACGCTCTCGTCGTTGCGTGCTGACAAACGGTTTTTCTATTCGCTAATGGGGCCGTTATGAAAAGCTTTTCACTGCAAACTCGATTGTACAGCGGCCAGGGAAGCCTGGATGTGCTTAAGCGCTTCACGAATAAGCATATCTGGATTATCTGCGATGGTTTTCTCGCGCGTTCTCCCCTGATTGAAAAGCTGCGCGACGCGCTGCCAGCGGATAACCGCATCAGCATTTTCAGCGATATCACCCCCGATCCCACCATTAACACGGTAGTACAAGGGATTGCGCAAATGCAGTCCCTACGACCGGACGTCGTAATTGGTTTTGGCGGTGGCTCTGCACTGGACGCCGCAAAAGCCATCGTCTGGTTCAGCCGACAGTTCGGTATTGAGATTGAAACCTGCGTTGCAATTCCCACCACCAGCGGCACGGGATCGGAGGTGACCAGCGCCTGCGTGATTAGCGATCCGGATAAAGGCATTAAGTATCCATTATTTAATAATGCGCTTTATCCGGACATGGCCATCCTTGATCCGACGCTGGTCGTCAGCGTTCCACCAGCCATAACAGCGAATACCGGCATGGACGTATTAACGCATGCGCTGGAGGCTTACGTGTCCACGAAAGCCAGCGACTTCACCGATGCGCTGGCTGAAAAAGCGGCACAAATTGTCTTCCAGTACCTGCCTGTCGCCGTCAGCAAAGGCGACTGCCTGGCAACCAGAGGAAAAATGCACAACGCGTCAACGCTCGCGGGAATGGCATTCAGTCAGGCTGGTCTGGGTATCAATCATGCGATTGCCCATCAGTTGGGCGGCCAGTTTCATCTGCCCCACGGACTTGCCAATGCGCTGCTGCTGACCCATGTCATTCATTTTAATGCCCGCGATCCGCGGGCTGCGAAGCGCTATGCCCGTTTCGCTAAAGCCTGCCACCTATGCCCGGATAACGCGAACGATACGGCGGCACTGAATGCGCTAATTCGTCATATAGAGCTACTCAAAAAACAGTGTGCGTTACCTTCTTTTGCTGACGCGCTTAAAGACGGAAAGCAAGCCTGGTCACAACGTATACCGTCGATGGTTCAGGCCGCGCTGGCTGATGTCACGCTGCAAACCAATCCTCGTGTTGCCGACGCCAGCGCCATGCAGGAACTGCTTGAGGAATTATTATGAAGACAGCCATGACGGCAGAGTCCACGCTTTATGATGCGCAGACAATTCGCGAACGCGTTCGCGCAGCGGGTGTTGTCGGGGCCGGAGGCGCAGGCTTTCCTGCTCACGTAAAATTACAGGCGCAGGTCGATACGTTTCTGGTCAATGCGGCAGAATGTGAACCGATGCTGAAAGTTGACCAGCAATTGATGGCCGTTCAAGCTGAGCGACTTATCCGTGGCGTTCAATATGCCATGACGGCTACCCGGGCCAGGGCCGGTATTATTGCGCTCAAAGAGAAATATCAAAAGGCTATCAATGCGTTAACGCCCCTTCTGCCTGTCGGGATCCGCTTACATATTTTGCCTGATGTCTACCCGGCTGGTGACGAGGTTTTGACCATCTGGATGGCAACGGGCCGGAGAGTTCCGCCTGCCGCGCTGCCGGTCAGCGTCGGCGTGGTGGTCAATAACGTCCAGACTGTACTCAACATCGCCAGAGCCGTTGAGCAGCAGTATCCGGTTACGCGCCGTACCCTGACCGTTAATGGCGCGGTCGCCAGACCAATCACTCTGACCGTCCCTATCGGAATGTCTTTACGTGAGGTTCTGGCGTTGGCAGGTGGTGCTACCGTTGACGAGCCCGGTTTTATTAACGGTGGTCCGATGATGGGCGGCCTGATTACCTCACTGGATACCCCAGTCAGCAAGACCACCGGGGGACTGCTGGTTTTACCAAAGTCTCATGCGTTGATTCAGCGGCGGATGCAGGATGAACGCACCGTGCTTTCCGTCGCAAAAACCGTTTGCGAGCAGTGTCGTTTGTGTACGGATTTGTGCCCAAGGCATTTGATCGGCCATGAATTATCGCCGCACCTGCTGGTTCGCGCGGTTAATTATCAGCAGGCGGCCACTCCGCAGTTACTGCTCACGGCCCTGACCTGTTCAGAATGCAATGTATGTGAAAGCGTAGCCTGTCCGGTTGGGATTTCACCTATGCGAATTAACCGCATGCTTAAACGCGAGCTACGGGCGCTCAACCATCGTTATGAAGGGCCGTTAAATCCTGAGGATGAAATGGCGAAGTATCGGCTTATTCCGGTGAAGCGCCTTATTACCAAACTGGGCCTTAGCGACTGGTATCACGATGCGCCACTGACTGAGACTGATTATCCCACGGATAAAACGACGCTGTTGCTACGCCAGCATATTGGTGCCAGCGCCATCCCATGTGTACTGCAGGGCGAACACGTTGTTCGCGGTCAATGCGTTGCCGATGTACCGTCCGGTGCATTAGGCGCACCTGTCCACGCCAGTATTGACGGTATTGTCAGCGAAATTACTGAGCAATCCATCACGGTAATAAGAGGTTAATCATGTCTCAGGCTATAGGGATTTTAGAACTCACCAGCATTGCCAAAGGAATGGAAGCGGGCGATGCCATGTTAAAAAGCGCGAATGTGAATTTACTTGTCAGCAAGACCATCTGCCCGGGTAAATTTCTGCTCATGCTCGGTGGTGACGTAGGCGCAGTACAACAGGCGATCGCCACCGGAACTTCTCTTGCTGGCGATATGCTCGTTGATAGTCTGGTACTACCCAACATTCACGCCAGCGTACTTCCTGCGATCAGTGGACTTAACAGCGTGGATAAGCGTCAGGCCGTTGGCATTGTTGAAACATGGAGCGTTGCGGCCTGCATCTGCGCCGCCGACCGTGCGGTTAAAGCCTCCAATGTCACGCTGGTACGCGTCCATATGGCATTTGGTATCGGTGGCAAGTGCTACATGGTTGTCGCTGGCGATGTGTCTGATGTGAATAACGCAGTGACAGTTGCCAGTGAAAGTGCGGGTGAAAAAGGTCTGTTGGTTTACCGTTCGGTCATCCCTCGTCCGCATGAAAGCATGTGGCGACAGATGGTGGAGGGATAATGGAAAGACAACCCACCACGGATCGTATGATTCAGGAATATGTTCCTGGCAAGCAGGTTACGCTGGCACATCTTATCGCTAATCCGGGTAAAGATTTGTTCAAGAAACTGGGATTACCAGAATCGGTTTCCGCAATCGGTATTCTGACGATTACCCCCAGCGAAGCCTCAATCATCGCCTGTGATATCGCCACGAAATCCGGGGCGGTAGAGATTGGTTTTCTCGACCGTTTTACCGGCGCTGTGGTACTGACGGGGGATGTTTCCGCCGTTGAGTACGCGCTGAAACAGGTAACCCGGACGCTGGGCGAAATGATGCGTTTTACCGCCTGTCCCATCACCCGGACATAATCTCATGAAACGCATAATGCTAATTGGCCCCAGCCAGTGCGGTAAAACGTCACTTACACAGTGCATGCAGGGAGAGGCGCTTCATTATCAGAAGACCCAGGCCATTGTCTGGTCTCCCACAACGATAGACACACCGGGTGAATATCTCGAAAACCGCTGCCTGTACAGCGCGCTGCTGGCCAGCGCCTGTGAAGCAGACATCATCGCGCTGGTTCTCAATGCTGACGCGCCGTGGTCACCTTTTTCTCCAGGTTTTACTGGCCCGATGAACCGACCCGTTATCGGCCTCGTCACCAAAGCCGATTTAGCCATCCCGCAGCGTATTTCTCTCGTGGAGAGTTGGTTAGTTCAGGCTGGCGCGCAAAAAGTATTTGTCACCAGCGCGCTGGAGAATACCGGGGTCGATGAGATGTTCATTTTTCTGAATGCAAAGGAACCTTCATGTCTCACAAAATAATGGCCATTAATGCAGGTAGTTCCTCGCTTAAGTTTCAGCTCCTGGCGATGCCGCAGGGTGAAATGATTTGCCAGGGACTGATCGAGCGTATCGGTATGTCTGATGCGCAGGTCACCCTAAAAGCACCAGCACAAAAATGGCAGGAGACTTTGCCCGTAGCCGATCACCGTGAAGCAGTAACGCTGCTACTGGAAAAACTGCTCAGTCACAATATTATCAGCAGTCTGGAAGAGATCGACGGCGTTGGCCATCGCGTCGCACACGGTGGAGAATCCTTCAAAGATTCCGCACGGGTAACCGATGAAACACTGGCGGAAATCGAACGCCTAGCGGAACTGGCACCGCTTCATAACCCGGTTAATGCGTTGGGGATTGCGATATTTCGCCAGCTACTGCCGAAAACGCCGGCCGTTGCGGTTTTTGACACAGCTTTTCATCAGACCCTTGATGAGCCTTCTTTCATCTATCCCCTGCCCTGGCGCTACTACTCAGAGCTCGGTATTCGTCGTTATGGTTTTCATGGTACCAGCCACAAGTATGTCAGCGCTCAGCTTGCTGAAAAGCTGGGCGTGCCGCTCAGCGCCCTGCGGGTTGTTTGTTGTCATCTGGGCAACGGTAGCAGCATCTGCGCTATCAAAGGCGGACACTCGGTGAATACCTCCATGGGCTTTACGCCGCAGTCTGGCGTAATGATGGGCACGCGAAGTGGCGATATTGATCCATCCATTCTGCCGTGGATTGCCCTGCGTGAAGGCAAAACCCCGCAGCAGCTCAACCAATTGCTCAACAATGAGTCCGGATTACTCGGAGTTTCTGGTGTTTCACCCGACTACCGGGACGTTGAACATGCCGCAGATACGGGCAATCACCAGGCAGCACTGGCATTGACGCTTTTTGCCGAGCGGATTCGCGCCACTATTGGCAGCTATATTATGCAGATGGGCGGTCTGGATGCGCTGGTGTTTACCGGGGGAATTGGTGAAAATTCAGCGCGGGCTCGCGCCGCGATTTGCCACAATCTGAATTTCTTAGGTCTGGCCGTTGATGAAGAAAAAAATCAGCGTAACGCCACCTTTATTCAGACGGAAAATGCGGTGGTTAAAGTGGCGGTGATTAATACCAATGAAGAGCTGATGATAGCCCAGGACGTTATGCGTTTAGCGATATCAGAAACTGTGACATTGGGCATTCCCGCCTGATATTGCCGCACCGCAAATTGCGGCAAATCATGGTAATAGCGCGATCGCCATGACACTATGCGCCGAGGATTGCTGAACACAAAGGTGAAGACGTGGCTGTTGCGCAATGTCCCGCATCGTGCGGAGAACTTATCCAGGGCTGGATTCTGGGCAGTGAGAAACTGGTCTCCTGCCCGGTCGAATGGTATAGCACCGTTGAGGTCACTTCAGGCTCACCGCTGACAGATGAACGTCCACTTTCTCGGGCAATGGTTGACAGGCTATTACAGCACTGGCAGTACCCGGCGCATCTCAGTCAGGATATCCGGATAGATGTTCAGTCAACCATTCCCATCGCGAAAGGTATGGCCAGCAGCACTGCGGATATTGCCGCCACGGCCATCGCCGCGGCGCATTATCTGGGCCATCAGCTGGACGAGCCAACACTGGCACAGCTTTGCGTTTCGCTGGAGCCGACCGACAGCACCGTTTTTCGTAAGCTTACTCTTTTCGATCATAACAACGCCTCCACGCAAATTGGTTGTGAAGCTCAGCCTCAACTCGATCTGCTGGTTCTCGAAAGCCCTGAAACATTGCGTACCGCGGATTATCACCGTATTCCACGTCATTCCGGCTTGCAGGCGGGAGCTGCGGCCCTCAAACGGGCATGGGAAAAAGTACAGGAAGCCTGTATTAGCCAAAATCCTTACCGGTTGGGAGAAGCGGCTACGCTTAGCGCAATCGCCAGCCAATTGCTGTTACCAAAGCCGGATTTTGATTCACTATTAGCACTGGTGGAAGAATGTGATTTATACGGCGTCAACGTCGCGCACAGCGGCAGCGTAGTCGGACTGATGCTGGACAGAAATCGTCATGATGTGGATTACATTAAATGGATGCTGACGCAGAAAAAACTTACGATTCACTGGCCGGAACAGCATTTGTTACGCATGGTGACGGGCGGGGTCGAACTGCAATAAGGGTCGCCGCGCGGCAGCGACCCGGACAAGCATAAAATCGTTACTCGGCTTTCGCTTCGCCGTTTTTCACTTCGCCCATGGCTTTCAGCTTTTTAGAGATATCGCGGCGTTCTTTAGAGATCTCGGCGTTTTTGATGATGTAGTCATCAACACGATCTTCATAATCGCTTTTCATGCTGGCAATGATGCCCTGAATCGCTTCCACGCTCATACCAGGCTTGATGTAGTCGCTCAGGTTGTCCAACAGCAGAACGCGTTTCTGGTTGTCACGGATCTTTTTCTCAACGTCCTGGATTTCACGTTGCAGTTTGTTTTTACGACGGAACAGACGAACAAATTCCAGCACGTCCTGGAAAGAAGGCTTGGTAGTTTCCATTTTTACACCCCTGATAATGTGAGATTCGGATTCGTTAAAACAACGGCTAAAGTGGGTCAACATTACTTTCATGCCCGCCATACTTCAAGTTGCATCTGCATCGACAATGCATGGTTGAAACCTGAGTTATCGAGGGTAAAGCCATTGCAGTTACCAATGGTTTTAGCCTTTTTCAGTATCATACCTCTAATCTTTGCTGAATCGAAGCAGCAGTAGAACCAATCCCCTCATCTGCTCTTTATTTGCGCAGTGCGCGACAGATTAAATGTGACAGTAACTCCAGCTGTCGAGCCATCTCCATGTTCAACCAAACGTAGCCGTGAATGGGCGTTTCTGCGACATTATCGCCTTTATGCTCAGCAATAAGCTGACGCAGCTCTGCTACGGTGTCATTGAGCTTTTCCGTATTGGCAAGCACCGGCTGCGGATTACCTTCATACAAGGCGTGGGTTATTGTCAGTAGTGCCTGCTGGGTCCTGAGCTGAGTTTCACGCAGAGTATGCGCATTCAACATGACAAAGTGGCTGGTACGGCTGGCCCACAGCGCATTAATTTGCAGCTCGAGCATGCAGACCAGATTGCGATTCACCGTCTGAATAGCCTCAAAGATCGATTTTTGAATGCGGGTTTCCTTGCTGGCAGGAGCGATGAGCCCACGCATTTTGACAACGTCGCTCAACAGTTGTTGTAAATGTTTTTCCAGCCGCGGTTGCTCGAGCAGATTGGGGGATAGCGCGGCCTGATACACCCGATTGTACCCCGTGACACAATGCGCCAGTTGGATACGCCAGTGTATAAATGCCCGCTGCGGCCAGATGCCGGTAAACAGCATCGCCAGTAACGACCCCAGAATAACATCACCGCCGCGCCATAACGCGGTATTCATATCTCCGGCAGGCGCACCCACGACCACAGCAAGCGTTATGCCAATCAGCAGCGCCTGATACGGCCTTTTTCCCAGCGCCAGCCAGCCGCAGAGAAACATCGCTACCGCGCACCATATCAGCATTAACGGCAGCGAGAAGAGTTCCAGACGCAGGGCAACCAGTCCCAGGACCGAGCCCAGGATCGTGCCACCTATACGTTCAAAGGCCCTGGGAACAACGTTACCCCAAAAAGATATTGGCCCCATGATCACCACCAGCGTGATCAGAGGCCATGTACCTTCGGGAATGTTTAACAGGCGTACCAACAGAAAAGTAAGGAGAAACGCCAGCGCAATGCGAATACCATGCACCACACGATAATGACGATACAAACGAATTTCAAAAGGACTCAGCGATTTGTCTGCACGCACTCATGCACTCCGTCAGGGAATAGCAAAGAAGCGAATTGTACCTGTTTTTAGCGTGAAAAGATCATCCTGATTTACACCCCAAACAGTTACTTCGTCTGCACTGGCACGTACATTTCAATGTCCCAGTAACCGTCCTCCATGCCATTGTTCATATAAACTTCAAAGCAGGGTTTAGCGGCTATCGCATAAGTCGTATCCTGCAACAGGCGCTCGAAGAACTGATACCAAGGCGTCGCAAAATCGTGATTCTCAACGCGCGCAACGGCGACAGCATAGTCGCCACCCGCCAGTTCGGTGAGGATCACCCCTTCGCTGTTTTCCGGGATTTCAAAACCTTCAGGCACAGAAACCACGGTATCACAGCGCAATTTTTCCGCAGGAACAACATCAGGGTTGTCGTAATAAACAGCAATCCATTCCAACGGCACAATCTGTTTACCGTCGACCCACTTCATTAATTGCTCAAACCCCTGCTTCACCGTTTGTTCCCACGGTCCAACCATATGGAAACCGGCAATCATGCGTTTTTCGACCAGCTTTATCTCGTACTCCATACAACCTCCACTGTTACACTGTATTTATATACAGTGTAATTTCTGGCTATGTCGGCCACAAGGAAATAGTGATTATTATGTGAGCAGATTCGCACTCTTGCCAGTCAGACGCATCAGGAAAAACTACGCCTTGTGGTGGAAATAATCGCTCAGGCGCGAGAAAACGCCGCCTTCGCCGACGGATTCCAGCGTAACCAGAGGCCAATGCGCCACCAGCTTATCCCGATCGTAGAGTTCAATTTCCCCCACACGTTGATGTGCAGCGATGGGAGCAACCAGCTCTTTCTTATCAAGGACATATTTTGCTTTGATGTTAGGGACTTCTGCTTTAGGCAAGGCCATCCAGAAATCCTGCTCGGTTCCGAGGCTGATTTTTTCTTTATCGCCATACCAGATGCGTTCAGTGCCAACCTGCTTACCGCTACGCAAAACCTGCACTGTATCGAAGTTGTGTTGCCCCCATTGCAGCAGTTTACGCGCCTGATCTTCGCGCCCTTTCGCACTCTCCGCGCCCATCACCACCGCAATCAGGCGGCGCTGACCATCGACGGCGGAAGCAATCAGGTTAAACCCGGCACCGGACGTATGCCCTGTCTTCAGGCCATCTACGTTCATGGTTTTATCCCACAACAAGCCGTTACGGTTTTGCTGTGTGATGCCGTTCCAGGTAAGGCTTTTCTCACTGTACATATGGTAGAAATCCGGTTCCCCGTGGATGATAGCGCGGGACAGCACGGCCAGGTCGTACGCGGAGCTATGCTGACCCGGCGCATCCAGACCATGTACCGTTTCAAAATGGGTGTCCTGCAGGTTCAGTTTTTGCGCATAGTTGTTCATCATCGCGACAAACTGCGGCTGCCCTCCGGCGATGTAATCCGCCAGTGCCACGCAGGCATCATTACCGGAATCAACAATTAACCCACGGCTGAGGTCACGTACCGAAACGCGATCCCCTTCTTTCAGGAACATCAAGGATGAACCGACAAATACCGGATTATCTTTTGCCCATGCATCGCGCCCGACGGTCACAATATCTGTCGGACTAATACGCTTGCTGTCAATTGCGCGATCGACAACATAGCCAGTCATCAGTTTCGTCAGGCTGGCAGGATTGCGCTGCTGGTGTTCATTACCGGCTGTCAGGATTTGGCCCGTGGTGTAATCCATTAACACCCATGCCCCGGCAGTAATCGCAGGAGGTTGTGGGGCGAAGCTCACGGCATCGCTCGCCCAGGCGGGCGAAAAACTCATCGTTAATAGTGAAGCGGCAATAAACAAACGGCGTTTCAACAGCATGTCCTCAGGAAAGGGAGAAATAGCCGTTCTTTTTACGGAAGTTCTGTCGAACAAACATGGATAAATTGCAAGAAAATGTGACATAAGGCACATTTTCTTGCTATCAGGAAAGGGTTTCAGAGACAAATCTCGCCGGAACTACCCTTTACGCGGCACGGTCTCTGCGTGATGACTGCGATGGCGGTGATAACCATCGATCATACTGCGAAAAATTTGCCCCGGTGTGTCACCCAGCGTGCACAGGTAAATATGCGCGCAGATGAACAGTAAGCCCACAATCGCTAACGCCATATGCAGCATCAGCATCACCGGCCCCGCCCCTACCACCTGCGGGTAGAGACATAGCAACCCGGTGATGATCAGTAGTGGAACCAGTGCGTACATGATGGCCAGGTAGGCCAGCTGTTGCAGCGGGTTAAATTTGTCCTCTGCCGTTGCGGCAAACGGGTGCGGCTCACCTTTCATAATGCCATACAGATAAAAGCGTGTTTGCAGCAGGCAGCGTGATATCAACCCGCTAAATTTCACGCGATAATGGCAGCCGTTGCCGCTGGTTGCGTTTATTAACACAAAGCCAATCCAGAAGGCCAGCAATGCGAAGCCACACCAGGTATGTAGCTGCACCATTAAGGCCACCGGTCCGACAGAAAAGTGGCCAAACAGGCCGCTCAGCAGAAGCAGGATAAAGAGCAGCGCATTACCCCAGTGCCAGCGGCGGACCGCCAGCGAATAGAGGTAGTCCCGATGCTCTTCCCCGGTTGCCGTTTTGGGCGCCAGCATCCGACGTAACAGCGCGTGCGTTACCAGGCCCGCAATCATCAGCACAATAATAACGCCTGCATAAATGAGCCACAGCGGCCAGTAGTCCGGCGCATAGTTAAGCTCTGCTCCCCAGATAGAATTCATACATTACCCTCCTGATGGATCTCTTTACGCCGATAGACACTTACCGGGCCGCTACGCGTATCCTGCTGGCGATAAACCTCTTTTTGATTAATCCAGTGCTGAATTTCCGGGTCATCGCGACGACCAAATTTCAGCGCATCCGTCGGACAAACGGAAACGCAGGCTGGCGATTGTCCGACCTCCAGGCGAGTATCGGCGCAGAAGTTACATTTGTCGGCAATCCCCGTTTGTGGGTTGAGGTAGCGGACATGGAACGGGCAAGCGGCAACGCAGTAGTCACAACCAATACAGCGAGACTTATCCACTTGTACAATGCCATTTTCGTCACGAAATGAAGCACCGGTAGGACAGACGCTGACGCACGGCGCATCTTCACAATGCTGACAGGAAACGCGAACAAACTGGAAGTGGGACAGCACCTCGGGTTCATGTTCGGGGGAACGGATCTGCACTTGTAGGCGACTAAATCCCTCCGGCACGTCATTCAGTACCTTGCAGGCAACCGTACACGCCTGGCAGCCAATACAGCGTTTCTCGTCATGCAGCATGACATAAGGGTTTGTTGATTGATTCATGATGTTCTCCTTTCTCATGCCCGACGAAGCGTGACGCCAGCGGTGTGCACCACCGTACCGGAAACCGGACTGGTAACATGCGGAAGCAAATTACCGCAGTGAATACCGTGCGTCGTCGCCGCGGTTTTGGCTCCCGCCTTGGCGCCAAATCCCATATAAACGAACAGCGTATCGGGTCGTATTCCGGCAGTAACCAGCGCTTTGCCTTTTTCCTTACCGGTCGCATTTTCCAGCCAAATCTCATCGCCGTTTTTGATGCCTTTTTCACGGGCCGTTTGCGGGTGGATCCACACCGCGTTATCCCACATCAGCTCACTCAGCAGTGGTACATATTGCGTCGCGCCGTTGGTATGCACCGCAACTTTTCCCTGAATAAAATAGAGTTCATTGTCGCCTTTGAGGGCAAAATTGCGGGCGCGCGGAATACCGTAGCCAGGCAAAAGTGCTTCCAGCTCTTCAGAGTAGAGTTCAATTTTTCCAGACGGGGATTTAAAGCGCAGTTGCTCGCCATAGGTACCGTCGCCATCAACCGCCACTGCGCCCGGATAACGCGCCACAAACTGACGCACCGCTTCAGGTTCCCGCAGCAGCAGCGGAATCCCCCACTCCCGATATCCTTTCTGACGCAGTTCAGCGGAAAGCGCATGATCGCCATTAAGCTGGTACAGCTGCCGCGTCTGCATATCCTGCCAGGGGTAGAACTGCCCAAGACCTAACTGCACAGCCAGCTCTTTCCAGATTTGCCAGCTCGGACGCGCATCCCCAATCGGCTCTACAACCTGCTGGCGCAGGGCATAGGCCGGATTCAGGCCCGACATGTCAGAGACTTCTTCATCGCGTTCAAGGTAGGTGCATTCGGGTAACAGATAATCGGCATATGCCGCGCTTTCGCTTAAATAGACATCACAACTGACCACCAGATCGAGTTGTTCAACGGTTTTGACCAGATCAGGTCGGCAGGTCACGGTTTGGAAAGGATTGTGGCGGGACATAATCCATCCCTTCACCGGATACGGCGTCTGGTTTAACACGGCATCGATGATGCTTTGCACCACGCCGCCGCCCGCCGCGATGTACTTGAATTGTGGGGCAACCAAATCGATGCGCTGCGCCGTTGGCTTGGGCAATTTGGCATCAGGTTTTGCCAGCACCGGAGCGACCTTCTCTCCGGCCAGCTTATTGTAGGTCGCCGCGGCTTTTTTCTGGTACAAGCCGCCTTCACGCTCAATATTTCCCAGCAGCGCATTAAGGGTGAAAATCATACGCCGCATATCAATTTCTTCTTGCGAAAACGTCGCGCGATGGCCAGGACTGACGATAGCATGAGGCGCACAGGCGGCCATTTCGCGGGTGACCCGAACAATAACATCAGCAGGCACATCAGCTTGATTTTGCGCCCATTCCGGCGTGGTCTCTTGTACCGCTTCGGCCAGTTGGTCAAACCCTGTGGTGTAGCGCGCTACGAAGTCCGCGTCATACAGATGTTCATTAATCATGACGTGACACATGGCCATTAACACCGGCAAGTCGCCGCCCGGCTTGAGCGCATGCCATTCATCCGCCTTGCTGGAGAAAACTGACAAACGGGGATCGAAGCTGACCATTTTTGCGCCCTTTTCCTGCGCGGTCATCAGTTCATGCGTTTCGGCAACCTCAATACCTTCATAGAGATTGTGGCCAAAAGAGACCATATAACGGGTATTGGCGATATCCATAGCCAAATCGCCGCCCATCATCACTTTAGCGGCAATCGATTTTCCGGCAGGGCATGTCGAGGCATGCGTAAAGGTGTTTGGCGATCCAAACGCCGTTGCCAGCTGAAATAAATGACCCGAAAGCGAACCGGATTTGGAAGAGAATACGACCCCCTGAGGACCATGCTGCGCTTTTATTGCCGTCATTTTTTCGGCAATTTCTTTGTAAGCCTGTTCCCAACTAATAACCTGCCATTCTCCGCTGCCGCGAGGCCCTGTGCGTTTCATGGGTTTGACAATACGGTGCGGGTCGTTGACCAGGCTAACACCACTGCCTCCTCGCGCGCAGACACGCGTGCCTTGTTGAGGCGCATTAGGGTTCCCCTGAATAAAAACCGTCTTGTTATTAATTACCTGTGCCTGTATTGGGCAACGATAAGAACACATTTCGCACAAGCTTGGCGTCAGGGATGTTTTCCCCTTAATGCTCTCTGGAGAATTTCGCGCCAGTGCGCCAGGCGGAAAACTGCCTATCGCGCAGGCTGAGCAACCGATACCCACTCCTCGCAAAAAATTACGCCGACTAATGCTCATATAACCTCCTGTTATTAGATATATCCAATTATTATATGGTGTTTAGATTATTAATTTTTAACCTCACTCACATTTCATTAGAATATAGAGCAGCTAACCGCCAAAATAAAAACCCATTGTTTATAAAAGAATTTTAAAATTTCCAGAACACAACAAATCAGCACCAAATAACAATAATGGTTCTCATTTATATTATTTATCAGCTCATAGATTTCAGAAAATTTATTCCAGTAATTTCCCTTAACAGTGCAAAATTTATTAATCAATTCTATTAAAGCCTGTTCATCTCAATTTTATTGCGTACATCATTCAGCATTGATAATCGCTTTGCTGATTACCTCGCTATTTTTTGGTATTCTTGGACGAGCGCTAAATTGATCCCGGACATAACTGAACAATGAATGACGGCAAGCAGCAACCTGGTTTTCTCTTTCACGATTACGAGACCTTTGGTACCCATCCGGCGCTGGACAGACCCGCGCAATTTGCGGCTATCCGCACAGATAGCGATTTCAACATTATCGGTGAACCTGAAGTCTTTTATTGCAAACCCGCAGACGACTATCTGCCGCAGCCTGAGGCGGTGCTGATAACCGGTATCACACCGCAGGAAGCGCGTGAAAAAGGAGAAAATGAAGCCGCCTTTGCTGCGCGCATCCACGCCCTGTTCACCGTGCCGAAAACCTGTATCCTGGGCTATAACAACGTGCGCTTCGATGATGAAGTAACGCGCAACATCCTGTATCGCAATTTCTACGATCCCTATGCCTGGAGCTGGCAGAACGATAATTCACGCTGGGATCTGCTGGATGTGATGCGCGCCTGCTATGCCTTGCGTCCTGAAGGAATTAACTGGCCGGAAAACGACGACGGCTTACCCAGCTTTCGCCTGGAGCATTTGACCAAAGCCAACGGTATTGAACATGCCAATGCCCACGATGCGATGGCCGACGTATACGCCACAATTGCGATGGCGCAATTAGTGAAGTCGCGCCAGCCGCGCCTGTTTGATTATCTCTACAGCCATCGCAATAAGCACAAGCTGGCCGCACTGATTGATGTCCCGCAAATGAAGCCGCTGGTCCATGTTTCGGGGATGTTCGGCGCATGGCGCGGCAACACCAGTTGGGTGGCGCCATTAGCCTGGCATCCTGAGAATCGCAACGCGGTGATTATGGTCGACTTAGCCGGTGATATTTCACCGCTGCTCGAACTGGACAGCGACGCGCTGCGTGAGCGGCTCTACACTGCTAAAGTTGATCTGGGAGATAACCCAGCCGTGCCGGTTAAACTGGTGCACATCAACAAATGCCCGGTACTGGCACAGGCGAATACCTTGCGCCCGGAAGATGCCGATCGCCTTGGCATTAACCGCCAGCATTGTCTGGATAATCTCAAAATACTGCGCGAAAACCCGCAGGTTCGCGACAAAGTGGTGGCCATCTTCGCCGATGCGGAACCCTTTACGCCATCAGATAACGTAGACGCACAGTTGTACAATGGTTTTTTCAGCGATGCCGATCGTGCCGCGATGAAAATCGTTCTGGAAACTGAGCCGCGCAATTTACCGGCGCTGGATATCTCCTTTGTCGATAAGCGCATTGAAAAGCTGCTGTTTAACTACCGCGCACGTAACTTCCCCGGAACGCTGGATGAAGCCGAACAGCAGCGCTGGCTGGACCATCGTCGTCAAATATTCACGCCGGAGTTTTTGCAAAATTACGCCAATGAATTGCAGATGCTGAGCCAGCAATATGCAGATAACAAAGGGAAACTGATGCTGCTGAAGTCACTCTGGCAGTATGCGCAAGAGATTGTATAACTCCCACGTATAAAAAAACCGGAGAACATGTCTCCGGTTTTTTTTATCTAAATACAGTTATTACGCGATATCTTCGTCGTACTGTGGCACCGGGTTACGGAAGCTTTTGGTCACGCAAGCCAGGTAAATCAGACCAATAGCGGCCCAGATCAGACCCAGAACCATTGAGCTCTCTTCCAGGTTCACCCACAGCGCACCAACGGTCAGCGCACCGCACATTGGCAGGAACAGATACTGGAAGTGGTCTTTCAGCGTCTTGTTACGCTTCTCACGGATCCAGAACTGGGAGATCACCGACAGGTTAACGAAGGTAAACGCCACCAGCGCACCGAAGTTAATCAGCGCCGTCGCCATCACCAGGTCGAAGTTAATTGCCAGCAGAGCAATCGCACCAACCAGAATGATGTTCATGGACGGAGTACGCCATTTCGGGTGGACATAACCGAAGAAACTTTTCGGGAACACACCGTCACGCCCCATCACATACATCAGACGCGCTACGCCTGCATGCGCCGCCATACCTGACGCCAGTACGGTAATGGTAGAGAAAATCAGCGCGCCGACCTGGAAGAACTTACCAGCGACATACAGCATGATTTCCGGCTGCGAAGCGTCCGGATCCTTGAAGCGTGAGATATCCGGGAAGTACAGCTGCAACAGATAGGTGGAGACGATAAAGATCAGGCCACCAATCAGCGCGGTCAGGAAAATCGCCCGCGGGATCACACGTTCAGCGTCTTTGGTTTCTTCAGACAGGTTGCTGATACCGTCAAAACCGGTGAACGAGAAGCACAGGATAGTCGCTCCCGTGATCATCGGGATCACATGCGCATCACCTGACCAGAACGGACGGCTGCTCGCCAGCGTACCGGCACCTTCCCCTTCGAACACGCCATAAACGACCATGCCGAGGATCACTGCAATCAGCACCACCTGCAACAACACGATGACGGTGTTGAAATTCGCAACAGATTTCAGGCTGCGCAGGTTAAAGGCGGTCATAAAGGCCACCAGCGCCACCACGAATATCCATGACGGTATCGACGGCACCAGAGCTTCAAAATAAATTTTCGCCAACAGAATGTTGATCATCGGTGCGAACAGGTAGTCCAGCAGTGATGACCAACCCACCATAAAGCCAACGGTCGGGCTAATGGATTTCTGGGCGTAAGTGTAGGCAGAGCCTGCAGACGGATAGCGACGCACCAGTTTACCGTAGCTCAGTGCGGTAAAGAGGATGGCGATCAGTGCAAAGGCGTAAGCTGTCGGGACGTGACCATCGGTCATTCCTGATACGATACCGAATGTATCGAACAGCGTCATCGGCTGCATATAGGCAAGGCCCATCATGACAACCGGAACCAGCGTAAGCGTTTTACGTAATTCCACGCGAGAGGTGTTTGGAGTAGCGTTATGCGACATGGTTATCCCCCATTACGGCGAAAACCGTCGCGTAAGCAAAAAATTGCCCCATTTTTTGTTAATCCTCAGCGACAACAACTGTCGATTTTTAAGTAAGTATCTATCCGGTACGAAGCCCGGCCTCTTTTATGAATGATTGGTTTGATGCAAAAAAATAACCGACGCGTATTAAAACGTCGGTTAATGTCATTTTTTGCAAGCGGCGTATTTTGCACTAATTTGGAGAGAAATAACAAGAGATTGAAGCTACTACAAAAGAATATTTTTTCTTAACTGATTGATTTATCAGCAGCCGTTTTAACATACATCCCCGCAATAGCACTATTTGCTAAAATCTCATCCCGCCACCAGGCACTGGCCAACCCGGCAGTCTGTTCATTCCAACCTATCCACACGGGTTCAAAGATAATTTGTGCGACCACTTTTTTCTCAATCAGAGCGCCGCTCTCCAGAAATCGCTGCGCCAGATAGCGTGGAATATAGCCGCATCCCAGACCACTGATTTGCAGTTCCAGCTTGGTTTTGAAGTCAAAAACGGTGATGGCTTCCTGATCGTCAAGCACCTGGGAGCCGGAGACGTTGGCATGCTGTGCATTGTCGCCCACCACAATCGCGCGAAAACGCCGAATAGTGCGACGATTCAACGGCTCCTGTTCCTGCGCCAGCGGATGATGCGACGCAACCACAAACACCTGCTCCAGAACCCCTAGCTGCGCAAAGCCAAATTCGCTCGCTGCAGGCGGCTCATGCGTGGCGCCGACAATAATATCCGCCCGCCCCTGAGTGAGGGCATCCCAGGAGCCGCCCAGCACGCCATTGATAAATTTCAGGCGCGTCACACTGTGGTGTTGATAGAAAGATTCGATGAGTGGGGCCAGCAGCGAAAAGGGAAACGTATCATCTACGCCAATAACCAGTTCATTCTCCCAGCCTTCGTGAAGTTTAATCGCCTGCTTTTCGAGTTCGCGGACGGTGTGCAACACCTCCCGCCCCTTTTCCAGCAGCATCTGCCCGGTACGGGTAAACTTAGCCCGATGTCCGCTGCGATCGAGTAGCTGAATATTAAGATCGCTTTCCAGCTTATGGACGGTGTAGCTAAGCGCAGACGGCGTCTTAAACAATTTTGCCGACGCCGCAGCGAAACTGCCCTCTTTTTCCAACGCATCGAGGATGATAAGAACGTCCAGCAGTGGTTTCATACTCGCCCCCTGGCGGTATCAGCGGCACTCTGCTGGTCTGTCACTCCATCGGCATCACCAGCGGGTCAGGATACTGGTACTCAAACCCAAGCTCGTTACAAATACGGTTGCCATCAATGACTTTACCTTTACCGTTATCCTCATTACCACGAAATTCCGGCGGCTCCATCCCCAACTGGCGGGCCATCTGTGGATAGAACACATTGCGCGCCGGATGCATAGGCGCACATATATTATAGATGTGTCCCCCTTTTGGCGCTTGCAGCAGCAAAGAGATGGCGGCAACCACATCATCCAGATGCACCAGATTGACGCCATGGTGTCCATCTGGCGCCGTCTTGCCAGCGAAAAAACGACCGGGATGTCTTCCCGGGCCGACAAGTCCGGCCAGGCGCAAAATATCCACCGAAGTGCCGGGTAAATTGTGCAACCAGTCTTCAAGTTCTTTCAATACGCGACCACTTGCAGTGACCGGGTTACGCGGAGTCCCTTCTTTCACGATGCCTTGTGCATCGCCATAGACCGACGTCGAACTGGTAAAAATAATCCGCGGGATACGGTACGCCAGCGCACTGTCGACCAGCTCCTGCATAGCCTGCAGGTAAAATGTCTCCCCCGGACCGCTACGGCGCGCAGGTAGCGTAATAACCAGCGCGTCGGAGTCCATCAGTGCGTCGAGATCGTCTGTCTCACAAACCAGTTCAGGCTCCAGGCGCAGCGAGTAGCTCTCTATACCACTCATGCGGGCCGCTTCAACCCCATCCAATGTGGTTTTGCTGCCGGTAACCTGCCAGCCTCTCGCCGCCAGCGACATAGCTAACGGCATGCCTAACCAACCTAAACCGACAATTGCGACCTTTTTCATGCCTTCTCTCCTGACTTTTGGCCTATAACGCAAGGCTACGCTAGCCCACAGTGGCTGACAATTCATAGTATCAATATGAAATGAATTAATGATCAAAAAAAGCCCTTGCTTTCCGTAGCTAAAGTGGTTTAGGTTAAAAGACATCAAATGAATAAACATTCATCGAGAAAATTTATGACACGCGCTCAATTCAAACACCATCATCACCATCATCCTGACTAGTCTTTCAGGCGATGTGTGCTGGGAGACATTTAAATCTTCCAGCGGTGCATGAGCGTATGAGAAAGCCCCCGGAAGATTTCTTCCGGGGGCTTTTTTTTGTGCGTGACCCAAACTGATTCAGACAGGATAACGAGGAATAAAGAATGTTAGATAACACCCGTTTACGCATAGCTATGCAGAAATCAGGTCGTTTAAGCGATGATTCACGCGAATTGCTGGCCCGTTGCGGCATTAAAATTAATCTTCACACCCAGCGCCTGATCGCGATGGCTGAGAATATGCCGATCGATATTCTGCGCGTGCGTGATGACGATATCCCGGGTCTGGTGATGGACGGCGTCGTAGATCTCGGCATCATCGGGGAAAACGTTCTCGAAGAGGAACTGCTCAACCGCCGGGCACAGGGTGAAGATCCGCGCTATTTTACCCTGCGTCGTCTGGACTTCGGCGGCTGCCGTCTTTCGCTGGCTACCCCGGTTGATGAAGCCTGGGATGGCCCGGCAGCGCTGAACGGTAAGCGTATCGCTACCTCTTACCCACACCTGCTTAAACGTTATCTTGATCAAAAAGGGGTGTCGTTTAAATCCTGTCTGTTAAACGGCTCTGTAGAAGTCGCCCCCCGCGCAGGTCTGGCTGATGCGATTTGCGATCTGGTGTCAACCGGAGCCACGCTTGAAGCCAACGGTCTGCGTGAAGTGGAAGTGATTTACCGCTCTAAAGCCTGCCTGATTCAGCGCGACGGCGAAATGGCCGAAGCCAAGCAACAACTGATCGACAAACTGCTGACCCGTATTCAGGGGGTTATTCAGGCACGTGAATCAAAATACATCATGATGCACGCGCCGAGCGAACGTCTGGACGAAGTCATCGCCCTGCTGCCAGGCGCTGAGCGCCCTACCATTCTGCCACTGGCGGGTGACCAGCAGCGCGTAGCCATGCACATGGTCAGCAGCGAAACCCTGTTCTGGGAAACGATGGAAAAACTGAAAGCGCTCGGCGCCAGCTCCATTCTGGTGCTGCCGATTGAGAAGATGATGGAGTGATAGCCATGAGCTTCAATACCCTGATCGACTGGAATAGCCGTAGTCCCGAGCAGCAGCGCGAACTGCTGATGCGCCCGGCGATATCCGCCTCTGAAAGCATCAGCCGCACGGTGGCCGAGATTCTTGAGAACGTCAAAAATAACGGCGACCGGGCGCTGCGTGAATACAGTGCAAAGTTTGACAAAACCGAGGTCGGCACGCTGCGCGTCACCGAAGAAGAAATTCAGCAAGCCAGTAGCCGCCTGAGCGACGAGCTGAAAGAAGCCATGCAGGCGGCGGTGCGTAATATTGATGCGTTCCACACCGCGCAAATCCTGCCGCCGGTGGATATTGAAACTCAGCCTGGCGTGCGCTGCCAGCAGGTTACTCGCCCTATCGCCTCCGTGGGGCTGTATATTCCTGGGGGATCGGCACCGCTCTTCTCGACCGTATTAATGCTGGCGACCCCGGCGCGTATCGCTGGCTGCAAAAAAGTGGTGCTCTGCTCACCGCCGCCGATTGCCGATGAAATCCTCTACGCCGCGCAACTGTGTGGCGTAAAAGAGGTGTTCAACGTGGGCGGCGCGCAGGCCATTGCCGCGCTGGCGCTGGGTACCAAATCTATTCCTAAGGTCGATAAAATCTTCGGGCCAGGCAATGCGTATGTGACCGAAGCCAAACGTCAGGTCAGCCAACGTCTTGACGGCGCGGCTATCGACATGCCTGCGGGCCCGTCTGAAGTGCTGGTTATCGCCGACAGCGGCGCGACGCCTGACTTTGTTGCTTCCGACCTGCTCTCTCAGGCCGAACACGGCCCCGACTCGCAGGTTATCCTGCTGACACCAGACGCTACGCTTGCCGAAGGCGTGGCCAAAGCCGTTGAACGCCAGCTCGCCGAGCTTTCCCGCGCCGACACCGCACGTCAGGCGCTCGCCGCCAGCCGACTGATCGTCGCCAGAGATCTTGAGCAATGCGTGGCCATCTCTAACGCCTACGGCCCGGAGCACCTGATTATTCAGACCCGTAACGCGCGTGAACTGGTTGACGATATCACCAGCGCTGGTTCGGTATTCCTGGGTGACTGGTCTCCTGAGTCGGCTGGCGACTATGCTTCCGGCACCAACCACGTTCTTCCGACCTACGGCTATACCGCAACCTGCTCAAGCCTTGGGCTGGCTGATTTCCAGAAACGGATGACGGTACAGGAATTAACTCCCCAAGGTTTCTCTGCCCTGGCCTCCACCATTGAAACACTGGCCGCTGCTGAACGACTGACTGCCCACAAAAATGCCGTCACCCTGCGCGTTAACGCCCTGAAGGAGCAAGCATGAGCACTGACAACTTTCTCAGCGTCACTGATTTAGCCCGTAATAATGTTCGCGAGTTAACGCCCTATCAGTCTGCCCGTCGTCTTGGCGGTAACGGTGACGTGTGGCTCAACGCGAATGAGTACCCAACCGCCGTTGAGTTCCAGCTACGCCAGCAGACGCTGAACCGCTATCCGGAGTGTCAGCCGAAAGCCGTAATTGAGAATTACGCGCAGTATGCTGGCGTCAAACCAGAGCAGGTGCTGGTCAGCCGCGGTGCAGATGAAGGGATCGAACTGCTGGTGCGCGCTTTTTGCGAACCCGGTAAAGATGCAATTCTCTACTGTCCGCCGACTTACGGCATGTACAGCGTCAGCGCCGAAACGATTGGCGTTGAATGCCGCACCGTCCCGACCCTGGATAACTGGCAGCTGGATTTACAAGGCATCGCGGACAAGCTTGATGGCGTGAAAGTGGTCTACGTATGCAGCCCCAATAACCCAACCGGCCAGCTGATAAATCCGCAGGACCTACGTTCACTGCTCGAAATGACGCAGGGTAAAGCCATCGTGGTCGCTGATGAGGCCTATATTGAATTTTGTCCTCAGGCCACGCTGGCAGGCTGGCTGTCTGAGTATCCGCATCTGGCAGTATTACGCACGCTGTCCAAAGCGTTTGCTCTCGCCGGTTTACGCTGCGGATTTACGCTGGCGAATGAAGAGGTTATCAATCTGCTGTTAAAGGTGATTGCTCCCTACCCGCTTTCTACCCCGGTAGCGGATATCGCCGCCCAGGCGCTGACGCCACAAGGGATTTCCGCCATGCGCCAACGCGTAGAGCAGATCCTGCAAGAGCGTCAGTATCTGGTGGAGAACCTGAAAACCATTCGCTGTGTAGAGCAGGTTTTTGACTCTGAAACCAACTATGTTCTGGCGCGCTTCACCGCATCAAGCAGCGTATTTAAATCTTTGTGGGATCAGGGCATTATCTTACGAGATCAGAATAAACAACCTTCATTAAGCGGCTGCCTGCGAATTACTGTCGGAACCCGCGAAGAGAGCCAGCGCGTCATTGACGCCTTACGTGCGGAGCAAGTATGAGCCAGAAGTATCTTTTTATTGACCGTGATGGAACCCTGATTTCAGAACCGCCAAGTGACTTTCAGGTCGATCGCTTTGACAAACTCGCCTTCGAGCCGGACGTCGTTCCCGTTTTGCTGAAGCTGCAAAAAGCCGGCTTTAAGCTGGTGATGATTACTAACCAGGATGGACTCGGTACGCAGAGCTTCCCGCAGGCCGATTTTGACGGTCCGCATAACCTGATGATGCAAATATTCACCTCTCAGGGCGTAGCATTTGATGAGGTGCTGATCTGCCCGCACCTGCCAGCGGACGCGTGTGATTGCCGTAAGCCAAAAGTGAAACTGGTTGAGCAGTATCTGGTTGAACAGGCCATGGATGTGGCAAACAGCTACGTCATTGGTGACCGGGCGACCGATATTCAGCTCGCAGAAAACATGGGCATTAGCGGATTACGCTACCACCGCGACACCCTGAACTGGGCGATGATCGGTGAGCAGTTGACCAAACGAGACCGTTACGCGCACGTTGAGCGTAATACCAAAGAGACGCAGATTGACGTCAAAGTCTGGCTGGACCGCGAAGGCCGTAGCAAAATCAATACCGGCGTTGGCTTCTTTGACCACATGCTGGATCAAATCGCCACCCACGGCGGTTTTCGCATGGAGATTGCCGTCAAAGGCGATCTGTATATTGACGATCACCACACCGTTGAAGATACCGGTCTGGCGCTGGGTGAAGCCTTAAAGCTGGCATTAGGCGATAAACGCGGTATCAACCGTTTTGGTTTTGTGCTGCCGATGGACGAGTGCCTGGCACGTTGCGCGCTGGATATCTCGGGGCGTCCGCACCTGGAATACCGCGCGGAGTTTACCTACCAACGCGTTGGCGATCTGAGCACAGAGATGATTGAACACTTCTTCCGTTCACTTTCTTACACCATGGGTGTCACCTTGCACCTGAAAACCAAAGGGAAAAATGACCACCACCGAGTGGAGAGCCTGTTTAAAGCCTTTGGTCGTACGCTGCGTCAGGCTATTCGCGTAGAAGGCGATACGCTGCCCTCCTCAAAAGGAGTGCTGTAATGAACGTGGTGATCCTTGATACCGGCTGCGCCAATCTGCACTCGGTGAAATCCGCCGTCGCGCGCCATGGATACGACCCGGTTGTCAGCCGTGACCCGGACGTGGTGCTGCGTGCCGATAAACTGTTTCTGCCGGGCGTCGGTACCGCCCAGGCGGCTATGGACCAGTTGCACGAGCGTGAACTGATTGAACTGATTAAAGCCTGTACGCAACCGGTACTGGGGATCTGCTTAGGCATGCAACTGCTTGGCCGTCGCAGCGAAGAGAGTAACGGTGTCTCTCTGCTGGGCATTATTGAGCAGGACGTTCCGAAGATGACCGATTTCGGTCTGCCGCTGCCGCATATGGGCTGGAATCGCGTCTATCCGCAGGCGGGAAATCGTCTGTTCCAGGGCATTGAAGATGGCGCATATTTCTACTTTGTACACAGCTATGCTATGCCGGTGAACCCGTGGACCATCGCCCAGTGCCATTACGGCGAACCATTTACCGCGGCAGTACAAAAGGACAATTTCTTTGGCGTGCAGTTTCACCCTGAACGCTCGGGCGCGGCTGGGGCGCAGTTGCTGAAAAACTTTCTGGAGATGTAATGATTATTCCGGCATTAGATTTAATCGACGGCACGGTGGTGCGTCTTCATCAGGGCGATTACGCAACGCAACGTGATTATGGCAACGATCCTCTCCCCCGTTTACAGGATTACGCAGCTCAGGGTGCCGAAGTACTGCACCTGGTTGATTTAACTGGCGCGAAAGACCCGGCGCAGCGGCAGATCCCGCTGATTAAAATGCTGGTCGCTGGAGTCAATGTTCCGGTGCAGGTTGGTGGCGGCGTACGTACCGAAGCGGATGTTGAAGCGCTGCTTGACGCTGGCGTCGCGCGCGTAGTGGTGGGTTCGACGGCGGTAAAATCTCCCGAAGTCGTCAAAAGCTGGTTTGCCCGTTTTGGCGCCGACGCGCTGGTGCTGGCGCTGGACGTTCGAATTGACGAGCGCGGTAATAAACAGGTTGCGGTTAGCGGCTGGCAGGAAGATTCCGGGGTTTCTCTGGAAGAACTGGTTGAGACCTATCTCCCTGTCGGCCTGAAACACGTGCTGTGCACCGATATCTCCCGCGACGGCACGCTGGCTGGCTCAAACGTCGCGCTTTATGAAGAAGTGTGCGCCAAATATCCGCAGGTGGCGTTTCAGTCATCTGGCGGTATAGGTGGAATTGAGGACGTAGCCGCCCTGCGCGGGACTGGGGTTGGCGGCGTGATCGTCGGACGCGCTCTGCTGGAAGGTAAGTTCACCGTTGAGGAGGCCATTCAATGCTGGCAAAACGCATAATTCCTTGTCTGGACGTTCGTGATGGACAGGTGGTAAAAGGCGTCCAGTTTCGCAATCACGAGATTATTGGTGACATTGTCCCGCTGGCAAAACGCTATGCCGATGAAGGCGCAGATGAACTGGTGTTCTACGATATCACCGCCTCCAGCGATGGCCGAGTAGTGGATAAAAGCTGGGTATCTCGCGTGGCGGAAGTGATCGATATTCCGTTCTGCGTTGCCGGTGGCATTAAATCCATCGACGATGCGGCGCGCATCCTCTCCTTCGGGGCGGATAAAATCTCTATCAACTCCCCGGCGCTGGCCGAACCGGAGCTTATCACTCGTCTGGCTGACCGCTTTGGCGTGCAGTGTATCGTGGTAGGCATTGATACGTGGTATGACGCCGAAACCGGAAAATATCATGTTAATCAATATACCGGGGATGAAAGCCGTACCCGCGTCACGCAATGGGAAACGCTGGACTGGGTGCAGGAAGTACAAAAACGCGGCGCAGGCGAAATCGTCCTGAACATGATGAACCAGGACGGCGTGCGTAACGGCTACGATCTGGAGCAACTGAAAAAAGTGCGCGACGTTTGCCATGTACCGCTGATTGCCTCCGGCGGCGCGGGCACCATGGAACACTTCCTTGAAGCCTTCCGGGACGCCGACGTTGACGGCGCGCTTGCCGCTTCCGTCTTTCACAAGCAAATTATTAATATTGGCGAATTAAAAGCGTACCTGGCAACACAGGGCGTGGAGATCAGGATATGTTAACGAAGCAACAATGCCGCGAGCTGGACTGGGAAAAAACCGACGGACTGATGCCAGTCATCGTGCAGCATGCGGTTTCCGGTGAGGTACTAATGCTGGGTTATATGAACCCGGAAGCACTGGATAAAACGCTTGAAAGCGGCAAAGTGACCTTTTTCTCGCGGACCAAACAGCGCCTGTGGACCAAGGGTGAAACCTCCGGTCACTTCCTGAACGTGGTGAGCATCGCGCCCGACTGCGACAACGACACCCTGCTGGTACTGGTTAACCCGATTGGCCCGACCTGCCATAAAGGCACCTCAAGCTGCTTTGGCGATGCCAGCCACCAGTGGCTGTTCCTGTATCAACTGGAGCAACTACTGGCCGAACGTAAAACCGCTGATCCGGCAAGCTCCTACACTGCGAAGCTGTATGCCAGCGGCACCAAACGCATTGCGCAAAAAGTGGGTGAAGAAGGCGTAGAGACCGCGCTGGCCGCAACCGTGAACGATCGTTTCGAACTGACCAATGAAGCCTCTGATCTGATGTATCACCTGCTGGTTCTGCTGCAGGATCAGGACCTCGACCTGACGACGGTGATTGAGAATTTACGCAAAAGACATCAGTAATCTTTAGACGTAAAAAAACCGGGCGAGCCCGGTTTTTTTGTTATTGAGATGAGCGCTTATTCGGCTTTGTCTTTATAGTTGCGCAGCGCATTTCGCCCCAGCACGATCCCGGCACCAATCATCCCGCCGAGCAGAACCGCCAACACCAAAGTTATTGATTTTTTGGGGCTATCACGACGAATCGGTAACGTTGGTTTCATCACATAGCGGTAGGAGTGCAGTTTTGCCTTTTCAAGATTTAACGCCTCAATATCCAGCAGGTTTTGCTTGGTCTGGTAGTAATTACCAGAGAAGATCAAGGGACGAGTCGCTTCGTGTTCAATCATTGATTTCAGTGCATCACTGCCCAGCAATAGCATACTGTCCTGCGTGACATCCTGAGTTTGCTGAATTTGTGGCTTAATTACCCCAGCCTGTTCTGCATAACGCAAAGCTTCCTGAATTTGCCTAATTCGCAGATCTTTTTGTTCCTGAGCAACCGCTTCCTGAGTTTTCAGAGAATCTTGCAGCGTAGCTGTTTGCAACTTGACATTATCAGCAAGATCAAGCTCCAGTTCTTTGGCAACCTTTTCATCTATTTGTTGAATATATTCAGCAAGTTGACGCTGAGCTTCTTCTGGGGAAGCACCAACATAAGAAACCGCTAACGGCAGTTGTTGGCCTTTTACAGACTGCTCAATCGACAGTTTTTCCGGTTTTTCCTGATTATCCAGCGTTTCCGCCAATGCAGAGAAAGAGGTACTGAAACGACCAATAACGTTTGTCTGAAGTTCAGTCACCTTAGGCGCGCTGGCACCATACAACACATTGAGTGCGTTGTTATACGTGGCAATCTGTCCAACATCCGGTTGAGTGATAATCGCTGTAGAGGTCCATTTCTCTTTAGCAACCGCTAAATAACCGACAGCACAGGCAATAGCAATAACGATAGCAACAATAATCGTCAATTTCCCACGCCACAGCTGCATCAATAAATCAATCAGATCAATCTGCTCCGGATCGTTACTGCGCCCGGATACGTTGTTATCACTCACAGACATAGATATCCTAAATGAGGAAAGACTAAAACTGGCATTAGTTTAGTCATAAATATGTTTAATGCCATAGGATTATTGATAAAAAAAACAGATTATTTAAGTGATTTTAATTGGTATTTTAATCACTACTGAAAAAAGAAGTGGTTTACTAAAAGTGTCAATACTCTGGGTTCCTACTCTGAGCAAAATATCGAACGAAAGGTTAAATAGTAGTCAACGGGCATACCTAACGCTTCCGTACGTTAAATTCACTATGTGAATATATAATAGCTGACCAGTAAAAATGGCAAGCATGAAAAAAGATAACGATTAGCTTTTTTGTCATCTAACGGTATCATTCCATTTTTCGTCGCACCTACTGGTGCCTGGCTCCCCTTTAGCCAAAAGAGGAACGAACATGAAATACCTGGTTACGGGCGCCGCTGGTTTCATCGGCTTCCACGTTAGCAAACGCCTCCTTGAGGCAGGCCATCAAGTCGTCGGTATTGATAATCTGAACGATTACTACGACGTCAGTCTTAAACAGGCTCGTCTGGCGTTACTGGTACATCCCGGTTTCCATTTTCATAAGATTGATTTAGCCGACCAGGATAGCATGGCTGAGCTCTTCATATCCGGGCATTTCGAACTTGTGATTCATCTTGCCGCCCAGGCTGGCGTACGTTATTCGCTCGAAAATCCGCATGCCTACGTAGACTCAAATCTCACAGGTTTTCTGAACATACTGGAAGGGTGTCGCCATAATAAAATTCAACATTTACTCTATGCATCCTCCAGTTCGGTTTACGGTCTGAATCGCAAAATGCCTTTCTCAACGGATGATTCCGTCGATCACCCCGTATCTCTGTATGCGGCAACCAAAAAAGCCAATGAACTGATGGCCCATACTTATTCCCATCTGTATGGATTGCCCACCACCGGGCTACGTTTCTTTACCGTGTACGGCCCTTGGGGTCGCCCGGATATGGCGCTGTTCAAGTTCACCAAAGCGATACTGGAAGGGAAAAGTATTGACGTCTATAACTACGGCAAAATGAAGCGTGACTTTACCTATATTGATGATATCGCCGAAGCAATCATTCGCCTGCAGGATGTCATTCCGCAATCAGACGATCAGTGGACCGTTGAAACAGGAACACCAGCGGCCAGCATTGCGCCGTATCGGGTTTATAATATCGGTAATAGCTCACCAGTTGAGTTAATGGACTACATCCGAGCCCTTGAAGATGCACTGGGCATTGAAGCTACGAAAAATATGCTACCGCTACAGCCTGGCGATGTACTGGAAACCAGCGCAGATACTAAAGCACTGTATGATGTTATTGGTTTTAAACCTCAAACAACGGTTAAAGATGGGGTGAAGAACTTTGTTGACTGGTACCGTGATTTCTACAAAGAATAATTACTGATCGATTTAGAATAAAAAGGCCTTTAATAAGGCCTTTTTTGTGGGGAGGAGGATTAATCGCTACCGAACAGATCGCGTGTATACACTTTTTCTGCAACATCAGATAACTCTGACGTCATGCGATTAGAAATAATAATATCTGCTTCATTTTTGAACGCATTAAGATCACGAACCACCCGAGAGTGGAAAAATTCATCTTCCTCCATGACGGGTTCGTAAATAATAACGGGTACACCCTTGGCTTTAATACGCTTCATAATTCCCTGAATAGAAGACGCCCGGAAATTATCGGAACCACTTTTCATAATCAAACGATACACGCCAACCACTTGAGGTTTACGCGCAAGAATAGAGTCTGCAATAAAGTCTTTGCGCGTGCGGTTAGCATCAACGATCGCGCCAATAATATTGTTTGGCACAGACGCATAGTTAGCCAGCAATTGCTTAGTATCTTTCGGCAGACAGTAGCCACCATAGCCAAATGACGGGTTGTTGTAATGATTACCGATACGCGGATCCAGACATACCCCTTCGATAATCTGGCGTGAGTTCAGACCAAGGCTTTCTGCATAGCTATCCAACTCATTAAAATAGGCCACGCGTAACGCCAGATAAGTATTAGCAAAAAGTTTGATGGCTTCTGCTTCAGTCGAGTCAGTAAACAACGTTGGAATATCTTTCTTCACCGCACCTTCCTGCAGCAACGCAGCAAAGCGCTCCGCGCGCTCAGAACGTTCGCCAATAACAATACGCGACGGATGCAGGTTATCGTACAACGCACGGCCTTCACGCAGGAACTCCGGCGAGAAGAAGATATTGTCGGTACCCAACTGTTCTTTAATGGAGTTCGTAAAACCAACGGGGATGGTGGACTTAATGACCATTACCGCATTTGGATTAATTGCAACCACGTCGCGGATCACAGACTCGACGCTGGAGGTGTTGAAATAGTTGGTCTTCGGATCGTAGTCAGTTGGTGTCGCGATGATAACGTAGTCCGCGTCGCGGTAAGCATCATACTTATCGGTCGTTGCACGGAAATTTAGCTGCTTTGTCGCCAGGTACTCTTCGATTTCTTTATCAACAATCGGCGATTTTTTCTGATTCAGCATCTCGACTTTGGCCTGGACGATATCCAGAGCGACCACTTCATGGTGCTGGGCAATCAGAATACCGTTCGACAGACCTACGTAACCTGTTCCTGAGATAGTTATCTTCATTCGCTCTGTAACTTCTTCCGGTTAAACATTTGAGGGTGAACACACCGCCAGCATTATGGCGTATCGGCTCCGCATAACGTCATTATATCGTGATTTGCTACAACACCGGCTATCAGACCTGACTGAATCCCATTTTTTGGCAATAAAAAAGCCCGGAGGAGCGCTCCGGGCCTGTATTTACAGTTGGGTTAAATCAGATTAATCCAGCCATTCAGTGTGGAACACACCTTCTTTATCGGTGCGTTTATACGTGTGCGCACCGAAGTAGTCACGCTGGGCCTGAATCAGGTTAGCCGGCAGCACCGCGGAACGGTAGCTGTCGTAGTACGCCACTGCAGCGGAGAAGGTCGGTACAGGAATACCGTTCTGCACAGCGTAAGCCACTACATCACGCAACGCTTGCTGATATTCATCAGCGATATTTTTGAAGTACGGGGCCAACAGCAGGTTCGCGATACCCTTGTTTTCAGCATAGGCGTCGGTGATTTTCTGCAGGAACTGTGCACGAATAATGCAGCCCGCGCGGAAGATCTTGGCGATTTCGCCGTAGTTCAGATCCCAGTTGTATTCATCAGACGCGGCACGCAGTTGAGAGAAGCCCTGCGCGTAGGAGACTATTTTGCCCAGGTACAGTGCGCGACGGACTTTCTCAACGAATTCTGCTTTATCCCCAGCCAGTTTAGCCTGCGGTCCAGAAAGCACTTTGGATGCCGCAACGCGCTGATCTTTCAGAGAAGAGATATAGCGAGCGAATACGGATTCGGTGATCAGCGACAGTGGTTCCCCCAGATCCAGTGAACTCTGGCTGGTCCATTTTCCGGTACCTTTGTTCGCTGCTTCATCCAGGATCACATCAACCAGGTATTTACCCTCTTCATCTTTTTTGGTGAAGATATCTTTTGTGATGTCAATCAGGTAGCTGCTCAGCTCGCCTTCGTTCCACTCGGTGAAAGTAGTGGCCAGCTCTTCGTTAGACAGGTTCAGACCGCCTTTTAACAGAGAATAGGCTTCAGCAATCAGCTGCATGTCGCCGTATTCAATACCGTTGTGCACCATTTTCACGTAATGACCCGCACCGTCAGCACCGATGTAGGTCACGCACGGTTCGCCATCTTCAGCAACAGCGGCGATTTTAGTTAAAATTGGTGCAACCAGCTCATACGCTTCTTTCTGGCCGCCAGGCATGATAGAAGGACCTTTCAAGGCACCCTCTTCACCGCCGGAAACACCAGTACCGATGAAGTTAAAGCCTTCGGCGGACAGTTCACGGTTACGACGGATAGTGTCCTGGAAGAAGGTGTTACCGCCATCAATGATGATGTCGCCTTTATCCAGATACGGCTTCAGGGAGTCAATAGCAGCATCAGTGCCTGCACCTGCTTTCACCATTAACAGGATACGACGTGGGGTTTCAAGAGACTCGACGAACTCCTTGACCGTGTAGTGAGGAACCAGCTTTTTGCCTGGGTTCTCAGCGATAACTTCTTCGGTTTTTTCACGGGAGCGGTTGAAGATGGAGACGGTATAACCACGGCTTTCGATGTTGAGCGCCAGGTTGCGCCCCATCACTGCCATACCGACTACGCCGATCTGTTGCTTGGACATTACATACTCCTGTCAGGTGTGGTCACCACACGACTTGTGTGCGGCTTGAATGTGGTTTAGATGTTAACTCATAAATTATATCGTCGGGTAGCAGAAGATGCACTTTAACTATAGCCATGCCATTGAAGATAATTATATGAAGTATTTTTGTTACCGCGAAAAACTATTTTATGTAATTTTTAATTTTTTTTATGATTCTCTCCGGCACTGAAAGCTTCCAGCTTTTAGCCCAGTGATGAATAGCATAGCAATCCTGAGTTATATAAATCAAAAGAAGTTGCTCACGTTTATTTTTACCGTAAGGATTAAATGGATAAAAATAATCCGCATTATAAATGGTTACATCTTTAACTGTGCTAAATGGCTGAGCTAAGTCACGCTCGATCCCCTGAGACATTAATAACTTCTTCAATAAAACAGGAATGGTAATAAGTCCCTTAGCCTCTGCCACATGATCTTTTAACTGTTCAAAGAGCCAAAAACCCGGTTCACAGCCCAATATTCCGCAACTGGGTGTTGCAATATCTTCTTCACCCAAGAAAGCAACGTTGTTAACCAATGGAGTTATGTCTTTAATAAGTTCCATATCAGTATCAAGGTAAATACCACCGAACCTTGCAAGTATTTGACAACGAATATAGTCAGTAGCAAAAGCATATTTCTTTTTTTTTAGCATTTCATCAACGTATTTATTCGTGCCAAAAACTTCAAAATATTTTTCTTCATCCCATAAATTAACTTCAAAACCTTTTGCATAAACTGACCATGTGCTCATGCAATCAGAATACATTTTAGGGAGAGGATTCCCTCCCAGCCAAATATAATGGATTATTTTAGGAATCAATTTTTCAATACCTTTAATAAGTTTTTCTTGAAAGAGGAAAACACTAACAACATTCTAAATATATAATATCTAATTAATGAAACCTTACTTTTAATAAAGTTTAAATTTTCACTATTCATCACCGGAGAAAAATGATATATCGTTTGCTTATAAATATTTAAATTGATATTTTTTAATAAAAGATTGGAAGTAACAAAAGCCAAGGTTCCCCGTTTGTTTTTCTTTAAAAGACTGTAGTAATTATGTGTCAAGCCATCTTCTAAATACTCACACAAATAAATAACTTTATTATTTGCAAGAAGATAATGTTCATCTAATATTTTATTCCAGCAATATGCTTCTGTCATAAATTTTTCATTATCAAAAATAGGGAATGGATTTTTTTTCAGCAAATCTCTCTTGAATACTAAAGCTTTATCTCCTTTTACCCCTGAAAAACATTTATAATCAAGGGTATTGCTTCTAAATTTTTCGCCAACAATATTACCAGAATCAGAAAAAGCTTTCAAATAAACCATTCCCGCACAGTACGGGTCAACTGCTTTTATAACATCATGCAATATTACAGAGATAGCATCTTGTGGAATAAAATCGTCACTATCAACAATATAAATCCAATCAAAACTTGCTTCTTTCACTCCTTTATTTACAGCTGAAGGTTTGCCTCCATTTTCTTTTTGGTGAAACTTTATAGTAAAGGGAGATGACAATTGAAATTCATGCATGACATCTTTAATATTATCCGTTGACCCATCATCTATTACGATCCATTCAAAATCATAGATATCTTGCTTGAGCAATGATTGAAATAAGTTGCCAATAAGAGTGGCTCTGTTGTACACAGGAGTGACTATTGAAACAGGCATTTTATTCTCGGATAGTTAGTAATAACTCGCCATGGTGTAAAAATATAGGCCAAGCTTTTTAGTTGCATGAAAAATAATGGCTTTGTTTTTTTTATGAAAAGGAAAAATACAAAGTTAGCTACGCAATAGGAGATCATCGATACAATAGCTGCACCAATCGCCCCATATATAGGAATAAAAATAATATTCAATATCACATTCAAAATCGCAGCTACCACAGTTTTATATATATCCAAATCAATCCAATTCCTGGCATATAGCCATTTTGATGAAAATGCACCAAGGAATATAAATAAACTTGTCCATATGTGAATAGACAAGATGTGAGAGGATAGTAACATTCCCTCGCCATATAAAATTTTCATAATGAACGGTGCGAGAAAAGTTACAACGATTGATGCAATCACAGTTAACAAACTTACCGCACCACAAATCCATTCAAGAAACAGGAACGCGTCATTTTCATTTCTATTAGCCAGTTGAACAATTTTTGGGAAAAAAGCATTCCCTATGATCCCGGCACACATAAACCAAATCGCTGAAATACGCAACGCTGCGCTAAAAGCGCCAGTTTCATTCGTTCCAACCAGGTGCTCAAGAAGCAAAACATCACACTGCGCAAATAATGAAACACTAACAGTTGAGATAATTAATTTCATTCCTAATGAAAAATATATCTTTACAGTATTTCTGTCTACCCCCCATTTACACCCTGGCTTAAACCAATAAAAATAAATGATTACACTCAATACTCCCTGAAATACATAGAAAAGTAGATAAGCATAAAAAACATACCACTCAAAATATATACACATCCATAAATAAATATATGATAAAGTAATACTAAAAATAATAGTGAAAGCTCGATACTTTGACTCCACTAAGGCACTGTAATGAAAATAAATAACTTTAGAAAACAAGCTCAATAAATTCGATATCAGGATTATTGACAAAAAGAATATAGCATACTCCATATGTGAATACGCAAAATATACAATTGCAATCATCGACAACATGTAGGCTACAATGCCTAAAAATTGCAGAAAAAGGGCAGAGCCAATTTCATTACCAGCCTTGTTTGGATTCTCAACAATTCGTTTGACAACGATAACATCTATGCCCAATAAGAAAAAAGATAATAATAGTTGAGAAAGATTGGTTATTGTTGCCCACTCCCCCAACGTATCCAGTCCGTATAATCTTTTTATTGCGGAAAAAAGTGAAAGCTGAAAAACAAGCATAAACACTCTATCACTTAATAGCCAAAAAAGATTACTAAGATATTTTTTCATTATTCGTTACCCTGATTTATATATTCAAGGCCATTGCTAAATGTGTGCATTAGGTAACTTATTATATTATACACATTTTCATTTAAAGGGCGCGACTCAAGGAATGTGTAAGAATTATTTCCTGCAGTAACATTAAGCATTAAGTACAGGAAAGGGATCAAGTTTATTCCTAACAATAAGCAACCGTAAAAATACTTTTGCTTAAATTTCATACCGGAATTAAACAAGTAATTTTTCAAAAAGAATGGATAAAGTGCAAATAAAATCATGCCTAATCTATTTGACAAGGCAGGGAAAGGTAAAAGTGTATAAAAAAGTACAACTTCTTTAATTAATAGGAATGAAATCAAGCGTTCCTTATTTCCTGACAGAAATCGTAACCGGCATATTATTAATAAATTAACGGTAGTAATTATTATGTAATTTACAGGTAATGTGCTGAATTTGTCATTTGAGGACACATCACTAAATCGCTGTAGAAGAAAATCGAAAAGCGGAGATAAAAAAAGAAATGAAGCTCCTAAAAATGAAAAAACAATAACAATCGGCAACGAAACCTTTTGCTTTCTAGTTAAACGATATGCAATATAGATGAGAATATTAATAGCAGCAGAAATATGAAAGAAAAAGCTAACTAGGAATAATGCCCATCGATATCTGGTCGTAGATTTTATTGCATAAAGAAAAATCAAGGTCGAGATAATCTGACGTAAAAAATATGAAGTAACTTCAATAAATCCCAAATTAAGGAAAAATAGGCCTAACAACATTACTCGGAATTTATTATCGATATCCTTTGTTATCGACGTCAACAACGCAACTATTAAGCAGTAACTTACTAACAATAAAGCCTGTTCATTAGCACCTGTAATATATCCAACAAATTTCATAAAAGCCAAGAACATAAATTCAAGACCTTTACCAAAACGCGGATAGTTGAAAACCTCGACACTTCCATCGTATATGCCATTATAAATAGACATATATTCGGCAATATCACTAAACGGTTTCTGCGTTGCAAAAAAGACAATTATTGTTGTGGCAACAAATATCAGGGATAATCTTCGGGCCAGAGGACTTAAAAGTGGAGATAAGAAAACCAAAATTATTACAGATAATAGAGGGTAGTAAAATATTAATAAGGAAAAAAATGCACTTAAAATCACCGGAAGATATTGCGTCATCAAAATGTTTGGGATTTTATTACTCAATCCGCTTGTTCCTTTAAACATTTTTAAAGCACCCTCTTATGAGAATACACAACGCTCTAATTTTTGGTATTTTATTATCAATTTTTTTCTTTTCCAAGATGAACTTTTTAAACCAAAAAGCAGTCACAAAAAGAATTCCTGTGACATTCCCCAGGCATCGTTTAAATATAGCACCTCGAGCTGCTAATGTGTTCTCATCAGTATAAATTCTAATACCTGAACTTTCTAATGGATGTATAGTAACAGTAATTGGCAGAAATCGTATATGATGATTATGACTAAGGGCATCCGATAAGAATATCGGTTCTTCACCAGCAGAATAAACACTGCCCAAACCAAAGCGTTCATCAAATCTTATATTACTTTCTTTAACCAGAAAAATATTTATGCACATTTCAATTGAGGATACGCTAAAGACATCAAGCCTTTTGAGTTCATAACTTTCTGGTTTATATTTCTTACGAAGGTGATTTGCTTCATCACAGCTTTGAAACTGATAGTGAGATGAATGTTCTTCTTTAATCAGGTACTGGCTTAACAGTTCTAAACCATCATTTCTATAGTAAACATCGTCATCACTGATAATTAAATAGTCTATGCCCAACGTTATTGCTTTGTCTAAAAGAACATTCCGACTTTTACTTAAACCTCGTTCATTCTTGGTTATAATATATACATTTGATAGTTGCGTAAGCATTTTATCTATTTTTGTATCAAAATTATCCTGATGTGATATTATAACAACAACATTGGAGCTTATGTTTTTAACTTTGTCATAAAGATCATTTATACTCTTACCAACTGTCGAAATTCCAATTGCTAATTTCATGTTGCATCATTTCCCTGTTTATTTAGAAATTTATTATTTGAGTCACATCATTAACGGTAACATTCATACTCGTTTTGCAAGCCCTAAATAAACATAACAAAGGAAGTAATATATCGACTTTATTACAGGAAGATGTAACACCTTTCGGTAAATAGTCCACTGCCATGTCATTACGATTAATTTATTAGCCGAAACAGAATTTTTAGAAAGTCTATAGTATGCGAGATTCTCCTGAATACAATAAGCCTGCCTACTTTTTGCGAAGATCTCTAGCCACATGACATAATCTTCGTGGCCAATTGTTTTTTGATAAAACTTACCTAATTTCTTCGCATTATATATACCGGTAAGATTACCAATATAATTACTTTTTAACATATCATCGAAATTTATTATTTCCGGAGAAATTCGTTTGTTAACTACATTTGAAATATCATCTTTAAAGGTGGAGTAATTATTTGCAACAACATCCCAGCCTTTATTTAATATACTTAATTGCTTTTCAAGTTTTTGAGGGTGCCATAAATCATCGCTATCTAGAAAGCATATATATATTCCATTACATGCCTCTATCGCTTTATTTCTGGTTTCAGCCACCCCCATGTTAGCTTCATTCTCTAAATATGTGATTCTCTTGTCAGAAAATGACAAGATTATTTCCTTAGTACGGTCTGTTGAGTAATCATTAACTATATATAATTTAAAGTCACTCTCACTTTGCATTAACACAGAATTGATACTTGCTGCGATAGTTTTCTCTGCATTATATGCAGGCATAATAATTGAAAAAATTTCATCTACCATTTCTAATTCCAACACTATGATATTTAAAGCTTGCAGATTGCAAATTTATTATAAATATTTTCTAGTGCCGAAGTATTGTCTCCACAATAAAATTTGTAATCGATATTTTTACATCTGCCATTACGTGATTCCAGCAGAGTATTTTTCAACATTTGAATATCACGAGGTTGCCCAGAATAAAAATGCTCTACATTAATATAAGCTTCTCGTTTATTAAAATAATCGATTAGATCTGGCACATAAAAAATACATGGTTTTTGCTGTGGGAAAAATTCAAAACACACACTAGAATAATCAGTTATCAAACAATCAAAACCTGATAATAACTTAACAATGTCTTCTGATTGCTCCAGGAGATAAATATTACCATTCACAGGAATTTCTTTTGTTTTGTTATATTTAATGTCTAAAGGATGCAATTTACAGAAAATCTCAATATTATTTTCCTTAAAGAACGCATGTTCACTGATAAAGCTATCAATAATCTCTGAGACTGTACTACTGCCATCTCTCCACGTTGGCATATACAACACTTTGTAGACAGAGCTGGTGCCAGCGGGATTTCCTTTATTTAAGGCATAATATTCGTATGATTTTGCAATAGATGGCGTGCCTAATTTTAGCACTCTTTGCGATGGCAAAGCCATCGACTGAGATAAATGTTTACCAAGCTCACTATCTGAAGTAACAAGATAATTATAAAATAAATTTATTCTAGCTTTGAGTATTTTTTTTAAAAGCACATTTATGAAACAATATTTGCTTTTTTGATAATCACCACGATAATCTAGCAAGATTTTTTTTATTGGTAATCCATGCCATAGCTGTACACGTTGATTAAGGAAAAAAAGAAAAGGAAGCCGACCAACGCCATGCGTGAGGAAAATATAACGTCCTTGGATCAATTTTAATAACGTAGAAAAATATGATTTTTTTAGATGATCATTAGTTATAAATAATACACATTCACCTTTCTTTTCAAAATATTCAAAAACATACCTAACATTGCCTACATAGCCAAGTGGAGAATAAAATATGTAATATTTTTTTGAAATCAAACGATTGAAAGGAAGTAGCACCATAAGAGTTATTAACTCTAGTATAATCCTGATATATTTCATTAATATTTCTCTTTCCTACCTTTTACTACATATCTCAATTATTTCTGTAGTAGAAACTGAAGGTGTCCTTGGTAAATAAATCACTTCACATGCAGGTTTAACCCAATCAAATCGCCCTTCCCAATCATCCCCCATCACCAAAATATCCGCATTATATCTTTTTATATATTCTAGTTTCAGTTCTAATGATTCTTCTATAAATACCTCATTGACCACTCTCAGTGAAGAGATAATTTTCACCCTTTCCTTTTCATTATAGACTGGATATCGTTGTTTTTTAGAGAAATTGAGTTCATCCGAAGATACACCCACAATAAGATAATCACCAAACTCCGCAGCTCTTTCTAAAATATTAATGTGGCCTATATGAAATATATCAAATGTCCCAAAAGTAATAACTTTCTTCATTTTTTAATCCTCTAAAATTGCTACACCACATTTAAACACGCTACCGCCCCAGGCTTAACAGCTACCCGTGCACTATTTGACAAATTATCCACGTCGCCAACTATTCCCTCAACAAAACGAGTGATTCAGGCGCTGTTACTTATCACTACAACAGTCTACCGATAACTTTCAAAGGTTATAACGCCCAAGATTACTGCATTTTCTCACGGGCAAAAACATAAAAGGTAGCATGCACTCCATAAATAGAAGATGTGGAGTACAAGGCTACCGCATTTCAATGAAATGATTAGGTAATACTTAGGAGAGCAAGGATTTGATGCTTTCCCTGAACTTCGCCCCTTCCTTCAAGTTCCGTAGCCCATACTTCACGAACGCCTGCATATAGCCCATTTTTTTACCGCAGTCGTAGCTGTCGCCCGTCATCAACATCGCATCAACAGATTGTTTTTTCGCCAGTTCTGCAATAGCATCCGTTAACTGAATTCGACCCCAGGCACCTGGCTGGGTATGCTCGAGTTCTGCCCAGATATCAGTAGAAAGCACGTAGCGTCCTACAGCCATCAGATCGGAATCAAGGGTTTGTGGTTGATCAGGTTTCTCAATGAATTCAACGATACGGCTGACTTTACCTTCGTTGTCTAAAGGCTCTTTGGTCTGAATGACAGAATACTCAGACAGATCGCCTTCCATTCGTTTTGCCAACACCTGACTACGCCCGGTTTCATTGAAACGTGCCACCATGGCAGCGAGGTTGTAACGTAGCGGATCTGCACTTGCAGTATCCAGAACGACGTCTGGTAATACCACAACAAACGGGTTATCCCCGATAATCGGGCGAGCACAAAGAATTGAATGACCCAGCCCCAGCAGCTGAGCCTGACGAACGTTCATGATAGTCACGCCAGGCGGACAGATCGACTGCACCTCAGCTAATAACTGGCGCTTAACACGCTGCTCAAGCAATGACTCGAGTTCATAAGAGGTGTCGAAATGGTTCTCAACCGCGTTCTTAGAAGCGTGAGTCACCAGAACGATTTCTTTGATACCTGCAGCTACAATTTCGTCGACAATGTATTGAATCATCGGCTTGTCAACGATCGGTAGCATCTCTTTCGGGATTGCCTTCGTGGCCGGCAACATGTGCATCCCAAGGCCCGCTACCGGGATAACTGCTTTCAAATTAGTCATTCTCTCTCCTACCTCATAACGGCTGATAAAGTATAGACTTTAGCCGTACGTTAGCCAGTATTGCTGGCTCCATCCTCAACACGAAATAACCGGGTTAAGGTCAACCGAATGCAAACACTACACTTTACCAGCACCGAGATGAACTCAGATTCCTCGGAAACGTACCGATAGAGTCGTATTTTTAACATTCCGAAAAGTCATAGTTAACTGAGCCCCTGATACTCTACAAACAACAATCACTCTGAGACAAATGTGATGTCATCTTTCTTATCGTGTAAAAATTCGTATTTTAAAGTGCGATCCAGTCCTTGGGACAATGTGTAAGGAGCGACAAAACCAGAGGAATGGACTTTTGTTGCATCAAACTGTGTTGTGGCACAGAACTTCTTCACGCGCACAGAGCTGACAGCATATTTTTTGCCTGTCACTTTTCCCAAAATATCAAAGCAATAACCGCCTAACATGCCTAAAGCGTAAGGTAAGTGTGCTGAGGGGATTTTTTTACTTAAGCTCTGTTCAACTTCGGTAACCAGTTGATTCATATTGAGATCAGGTTTATCAACGTAATTATAAACCTCATAGCCAGCAGTCACATTCTTCAGTTTATACTTGATAAACTCAACAATATTACCCACATAAGCCATTGATTTATAATTCGTACCCGCCCCAACCATCATAAACTTACCGCCAGCGATTTGCTTCAGCAGATTATAAACGTTGCCGCGGTTGCGTTCGCCAAAGATAACCGTCGGGCGGATAATGGTCAGCGAGCGTTCATTTGGAGCTTTGGCATGCCATTCACGCAGGACTTCTTCAGCTTGCCACTTACTTTTACCGTAGTGGTTGAAGGGATCGTGAGGATGATTTTCATCAGGGTTGGTTTTGTTCAGGCCATAAACCGCGACAGAACTGGTGAAAATGATGTTCTTTACATCATTTTTCTCCATAGCGGCCAATACATTGCGCGTCCCCTGAACATTCACATCATAGTAGAGTGAAGTAGGACTGACATCATCACGGTGTTCAGCCGCTAACAAAACGACTGTATCATAGCCTGAGAGCGCCTGATCCAGGGCTTGTTGGTCGCGAACATCGCCAATCTGCGTAATTTGTGGGTAGAAGTGGCTCTGTTGTTTATCAAGATTCTTGATTTCAAAATCTGTAATTGCCGTTTCCAGGAGTCTGGTACCCACGAATCCGGATGCACCGATGAGCAAAACTTTATCGTTCATAAATCACTTTGTCTGTTCGTAACACAAGAAACATATGATAAAGATGAGCGTCTCCCCTGAGTAGTCAATGCTGCCCAGCCCCAGCTTTAACAGTAATTGAGTGATTATAATCTTTTAGCCAATGATATCCAGTAAGATTATAGTGAGGTTATCCCCCACGTCCCGGGAGTCGAAAATTCACCGCTTCGACATTCACCACCTGATGGTTTACCCGGTCGATGTCAACTGAGCTTTGCCCGGTTTCGTTTACCGCATGGACATTTGCCAGCGAGAGTAATGTGTCCTGTTTTGCCATAAACTTGCCGCGCACATCCTGACGGAGATCGAAGTGCATCTTAAGTGCGGGTCCCGTTACAGATTGCTGCATCACTTTGATGTTACGTAAAAAGAGATGCTGCGGTTGGTTGTGTAACTCGAGCGTGGCACGCTTCATTTCCACATTGGTAATCGCCACAAATGATGTCGCATTACCCGAGGAGATCTGAATACCGCGCAATTTGTATTCACGTTTCGTATTATCCAGATGAATATTATTTAACTTAAAGTTTTGTGGAATGGATAAATAACGCCCTTTGATTACGCCGTAACCAATGAGCATACCAGCGCTATTCTCCATATTGATATTATCAATTACGAAATTATCACATCCGTAAATAGCGACCGTCGCATTATCAATGCCCGCTTTCTTACTGAAATCCGGGGTGATATTTCGCGCGGTAATATTACGAATAATAAAGTGTTTGCCGTTCTCCACATGGACTAACTGTCGGCAGTCGCTACCAGTGATGTTCGCTACCACAAAGTTTTTTACCGCCAGTTCATCGGGATAGGTATTGTCATAGGTACTCCCCGCCAGACCGATGCCAATGCCCCAGTTCACGTTGCCGTTGGTACAGTTGATACGTTCAATGACATGGTCAGAAATGAGGATATTGCTGTCGTTTATCGCCACATTCCACTCGATAGCATCACCCTGTAAATCGCTAAAACGGCTGTTCGTGATCTTTACGCCGTCCATTCGGTTATGAAAACCCTGACGCAAAATGCCATAGTTAGCGCGCGTGACGGTAATATCATCGATAATCAGATTACGCATCAGCCTCGAGGTTTTACCGCCGATATAGATTTGCGTCACCGGACCGAAACCGCTCATGGCAATCCCTATTATCACACAGTCCGACCCCCGCACATCGAGGGTAACGTTCCTCAGGCTCCCGCCCTGCTCGCCCATCACCTTGCATCCATCCTGCAGAACAAAGCGCCCACGGCCATTGCCGCTAATTCGCCCTTGCAGAAATAGCGTTTTGCCAGGCGGGATAACAACTGCGGTATTGAGATCCTTACATTCCAGTCCATTTGGTACGACTACCGTTTGTCCTTCTTTGAACGCCTGCCTGAAAGAAGCGACCCAATCCTTTGGGTTGTAATCTTGAATGTTGACGCTGCCCGATGATTCAAGCGCCCGGACAACGGGAGTATGCAGTACGACAAGCGCAGAGCCTGCCGTCAGAAAAGTACGGCGTGAGAGTTTGTTCTCTGACATACAACCTCGATTTACATCGTTTGCAGCAGACTGGCTAACTGTTTATTGATCGCTAACTGATTAAATTCAGTTTCAATTTTTTCGCGCGCGCACTGCACAATCGGCTGTACCTGTTCACTGTCGAGCAGGCTGAATGCCGCTAATCTCTCTGCCAGTGCCTGCGCATCGTTTTCCGGTGCCAGCCAGCCAGACTTTCCCGACTCGACCAGCTCCGGGATCCCACTGTGGACAGTAGAAATTACCGGTATACCTACCGCCATCGCCTCCATCAGCGCCACCGGGATCCCCTCCATATCGCCGTCTCTTCCGGTGATCGACGGCAGCAAAAATACATCCGCCTGCTCAAGCATTTCCTTCACCTGATGGCTGGGTTTAAAGCCAGGCATCTCAATCACATCATCAAGTTGATATTGCTCGATCAGCGTACGCAGACGACGCTCCCAGGGGCCAATGCCAAGGATGCGATAACGGAATGAGACGCCCTGCTCTTTCAACTGACGACAGGCTTCGATGGCAACGTGCAGTCCTTTTTTCTCAGTTAACCGGGCGACAGAGATAATCTCCAGCGGTGCGGCTGGCGATTTCAACTGGCGGGGCGTAAAGCGCGTCATATCGATACCCATGCGCGAGACCGCGATTTTCTGAGGCGGGCACCCCATATTTTTTAAACGTCCGGCCCAGAGGTTGCTGATAGGTAACATCAAATCCCCACGTTCAAACAGTTGCTGATATTCAGGGGTGTAGTGGGCAAGCACATCCCGATGCGAAACATCAATGCCGTGAAATACCGTGGCGATTTTGCCGCGAATCATCCCTAGCTCACGCAGTTTGGCGGCCGTTACGCCTGCGGGTCCAAAATGAGCGATAAACACATCCGCTTCAAACGCCCGCGGATTCCCACCGCAAATGGCCGCCAAAATCAGATTGCGCGCCTCATCGCCATAGCGTGAAACATTCAGCGCTTTCCAGGTGGCTGCGCGGGTAATACCGCGCAGGGCCGCCACTGCCCTATACTTAAGCTTCGCCAGTTTGCTGTTCGGCTCATTCAGTAACCAGCGCGTTTTTTCACCCAGACGGTAGGTATTAAATGAAGCATGGGTATTTTCAAGATCGCCCTTGTGCAACGCGACAATTTCCACGTCGTAGCCCATGTCGATAAATGCGGTAATCTGATTGAGTACAAAGGTCTCGGAGGAGAGCGGAAATTTAAGCAGGAAAAAGCCAACCTTCATTTTTCCCCCTCAATACGCGTTAAAACCGATTGCACCATGTTCACCCCACGTTCACGCTCACGCCTAACCGCGTCGCCGAGACGTATGTTCAGCTCAGGTAGCTGTCCGAGAGCATTGGCGACCTTTCCTTCCAGGCTGCCATCGAGCAGATGGCGAATATCGACGGCCATCTCTGCTAACCCCAGTTGTTGCATGATCCCTGCCGATTTATGCTCATAATTAATGGCGATGGCTGGCGTCATAAAATTCATCGAGATGATGGCCGAGTGCAAACGAGTCCCCACAGTCAGATCGCATGCAGCCAAAATTCTCCCCATCTCCAGGTCGTTGAGTTCATCCATCACCACGTGATAACGGCCCGGGTCGTTAATATACTGGCGCAGGTTCAACGCCACCATGCGGTCATCTTTGTTGTAACTATCAATACCGGTACAGGTTGACAGCGCTATCACCTGGTAACCTTCATCAAGGATGCGGTTCACTACCCCAGCAAAAGCTTGCTCATAGGCCTGCTGCGTAGTCCCCAGACGCTTATCAAAAGGAGCCAGCTCACGCAGAGTAATGGCAACGGTCTTCTGTTTTGCCGCCATGTGTAACCAGTGCTGTACGGCATAACCAGGCTCATAATCCTCATCATGGTTATTTACCAGCCAGGCGGTATCTACCCCGGTTTCGACTTTATCCGTGTTTATTGCACTGCGCTTCATCAGATCCAGACTGACGGATTCACGCAAAATCAACGCATTACAGTGTCCAAAAACGTAGTTCGCCAGTTGATTAAACTGTTCATCCTGGAATGGCCCCACGCTGTGGCCAATCATGTACAGCGGTTTTTTCGCCATAAACGTACACAGGGCATGTTCAAACTGCGGTACGCCATACAGATCGACAAAAAACGATCCGCCGACCTGGATAATGGCGTCGTAGTGCGACAGCAGACGAACAAAATCGGTAAACCCCTGGGCGATCGCGATATTGCGCAGATTACCGGAATCGGTGACACGCGAGAGCAGCACCTGATGCTGATAGCGACGACGCAGCACCTTCTTCACGCGTCCCATGACGCCCGCGGCGTTATTGTGTTGCTTCATCTGCGAATACAGCGGATCGCCCATCACCGGGCGGTTCAGCAACCACGAAGAACTCACCGGATAACGGCTCATAACATCCACTTCAGTCTCAGGACGCAACGCGTTAATGGCATCCAGCAAACCGCGCAGTATCGCGCTATCCCCACGGTTCCCACAGGTATGGTTGCCTAAAATTAATAGTTTCATTATGACCTCTTAAAGCGTTGTTCTTATCCTGCACGAAGCAAGATTTTCATTTTTTCACTGCGGCAGAGCTGGCGTTTTATTTCCACCACTAACGGATGGCGCGACACCACAATCATCGCCGCAAACGCCAGCGCTCCTGCCGCTACCTGGATCCCCAGTAACGCACCTGGCGACAGTTGGCTGCGCAGCATTACGTCCAGCGCATAGCTCACCACAAGGGTAGGTAAAGAGAGATATAACGGCAGCCACAGACTGAGCATGTACTGGCGGTAGCTGGAGCCAAGAACAGGTTTGATCATCACGAAGTAACTGAGGATCGTGTTAATCACCTGGACCAGCAAAAAGCCCAGCGTCACGCCAATCGCCCCGGCCTGATGACCACCGATGAAAATGGCGGGAATAAACAGAAAGGTTTTGAACACATTGAATTTGAAGCTGATGTCGACCCGTGCTTTCGCCATCAGCAGTGAACCGATCGGATTCCCCACAGAGCGCAGCAGTCCAACAATGCACAGCAGTTGCAAAACGGGAATAATACCGTTCCACTTCTCGCCAAATACCAGCGGCACCACATTGTTCGACACCACCATCAATCCCAGTAGTACCGGGAAGTTAATGATCCCGACCACCGACAGCAGCTTGTAAAAATTCACCCGTAGCTTTTCACTGTCGTCCTGAATTTTGGCAAACGCCGGAAACAGGACACGGGTAATAATCGGGTTCAGTTTGATCGGGGGAACAACCGCCACGTTCCAGGCGAGATTGAATCCGCCCGCCACACCTGCGCCCAACGTTTTGGCTAAAACCAACGTGGAAAGGTTGGTATTGAGGTAATTGATAATGCTGTCTGCCGTCAGCCACGCACCAAAACGCAGGTTCGACGAAACGGATGCCAGCGAAAAATGCAGCCCCGGACGGTAAATCCGGCGACCAAAATAGCCGAACAGCAGCGTTCGTAGCGTACTGTTCACCAGATACCCGAGAATGGCCGTCAGCGCGAGCGGCCAGAAATGGGCGCTGACCACGGTAAAGGTAAAACCGGCCAACACCGAACTGGTTTCAATCATGCCAATTTTGTTGAAGGCCAGCTCTTTTTGCATCAGCGCGCGAAACTGCTGCCCGTGCGGTATCACCACAAACGCCAGCGATAAGGTTTTGATGAGTGGCGCCAGTTCGGGATTATTGAGCACGCTGGCAATCGTCCCGCTAAGCAGAAACATCGCCACACATACCACCATACCCAGCCCAACGTTGAGCCAGTACAGCGTTGTCAGCTCAAGATAACCGATGTCTTTGCGCTGAATAATTGAATTGGCGATACCGAAATCCGACAGCGTATCGGCCAGCGCAATGATCACCAGCGACACTGTTAACAACCCAAACTGGTGGTTATCAATAATCCGCGCCAGGACGGTCATCTGGATAAGTCCCAGACCAATAATGATCACCGTAGCAATCGCCGACCACTTTGCGCCATTAAGCGTTTTTTCTCGTAAGCTCATGTTAATACGCCGCTTTGTTCACAAAGCCTTTGAATACCGTCAGAAAAACAATTTTGATATCGAACCACACGCTCCACTCGCGAATGTATTCGAGGTCAAACTCCACACGTTTTTCCATTTTTTCCAGCGTATCGGTTTCACCGCGCCAGCCGTTGATTTGCGCCCAGCCGGTAATGCCCGGTTTCACCTTATGGCGTAACATGTACCCCTCGATCAGTTGGCGGTACTGTTCGTTGTGCGCTACCGCATGCGGACGTGGCCCGACGATAGACATCCCCCCGGTCAGGACGTTAATAAACTGCGGCAGTTCATCGAGCGACGTCCGGCGCAGGAAATTTCCCACAGGGGTAACGCGCGGATCGTTTTGCGTCGCCTGCGTCACCACCGCGTCGTTCTCCATCACTTTCATCGAGCGAAACTTCCAGACTTTGATCGGCTTCCCGTCCATGCCATAGCGGGTCTGGCGGAAAATCACCGGACCTTTGGAGGTCAGTTTTACCAGCAGCGCAATACCACACAGCACCGGGGAAATAAGCAGCAGGATCAGTGAAGCCAGCACGATATCTTCCGCGCGCTTTAACAGGCGATTAATCCCCGAGAGCGGCGTGTCATACAGCGGCACTACCGGAACGCCGTTCATCTCTTCAATCCGTGAATGCAGGATGTTGAAGGTAAAGACATCAGGAATGAGGATCACCGAGCAGGTGGTGTCGGCCAACTCACGCACCAGTTTTTTTACGCTGGCGCCATCGCTCATCGACATGGCGATATAAACGTTATGAATGCGTGAAGCTTTGGCGTCGTCCACCAGTTGTTGCAAATTACCGGCCCAGTCGCGGGAGTTTTTTCCAGGGATTGGGTCGTGATAGACCCCCGCCACTTCAAATCCCAGCCACGGTTCATGGCGAAAACTGTCCAGCAGCATTTGTCCGGCGGGCAGGTCGCCAGCCACCGCCACCCGGCGGGTGTTGTAACCACGATTACGCAGCCACCCCGCACCGTAGCGAATAAACGAACGACTCAACACCAGGCCGACGCTTGAAAGCAGATACCATGCCAGCCAGACGGCGAGACGGTTATCGAAATCGTTATTAAAGGCGATCAGACCTGCGCTAAAAATCAGACTCAGCGTCCAGTTTTGTAGTAACAGCACCAGCTCAGTGGAAATTTTGACGCCGCGCCAGGAGCGATAAAAATCCGTTATGCCACCGAGCATCTGAAAAACGACCAGCGTGATCAGCGCCACCAGCAGGTGCATATACAGGAAAGGCAAACCGCTTAATTCGCAGATCACCCACAACCCGCCAAACATGATGGTGATATCTGAAAAGCGTTGCACCATCGAAATTAACGACGCATTGGTTTTGGCGCGTTCGCGCTTTTTTAGATGTGTCATCGTGGTTCCTGTTAGTCACCCTTTGCCCATAAGCGGGCAAAGGAAGCACCGGCATTACTGATTCAGTAACGCCAGAAGAGTGCGCGTTCGCGCTTCCATCAACGGAATATCTCCGCGCGATTCCACGTTCAGGCGCACCACCGGTTCGGTATTGGAAGAGCGTAAATTGAAGCGCCAGTCGACAAACGCCATGCTGATACCGTCCGTTCTGTCCACCGTCAGCGCCTCACGGGAAAAGTGCTGCTCCACACGCGCAATCGCTGCCGCCGGCTCTGCCAGCGTGCTGTTGATTTCCCCACTCGCCGGATAGGCCACCATCCGGTCACGGACCAGTTCACCCAGCGACTGTCCTTTCAGACTCAGCAGTTCCGCCACCAGCAGCCACGGGATCATTCCGCTGTCGCAGTAAGCAAAATCACGGAAATAGTGATGCGCGCTCATTTCACCGCCATAAATGGCATCTTCATGGCGCATGCGCTCTTTGATAAACGCGTGCCCGGTTTTTGACATCACCGGTTTACCGCCTGCCGCCGTCACCACATCCACTGTGTTCCAGGACAGGCGCGGGTCGTGGATAATTTTCGCCCCCGGATTCTTCTCCAGAAACGCTTCTGCCAGCAGGCCGACAATGTAATAGCCCTCAATGAACTGACCTTTTTCATCGAACAGGAAGCAGCGGTCAAAATCACCGTCGAAGGCAATCCCCATATCCGCACCGTGTTCAATCACCGCATTGCGCGTGTCGGCCCGGCATTCCGGCAGCAGAGGGTTGGGGATACCGTTGGGGAAGTTGCCATCCGGCGTATTGTGAATTTTGATGAACTCGACCGGCACCCCCAGCGCCTGAAAACGGGCATCAATGGCGTCAACCACCGGACCTGCCGCACCGTTGCCGGAGTTGAGCACCAGCTTCATCGGTTTCAGGCTGCCGGGATTGATGTAACCCAGCAGGTGGTCGATGTAGGCATCGCGGGTAGTAATACGCTGGTAGTGGCCACGTTTTGTCGCATCAACCGCCGGGAAGTCGTTGGCTTCCGCCAGGCGCTGCACGTCGCGCAGACCGGTATCACCGCTGATGGGCCGCGCCCCTTCCCGCACCAGCTTCATACCGTTGTAATCCATCGGATTATGGCTGGCGGTCACTTCAATACCGCCGTCAATGCCAAGGTGGAAGGTGGCGAAGTAAATCTCTTCGGTGCCCGACATGCCAATATCCAGCACATTCACCCCCGCGTCCTGCAGCCCTTTCGCCAGCGCCAGCTTTAGCGTCTCGCTGGTCAGACGCACATCGCCGCCCAGAACGATAGATTTTGGCTTCAGGAACTCGCCGTAAGCGCGGCCAATGCGCCACGCGATCTCTTCATTCAGCTCTTCGCCCAGCCTGCCGCGAATATCGTAGGCTTTGAAACAGGTTAATTTCGTCATGATTTCCCCTTCTTCAGGCAACAGTTAGCCCTCTCCTGACTGGAGATATTTTCCCCAAAATGACTAGCCGTTAGTTTTTAGGCCGGATAAGGTGTTCACGCCGCCATCCGGCAACGATGATGTTGTGTTACGCGCGCCCGTAGCGATCCGCAAACCGCACCACATCATCCTCATCGAGGTAAGATCCGGAGCGCACTTCAATCAGATCGAGCGGGATTTTCCCGGGGTTCTCCAGACAATGGGTCGCCCCCAGCGGAATATAGACAGACTCGTTTTCAGCAAGCAGTTTGATATCATCATTGATTGTCACCTTCGCGGTACCGGCAACCACAACCCAGTGTTCAGCCCGGTGATGATGCATCTGCACAGACAATCCCTCACCAGGCTTGACGGTAATTCGCTTCACCTGGTAACGCTCTCCGGCATCAATTGAGTCGTACTTGCCCCACGGACGATAAACTTCGCGGTGAATATGATGCTCATGACGCCCGTCAGCCTTAATTTGCTCTACCACTTTTTTGACGTCCTGCACCGCGTTGCGATCGGCTATCAGCACCGCGTCTTTGGTCTGCACCACCACCAGATCTTTCACCCCGACGGTCGTCACCAGGCCGGATTCGGCATACACGTAACTGTTTTCCGTTTTGTGGCTAATGACGTCGCCGTGATGCACATTGCCTTCAGCGGTATGGGCACTAATTTCCCACAGCGATGACCAGGAGCCAACATCGCTCCAGCCTGCGTTCATTGGCATCACCACCGCATCGGCGGTACGTTCCATTACCGCATAGTCCACAGACTCTTCCGGGCAGGCGAGAAACGCCTGTTCATCAACGCGGATAAAATCGAGATCGGGGTCGACCGTGCTCATGGCGTTCTCACAGGCTTCAAGAATATCGGGACGATACTTTTTCAGTTCTTCCAGGTAACGTCCGGCCCGGAACAAGAACATGCCGCTGTTCCAGTAGTAGTCGCCGCTCGTCACGTAAGCCTGCGCGGTTTCCAGATTGGGCTTTTCAACAAACTGTGCCACCTCAAAAGCCACGGCGTCGGTATTCGTCGGCGAGACCTCCCCCCGGCGGATATAGCCATAGCCGGTTTCCGGCTGGTCCGGCACGATACCGAACGTCACCAGCTTACCCGCTCCGGCATATGGCATCGCATTGCGAACCGCCTCGCGGAATGCCTCTTCGTTGGCAATCATGTGATCGGCCGCCAAGACCAGCAGCAGCGGATCCTCACCCGGACTTTGACGTTTTGCCGCCAGCGCGGCCAGCGCTATCGCCGGTGCCGTGTTACGCCCGGCAGGTTCGAGAATGATGTTCTCAGTCAGTTTGTGCAGCTGTCGTAATTGTTCCGCTACGATAAAACGGTGTTGTTCATTACAGATAACCACCGGGCTTTCGCACTCCACGCCGTTCAGACGGCAAATCGTCGTCTGCAGCATGGTGAGATCGCCTTTCAGGCACAGGAACTGCTTTGGGTACAGCACGCGGGACAGTGGCCATAAACGGCTCCCCGAGCCACCGGCCATCACCACCGGAAAGAGTTTGCTTTGACTCATCATGTACCCCGTATATCTGCAAGAAATTGACTCAGCACGTTTTCTTTATCCAGCGTGCGTTCGGCATAATCACGTGCCACCGTGTTTACTTTTGGCATCATCAATGCCCGTTTAATACCGCAAACCAGCGCGTTTACCGACTCCGGCTCCACGCACACCGCAATGCCAGGGTGAGCGTCACAAAGCTGACCCAGCTCGGTTTCAGGTTCGGCAGTAATAACTGCGTTACCACCAACAGCGAGGATATTGGTCAATTTGGAGGGCAGTACGGCATCAGCCGCACCACGCTTTTGCACGACCAGATGACAATCCGCAATCTTGAGCAACGCTGGCAGCGCGTCATATGATTGCAGCGGAAAGAACATCACGTTGTTCAGGCCGCGTTCGCTGGCCATGCTCTCCAGCCGCGCTTTACCACCGCCCTGCCCGACAATCACAAACAGCCAGGGGTGTTCGCTCAACTCGACCGCTGCGTCTATCACGCTCTCCAGCCCCTGCTTTTCACCGATATTGCCTGAGTAAAGAACGATCTTTTGATCGGCAGGCAATCCCAGTTGCCGGGACAACGCCAGGGCATCGGCGTCGCTCACATCACGAAAGCGCGTCACTTCCGACCAGTTCGGAAAGAAAATAACCTTGTGCGGCGCAACGCCTTTTTCCATGGCTTTGTGCATCATGGAACGGGAAATCGTCGAAATATGGTCCATATTCAACAGCCCACTGCGCTCAAAGGCGCTGGCCAGTTTTGCCACCATACCGCGCGTGCCTTTGCCCGCCATTCCTAGCCCCAACATGGCATCGACTTCGTAATCCTGAACGTGCAATAGCGTACGTGCGCCACAAAGCTTTGCCAGCAGGCGCATGCCCGGCGTGCAAAACAGCGTCGGCACTACGCCGATAATGCGATCCGGCTTCCAGCGACGTTGCGCCAGTAGCGGGAAAAAACTGCTCAGGGCGAAACTGCCCAAATGCAGCAGGCGCTTGAGCGTTGAGGGTTGCTCAGGCACATACAGCGGACAACGCCAGACGAGGGCGTCGCCCTCTTCGCGACGGTAGCGCCAGGATGAATAACTGCCGTTTACCTTCCACTGGGGATAATAAGGCGGCGCGGTGATCACCCGAACGTCATGCCCCTGCTGCGCCATCCACTCCACCATTTCACCGGTGTATTTGCCGATACCGGTCAACTCCGGCGAATAGTTGATGCCATACACGAGGATCTTCATAGCCCGGGTACTCCGGCCTGACTTGTTTTACAGAAGTAAGCCCGACTGTTGTCGTGCACGTGGTCACTGGCCAGAATCTGTGTAGACGCCATCCATCGGTACGCATCATGTTGGACATTGGGCAGTAGCAAGTCGTTTTCCGACACCCGCAGACGAAATCCCAGCACGATGTAATGCGTTGAGAAATCATCCCCAGAAAAGTTGTCGTCATAGAAGTGCTGCCAGACACCGTAAAACTCCGCAGCGGACAGCGGTAAACGTAACCCCAGCTCCGTTTCGGTAAGCCGCTCAAAGGCCACGTGCAGCGGTTCATCTTTTTGCACCCGACCGCCGGGCACGAACCAGTAACCCTGCGCCGGACGATTGAGACGCTTACCGAGCAGAAATTCACCGTGGGTGTTTTCCACGATCAAATCGATGGAAATCAGCGGAGTTGAACGTACTACGGTGGCAAAATCCTCATGACGTAAAAACATGCTTACCCCCGGTAGCGCTGCTGGTTTTCAAGGAACCACTGCCAGGTACTGGCAAGCCCCGCTTCCAGTGATATCTCGTGATACCAGCCCAACTGATGCAGACGCGTAACATCGAGCAATTTGCGCGGCGTTCCATCCGGTTTGCTGGCGTCGAACACCACGCGCCCCTTGTAACCCACGACCTGCGCGATGGTTTGCGCCAGTTCGCGGATAGTGCAGTCCACGCCGGTCCCCACATTGATATGCGACAGCATCGGCTGGGTATATTCCTGCAAGACTTCCTGAGCCAGCTCCATCACGTGGATACTGGCCGCTGCCATATCGTCAACATGCAGAAATTCACGCATTGGCGTCCCGCTTCCCCACACCACCACATCCGGCGTATTGTGCTCGCGAGCGTCATGAAAGCGGCGCAGCAGCGCCGGGATCACATGCGAATTACTCGGGTGGAAGTTGTCATGCGGCCCATACAGATTGGTCGGCATCACCGAGCGATAATCGCGGCCATACTGGCGGTTATACGATTCGCACAGCTTGATCCCGGCAATTTTGGCAATCGCATACGGCTCATTGGTCGGTTCCAGCTGCCCCTGCAACAGCTCGCTTTCGGCTATTGGCTGGGTGGCTTGTTTTGGATAGATACAGGATGATCCGAGGAACAGCAGTTTATTCACGTTATGCAAATGCGCAGCATGAATAATGTTGCTCTCAATCATCATGTTTTCATAAATAAAATCAGCAGGATAAGTATTATTCGCTATGATCCCGCCGACTTTAGCCGCCGCCAGATAAACCTGGTCAATACGTTCAGTGGCAAAGAACGCCTGCACCGCACTGGCGTCCAGCAGGTTAAGTTGGTCGCGGGTACGCAGCACCAGCTCGACATTATCTCGCTGCGACAATTGTCTGACGATGGCGGACCCCACCATCCCGCGATGGCCCGCCACAAAAATACGTTGTGTCTTCATCCTCAGTACTCCAGCGCGATGGCGACCTCGTAACCGTGCGACTTCAGCAGGGAATGCTTCTTCGCTGCTTCAAGATCGTTGGCAACCATTTCCGAGATCATCTGGCGCAACGTGATTTCCGGCTTCCAGCCCAGTTTTTCATGTGCTTTGGCCGGATCGCCCAGCAGCGTTTCCACCTCTGCCGGACGGAAATAGCGCGGATCGACGGCAATCATGACATCCCCAGGTTTCACACCCGGCGCGTCGTGTCCGGTTACGGAAACCACAATGCCTTTCTCATTCACGCCCTCGCCTTCAAAGCGCAATTTAATCCCCAACTGAGCGGCGGCCATTTCCACAAACTGGCGCACGGAATACTGCACGCCGGTGGCAATCACGAAATCTTCCGGCTTGTCCTGCTGCAGCATCATCCACTGCATCCTGACGTAATCTTTGGCATGCCCCCAGTCACGCAGCGAATCCATATTGCCCAGGTACAGGCAAGACTCCAGCCCCTGCGCGATGTTGGCGATCGCACGCGTAATTTTGCGCGTGACAAAGGTTTCGCCGCGGCGCGGAGATTCGTGGTTAAACAGAATGCCGTTACAGGCATACATACCGTAAGATTCGCGGTAGTTGACGGTTATCCAGTAGGCGTACAGCTTAGCAACGGCATACGGCGAGCGCGGGTAGAACGGCGTGCTCTCTTTCTGCGGGATTTCCTGTACCAGACCGTACAGTTCAGAGGTGGAAGCCTGATAAAAACGGGTCTTCTTTTCCAGGCCGAGGAAGCGGATAGCTTCCAGCAAACGTAAGGTGCCGATAGCATCGACATCCGCGGTGTATTCCGGTGAATCAAACGACACCGCGACATGACTCATGGCGCCGAGGTTATAGACCTCATCCGGTTGCACTTCCTGTAAAATACGGGTCAGGTTGGAGGAGTCCGTCAAATCGCCATAGTGCAGATGGAATTTGGGATTGCCCGAATGCGGATCCTGATAGATGTGGTCCACTCGTTCGGTGTTGAATGATGAAGCGCGGCGCTTAATACCGTGTACTTCATACCCTTTTTCCAGCAGGAACTCTGCCAGGTAAGAACCATCCTGCCCGGTTACGCCAGTGATGAGAGCGACTTTTGACATGTTATTACCTCTTAAATGATCCCCTCAGGGAGTAACTTTCTCGACGCGTTCGCGTGTGACTATTGCGGGATTTCCCCGACAAACGACATTGGCTGGCAGCGATTTAAATACACTGCTGCGTGCTCCGACGACGGTGCCATCGCCAATCGTCACGCCAGGCGCGACAAAGACATCTGTCGCCAGCCAGCATTTATCACCAACTACAATTGGTGTGGCGTTAATATCAAAATGTTGACTGGCATAATCATGACTCCCGGTGCATAGATAACTTTTTTGTGAAATAACCGCGTGCGCACCAATCGTAATATCACCCAGCGTATATAAAACCGCGTCATCACCCACCCAGGAATAATCTCCCAGGGTTAATTTCCACGGATAAGTAATTTTTACTGAAGGTCGAATAACTACGTTTTTTCCTATTTTTGCGCCAAACATTCGCAATAAAAACGCACGCCAGCGATACATTACCTGCGGGGACCAGCGAAATAATGTGGCTTGCACTGCCCACCATAATTGCACTTTAATGGCACCGCCGCCGCGAAAACCTCCCGGCACGTTGAAGCCGCTTAAATCCTGCATAATGTACCCTTACGCTTTTCCATATAAGGTTTTTGTTTTACCGGTTGTGCGCAGACGTAAATATTCTGACAACCCGGTCCAAAAACCTGGCATGTGTAATATCTGGCGCTGTACCTTTTTTGCATCCCGGCACAATTCCAGATTATTCGTCGTTGACACCCCACCCATGGAAAACTCTGACACCAGCCCGCTCAGCTTTTTAAACGCGTAACCTGACTTATATAATTTGGCTGCCAGCGCGTAATCAGACGATATCTTATATTGCAAATCATAGCGCCAGACATTCAGTCCAGAGAGAGGAAAGAAGATGGCCTGATGGCTGGCGGGAAGGCTGTGATAAATATACCAACCCGGCTTGGCCCGCCGCTTAATTTTGTTACCATTACCGAAATCCAGCAACGCATCGCCAATGACCATCGCTTTATCGCTCTGCGTTTTTAGCTGGCGGATAAAATGAGCCGCATCTGCATGCAAAATATCCCCGGAGTTGAGGAACAGCGCAAACCGCCCGCGCGCCATAGCGATACCTTTGTTCATTGCATCATAGATGCCCTTATCCGGCTCGCTGACAAACCGTAACCGGTGCTCTCCACTGAGCCCTTCAAGAAAGGCCGAGGTACCGTCAGAGGAGCCGCCATCAACAACAATCCACTCAAAACTGATATCACCCGCCTGCGCCAGATAAGCTAACGACGCGTGAGTTTTGACGATCCCTTCCAGATTACGAAAGGCGACGGTAATAATACTGAGCAGCATGCGTTCTACCTCGCTATATTCAGCGCCTTGCGCAAAATAAACGGACATACAATTAAAAATGCATATTCCGGACTAAATACTGAACCTGTAAAAAACAGCGACAGCGGCGTAAAAAGATAAAGCTGCACCCGATAATTCTGATTATCACCAAACGCATTGATCATCATCTTCATGACTTTCCCCATGTACCACAGGGCTAATATCACCGCGAACCATGAGAAATAAATAATCAGCAGATACAAGCCATTGTCTATCGTTTTACCAACATCTGCACCGTTAAAAATTCCGAATGACGCAACATATTCATAAAGTGAGCCGAATCTCACTACCCCATCAACGTTAAGTAACGAATAACCGACCATTACTAATGGTCCCACGATACGATAATACGATGATGAGCCTTCAGTTCCTAAATCTCCAAGCCGTGTCGCGATGTACGGAAACGCAAATATCACACCAACGACAAACACGCTTAATGAGATTATCGCCAGCGGCAACTTCTTTTTTATCGCATCTTTATTCAGATACTGGAACGCCCACTCCAGGAGGTAAAACAAAATAAATGTCATTACCCCTGAAAACGATCCTGATAATATTATCCCTGCCAGAATCATAGCATCGGACTTAGGCGTTTTGATACCAAACTGTTTGATACTGAGCCAAATTGAGATTAACGCCAGAGCGAAGAATGCCGGTTCGAAATAGAGTGCAGTGGTGCGCTTCCCGCCAAACTTAATAAAGTTCAGAACATAGCTATTACTGTAAATAAGATATTTCGAAATAATTTCCATTAAACTGCTGCCGCCACTAAGAATTATCTGCGCCATTTCCACCGCAGCTAACCCCACCACCAGGCCCACAACCAGCCAGAAAAAACGCAAGATCTTAATGTAGTTATGCGGCGAAATGGTTTTGAAGCGAATACTCCACACCATACCGATAATCACCACGGTATAGACAAACAGCATTGCGGACGTCACGTACTTGCTGGCATCCAGTGATTGTCCGAACAGATAGTTAAACGCCGTCAGTCCGCCCCCCACGCCCAGCGCAATCATTAATTTTTTAATATTGATGCGCTCGACAAACAGCAACAGCAGAACGGGCAAAAACGTGACGATAGTTATCGGGAAGCTCTCGCCAAGCTGGGCGAGTTTGACGTTAACCAGCAGATAAAGCAGCGGTAGCACCAGATAGCTACAGATTCTGATAGAACGAGACATACTCCTCCAGCATCTGTTGTCCACTGTATGCCACCCGGCTGCGCTGGCTGAACGCGGCAAGCGACGTGTCAAATACCGCCTGCGCAATGTCTGATCTTTTCAGTTGCACCAGGTGCAAAACGTCCGCTTCGCTGAACGTTTTGCCGCCCGATTTCGCCAGCACTTCCTGCGCGGCATCGCTGTGCGTAGCAATAACCGGTACGCCGATGGAAAGCGCTTCGCACAGAATCAGCGGGTAGTTATCAACGCGCGAGCTGAACACCAGCCCATCCATCTCGTTAAGCGCGCTCATCAACGTGCGCTTATCGCTCTCAAACCCGTGATTGATGACGTTATCCCCGACAAACGGAGAAAATTTGCCGAAGGTATGCAGCTCAATTTTGTCTCCGAGCGCAATCATCGCTCGCACCAGTTGCTGACTGGTTTTTCCGTCATAGCGCAGGTCATGGGCCACCACGGCGATTTTCGGTCTGCCGCTTTCTTCATGGTTAGCGGGAAGTTCGGCAAGAATGGCTTCCGTTGCCACATCGATGCCGTTGTTAATAATGCGGCAACGACCGACGCCATACAGACTGTTGAATGCGTCGGCCACATGCTGACTGGGCGAGATGAACTGGCAGCCCAGTGCCAGCATGGCGCGAAACATCTGCCGTTTACCAGGCAACTGTTGATGGGCTTTATCGATTTTTACCGGCGGATAGTTACTGAGCGTTGGACATTTCTGACAGCCCGTTTTCCAGCTTTCGCAACCATCGGTAAAGGCACAGCGCCCGGTCACGCTCCAGTGATCGTGCAGCGTCCAGACGAAGGTGATATCCGGTTTATGCGCCTTCACTTTTTGGCAAAAGGTGACCACCTCTTCCAGATTCAACCAGTAGCTGTGCAACACATGAAAATGCAGTACCAGCGGGCCGGAAGTGCGGGTTACCGTACGGTACAACTTGTCGAGATTGCCAAACATGTCGCGGTTCGCGAAACGAAACAGCGCAATGTTCGCCGCCGACGTCAGACGTGGCGTATGTTTGATAACCTGCGGGTAATTCTCGTGACTGACGCTTTTCTTACCGCCTTTGCCATAGCCGTAGACAAAACGCGACGACAACCCTTTTTCCAGCGCCCTCAGATGCAAATCTAACGCTACGCCTGCCGCCCCGCCTTCTGCGAGCCGCACATTAAACTGTAATATTTTCATTTTATTACCTTCACCCGTGCCTTCTCGCCCACGACCAGCGTATTGTCCGGGATGCTATCCACGACGACGCTCCCGGCGCCAATCGTCACGTTATCGCCAATGGCAACGCCGCCAAGCAGAGTGACATTGGCCCCCAGCTCAACGCCGTTACCGATGACCGGACAGGACAGATCGTTGCCGCCAAGATTGCCGATGGTGACGCCGTGGCGCAGGGTGAAATCATCCCCCGCCACCACGTGTTTATTGATCACCACCCCATAGCCATGATGGATGGTGAAACGACGACCAATAGATGCAGCGGCCTGGATTTCATAGCCAAACACGCATTCAGTGATAAGGCGATACATCACCAGCACCGGCGCCGCCCACAGGTTGTTCAAGACATTTTTTTTACGCCAGACGGAGCAAAAATGGGCAATCCGATAGGCCACCACCATGCAGCAGGGTCGCAGACTCCAGCCGTTCGCGCGTAAATCTTCCAGCATACTTAGCGTCCTCGCAGTCCGTCGGCCAGGCGCTTACTATTGCGAACAGAAAGCAGCGTCAGCAACGTGCGCCAGTTCATCCGTTTATTGCGGATCTGGTAGAGGGTAAACAGCTGGTATTTCTTGCTGGCCCGGTCAAATTTGCCTTTGTGCTTACGGTAGAACTGAAAGTAGCCGGAGAATTTATGCGGGGATGAGGTAATACGCATTTCACCGTGATTCACATGCAGGATCTGCGTTGCCTCTTTTACCTTCCACGGTTTGCCATACGCCACCACCATACGCAGGAAAATGTCATAATCCTGCGCCGCTTTCAGCGTGGTATCGAACAGGCATGCTTTAAACCGCCAGGCCCAGGTAAATACCTGATTACCAATAATATTGCGCTTGTAAAATTTACGGCGTGAATAAACGGCCTTCGGATAGAGCGGCAAACTGGTCGGCTGCGAATATACTTCGCCTTCACAGACATAGTCATTGGCATACAGAAACGCCCGCGTCACCAGATGATGGCGATAATTGAGAAATACGCTCAGGCGGTTCGGCGTCCATTCATCATCATCATCAATACCCGTAATATATTGCCCACTGGCCTGCATGATGGCCTGATTACGCACCGCACAGGCTCCGGAGTTAGTGGGATTACGCGTATACGACACACGCGGATCGTTGAGTTCTTCAACAAATTGCTGCAGTTGCTCATACGAGGAAGAGCAATCATCCACAATGATCATCTCCCAGTGAGGATAGTCCTGGCGCAGTACCGATTTAATCGCCCGGATGGCCAGTTGCTGACGGTTCCAGGTGGGCATATAAATTGAAATTAGCGGGTTGTCTGTCGTCATTTTCGTTTCCCAGATATCCCCGTCATACTTCAAGTTGCATCTGCGTTGGCTTTCCTGCAACTCGAGTTATTTAGGGTATAAATATGTTTTTGTGGGCCGCTATCCGGCAATGTTCGTTACCTATTTCGAATCCGAGGTGTACTCGTATTCGTAGTAACCGTAATCCTGATACCCGCTGGCGCGGCGGAAGATCGAGTTCAGGATCACCCCTTTCACCTGAATGCCGTTTTGCTCAAAGCGACTCAGGCTGGTTTCCACCTCTTTCAGCGTGTTGACCGCGTAACGCGCCACCATCAGCGTGGTTCCAACGTGACGACCCACGATAGCCGCGTCGGTCACCGCCAGTATTGGCGGGGTATCGATCAGCACCAGGTCATAGTGCGAGCTGGCCCATGCAATCAGTTCGCCAAAGCGTTCACTCATCAGCAGCTCGGAGGGGTTGGGGGGAATTTGTCCGCGAGGGATCAGATCGAAATGTGGAATCGATGTCGGTTTCGCGCTGGATGAGATATCCCCCTTGCCGATGAGGATCTCAGACAGACCGTTAACGTTATTGGTCCCCAGCAGCTCGTGGGTATAGCCTTTGCGCATGTCGCAGTCGATCAACAGCACGCGTTTGTTGGTCTGACTAACGACCGCCGCCAGGTTGGCGCAGACAAATGTTTTACCAATCGACGGGCTGACACCGGTCAGCATCAAGACGTTGTTGCGCGCCTGCATCATGGCAAAGTGCAGGCTGGTACGCAGGCTGCGGACCGCTTCTATCGCAAGATCCGTCGGATTCCCCACTGCCAGCAACTGGCTTTGCTTGTAGCGTTTCACGCCTTTAATGGTCTGCACGTTATCGCGTGCTTTTTGCCATTCTGATAGCGGAATGCTGGCATACACGCTGATACCATGCTCTTCCAGCGCCTGTGGGCTTTCAATGCCGCGATTAAACAGGGAACGCAGCAGTACGCCCACCACTGAAAGCATCAAACCAAGAATGATGCTACCGAGAATAATCAGCGTCGTTTTCGGCTTCAGCACGCCAGGCTGGGCAATCGCGGGATCGACGATGCGCACATCTCCGACCGTACTGGCCTCGGTAATCTTCAGCTCCTGCTGCTTGTTCAGCAACTGCATATAGACCTGCTGGCCGGACTCCACGTCACGCGTCAGACGGACAATTTCCTGCTGCGTTTTCGGCATCGCCGTTACGCGCCCGTTCAGCTTGCTTTTCTCATCTTCCAGCGCCTGGCGTTTTTCCAGCAAGGTGCGGTACGCAGGGTGCGCTTTGGTGAACAGCTTGGAAATCTCCGCTTCTTTGAAGGTCAGCTCATTAAGCTGCGCATCAATATTCACCATGGAATCCAGCACCGCTTTGGCTTCCAGCGGCAAATCCACGGAGTCTTTGTCCTGACGAAAGGCATTCAGCTTGTTTTCGGCAACGTCCAGTCGGTTACGCACCTCGGGCAACTGCTTTGCCAGAAACGCCAGACTTTTGGCGGCCTCTTCAGATTTACGCTCCACGTTTTGTTGCAGATAGTTGCGGGTAATACTGTCAAGGATCTGGCGGATTTGCTCGCGGTCTTCGCCGGTAAAGGTCAGGCTCAGTACGCCAGTGTCTTTGCCGGTTTCCGTCACCATCAGATTATTTTGCAAGGTGTTGATCATGCCCAGCGTGGAGAATTTGCTGACGGTAAATTGGCTCTCAGGGCTGGCATGGATCGCCTCGACCAGCATCGTCACGCCGTCATGTTTCAGCACCTGCCCAACCTGCCCCTGGGCGCTAAAACCTCCGTCACTCACCAGCTGATAACTTTTGTCATTCAGCACGCTTAGCGTGAAGGTCTGTTCATTCATTGCCTTTGGCAGCGTGAAAGTCGTCACGTTAACCGTTTCGTTCTGGCGACCCATCAACCGATCCCAACCCGCGCCAAAAATGGGGAACGTATCTTTGGTAACCGCGATATCCAGGTTGAGATCGTCTACCGTTTTCCCCAATACCAGCCGTGACTGGATGAGCTGAATTTCCGCTTCAGAGGCCGGAGGTTTGTTCGACAACGCCGAGCCAATATCCTGCACCAGTGAATTTCCGGTATTTTGCTCAATTTGCACCAGCGCGTCCGCACTGTAGATCGGAGTGGCAAATAGCGTGTAAACCGCTGCGCATAATGCAAATGCCGCAGTAATACCAAGCACCCACCAGCGGGCTTCCACCACCGTTGCCACCAGACGGCCAATATCGATTTCATCATTGCCCGTTACCGGCGCAGCAGACTGTTTTACTTTTTCTATCATTGTTTTCCCTGCTCTGCGTTCAGTGCCTGAGCCCATTGGCGTGCAGACCGTTCAAGTAATGCGTACACCGCGTCAAACGCATCGCGGCTTTTACGATACGGATCGGGAATTTCGCGCTCGCTGTCCCAGTGACCAAACAGCATCACTTTGCCGCGCATCTCCGGCACCATTTCACACAGGGCAGAGATATGGCGTTTTTCCATGGTCAGGATCAGGTCATACTCCCGGCACATTCGTCCCGAGATCTGCCGGGCACAATGATTCTCCAGTGACAGGTTGTGCGCATGCGCCACGCTGATGGCGCACGGGTCCGCGCCTTTGCCTACCAACGCCCCGAGGCCGGCAGAAGAGACCGTCAGCGCCGGGTGAAATTGCCCTAACAAGCGCTCTGCCGTCGGAGAGCGGCAAATGTTCCCCACACAGACAACTAAGATTTTGTTAAACATGACGATTACCAGTTGTGAAGGTCGCTGGCCGTGTCCGTCATATAGCGAACACCGCTAATAGTCGGCAGCAACTGATTGATCAAACGGTTCCAGCGAGCAACCGGCGCGGTAGTGACGTACACCACATCGTATGGCTGGAGTCGGAATGACGTCGCCATCACCAGCGATGTCGCATCGGACATATCAAGCTGATAGATATTGGCAATCTTGCCGTTGTTCCCGCCCTCGCCTTTCAATGGACGAATAACGAAAATGCCGCTGGCGTTGGAGGTGGTCAGGTCGATACCTTCCGCGTTGCCGAGCGCTTCGGTGAGCGTCATGCCGCTGAAGTCCATTTTGAGGGTGCTCTGTTTTTTCACTTCCCCCATTACGAAGACTTTCAAATCGTCATTACGCGGAACAAACAGGATGTCGCCAGGATAGAGCAGACGGTTCTGGCTCAGGTCGCCATTTTGCATTAGCGCTTGCAGTGAAATACGTTGCTCCTGACCTTTATGAGTCAGTACAACGTTGCGCCAGTCTGCCGCCTCGGTGAGACCGCCTGCGGCATTAATGGCATCGAGAACGGTAAGCGGCACGTTGGTGATGGCCTGCTGGCCGGATTTGTTCACCTGCCCGGAGACATAGGCCTTCTGCGAACGGAAAGCGGCGATATTAACGTCCACCTGCGGGTCAGCAATGTACTTCGCTAAGCGCCCGGTAATATCACTACGAATTTCGGCCAACGTTTTCCCTGACACGCTAACTTTGCCGATGTAGGGGTAAAACATGGTGCCATCAGGCTGCACCCAGTTGCCGGCATCACTTGAGCTACGATACTGCCCGGCCGGCGTGGTGAGTTCAGGATGATCCCAGACGGTGACATTCAGGACATCGCCCGGGCCGACCCGGTACTGATACCCGGAAATCTCCTGGTCGAGAGACATATTAGGCTGCGCAACATTTGGTCGGGGACGTAATTGTTCGACCAGCCGTGGGGTGAGTGGATAAACATTCACCATGCGATCGATATCAAAATCAGCGTCCTGCTGTTTAATCACATCTTTGCCCATCGTAGACATATTGCTGCCCGGAAGCACGGTACAACCGTTTATCAAGATTACCGATACCAATACAGGTATCAATTTAAGTTTGGATTTCATCATTGATTATTTATCACTTTGGCAGAGTAATTATCACGTGCGATCTAAATAGCGACTTCGCCTGTACGCATTTACCTTGCCGTTAATTGAAAAGGAATTTAACTGGCATCTGTCCTAAAAAAAATGAATTCATCTGCGGTCTCTTGACAGAATAATTTAGACTCGTCTCAGGCGACCAGACACGCTACCGCCCCTGGCTTCATTAGCTACCAATGCACTGATTAATTTAAATTTTTATCTTCCTCTTTATTTTCATCACATTCACAGCGGGAACGCATCAGGAATAGCGCCGCTGGTTGATAAGGAAATATTTATCTTTTGATTATTACCGGAGGAATTGTTGCAGCTAAGCGAATATCAGGCAAGGTAACAAGTTACCGACAACTTGCTTTTAAGATTAATATTAAGCGTTGAATTTGTATATTTTTAGGATTTTATTGATATTGACAACATTAATATATAAATATCCCACCTGCGATATTTCTTAAAGAGCTTTGGATTAATAATATTATTTCCTGTAGTTACATTAAGGCTAATATCCCGTACCTGGTTGTAATAGGCTACAGAGAAATCCCTCCTCGCCATTGCATTTTTCGCCAGTTTTACCCATGATCGAATTGTGACAATTGTCATACAACTATGGGTATAGCATTTACTATGGAATGGATTGCCGATCCGTCAATCTGGGCCGGACTCGTCACGCTAATCGTGATCGAACTTGTTCTTGGCATTGATAATCTTGTTTTTATTGCCATCCTCGCGGAGAAACTGCCTCCTGCCCAGCGGGATAAGGCGCGTATTACCGGGCTACTGCTGGCGATGGTCATGCGCCTGCTGCTGTTGGCATCAATATCATGGCTGGTAACGCTGACCACGCCGCTGTTCAGCATTCGCGGCCTGAGCTTCAGCGCGCGCGATCTGATCATGCTGTTCGGCGGTTTCTTCCTGCTGTTTAAAGCCACCATGGAGCTAAACGAACGGCTGGAAGGCAAAGACAGCGAGAACCCGACCCAGCGTAAAGGCGCTAAGTTCTGGGGCGTCGTCGCGCAAATAGTCGTGCTGGACGCCATCTTCTCCCTGGATTCCGTCATTACCGCCGTGGGGATGGTCGATCACTTGGCGGTAATGATGGCTGCGGTGATTATTGCCATCAGCCTGATGGTGCTTGCCAGCAAGTCGCTGACGCGCTTTGTCAACAGCCATCCCACTATCGTCATTCTGTGCCTGAGCTTCTTGCTGATGATTGGTTTCAGTCTGGTCGCCGATGGGTTTGGTTTCCATATTCCGAAAGGTTATCTGTACGCCGCCATCGGCTTCTCGGTCATGATAGAAGCATTGAACCAGTTAGCTATCTTTAACCGCCGTCGCTTCCTGTCAGCCAACCATACCCTGCGCCAGCGCACCGCCGAGGCGGTAATGCGACTGCTGAGCGGGCAAAAAGAAGACGCCGAACTGGATGCCGAAACCGCGGCAATGCTGGCAGACCATCATGAAGGCCAAATTTTTGCCCCTCAGGAACGGCGGATGATTGAACGTGTGCTGAACCTTAATCAGCGTACGGTCAGCAGCATCATGACCTCGCGCCATGATATTGAGCACATCGACCTCAATGCGCCGGAAACAGAAATCCGCGCTTTGCTGGAAAAAAACCAGCATACGCGTCTGGTGGTCACCGGCGAAGATGAGCAGGAAGACTTGCTGGGCGTGGTGCATGTCATCGACCTGTTGCAGCAATCTCTTCGCGGCGAGCCGCTCGACTTACGCGTCTTGATTCGCCAGCCGTTGGTGTTCCCGGAAACTCTGCCGCTGCTTCCGGCGCTTGAGCAGTTCCGTAACGCCCGGACGCACTTCGCTTTTGTGGCCGATGAATTTGGGTCAGTTGAAGGGATTGTAACGCTCAGTGACGTGATGGAAACCATCGCCGGTAACCTGCCAAATGAGGTAGAGGAGATTGACGCCCGCCATGACATTCAGAAAAACGCGGATGGTTCATGGACCGCAAACGGACACATGCCGCTGGAAGATCTGGTGCAGTACGTGCCTATCCCGTTAGATGATAAGCGTGAATATCACACCATTGCCGGACTGTTAATGGAGTATTTGCAGCGCATCCCGAAAACCGGGGAGGAAGTTCAGGTTGGCGACTATCGACTAAAAACCCTGCAGGTGGAAAATCATCGCGTGCAAAAAGTCCAACTGATACCGCTGCACAGTGAAGAAGAGATGGATTACGAGGTGTAAATCACGAGCCGGAGGCGGCATCAACCGCCATCCGGCAATATGAATCAGAGTTTATCCAGCAACTTTTTAACATCTTTACCGTTGCGGGAGTCTTTATTGCGATCGGCCCAGTCGTTAAGGCGACGTTTCGCTTCATCCTGCAAATGCTTACGCAAAATCTGGTCGACCTGCAGACTGTAGTTTAGCGCCTGCCACTGACCGTAGACTCTGAGAGGAACTGGGGTAGCCTTCAGGAAGTTAATCAGCTTACTTTCGCCATCCCAGCCGCCCAGCACGCGAATGTTAAACAGCGTGTCGCAATTCAGCTTCACCAGATCCAGCGTTCCCTTGCCGGTCAGCGCCAGCATCGCCGACTCACCCGCCATGTTATCCAGCGTAACCTCGCCGTTATCCAGCGTCATATCGGTTACAAAATGATCCAACCGGGTCACGTTATCCAGGTTTTGCTGAGCTTTAACATCCCCACCGTTACGCTCGACGGCCTGTTGTATCATCTGCTGGAAGTTCATTCCTTCCATTCGCGTATCGCTCATTTCGACATGGGCCTGCCCTTGCCAGCTATGACGAAACGCCTGGGCATCAATATCTGAGCCAGAGAAATCCCCTGCCAGTGACAGCTTACCGGTGAGGGCGATGGGGTAGTTGAAGGCTTTCAGAATAGTACCAATTTCTACGCCTTCCAGGCGCGGATGGAAGACAGCTCGCGGTTGTCCTTTTCTGGCATCCAGCATACCAGGAAGCGACACCAGCCCACCGTCACTTTTCCCCTGCAACTGCGTAACGTTCAATAAGCCGAACTGGTTGTCAATTTTTGCCGAGACATTATCAAACACCATTTTCCGCCACAGCACTTTGTCAGCTTGCAAAGCGATGTCTGCCGAAAATCCCTTCAGTCCCTGATACGAAACGGCATCAACTTGAGAAGCAATAACGGGGCGCGCCAGCGTTGACTGACTCTGACCTTGCTGAACCTCACCGTTCGTCGTCACAGCCTCACGCTGTACGAGCAGATTGTCCAGATTGAGCTGACCAAACTTCAGGTCGACGGCCCATTCTGGTTTATCCAACAATGTCACATGAGCTTGCCCGGCGAGAGAGCTGTCGTTAGCGGTCAAATGAATCTGGCTAAACGCGAGCTGTTTTTTCTCTTCCAGCCACTGCGCCTGAAACTGTCCCTGACCTTTGATCCCCTGCGTCGGTAGATCGGCCCCCTGCAGTTGCCAGCTTAGCTGCTCAATATTCGCGGATAAGTTATGCGGATAGTCGGAGGCATCAACGCTGCCGTTGAAGGATAATGCGAGGTCACGCTGATCGCGGTTAACGCGCCCGGAGAAATCAAACGTGCCGCGGTGCTGATTATCCTGTTCCATGTCCAGACGAATATCGCGAACCGTGATCTGTTCATCGTCTTCATGCTGGAATACCAGAACGCTATCGGCAACACGCAGGCGGGCAATATCAAACGACCATCCTCTGTCTTCAGCCAGGTCGGGCAACGTATTGTCTTTTGGGGCAACGGGCGCATCTTCGCCGCGCACCGCTTCAGTTTGCGGGGTCAGTTGAATCACCGCGCCTTTGAGCATCACCTGCTTCACACTGAGCTGGTGACTCAACAGCGGCCACAACGCGACGTCAAGACGCATATTGTCGGCACGAATCAGGGGTTCGCTGGCGCCTTCAGCCGTTAACACCATGCGCCCCGAGAGGATACTCAGCTGTGGCCATACGTGCCAACGCAGAGGGCCATCCAACTGCAGCTGATATCCGCTACGCGCAGCAACCTGCTTGACCATATATGCGCGGAAATCATTCGGATTCACCAACAGTACTAACGCAGAAAAACCGGCCACCAGCACGACCAGTAGGATCATCAGCGTCGTCAGAAATCGTCTCATGCTATCCCCAATGGACTGAAAATACTCAGTCTTTATCGATCCGGCTGGCAACGGCGCCCTGCTGATCGCGATACTTTGCATCCTGACGACGGTTGTAAGGTCGCGCCGCCGGACCGGAAAGCGGTTCGAAGCTTAATGCGCCAATCGGCATGCCAGGACGCAGGGCCAGCGGTAGTTTTCCGGAGTTGTAAAACTCCAGTACGATACAGCCAGACCAGCCCGGATCGATACGGTGTGCGGTGACGTGTACCATCAGTCCCAGACGCGCCAGCGAAGAGCGGCCATCTAACCAACCCACAAGATCGGAAGGCAGCGTCACGGATTCGAACGTCACTGCCAGCGCCAGTTCGCCCGGATGCAGGAAAAATGCCTCGCCGTCTTTGAGGACGATTTCATCACTCATCACGCGATCCAGCGCGGCGCTGACTTCATCTTTCGGTCCGCTCAGATCGATATACGCCGCCGTATGCCCGCGGAACGTACGGAATTTGTTGCCAAGGCGCACATCTACCGTGGCGCCGTTGATTCGCTCGACAGGAGGGCGTGGATTGATCGACAGACGACCTTGATCCAACCAGGCTTCAATATCTCGGTCACATAAACGCATGGCACTTTCTCCTTTCGTGCTTCAACCCCTTAATGCCAGGTGCATTAAGGGTGAACCAGGTTATCACTGAACGGTACACAATTCGCTGAACTTATTCAAAGAACTGACTGATTTTAGCCTTCAGAATATCGATGGCGATGCGGTTTTTACCCCCGCGCGGCACAATGATGTCGGCGTATTGTTTTGAAGGCTCAATAAATTGCAGGAACATCGGACGGACGGTTTTCTGATATTGCGCCATCACTGAATCCATTGAACGACCACGTTCGTTCACATCGCGCTTGATACGGCGCATCAGGCAAATATCCAGCGGGGTATCAACAAAAATAGAGAAGTTCATCTCATCACGCAAACGCGCATCCGTCAGCAGCAAAATGCCTTCCAGGATGATGACTTTCTTGGGTTCGATATGAATAGTGTCTTGCGTGCGCGTGTGCTCAACGTAGCTGTACACCGGCAGCTCAATGGCACTACCGCGTTTCAGCGTTTGCAGATGTTGGAACAGCAGGCTGTGATCCATCGCGTTCGGATGGTCGTAGTTGGTTTTTACACGCTCTTCCATCGATAGATGGCTTTGATCTTTGTAATAGCTGTCTTCGGGAATAACGCCAATATGTTCGTCACCGACTTGTTCACGCAATTCGCGATAAAGAGTACTGGCAATAAGACTCTTGCCGGAAGCCGATGCGCCGGCAATGCCGATAATGACGCACTGATGGGACTGATCAGTCATAAATTTAGCGACCTGATTAACCTGGATGTTAGGAAGGGCGGCGCCGAAACGCCAAACGCGGCAATTATAGGGATTTCAGCGGCGCGACGCCAGCCCAGGCTGCACCAATGCCTTCCCTGTCGCAAATTAAAACGGTCATATTTAAAGCATGCGCTACATTTATTCGCCAGCCTTAGTAATTAATAGCTTGAGAGTGTTAATTTATGAGCAGCTGGCGTATAAATTGTAAATTATTTGTACTAGCATAAACCCAGATTAAATGTGATGCGTCCGGCATCTCTACTGGGCGACAACGGCTATTTGGGTAGAGTGGTAATGAGTAAACAATCCCAACATGTTTTAGTTACCTTACCTCATCCTCTACTGCGCCTGGCCAGTTTAGGTCTGGTGGCTTTCATCTTTACGCTGTTCTCGCTGGAACTGTCTCGTTTCGGGGCGCAGCTGGCGCCGCTGTGGTTTCCGACCTCAATCATGATGGTGGCTTTTTACCGTCATGCGGGAAAAATGTGGCCGGGGATCGCGCTGGCGTGCTCATTGGGTAACATCGCGGGTTCTTTGCTCTTCTTCCCCGGAGAGTCGCTTAGCTTTACCTACACGGCCATCAACATTATTGAGGCTGTCGTGGGGGCAATGTTATTGCGCAAACTGCTGCCCTGGTACAATCCTTTACAAAATCTCAACGACTGGGCGCGCCTGGCATTCGGCAGCGCAGTGGTCCCTCCGCTGCTGGGCGGCGTATTACTCTGGTTATTATTACCGCAAGAAACGTCGTTAAATACCTTCCTCATTTGGGTGCTGTCAGAATCCATCGGCGCGCTGGCGCTGGTACCATTAGGTTTACTGTTTAAGCCACATTATCTGCTGCGCCACCGCAATCCGCGATTACTGCTTGAAACTCTGATTACGCTTCTGGTGACGTTAACGTTCAGTTGGCTGTCGATGATGTTCATTCCATGGCCGTTTACCTGCGTTATTGTCCTGTTGATGTGGAGCGCTGTCCGTCTGCCGCGTATGGAGGCGTTTTTAATTTTCCTCAGCACCGTGATGATGGTTTCGCTGATGTTGGCCGCTGACCCTTCGCTGCTCTACACCCCCAAACAGAACATGATGACCAGCATACCGTGGCTGCCGTTTTTGATGATCCTGTTGCCAGCCAATATGATGACCATGGTGATGTACGCGTTTCGGGCTGAACGCAAGCACATCTCAGAAAGCGAAGCGCGCTTTCGCAATGCTATGGAATATTCCGCAATTGGCATGGCGCTGGTCGGGACTGAGGGGCAATGGCTACAGGCCAATAAAGCCTTGTGCCAGTTTCTGGGCTATAGCCAGGAGGAGCTACGTTCGCTCACCTTCCAGCAATTAACCTGGCCGGAAGATTTGAACAATGACCTCGAACAGTTAAACATGCTGGCGCGCGGGGAAATTAACAGCTATTCCATGGAGAAACGCTATTACACGCGCGCAGGCGAGGTGGTATGGGCCTTGCTGGCCGTTTCGCTGGTGCGCCATAGCGACACCACCCCACTCTACTTTATTGCGCAGATTGAGGATATTAACGATCTGAAGCACACCGAGTGGATGAACAAACGGCTGATGGAGCGCATTACGCTCGCTAATGAAGCCGGGGGGATCGGCATTTGGGAATGGGAACTGCAGCCTGATGTGATCAGTTGGGATAAGCGTATGTTCGATCTCTACGAAGTCCCGGCACATATCAAGCCCAGCTGGCAAGTCTGGTATGAATGCGTTGTACCTGAAGATCGCGAACACGCCGAAAATGTGATTCGCGATTCGCTGGCCGCACGAGCCCCGTTTAAGCTTGAGTTTCGTATCGCGGTAAAAGGTGGCATACGGCATATCCGCTCATTGGCCAACCGGGTACTGAATAAAGACGGTGAAGTTGAACGCTTACTTGGCATCAATATGGATATGACCGAGGTGAAGCAGCTCAACGAAGCGCTGTTCCAAGAAAAAGAGCGTTTGCATATTACACTCGACTCCATCGGCGAGGCGGTGATTTGTATTGATGTCGACATGAATGTGACCTTTATGAATCCGGTCGCTGAGAAAATGAGCGGCTGGCAGCAGGAAAACGCAATTGGCATTCCGCTCCTGACAGTACTGCGTATTACTTTCGGCGATAACGGTCCGCTGATGGAAAATATCTACAGTGCCGACATGTCACGTAAGGCAATGGAACAAGAAGTCGTCCTGCATTGTCGCAACGGCAACAGTTATGACATTCAGTACAGTATCACGCCCCTCAGCACCCTTGATGGCGGCAGCATTGGCTCGGTGTTGGTCATTCAGGATGTCACCGAGTCACGTAAGATGTTACGCCAGCTTAGCTACAGCGCTTCGCATGACGACCTGACGCAGTTGGCCAATCGGGTCAGCTTTGAAAACCATCTCAAACAGTTGCTGCATACGGTGCACGACGCGCACCAGAGTCATGTGCTGGTTTTTATCGATCTTGATCGTTTTAAAGCGGTGAACGATAGCGCAGGTCATGCTGCAGGCGATGCCCTGCTGCGCGAACTCTCTTCACTGATGCTAAGCATGCTGCGGTCCAGCGATATGCTGGCGCGCCTTGGCGGCGACGAGTTTGGTCTGTTGCTGCCGGATTGTAATATCGAAAGCGCCCGCTTCATCTCAGGTCGCATCATCAGTGCTATTAACGATTACCACTTCATGTGGGATGGCCGCTTGCACCGCATTGGCGCCAGTGCGGGAATTACGCTGATTGATGACAAAAACCATATCGCGACTGACGTCATGTCTCAGGCGGATATCGCCTGCTACGCGGCGAAAAACAGCGGACGTGGGCGTGTCTGCGTCTATGAACCCCAGCAAAGCCAGGCGCATGCCGCGCGTAGCCAACTGTCATTGGACGAACAAAAGCATACCATTACGCACAGCCCGATGCTGATGATCGCCAGAGGCGTGGCTTCTCCACGTATACCTGAGACGTTTAGCTTCTGGCTTATATCGCTACGCTTAGGGACCGCTGAAGGCGAAGTGATTGAAGAGCAGACATTCCGTACCGGGCTGGTCGATCCCACATTGAATCAAGCGCTCGACCGTCGGGTATTCAGCGAATTCTTCCAGAATGCGGCCCCGGCAGTCGCCAGCAAGGGCCTCAGTGTTGCGCTCCCCCTTTCCGCCGCCGGGCTGCTCAATTCAGAACTTGTTGATGAGCTGCTGGAACAATTGCAACATAGTCCGTTACCGCCGCGGCTGCTGCACCTGACCGTTCCGGCCAGCGTCATCAAAACGAATCCAACGCAGGCGATATCCGCCCTGCATCGGCTACGTCAGTTCGGTTGTCGAATTGTGTTAAGTCAGGTCGGTCGTGATTTAGAGCTTTTTGACAATCTGAAATACCGCATTGTCGATTACCTGTTGCTTGACAGCGAGCTAAGCGCCAGCGCTCACGGAGACCTGATTGACGAGATGTGGGTGTCCATTATCCAGGGCCATGCCCAGCGTCTGGACATTAAAAGCATCGCCGGTCCGGTGCAGTTGCCGCTTATCATGGATGCGCTTTCTGGCATCGGTATTGACATGATTTATGGCGACATTATTGCCAACGCCCAACCGCTGGATCTGCTACTGAATACCAGTAATTTCGCCATCAACTGACGGCTGCCAGCCATCCGTGTACCAGATATGCAAGAGTGCATAGGAGCGCCAGGGTTTCCAACGCTCTGCATACCGCCGGATCTGGGCTGGCGTCATGCCGGGAAAACGCTGTTTAATCAGATAATCATCCGGCAAAAAAACATCCTTCGCCTGCCAACCACGCAGCGCAAAATAGTTGGCGGTCCAGCGCCCTATTCCGGGAAACGTTTGTAGTTGCTTAACGCCTTGCTCAATATCGTCAGGCGCTACTGTCGCAAGCGTTCCTTCAAGCGTTGCACGCGCCAGGTGAATCAACGCTTCAGCGCGTTTGAGCGGCATCCCTAACGTTTTCAGGTGCAGCGGTTCGGCGTCAGCAAGCGCTTCAGGCGTGGGAAAAGAAACATACCCTGGGGCATCCTCCAGCGTGTCGCCATAAGCATGGGCGACTTTCGCCGTCAGTTTTGCCGCCATAGCCACGCTGACTAACTGCCCTAAAATCGCCCGTACCCCTTGCTCAAAAGCATCGACACATCCCGGCAGGCGCAGTCCCGGACGCGCCGCACCAAGGCTTCCCAGCGCGCTGACAATTTGCTGCGGGCAACAAGTAAGATCAAACAAACGGGTTATTTTCGCCAGGCACTCGGGGGCGGCGGGTTGTAATCCCGAACTTAACGTCACGTGTAGCACATTGGCGTGCAAATCCGGTACGACGCGCACCAGACCCCGATGCTCCCCTACGGACAGGCTTCTGGTATAACTCAGTTCCTCCACCGTTTCGACACCGTCAACCGCACGGGCGGCAAGAAATCCCAGCATCCAGGGCCAGTCATAAGGCGGTTGCCAGCTCAGCGTGAACATTCAGTTTTCCTTTTTATGCAAACCTACAGCATAAACGGTATTCAATCGATGCGCCTTGCTTTCATATTCCAGTTGTCGGAGCGTCAACATTTCGTTAAAGTCACGCCCCTTCTTCACTGGCATGGGGATTTTTACGGTGTTTATTGGTTTTGACTACGGTACGGCAAACTGTTCAGTGGCCGTTATGCGTGACGGGCAGCCTCACCTGCTCAAAATGGAAAATAACAGCACGCTTCTGCCTTCAATGCTGTGCGCGCCAACGCGCGAAGCGGTCAGCGAGTGGCTGTATCGCCATCACGACATCCCAACCACGGACGACGAAACGCAGGCGCTGCTTCGCCGCGCGATGCGCTATAACCGCGAAGAAGACATCGACGTTAACGCCAACAGCGTGCAGTTCGGTCTGGCATCGCTGGGTCAATATATTGAAGACCCGGAAGAGGTGTATTTCGTTAAATCGCCAAAATCATTTTTGGGTGCCAGCGGTCTGAAGCCGCAGCAGGTTGCGCTGTTTGAAGATCTGGTCTGCGCGATGATGCTGCACATACGCAACCAGGCACAAAATCAGTTGCCGGAAGCCATCACCCAGGCCGTTATTGGTCGTCCCATCAACTTCCAGGGGTTAGGGGGCGATGACGCCAACGCCCAGGCGCAGGGTATTCTTGAACGTGCGGCTAAACGCGCCGGTTTTCAGGATGTCGTCTTCCAGTACGAGCCGGTAGCGGCTGGTCTGGATTACGAAGCCACGCTGCAGGAAGAAAAACGCGTGCTGGTGGTGGATATTGGCGGGGGTACAACCGACTGTTCACTGCTGCTGATGGGGCCGCAATGGCACCAGCGCGCCGATCGCGAAAACAGCCTGCTGGGGCACAGCGGCTGCCGCGTTGGCGGGAACGATCTGGATATTGCTCTGGCGTTTAAACATCTGATGCCGCTGCTCGGTATGGGGGGAGAAACGGAAAAAGGGATCGCCTTACCTATTCTGCCCTGGTGGAACGCGGTCGCGATCAACGATGTTCCCGCGCAAAGTGACTTCTACAGTAGCGCCAACGGTCGCTTGCTCAACGATCTTGTCCGCGACGCGAAAGAAGCCGATAAAGTCGCCCTACTGCTTAAAGTCTGGCGCGAGCGTCTGAGCTATCGCCTGGTGCGTAGCGCAGAAGAGAGCAAAATCGCGCTTTCCGATCAGACCATTGTGACGGCGGCGATACCGTTTATCAGCGACACGCTGGCAACCGATATCAGTCAACACGGGCTGGAAGCTGCGCTCAATCAGCCCCTGGCGCGCATTCTGGAGCAGGTTCAACTGGCGCTGGAAAACGCGCAGGAAAAACCGGACGTGATTTACCTGACCGGCGGTAGCGCGCGTTCGCCGCTGATTAAAAAAGCCCTCGCCCAGCAACTTCCCGGGATTCCGATCGCGGGGGGCGATGATTTCGGTTCCGTTACTGCCGGACTGGCCCGCTGGGCTGACGTTGTTTTCCGCTAAGCGGCTCGCATGCTGAAAAGTACGCGTATTGACATCACCATTGCTGTGGCTTATTTTCAGGAGTGAGGGTTAGGGAGGGCTTCCCCACCCCCTGGTGTCTTAGTAAGCCGGTAAGCTAATCACTAAGAGTATCACCAGTATGATGACCTGCTTCATCATAACCCTTTCCTTATTTTGGCCCCTTCCTCGGGAGGGCCTTTCCCGTTCCAGCGTCCCGCTGAAATCTCTGGCTCTCCTCCTTTTTGCCTTATCAGCACGCTAACGCACAATCACGTATTCGCTATCTTCACCACCGATTGTTGCGTAACGCTTCGCAAAGCCGCATTAGCATTCAGACGAATCCCGACAGTGTTTCATAATTCCTCCATTTTTCTCCCTTGTTCGCTGGCTAAACTAGTATCATTCCGCGAATCGTTTCAGGATGAGAAACTTATAACAATGAAAGGCAGTAAAAAATCCCGCTGGGTGATAGCAATCGCGATCGTTGTGGCCACCGTCGCCGCCATCTGGTTCTGGCAAAGCCGTAACGACGCCCAGGAAAACGCACCGGGCGCTACCAAACCAGCGCAGCACACGCCAGGTTCGGGACGGCGTGGAATGCGCTCCGGGCCGTTGGCTCCCGTTCAGGCTGCCACCGCCGCCATGGAAGCCGTTCCGCGTTACCTGACAGGACTGGGTACCATTACTGCCGCAAATACCGCCACGGTACGTAGCCGGGTGGATGGTCAGCTCATTGCCTTACACTTCGAGGAAGGACAGCAGGTAAAAGCCGGCGACCTGCTGGCAGAGATAGATCCCAGCCAGTTCAAAGTTGCTCTGGCTCAGGCGCAGGGCCAACTGGCAAAAGATAAAGCCACGCTGGCAAATGCCCGTCGCGACCTTGCCCGCTATCAACAGTTGGTGAAAACTAATCTGGTCTCCCGCCAGGAGCTGGATGCCCAGCAGGCGCTGGTAAATGAAACGTTAGGGACAATCAAAGCCGATGAAGCCAGCGTCGCCAGCGCCCAATTGCAGCTTGACTGGAGCCGGATAACCGCGCCTGTAGAGGGGCGTGTCGGTCTGAAGCAGGTCGACGTCGGTAACCAAATTTCCAGCGGCGATACCACCGGAATCGTCGTCATTACGCAAACCCATCCTATCGACCTGATATTCACCTTGCCTGAAAACGACATTGCCACCGTGTTGCGGGCGCAAAAATCGGGGTCTCCGTTAAAGGTCGAAGCCTGGGACCGAACCAATTCGCAAAAACTGAGCGAAGGCGTCCTGCTCAGTCTCGACAATCAGATTGATGCCACGACCGGAACCATCAAAGTTAAAGCCCGTTTTAACAATCAGGATGATGCTTTATTCCCTAACCAGTTCGTTAACGCCCGCATGCTGGTCGACACGGAACAAAATGCCGTGGTGATCCCAACGGCCGCCCTGCAGATGGGCAATGAGGGCCATTTTGTCTGGGTGCTGAACAGCGAGAATAAAGTGAGCAAACATCTGGTTAAACCAGGTATTCAGGATAGCCAAAAAGTAGTGATCGCCGCCGGGTTGTCCGCAGGCGATCGGGTCGTAACCGACGGTATTGACCGCCTGACGGAAGGCGCAAAAGTAGAAGTCGTAGAGGCGCATGACGCCTCTGCTCAGGATGAGAAAACTGCGCCCCGCGGATACGGCAAAAAAGGAGCTAACTCCTGATGCAGGTGTTACCTCCGCACAACACAGGCGGGCCATCACGCCTGTTTATTCTGCGACCTGTCGCCACCACGCTGCTGATGGTCGCGATTTTGCTTGCCGGTATTATCGGTTATCGTTTCCTGCCGATCGCCGCCTTACCGGAAGTCGATTACCCCACGATTCAGGTCGTTACGCTGTACCCGGGCGCCAGCCCGGACGTCATGACCTCGGCGGTAACCGCGCCGCTTGAGCGTCAGTTCGGACAGATGTCCGGCTTAAAACAGATGTCCTCGCAAAGTTCCGGCGGCGCATCGGTCGTCACGTTGCAGTTTCAACTGACACTCCCGCTGGATGTTGCCGAGCAGGAAGTTCAGGCTGCGATTAACGCCGCCACCAATTTATTACCGGGCGATCTGCCCAATCCGCCGGTCTACAGCAAGGTAAACCCGGCAGATCCACCGATCATGACGCTGGCGGTCACGTCCAGCGCCATGCCGATGACGCAGGTGGAAGATATGGTCGAAACCCGCGTCGCGCAGAAAATCTCTCAGGTTTCCGGTGTCGGTCTGGTAACACTTTCCGGCGGGCAACGACCGGCGGTCCGCGTGAAGCTTAACGCACAGGCTATTGCCGCACTCGGTCTGACCAGCGAAACCATCCGTACAGCCATTACCGGGGCTAACGTCAATTCGGCAAAAGGGAGTCTTGATGGCCCAACGCGTGCTGTCACCCTTTCCGCCAACGACCAGATGCAGTCCGCAGACGAATATCGCCAGCTCATCGTGGCCTATAAAAACGGTGCGCCGGTTCGTCTGGGCGATGTCGCCACCGTCGAACAAGGGGCAGAAAATAGCTGGCTGGGTGCATGGGCCAATAAGCAACAAGCCATTGTAATGAATGTTCAGCGCCAGCCTGGGGCGAACATCATCTCCACGGCAGACAGTATCCGTCAAATGCTGCCGCAGCTCACCGAAAGCCTGCCCAAATCAGTTAAGGTCAGCGTGCTTTCGGATCGTACGACCAATATTCGTGCGTCCGTTGCAGACACCCAGTTTGAGCTAATGCTGGCGATTGCGCTGGTGGTGATGATCATCTACCTGTTCCTGCGCAATATTCCGGCGACGATTATTCCTGCGGTCGCCGTTCCGCTGTCGCTCATCGGCACCTTCGCGGTGATGGTATTTCTTGATTTCTCCATCAATAACCTGACCCTAATGGCGCTAACCATCGCGACAGGATTCGTAGTGGATGACGCTATCGTGGTTATCGAGAATATTTCTCGCTATATCGAAAAAGGCGAAAAACCGCTGACTGCCGCCCTGAAGGGGGCTGGTGAGATTGGTTTTACCATCATCTCTCTGACATTTTCGCTAATTGCCGTGCTGATCCCGCTGTTGTTTATGGGTGATATCGTTGGCCGATTATTCCGCGAGTTTGCCGTTACGCTGGCCGTGGCAATTCTGATTTCCGCCGTCGTCTCGCTCACCCTCACGCCGATGATGTGCGCGCGCATGCTTAATCAGGCCTCGTTGCGTAAGCAAAACCGCTTCTCCCGCGCCTCGGAGCGTATGTTCGATCGCGTCATTGCCGGGTACGGTCACTGGCTGGCAAAAGTGCTGAACCATCCGTGGCTCACGCTGGGCGTGGCGTTCGGCACGCTGGCACTGAGCGTTATGTTATGGGTCTTTATCCCCAAAGGGTTCTTCCCAATCCAGGACAACGGCATCATCCAGGGTACGCTGCAGGCGCCGCAGTCCAGTTCATTTGCCAGCATGGCCCAGCGCCAGCGCCAGGTTTCCGATGTCATCCTTCAAGATCCGGCGGTCGAGAGCCTGACAGCTTTTGTCGGCGTGGATGGTACTAATCCGGCATTGAACAGCGCGCGTCTGCAAATCAACCTTAAGCCGCTGGACGATCGCGACGATCGCGTGCAGAAAGTGATCGCACGCCTACAGGACGCGGTTGACAGAGTACCCGGCGTTGATCTCTATCTTCAGCCCACCCAGGACCTGACGATTGATACCCAGGTCAGCCGGACGCAATATCAGTTTACGCTGCAAGCAACGTCCCTTGACGCCCTCAGCACCTGGGTTCCACAGCTGTTAGAAAAACTTCACCAGCTACCGCAACTGTCCGATGTCAGTAGCGACTGGCAGGACAAAGGGCTGGTGGCGTATGTGAACGTCAATCGCGATAGCGCCAGCCGTTTAGGCATCAGCATGGCGGATGTCGATAACGCCCTGTACAACGCCTTCGGCCAGCGACTGATTTCAACCATCTACACCCAGGCCAACCAGTATCGCGTCGTGTTGGAACATGACACCAATAGTACGCCGGGGCTTGCTGCACTGGACACTATCCGTCTGACCAGCAGCGACGGCGGCGAGGTTCCGCTCAGCGCAATCGCCAGCATTGAACAGCGTTTCGCTCCGCTGTCGATTAACCACCTCGATCAGTTCCCGGTCACCACCATCTCGTTCAACGTACCGGACGGTCATTCGCTGGGCGATGCGGTGCAGGCAATTCTGGATGCCGAAAAAACGCTCAATCTGCCAGCAAATATTACCACCCAGTTCCAGGGCAGTACGCTCGCTTTCCAGGCCGCACTGGGTAATACCATCTGGTTGATTGTGGCTGCGGTTGTCGCGATGTATATCGTCCTCGGCGTGCTGTATGAGAGCTTTATTCACCCGATTACCATTCTCTCCACGCTACCCACGGCGGGCGTCGGCGCCCTCCTGGCGTTAATGATTGCCGGCAGTGAACTGGACGTCATCGCGATTATCGGCATTATTTTGCTTATCGGTATCGTCAAGAAAAACGCCATCATGATGATCGACTTCGCCCTTGCCGCGGAGCGCGAACAGGGCATGACCCCACGCGACGCTATTTTCCAGGCCTGTCTGCTGCGTTTTCGCCCGATTCTGATGACTACGCTGGCGGCACTGCTCGGCGCGTTGCCGCTGATGTTAAGTACCGGCGTGGGGGCCGAATTACGTCGTCCATTAGGAATTGGTATGGTCGGCGGTCTGCTGGTAAGCCAGGTATTAACCCTGTTTACCACCCCGGTGATTTATCTGCTGTTTGACCGTCTGTCGCTGTACGTGAAAAGCCGCTTCCCGCGTCAGGAAGAGGAAGCGTAGATGAAATTTTTCGCGCTTTTCATTCATCGTCCGGTGGCGACCATTCTCATTTCGGTGGCCATCACCCTGTGCGGGATACTGGGCTTTCGTCTGCTGCCGGTAGCTCCGCTGCCGCAGGTGGATTTCCCGGTGATCATGGTCAGCGCATCATTACCGGGCGCTTCCCCTGAAACGATGGCGTCTTCGGTAGCCACCCCGCTGGAGCGCTCACTGGGGCGCATCGCGGGCGTGAACGAAATGACCTCGAGCAGTTCCCTTGGCAGTACGCGCATTATTCTTGAATTCAAATTCGACCGTGACATCAATGGTGCGGCGCGGGATGTTCAGGCCGCGATTAACGCAGCGCAAAGCCTGCTACCCAGCGGTATGCCAAGCCGCCCCACGTACCGCAAAGCCAACCCTTCCGATGCGCCAATCATGATCCTGACGCTCACGTCGGACACTTACTCGCAGGGTGAACTGTACGATTTCGCATCAACCCAATTAGCACAGACCATCGCGCAAATCGACGGCGTGGGTGACGTCGACGTTGGGGGCAGCTCTCTGCCTGCCGTGCGCGTAGGGCTTAATCCGCAAGCGCTGTTTAATCAGGGCGTGTCGCTGGACGACGTGCGTAGCGCGATTGCTAACGCCAATGTGCGTAAGCCGCAGGGAGCTATCGAGAATGATACCCACCGCTGGCAGGTACAAACCAACGATGAGCTGAAAACCGCCGCCGAGTACCAGCCGATTATCATCCACTACAATAACGGCGCTGCGGTGCGGCTGGGCGATGTTGCGTCTGTGAGCGACTCGGTGCAGGACGTACGTAACGCGGGGATGACCAACGCAAAACCGGCTATCCTGCTGATGATCCGCAAGCTGCCAGAAGCCAATATTATTCAGACGGTAGACAGCATTCGGGCCAAATTACCGGAGTTACAAACGCTGGTACCGGCCGCCATCGATCTGCAAATTGCCCAGGACCGTTCACCGACCATTCGCGCCTCGCTGGAGGAAGTCGAACAGACGCTGATTATCTCCGTTGCGCTGGTTATTCTGGTGGTCTTTGTTTTCCTGCGCTCCGGGCGCGCGACCCTGATCCCTGCGGTAGCGGTTCCGGTCTCGCTGATCGGTACCTTTGCCGCCATGTATCTGTGCGGGTTCAGCCTGAACAACCTGTCATTAATGGCGTTGACCATTGCCACGGGATTTGTCGTTGATGACGCGATCGTGGTGCTGGAAAATATTGCCCGCCACCTGGAAGCGGGAATGAAGCCACTGCAGGCGGCGCTACAGGGTACGCGCGAAGTGGGATTCACGGTGCTCTCAATGAGCCTGTCGCTGGTAGCGGTGTTCCTCCCGCTGCTATTAATGGGCGGATTGCCTGGGCGCTTGCTGCGCGAATTTGCCGTCACGCTGTCAGTTGCTATCGGTATCTCGCTGCTGGTGTCGCTGACATTAACGCCAATGATGTGTGGCTGGATGCTCAAATCCAGCGCCCCGCGTGAACAGTCTCGTAAACGAGGTTTTGGTCGTGTGCTGGTGGCACTGCAACAGAGTTACGGCACTTCGCTTAAATGGGTGCTGCGCCATACGCGACTGGTAGGCGTGGTGTTACTTGGCACCATTGCGCTGAATATCTGGCTTTATATTTCCATCCCCAAAACCTTCTTCCCGGAGCAGGATACGGGCGTGTTGATGGGGGGGATTCAGGCCGACCAGAGCATCTCTTTCCAGGCGATGCGCGGCAAACTGCAGGACTTTATGAAGATCATCCGCGACGACCCGGCGGTGAATAACGTCACCGGTTTTACCGGCGGTTCCCGGGTTAACAGCGGGATGATGTTTATCACCCTCAAGCCACGCGATGAGCGCGGTGAAACCGCTCAGCAGGTGATCGACCGCCTGCGCGTCGCGCTTGCAAAAGAGCCTGGCGCGAATCTGTTTCTGATGGCGGTGCAGGATATTCGCGTCGGCGGCCGCCAGGCCAATGCCAGCTATCAATACACATTGCTTTCCGACGATCTGGCGGCGCTGCGCGAGTGGGAACCGAAGATCCGTAAAGCGCTTGCCGCCCTGCCCCAACTGGCGGATGTCAACTCAGATCAGCAGGACAATGGCGCGGAAATGAACCTGGTCTACGATCGCGACACCATGTCTCGTCTGGGGATCGACGTTGCAGCCGCTAACAGCCTGTTGAACAACGCTTTTGGACAACGGCAAATTTCAACTATTTATCAACCGATGAACCAGTACAAAGTGGTGATGGAGGTCGATCGACGTTACACCCAGGACATCAGCGCGCTGGATAAAATGTTCGTCATCAACAATGACGGTAAGGCAATCCCGCTATCGTACTTTGCCAAATGGCAACCGGCGAATGCCCCGCTGTCGGTAAACCATCAGGGCTTGTCCGCTGCCTCAACCGTGTCGTTTAACCTGCCAACAGGTTCTTCACTGTCAGAGGCGACAGAGGCTATCAACAGAACCATGACCCAGCTCGGCGTCCCCTCCACGGTTCGCGGTAGCTTTGCCGGCACGGCACAGGTATTTCAGGACACCATGAACTCACAGGTGATCCTGATTATCGCCGCCATTGCCACAGTCTACATCGTTCTGGGGATGCTGTATGAAAGCTATGTCCATCCCCTGACCATTCTCTCCACGCTACCTTCAGCTGGCGTCGGGGCTTTGCTGGCGCTGGAGCTGTTCAATGCCCCGTTCAGCCTAATCGCCCTGATAGGGATAATGCTATTAATTGGCATTGTGAAGAAAAATGCCATCATGATGGTCGATTTTGCGCTGGAAGCGCAGAGAAATGGCAAGCTGCAGCCAGAAGAAGCCATTTTCCAGGCCTGCCTGCTGCGCTTTCGCCCAATCATGATGACCACGCTGGCGGCGTTGTTTGGCGCGCTGCCGCTGGTGTTATCCGCCGGGGATGGCTCCGAACTACGTCAACCTTTGGGGATAACCATTGTCGGCGGGCTGGTCGTGAGTCAACTCCTGACGCTGTACACCACGCCCGTGGTCTATCTCTTTTTCGACCGTCTGCGTTTTTCGCGTAAAAACAGCAAACCGGTAGCAGAGTTATGACAGAACTTCCCGACAGCACCCGCTGGCAACTTTGGATTGTGGCATTCGGCTTTTTTATGCAGTCGCTGGATACCACCATCGTGAATACTGCGCTTCCCTCGATGGCGGCAAGCCTCGGGGAAAGCCCGTTACACATGCATATGGTCATTGTGTCATATGTTTTAACCGTTGCCGTGATGCTGCCCGCCAGCGGATGGCTGGCGGACAAAGTTGGCGTGCGTAATATCTTCTTCACCGCCATCATCCTGTTTACGCTTGGCTCGCTGTTTTGCGCCGGGTCCAGCACACTCAACGAGCTGGTGATGGCGCGCGTCTTACAAGGCGTTGGCGGTGCGATGATGGTGCCGGTCGGCAGGCTAACGGTGATGAAAATCGTTCCACGTGAGCAATATATGGCGGCGATGACGTTTGTCACATTGCCCGGTCAGATTGGCCCGCTACTGGGACCGGCATTAGGCGGTATTCTGGTTGAGTACGCCTCCTGGCACTGGATATTTTTGATTAACATTCCGGTTGGCATTGTCGGCGCGATAGCGACGTTAATGCTGATGCCCAACTACACCATGCAAACCCGACGCTTCGATCTCTCCGGATTTGCGATGCTGGCAGTCGGCATGGCGGTACTGACGCTGGCGCTTGATGGCAGTAAAGGAACCGGCATCTCCAGTATCTCGCTGGCAGCGTTGGTTATCTGCGGAGTGCTGGCTATTGCGCTGTATCTGAAACACGCCCATCGTAATCCACGCGCGCTGTTCAGCCTGAATCTGTTTCGCACACCGACCTTCTCGCTGGGTCTTTTCGGCAGTTTTGCCGGACGCATCGGTAGCGGTATGCTGCCGTTTATGACGCCGGTGTTTTTACAAATAGGCCTCGGTTTTTCCCCCTTTCATGCCGGGCTGATGATGATCCCGATGGTGCTCGGCAGTATGGGCATGAAGCGCATCGTGGTGCAGGTCGTTAACCGCTTTGGCTACCGTCGCGTACTGGTCGCTACAACGCTTGGCCTGTCGCTAGTCAGTCTGCTGCTGATGACCACCGCGCTGCTCGGCTGGTATTACGCCCTGCCCTTCGTACTGTTCTTACAGGGAATGGTCAACTCAACGCGCTTTTCATCCATGAACACCCTGACGTTAAAAGACCTGCCTGACGATCTCGCCAGCAGTGGTAACAGCCTGCTGTCAATGATCATGCAGCTGTCGATGAGTATCGGGGTGACCATCGCGGGACTGCTGCTAGGTATGTTCGGTCAGCAGCATAGCGTCATCGACAGCGGAAGTACGCATACCGTCTTTATGTATACCTGGCTGTGCATCGCATTCATTATCGCGCTGCCCGCCATTATTTTTGCCCGCGTGCCGAACGACACGCAAACCAACGCGGTGATTTCACGGCGCAAAAGGAGCACCTGATGAAGTTCTGGCGGCCCGGTATCACCGGCAAACTGTTTCTGGCGATTTTCGCCACCTGCATCGTATTGCTGATCAGCATGCACTGGGCCGTACGCATAAGCTTCGAACGCGGTTTTATTGACTATATCAAGCACGGTAACGAACAGCGGCTGCAAATGCTCAGCGACGCATTAAGCGAACAGTATGAACAGCACGGCAACTGGCGATTCTTACGCAATAACGATCGGTTTGTTTTTCAGATCCTGCGCTCTTTTGAACACGACAACGACGATGATAAACCCGGCCCCGGCATGCCGCCGCACGGCTGGCGTACGCAGTTTTGGGTTGTCGACCAAAATGCCCGCGTGCTGGTCGGTCCGCGTGCTCCGGTCCCCCGTGACGGTATGCGCCATCCGATCCGCGTCAACGGTAGCGAAGTCGGTGCCGTGATTGCCTCTCCCGTGGAACGCTTAACGCGCAATACGGATATCAATTTCGACATGCAGCAAAGACGTTCCAGTTGGCTCATCGTCGCGCTTTCCACGATCCTGGCTGCGCTGGCAACGTTTACGCTGGCGCGCAGCCTGCTGGCCCCGGTCAAGCGGTTAGTGGAAGGCACGCACAAACTGGCGGCTGGCGATTTCACCACTCGCGTTGCGCCGACCAGTACGGATGAGCTGGGCAAGCTGGCGCAGGACTTCAACCAGCTTGCCAGTACGCTGGAAAAAAACCAGCAGATGCGTCGTGACTTTATGGCCGATATTTCTCACGAACTGCGTACGCCGTTAGCGGTGTTGCGCGGTGAACTGGAGGCCATTCAGGATGGCGTACGCCAGTTCACCCCTGACTCCGTTGCCTCTTTGCAAGCTGAAGTGGGTACGCTCACCAAGCTGGTGGACGATCTGCATCAGCTCTCCATGTCCGATGAAGGCGCGCTGGCCTACCAGAAAACATCGCTGGATCTCATCCCGCTGTTGGAAGTGGCAAGTGGCGCATTTCGTGAACGCTTTGCCAGCCGTGGACTGACGATACAACTTTCACTCCCGGACAGCATGACGGTATTTGGCGACAGGGATCGTCTGATGCAGTTGTTCAACAATCTGCTGGAAAACAGTCTGCGCTACACCGACAGCGGCGGTGGGCTGCACATCAGCGCCGAACAACGCGAGCGTATGGTTTTATTAACCTTCGCTGATTCCGCTCCCGGCGTAAGTGACGACCAGTTACAGAAGCTGTTTGAACGATTTTATCGCACCGAAGGCTCGCGTAACCGTGCCAGCGGTGGTTCCGGGCTGGGGCTGGCAATTTGCGTCAATATCGTACAGGCGCATAATGGTCTGATCCGCGCCGCCCATTCGCCTTTTGGCGGGGTGAGCATTACAGTAACATTACCGCTGGAACGCGATTTACAGAGAGATGTATGACTGAGCTACCCATTGATGAAAACACGCCGCGTATTCTGATCGTGGAAGACGAGCCCAAGCTGGGGCAACTGCTTATCGACTATCTGCGCGCGGCAAGCTACGCTCCTACGCTCATCAGCCACGGCGATCTGGTTCTTCCTTACGTGCGTCAGACGCCGCCCGATCTGATCTTGTTGGATCTGATGCTGCCTGGTACCGACGGCCTGACTCTGTGCCGGGAAATCCGCCGATTCTCTGAAGTCCCCATCATGATGGTAACCGCCAAGATAGAAGAAATTGATCGCCTGCTGGGGCTGGAGATCGGTGCGGATGATTATATTTGCAAACCCTACAGCCCGCGTGAAGTTGTTGCTCGCGTGAAGACGATTCTGCGCCGTTGCAAGCCGCAGCGCGAACTGCAACAGATGGATGCTGACAGCCCGTTGATCGTCGATGAAGGTCGTTTTCAGGCGTCCTGGCGTGGGAAAATGCTCGACTTAACGCCTGCTGAATTTCGCTTACTCAAAACGTTGTCGCATGAACCGGGAAAAGTGTTCTCCCGTGAACAGTTGCTCAATCATCTCTATGACGATTACCGTGTCGTTACCGACCGAACCATCGACAGCCATATCAAGAACCTGCGACGCAAGCTGGAATCGCTGGATGCGGAGCAGTCGTTTATCCGCGCGGTCTATGGCGTAGGGTATCGCTGGGAAGCCGACGCCTGTCGAATTGCGTAAACACTCCCGTCCTGCAGGACTCCGCGGCTTCGTGGAGTCCTGTTGACTAGCAACTCTCCAAATATCGCTCATACTCTTTGTGGCAACACTGTCGTCAATAACTGTTTGATATAAAACTTTAATCAAGGAGTTCATATGGCTGGTTGGTTTGAATTAAGCAAGAGTAGCGATGATCAGTACCGCTTTGTTCTTAAGGCTGGAAACGGGGAAACTATCCTTACCAGTGAGCTTTACACGACAAAAGGGGCGGCAGAAAAAGGGATCGCATCTGTCCAGGCTAACAGCCCTCTGGCCGAGCGTTACGAGAAAAAAACGGCAGCTAATGGCAAATTGCATTTCAATCTGAAAGCAGCAAACCACCAGATTATTGGTAGCAGTCAACTGTATGCGAATGAACAGTCGCGCGAGACCGGTATTGCTTCAGTTAAGACCAATGGTGTAACTCAGACGATAAAAGATAAAACCTGATAATGACTCGCTCAGCCGGGTAACGCCACGCTGTCGCCCGGCGTTTTTCTTTACCTGTCTTCCCCACAGCGCTACAATGCCCGCCCTTAATATGGGGGCACTCCCCTAACCGCCTCATTGAGTGAGGCGAGTCTGACCTGTCATCAGAACGAGATAATTATGTTTAAACCGGAACTCCTTTCCCCGGCGGGAACGCTGAAAAACATGCGTTACGCTTTCGCCTATGGCGCAGACGCTGTATATGCGGGCCAACCGCGTTACTCACTGCGCGTACGCAACAACGAATTCAATCACGAAAACCTGCAGCTAGGCATTAATGAAGCCCATGAACTGGGTAAAAAATTCTATGTGGTGGTTAATATTGCCCCGCATAACGCCAAGCTGAAGACCTTCATTCGTGACCTGAAACCGGTGGTGGAAATGGGACCGGATGCACTGATCATGTCCGACCCCGGTCTGATTATGCTGGTGCGCGAAAACTTCCCTGACATGGACATTCACCTTTCAGTACAGGCTAACGCCGTAAACTGGGCGACGGTGAAATTCTGGAAGCAGATGGGATTGACCCGTGTGATCCTGTCCCGCGAACTGTCGTTGGAAGAAATTGAAGAGATCCGCACCCAGGTGCCGGATATGGAAATTGAGATCTTTGTTCACGGCGCGCTGTGCATGGCTTACTCCGGCCGCTGCCTGCTCTCTGGCTACATCAACAAGCGTGACCCAAATCAGGGTACCTGTACCAATGCCTGCCGCTGGGAATACAACGTGCAGGAAGGCAAAGAAGACGTGGTGGGCAATATCGTGCATAAGTATGAGCCTATCCCGGTACAAAATGTTGAGCCGACGCTGGGTATTGGCGCGCCAACTGACAAAGTCTTTATGATCGAAGAAGCCCAGCGTCCGGGTGAGTACATGACCGCGTTTGAAGACGAACACGGCACTTACATCATGAACTCGAAGGATTTGCGTGCCATTGCCCACGTTGAGCGCCTGACTCAGATGGGCGTGCATTCGCTGAAAATTGAAGGCCGTACTAAATCATACTATTACTGTGCACGTACCGCGCAGGTTTATCGCAAGGCCATTGATGATGCCGCTGCCGGGAAACCGTTCGACCCGCAACTGCTGGAAACGCTGGAAGGTCTGGCGCATCGCGGTTACACCGAGGGGTTCCTGCGCCGCCATACGCATGACGACTATCAGAACTACGAATACGGCTTCTCTGTTTCCGAGCGTCAGCAGTTTGTCGGCGAATTCACTGGCGAACGTAAAGGTGAACTGGCGGCTGTGCTGGTGAAAAATAAATTCACCGTCGGCGACAGCCTGGAGCTGATGACCCCACAGGGCAACATCAACTTTACCCTCGAACAGATGGAAAACGCGAAAGGCGAAGCGATGCCGGTTGCGCCGGGCGATGGTTACACCGTGTGGATGCCTGTACCGGAGGATATCGATCTGAATTATGCATTGTTGATGCGTAATTTTACCGGTGAGTCCACGCGCAACCCACATGCTAAGTAGTTAATTACGGTTATTTTTCAGCGTTCGGAAGATTCTTAGAAATCGATCACATACCGCTTCGTTCATTAAGGGTATTATCCCATCCGCTGAAAAACATAACCCATAAATGCTAGCTGTACCAGGAACCACCTCCTTAGCCTGCGTAATCTCCCTTACGCAGGCTTATTTTTTGCCTGCCGTTTACCCCCCTATTCAAATCACGACTTTCAGGCGAAAAAAAACCGGGCATTACGCCCGGTTGATTAGGTGATTAGATATCAATGTGCTGCTTCTGGCTTGTGCTTTTGCGCACTCTGGAAACCATAAGTCAGCTCATTTTTCTCTTTATCCAGCGCAACGGTCACCTGACCGCCATCCACAAGCGAGCCGAACAGCAGTTCGTTAGCCAATGGTTTTTTCAGGTTATCCTGGACAACGCGCGTCATCGGGCGTGCGCCCATTGCGCGGTCATAGCCCTTCTCAGCCAGCCAGTCGCGGGCTTCCTGACTCACTTCCAGAGAGACACCTTTCTGATCCAACTGAACCTGAAGTTCGACGATAAACTTATCAACAACCTGATGAATCACCTCAGTAGAGAGATGATCGAACCAGATAATGTTGTCGAGACGGTTACGGAATTCCGGCGTAAACACTTTTTTGATTTCGCCCATCGCATCAGTACTGTTGTCCTGATGAATCAGCCCAATCGATTTACGCTCGGTTTCACGCACGCCGGCGTTAGTGGTCATGACCAGCACCACGTTGCGGAAATCCGCTTTACGCCCGTTATTGTCGGTCAGCGTACCGTTATCCATCACCTGCAGCAGCAGGTTAAAGACGTCCGGATGCGCTTTTTCGATTTCATCCAGCAGCAGTACCGCATGCGGATGCTTAATGACAGCATCCGTCAGCAAACCGCCCTGGTCGAAACCGACATATCCCGGAGGCGCACCAATCAGGCGGCTGACGGTGTGACGTTCCATATACTCGGACATATCAAAACGCAGCAGCTCAATACCCAGCGCTTTGGACAACTGCACCGTGACTTCGGTCTTACCAACGCCAGTCGGTCCGGCAAACAGGAACGAACCGACAGGTTTATGCTCGTGTCCCAGACCAGCACGGCTCATTTTGATCGCTTCAGTCAGCGCCTCAATGGCTTTATCCTGTCCGAATACCAGCATTTTCAGACGGTTGCCCAGGTTTTTCAGCGTATCGCGATCGCTCTGCGAAACGCTCTTCTCCGGGATCCGCGCAATGCGGGCCACGACGGACTCGATATCCGCCACGTTGACGGTTTTCTTGCGCTTGCTGACCGGCATCAGACGTGCCCGCGCGCCCGCCTCATCGATCACGTCAATCGCTTTGTCCGGCAGATGACGATCGTTAATGTATTTCACCGCCAGTTCGACCGCTGCACGCACCGCTTTGGCGGTGTAGCGAACGTCATGGTGCGCTTCGTATTTCGGCTTCAGACCGTTGATGATCTGCACGGTCTCTTCAACCGACGGCTCAGTGATATCGATTTTCTGGAAACGGCGTGCTAGCGCGCGGTCCTTTTCAAAGATATTGCTGAATTCCTGATAGGTTGTGGAGCCTATCACACGGATTTTACCGCTGGAGAGCAACGGTTTGATCAGGTTAGCCGCATCCACCTGGCCGCCCGATGCCGCACCCGCGCCGATAATGGTGTGGATCTCATCGATAAACAGAATGCTGTTAGTATCCTGTTCCAGTTGTTTCAGCAGCGCCTTAAAGCGTTTTTCAAAATCGCCACGGTATTTGGTACCCGCCAGCAGCGAGCCGATATCCAGAGAGTAAAGGGTACAATCAGCCATCACTTCCGGCACGTCGCCCTGGACGATACGCCAGGCGAGGCCTTCCGCAATAGCGGTTTTCCCGACGCCAGACTCACCCACCAGCAGCGGGTTGTTTTTTCGACGACGGCACAGTACCTGAATGGCGCGTTCCAGCTCTTTGTCCCGGCCAATGAGCGGATCAATTCCGCCCACACGGGCAAGCTGGTTAAGGTTAGTCGTGAAGTTCTCCATACGGTCCTCCCCGCCAGCTTGCTCTTCGTTATTCGGCTGATTACCAGAGTCAGAGGACTGACTTGGTTCGTCTTTGCGCGTGCCATGAGAAATAAAATTCACCACATCAAGGCGGCTCACTTCATGCTTACGCAGCAGATAAGCCGCCTGAGATTCCTGCTCGCTGAAGATGGCGACCAGCACATTAGCACCGGTAACTTCATTGCGCCCGGAGGACTGAACATGAAAGACCGCGCGTTGCAACACACGCTGAAAACTCAACGTGGGCTGCGTGTCGCGCTCTTCTTCACTGGCAGGCAATACGGGTGTGGTTTGTTCAATGAAGGCTTCGAGTTCCTGACGCAGCGCCACCAGATCCACAGAACACGCTTCCAGCGCTTCGCGGGCCGATGGGTTACTGAGCAATGCCAGTAGCAAGTGCTCGACGGTCATAAACTCATGTCGGTGCTCGCGCGCTCTGGCGAAAGCCATGTTTAAACTGAGCTCCAGTTCTTGATTGAGCATAGGCACCTCCCCCAATATTTATGCCTGCATTTAGGCTTTTTCTAGCGTACACAGCAACGGATGCTCGTTCTCCCTCGCATACTTGTTCACCATCGCAACTTTGGTTTCAGCCACTTCGGCAGTGAATACGCCGCAAATCGCTTTACCTTGATAGTGAACGGCAAGCATCAGTTGCGTTGCACGTTCTACATCATAAGAAAAGAATTTTTGTAACACGTCAATAACAAACTCCATCGGAGTGTAATCATCATTGACTAATATCACTTTATACATAGATGGCGGTTTTAGCGCGTCGCGCAATTTATCTTCCGCCAGCAGATCGAAATCCAGCCAGTCGTTAGTCTTACCCATTGTCAGTCGTCATCTTCAGTTACGGTTTCCGGCAGAAAATCTTGCCGCTGACAAGCAGCCTATGCGCACAATCAATCTACCTCAAGTATTAGATAACTATCATCTATTAGTGCCATCCGCGACATCTGTCACATAACCGACAATAGCGTTAACTGCTTCAAATTTTGATGCATTTTTACCCTATTCCGTCAGCCTGGCGCTTGACGCCTCGCCTGATTTCTCTAAATTGTAGTTTCGAGAGTTGGCGAGGTTTTGAACAGCCCCCACTCCGCCACCGGTTCATTCCATCTTACTTATATAAGATTTACGAAGGATGTCGAAGCATGGAAACGGGTACTGTTAAGTGGTTCAACAACGCCAAAGGGTTTGGTTTCATCTGCCCCGAAGGCGGCGGCGAAGATATTTTCGCCCATTACTCCACCATTCAGATGGATGGTTACAGAACGCTAAAAGCCGGACAATCTGTCCAGTTTGATGTCCACCAGGGGCCAAAAGGCAATCATGCCAGTGTCATCGTGCCTGTCATTGAAGCAGAAGCTGTCGCATAGCTCTTCTGTTTCATTGTGTACATCCCGCAGTCAAAATGCCAGCCTTTGCGGCTGGCATTTTTATCTCGATGGTATTATTCCCGCGCCAGAGCATCTACCGGATCCAGCCGCGCCGCATTTCGCGCCGGTAGCCAGCCAAACAAAATCCCGGTCGCAGTCGAACACAGAAACGCCGTCAATAAGGCTACGGGTGAGAAACCTATTTCCCAGCCAGGCAGGAATAGCTGAAGCGTAAAGGCGATCAGCATCGACAAGCTAATGCCCAGCGCGCCGCCAACCAGACACACCAGCACCGCTTCAATTAAGAACTGCTGCAGTACGTCACTGGCGCGGGCGCCAACCGCCATACGAATGCCAATCTCGCGCGTTCGTTCGGTTACCGAAACCAGCATAATATTCATCACACCAATCCCACCGACCACCAGCGAAATCACGGCCACCAGCGTCAGGAAGAGTTGTAATGTACGTGTGGTCTTTTCGGCGGTTTTCAAGACACCGTCCATATTCCAGGTGAAGAAATCCTTCTTACCGTGGCGTAACGTCAGTAGTCGGGTGAGCTGCTGCTCGGCCTGAGCACTATCAAAACCGTCTTTCACCCGCACGGTGATCGAGTTCAGCCACGACTGCCCCATAATTCGCCCGGACATGGTGCTGTAAGGCAGCCAGACCCGCAGGATCTTGCTACTGCCAAACATCGACTGTTTCTCTTCTGCAACACCAATCACCGTGGCAGGCATATTCCCCACCAGCACGACTTCGCCGACAACTTTCGCTTTGTTGGGGAACAATTGACGACGGGTATTGCTGTCGAGCACCACCACCTGAGCGCGACCCGCCAGTTGTTCAGCGTTAAAAGTGCTCCCTTCGCTAAACGTCATGCCATAGACGTTGAAATAGTCGCCGCTAACGCCATTAGCACTGGCTGCCACGTCGATATTGCCATAGCGTAGCCGCAGGTTTTTCGACACCGCAGGCGTCACCGAACTGACCCAGGGCTGCTTCTGTAACGCCGTTAAATCGTCATACTTCAGCGCCTGTTGATATTGTGGGTCGTCGTCGCCGAAATCTTTGCCAGGATAGATATCGATGGTATTGGTGCCAATAGCGCGAATATCTGCCAGTACCAGCTGTTTAGCCGCATCGCCTACCACCACAATCGACACCACCGAAGCAATACCGATGATGATCCCAAGCATGGTCAGTAGCGTTCGCATTTTATTCGCAGCCATTGCCAGCCAGGCCATAGTGAGCGCTTCGCGAAAACCGCTGACAAACTGCCCCCAGCCGGACGCCGTTTTCACCGTCGGCTCCGCGATATCGTGCCCGGTAGAGGGTTTGTGCGACGGCGGATTGCGCACAATCTCGCCGTCACGAATTTCAATGACGCGTTCGGCCTGTGCGGCAACCTGGCTGTCGTGAGTGACGATAATCACCGTATGCCCGCGATCGCGCAGCTGATGCAAAATCGCCATCACCTCTTCGCCTGAATGGCTGTCCAGCGCGCCGGTGGGTTCGTCGGCGAGGATAACCTGTCCCCCGTTCATCAGCGCACGCGCAATACTGACCCGCTGCTGCTGACCACCGGAAAGCTGGGAAGGCTGATAGTCGACTCTGTCGCCCAGACCCAGTCGCTGCAGGAGTTCTTGGGCACGGGCCAGGCGCTGCTTACGATCGGTGCCAGCGTAGACTGCAGGCACCTCAACGTTTTGCGCGGCGGTTAAATGCGACAACAAATGATAACGCTGGAAGATAAAACCGAAATGTTCGCGACGCAGCTGGGCTAACGCATCGCTATCCAGCGTGGAGACATCGCGCCCGGCAACCCGATACGTACCGCTGGTGGGTTTGTCCAGACAGCCGAGAATATTCATTAGCGTCGATTTACCCGAGCCAGACGCCCCGACAATCGCTACCATTTCCCCGGCCTGAATGCTCAAGGATACGTCCTTCAATACCTCGACCTGGCCTTCGCCTGATGGATAGCTGCGGCGGATATTGCTCAGTTCAAGCAATGCCGTCATTTTGGCGCTCCAGCGTTGCCCTCACCGGTGATGACTTCATCCCCCTCTTCCAGCCCTTTCACGATCTCCACATCGGTGTCATTACGCGCGCCGATAACCACTTCGCGTTCACGGGTTTCGCCGTTACGCAGCAGCCTGACGTTATAACGATTGTTGCCAATAGGATCGCCCAGCGCCGACAGCGGGATCGTCAGGACATTTTTGACATCCGTGAGCTGGATATGGACCTGAGCGGTCATATCCAGACGCAGGATCCCTTTCGGGTTGGGAACTTCGAAGCGAGCATAGTAGAAAATTGCATCATTCACTTTCTCTGGCGTCGGAAGAACATCTTTGAGCTTACCTTCGTAGCGCGTCTGAGGATCGCCCAGTACGGTAAACCAGGCCTTTTGCCCGGGATGCAGGTGAATCACATCCGCCTCGGAAACCTGCGCTTTCACCAGCATGGTGCTCATATCTGCCAATGTCAGAATGTTAGGTGCCTGCTGGGCAGCAATAACGGTTTGCCCCTGAAGGGTAGTAATTTGCGTGACTTCGCCTGCCATTGGCGCGACGATGCGGGTGTAATCAAGGTTGGTTTTTGCCGTATCGAGAGAGGCCTGATTACGCTTAATTTGCGCATCAATTGTGCCGATTTGCGCCTGTTTGACCGCCATCTGAGTAGCCGCCGTGTCGAGATCCTGCTGCGAGACAGCCTGGGTTTTCGCCAGCTGTTGCTGACGGGAAAGCGTTACCCGCGCCAGTTTCCACTCGGCTTCAGCCTGTAAACGCTGAGCGCGTAATTCCATCAGCGTCGCTTCAACCTCTTTAATCTGGTTTTGCGCCTGTTCAGGATCGATAACGCCAAGCAGTTGATCTTTTTTTACTTTGTCGCCAATCGCGACCGACAGCGTTTTTAACTGCCCGCTTACCTGCGCCCCGACGTCAACTTTACGCAACGCATCCAGTTTGCCGGTTGCCAGTACGCTTTGCTGCAGATCGCCCGGACGCACAATTAACGTTTGATACTGAGGTAAAGGCGCATTAAGCGTTCGCCAAAGTGCAATTATCGCCACAATAATGATGATGGCGAAGAGAAAATAGCGCTTTTTGATTTTTCCCTTGAGCTTCATAAATGTCCCAATTTCCCCCAATACGTCCACCAGAGTGGAGTGGTAAACATCAACGTTAAATAAATAGCCGTTGAAAAACGCAAGAATAACAGAGTTATTGATGAATGGTTAAGATCCGCTGTGTTGAAATTAGTACCAGAGTATCAATCGGATTTAAATTATGAGTCAACTAACTGAAAGCACTTTTCTTTCCACTAAACCCATTACCAGCTTTGGCCTTTTTTACGGCCTGAGCAGCGGTCATATACGACCCGCACATTGCTGGGATAAACGGAGCTTTCGTCGTAAGTTTATCTGGCGCTCATTGTTGATACCCCGTCTGACTCAGGAATGGATGAGTGAACTCGCCCAATGGCCGGACCTTGAAAGCCTGCTCTCCCGCCAACCCCGGCTGCCGGTGCGTATGCACCGTCCTTACCTCGCGGCAAATTTCACTCGTAAAATGCGTTTAGACGCGGTGCGTTTTCATTACCATGTTATCCGCCACGCATTCTTACCCGCAGAGTTTAACGCCTTATTAACCAATGACGGTTTACAGCTGGCGCAAATTGAAGGCAAAGATGGCGATATATTTACCGTAACCATGATGATGTTCCCGGTACTGGATAAAGAGGGAGAAAGTACCATTCAGGTGCAAAATGGCGACGGGGACGTGCTGACCAAAATGACGTTTACGTTCTGCGAATATAATGGGAAAAGTACATTATTCATTGGCGGCGTACAGGGCAATTCGCAACTTCCACATGAAGCAATACAAAAAGCGACGAAGTCCTGCCACGGTATTTTCCCAAAACGTATAATTATGGAAGCCATTTGCCGTTTAGCAGAACAGTTGAATATCGAAAAGGTCATGGCGGTCAGCAATGAACAGCATATCTTTCGCAGCCCGCGTTACCACGATAAAAACAAGGTGATACTTTCCGACTACAACGCATTTTGGGAGTCGGTTGGCGGTGAGTGCGACAGTCACGGCTATTACCATATCCCACGCACAATGGCGCGAAAAAGCGAAGCGGACATTGCCAGCAAAAAACGCGCGGAATACCGCCGTCGCTACCAGTTACTGGACAGCATCCACTCGCAGCTGTCGTCGATGTTTCGCAACTAATCCGCTCTGCCGCGTGCCAACCACAGCACGCGGGAAAACATTTTTCGCAGCAGCGTTGGCACCGCGTCAACGCCGCGCCGCCCGGCTTCCATCGCCACCTCAATGGCTAAATCTGGTTTTGACGACCTGTGAATCGCCTTCGAGATAATTTTGCGCATATTCATGGGCACGTTTTCGGGGATTTGCGCCACCCTGTGGAATACGTCAGCGAACCCCTGGCGATACATAAAGTGTTCCATGTCCAGCGCGGGAAGCATGGTTAAATGATCGCGCTCTTCTTCTCTGTCGTTATTCAACAAACTCCGCACCGTAGCGGCATACTTTTTCCCAGCTTCATCACCATCAACCAGCACATGCCACTCGATACCCATCCGGCGGGCGAACTTAACCAGCGGCTTAAGGCCGGACTGGGCAAATTCAATGACTTTGATACCTTCCGCATCAAAGTGGTGCCCACACTGGCGGGCCAGTTCGTTAATGACCCAGGTTTCCGTTTCGCCTTCCACCAGCAGCCAGCAGCGGGCAAACAACGACGATGCACGGTTAAAACGAATATGAAAGGCAATACGCCGACCATCTTCTGCGCTGATCCCACCTGGCCCAAGCCGCCAAGCGGCGACGCGGGAGGACTCACGCACCAGGCGGACAACGTGTTCCACGGGGGTGAGGGACAGTAACTCACCTGAGTTGGTGGTCGCCACCCGTTGCAGAGGAAGCAAATTCAGCAGGTGCCAGGCAACCGACAGCATAATCGGATGTAAACGCGTTTCAGGATCTTCTACCAACAGTAACGGCCGGGCGTCTTTATCGAGCCTCAGCGTACCTTTGGCCTGTAACAGCGTCGAAAACAGTCCCAACAAGATCACGCGGTGCGTGCGTCCGCCCGGTCTATCAATCATACGGTTGATAATATCCAGATAGCGCCAGCTACGTTGTTCGTTATTGGAACGTCGACGCATCAGACGATAGCGGGACTGACTGGAACCTTGCTCAGAAAAATAGTGTTCCAATAGCTGTACCATGGCCGATAACCCCTGACGTATCTGCCCATCTGTCAGGTTTTGCGGTCGGGTAGCCAGTTCACGTGCCAGAAAATCCAGTTGCCGCGCGGTCACTTCGACATCCGCCGAATCCGGCACCGTACCGTTACGGATCCGTCGCATAAAACGCGCGTCGCGCAGGCGCAGTACTGGCATCAAACGCACGAGGTGCCGCGCCTGATCGTTAATGTCGTCGAGGGGAAGCTGATGGCCCTCGCCATCCAGAAAACTGCGTAACGTCAGAACGCTACCGTCGTCCGCACATTCACCTTCCAGTCGATAGAAAATGCGGTGATAGCCATCCTGACACAGCGTCCAGCTGGCTTCCAGAGGACGATACCTGCGCACGCGGTGGCGACCCGGTTGAGACTCACGAAACGTCAGGATGATATGCAGATGATGTTCCCGGCCTTGTATATCACCCGGCGGGAACCAGAAATCTTCGCGGTCAAAGTGGTACAAATCAGTTTCCGGCGACAGCAACAGGGTTAAAGCATCCAGCAGACTGGACTTACCCCACGCGTTCTCCCCAATCAGCACGTTGCTTTGCTCCAGCATCAACGACAGACGGTTAATACCACGAAATCCAACAATCTCAACGCGTTCGAGAATCATATAGCCTCCGGAAATGCTAACTTTTTCCTTCAAGTTATCAGGAGTATAACGGCAAGCGGGCGCTCAGGACACCCGATATGATCAGGAGGTTAGTCGCAGAAATCAAAAAATATAAGAATATTCTTCTTATGTTTTCCCCGGAATATTATTTCAGAACTCAATCATCGCCGTTTTGCTAATTGAACTATGCTTCATTCATCCAATATTCAAAAAGGAATCACAACATATTGCCTTAAATCAAATTTTTTCATCAATTTAACTGGCGAAGGGATGATGTTTTTTTCTAAAATACCGGCTCTTTCATCATCGTCCCTTTTAGCGATGAATTACCGGGTAAGGAACACGAACCCGGAACTTTTAATTGAGGTGGTTATGTTCAGGAAATTAGCAGCCGAATTCTTCGGTACGTTTTGGCTCGTCTTTGGTGGGTGCGGTAGCGCAGTTCTGGCCGCAGCATTCCCGGAGTTGGGTATTGGATTTGCCGGTGTCGCGCTGGCGTTTGGTTTGACCGTATTAACCATGGCATTCGCCGTAGGTCATATTTCCGGCGGACACTTTAACCCGGCGGTGACCTTCGGTTTATGGGCGGGCGGTCGCTTCCCGGCAAAAGACGTTATTGGTTATGTTATCGCTCAGGTTGTGGGCGGTATTGTTGCAGCAGCGGCACTGTATCTTATTGCCAGCGGTAAAGCTGGTTTTGACGCAACTGCCAGTGGTTTTGCCTCGAACGGCTTTGGTGAACATTCACCTGGCGGCTATTCAATGATGTCTGCCGTCGTAATTGAAATTATTTTGACCGCTGGTTTCTTATTAGTGATCCACGGTGCGACCGATAAACATGCTCCGGTAGGTTTTGCACCCATTGCGATTGGTCTGGCGTTAACCCTGATCCACTTGATCAGTATTCCGGTTACCAACACCTCCGTTAACCCGGCACGTAGTACCGCTGTAGCCATCTTCCAGGGCGGCTGGGCATTACAGCAATTGTGGTTCTTCTGGGTTATGCCGATTATCGGTGGGGTCCTCGGCGGTCTTATTTACCGCACTCTGCTGGAAAAACGCGATTAATCGATAACAAAAAAGGCCTGGCGCAAGTCAGGTCTTTTTTTTCCCCGCTATATTTCCTTTTATTTGCAACTTTACTCCCTTCATTGCATTGAGTAGTGTGTGCTGGCGCATTTCGTCTTACTCTCAGCAAGGATCTGGTTTTCATGTTTTCAGGGCTGTTAATCATTCTGGTTCCCCTTATTGTGGGCTACCTTATTCCGCTTCGGCACAGGGCTGCATTAAAACTCATCAATCGCCTGTTGAGCTGGATCGTCTACCTTATTCTCTTTTTTATGGGTATCAGCCTGGCGTTTCTGGATAATCTCGCCAGCAACCTGTTAGCCATTCTTCATTATTCTGCGGTCAGCGTGACGGTCATTTTGCTGTGTAATATCGCGGCGCTGTTCTGGCTGGAGCGTTCGCTGCCCTGGCGACATAACCACAAGCAAGAAAAGCTACCCTCGCGAATTGCGATGGCACTTGAGTCGCTCCAGCTTTGTGGCGTCGTCGTCGTGGGTTTTCTGCTCGGCCTCACCGGTCTTCCTATTCTGCAGCACGCCACCGAAGCCAGCGAATATACGTTAATCTTTTTACTGTTCCTGGTCGGGATTCAACTGCGCAACAGCGGTATGACCTTAAAGCAAATTGTGCTGAATCGCCGGGGGATGATTGTTGCGGTGGTCGTCGTCGCCAGTTCGATGCTGGCGGGGGTTATCAATGCGTTGATCCTCGGCCTGCCGCTGAAAACCGCGCTGGCGATGGCATCAGGTTTTGGCTGGTACTCCCTGTCCGGTATTCTGTTAACCGAATCGTTCGGGCCGGTGATTGGTAGCGCCGCCTTCTTTAATGACCTGGCCCGCGAATTGATTGCCATTATGTTGATTCCTGGAATGGTGGGCCGCAGCCGCTCAACCGCGCTGGGGCTATGTGGCGCGACATCAATGGATTTCACCTTACCGGTGCTACAACGCAGCGGCGGTCTGGAGATGGTTCCGGCAGCCATCGTCCACGGCTTTATTCTGAGTCTGTTAGTGCCTTTGCTGATGGCGTTTTTCTCCGCCTGAAGTCAGGACAGATACCTCTCTGGCGGTAGTCATCTACCGCTAAAATTGCGCTAAATCAATCTCCCTGCAAGTTGTAGCAGAAATCCCTTTTATCCCTTCGCGCACAGGCATAACCTTAAACATGTATATTAAATATAACTTTAAAAGGTGTGACCATGTTTTGTGTGCAATGTGAACAAACCATCCGTACTCCGGCAGGAAACGGCTGCTCTTACGCGCAGGGTATGTGCGGTAAAACGGCTGAAACCTCCGATTTGCAGGATCTGCTGATTGCTTCCCTACAAGGTCTGTCTGCATGGGCTGTTAAGGCACGTGAATACGGCATCATCGACCATGAGGTTGATAACTTTGCGCCGCGTGCATTCTTCTCCACGCTGACCAACGTTAACTTCGATTCCCCGCGTATTGTTGGCTATGCCCGTGAAGCTATCGCCATGCGCGACGCCCTGAAAGCGCAATGCCTGAACATCGACGCGAACGCAGCGGTCGCTAACCCGATGGCCGATCTGCAACTGGTCAGCGACGATCTGGGCGACCTGCAACGTCAGGCCGCTGAATTTACCCCGAACAAAGACAAAGCAGCCATTGGCGAGAACATTCTCGGCCTGCGTCTGCTGTGCCTGTACGGCCTGAAAGGTGCGGCAGCTTACATGGAGCACGCGCACGTTCTCGGTCAATACGACAACGACATCTACGCTCAGTACCACAAAATCATGGCATGGCTGGGAACCTGGCCTTCCGATATGAACGCTCTGCTGGAGTGCTCAATGGAAATCGGCCAGATGAACTTCAAAGTGATGAGCATTCTGGATGCTGGCGAAACCACTAAATACGGCCACCCGACGCCAACTCAGGTCAACGTCAAAGCAACCGAAGGTAAGTGCATCCTGATCTCCGGTCACGACCTGAAAGATCTGTACAACCTGCTGGAGCAGACCGAAGGTACCGGCGTTAACGTCTATACCCACGGTGAAATGCTGCCGGCGCACGGCTACCCGGAACTGCGTAAGTTCAAACACCTGATCGGTAACTACGGCAGCGGCTGGCAGAATCAGCAGGTTGAATTTGCCCGCTTCCCGGGCCCAATCGTAATGACCTCTAACTGCATCATCGACCCAACCGTTGGTGCCTACGATGACCGTATCTGGACTCGTAGCATCGTCGGTTGGCCGGGTGTAAGCCACCTCGAAGGCGACAACTTCGCTCCGGTAATTGCTCAGGCTCAGCAGATGGCGGGCTTCCCGTACAGCGAAATTCCGCACCTGATCACCGTTGGTTTCGGTCGTCAGACTCTGCTGGGCGCGGCTGATACCCTGATCGACCTGGTAAGCCGCGAAAAACTGCGTCACATCTTCCTGGTTGGCGGTTGTGATGGCGCGCGTGGCGAACGTAACTACTTCACCGACTTCGCCACCAGCGTGCCGGACGACTGCCTGATCCTGACTCTGGCGTGCGGTAAATACCGTTTCAACAAACTGGAGTTCGGCGATATCGAAGGCCTGCCGCGTCTGGTCGATGCAGGTCAGTGTAACGATGCATACTCTGCCATCATCCTGGCGGTAACCCTGGCTGAGAAACTGGGCTGTGGCGTGAACGATCTGCCGCTGTCTCTGGTGCTCTCCTGGTTCGAACAGAAAGCGATTGTCATTCTGCTGACCCTGCTGTCTCTGGGTGTGAAAAACATCGTCACTGGCCCGACTGCGCCTGGCTTCTTCACGCCGGACCTGCTGGCAGTTCTCAAAGAGAAGTTCGGTCTGCGTTCCGTGACCACCGTTGAAGAAGACATGAAGCAACTGCTGAGCGCGTAAGGAGTAAAGAATGACAATGCCAACTCATCAGTGCCCATGGCGGATGCAGGTTCATCACATCCATCAGGAAACGCCGGATGTATGGACAATTTCGTTGCTGTGCCACGACTATTATCCGTACCGCGCCGGGCAGTATGCACTGGTCAGCGTACGTAATTCAGCGGACACGCTGCGTGCTTACACCCTCTCTTCAACGCCGGGCGTTAGCGAATACATCACGCTGACCATCCGCCGCATTGACGATGGCGCAGGCTCACAGTGGTTAACCCGCGACGTGAAGCGCGGCGACTATATCTGGCTGTCCGATGCAATGGGTGAATTCACCTGTGATGATAAAGCGGAAGACAGATTCCTGATGCTAGCCGCTGGCTGTGGCGTCACGCCAATCATGTCAATGCGTCGCTGGTTGGCAAAATACCGCCCACAGGCAGATGTGCAGGTGATCTTTAACGTCCGTTCACCGCAAGATGTCATTTTTGCCGACGAATGGCGCGAGTATCCGGTGACCTTAGTTGCTGAAAACAATGCCACTGACGGTTTTGTTTCCGGCCGACTGACCACCGAACTGCTGCAAAGCGTACCGGACCTGGCTTCGCGCACCGTGATGACCTGCGGCCCGGCGCCGTATATGGATCTGGTCGAGAAAGAAGTCAACGCGCTGGGCGTGACACGCTTCTTTAAAGAGCAGTTCTTCACCCCGGTAGCTGAAGCCGCCACCAGCGGTCTGAAGTTCACCAAACTGCAGCCGGCAAAAGAGTTTTATGCGCCGGTAGGCAGTACGCTGCTGGAAGCGCTGGAAAGCAATAAAGTGCCGGTTGTCGCCGCATGCCGTGCGGGCGTTTGCGGCTGCTGCAAAACCAAAGTGGTTGACGGTAACTACACGGTCAGCAGCACCATGACGCTGACCGACGCAGAAATTGCTGAAGGTTATGTGCTGGCTTGCTCCTGTCATCCGCAGGGTGATTTAGTGCTGGCGTAATTGGCCGATATCTGATGTACAAAAGGCTACCCGGTTATATCGGGTGGCCTTTTTTTATGCTGTCAGACGCTGCAAAATTCCTATTTTTTCCCCCTCCCAGGCAAAATCCCGTCCTCCTCCTGCGAATTATCGACCACACTTACCTGGCACAGGTTAAGCAAAACCCCGACTACCACGTCGAACTTTCTACAAAGGATCCCCATGAAAAAAGTGGCCATCGTCGGCGTAGGTCCCACCGGAATTTATACGTTTCATGCCCTCGTTGAGCGCGGTGAACCGCTGGAGATACAGCTTTATGAGCAAGCTGAGGAAGCTGGCGTAGGCATGCCTTATAACAGCGACAACAACGGAGACCACATGCTGGCCAATATAGCCAGCATTGAGATCCCGCCGATTTATATCAGTTATCTGACGTGGCTACAGAATCAAAGCGATGAATACCTAGCGCAGTTTCGGCTTGAACGTACATCGTTGCATGAGCGGCAATTTTTGCCCCGGGTGATCCTCGGCGACTATTATCGCGATCGTTTTTTAGCCATCGTCGATAAAGCGCAAAGATCCGGGTTCCCAATTCGCGTATATGAATCAAGTAAAGTCACCGACCTGCAAGCAAACCCGACTGGGGTCTCTCTGTGGATCAATCACGCGTCACAGCCCGTCGAAGTGGATTTCGCCGCTATCGCCAGCGGTCATCTGTGGCCAGAAACTGATGCTCAAGCACGCAAGTTTTTCCCCAGTCCGTGGACCGGCCTGATGGAGGCGCAGATTAGCGCTTGCAGGGTGGGTATTCTGGGCACCTCGCTAAGCGCTATCGACGCGGCGATGGCCGTGGTCAGTCAGCATGGTACCTTCACCACCAATACCGACCGTTCACTGCAGTTCACGCGTAAACCCGACAGCCAAAACCTGAAGCTGACCCTGATGTCGCGCAGCGGTGTGCTGCCTGAAGCGGATTTTTACTGCCCTCTTCCCTATGAACCGCTGAATATCGCGACGCAAGAAGCGATTGAAGACGCCATTGCCGAGGGCCAAAACGGATTACTGGACCGCATCTTCCGGCTTATTGTGCAACAACTGCAAGACGCGGCGCCAGGGTGGTGCCAACAGGTAGCACTTGCAACGCTTAACGCCGACACATTCCCCGAGGTCTATTTTGCCGACAGGCTCAAGCATGACTCTTTTGACTGGGCGAGGCGTAACCTGGTGGAGGTTGAGCGCAACAAGCAGGAACAACATACCGTCGCCTGGCGCTATACCTTATTGCGCCTACACGAGGTTATTGAAGAGATCGTTCCTCATCTTGATGCTCGCGACGAAAAACGTTTCAGGCACGGACTGGCGCGCGTCTTTATTGATAACTATGCGGCAATCCCGTCTGAATCTATCCGCCGATTGCTGGCTCTGCACGATGCCGGGCTGATTGAGATCCTCGCACTCGGCAAGGATTATGAGCGTACAAATGAGCAGGAAAGGACGGTCATTTACCACCACGGTCAGCGCAGTGAATTTGATGTATTTATTGACGCCCGAGGACAACGGGCATTGCAGAGCAAAGATATTCCGTTCCCAACGCTACGCGATCAACTGCTGGCCTGTGGCGATGAGATCCCGGATATCGGCGAAGATTACACGCTGCAAGCGCCGGAAAACGCCCGCAACCGCATCGCCTTTGGCGGACTGCCGTGGTTGATGCACGACCGTCCCTTTATTCAGGGGCTGGTGGTTAGCGCTGAAATAGGCGCCGCGATGGCAAAGGCATTGACGCAACGTGCACTGAAACGTCGGCACAAACTGTGGAGCAGTGACGAAATGGATTAGCGGCCAGACTTAATGGCGAGGCGGAGATAGGTTATCGCGTCCCCGCCTCTGTCTTGATTCTCGGATGGCAAACTATCGCCAGGCCGAGTTTCCGGCAACGGAGAAACGCCCCGCGCCCAAAAATGCCACGGCCAGAGCGCCGATGAAGAAATACACCAGACTTTCAATTGCCCATGCGCCGGTTTTATCCAGTGACCAGGTTTCACCCATCCCGACCATCAGCCATGCCACCACCATCGTAAACGCGAGCCCCAACGCCGCCGGACGCGTCAGGATCCCAAGAATAATCAGGCACGGTGCCACAACCTCTCCCAGCAGAACGCCATACGCAATAAAGCCAGGGAAACCTTTCGCTATCAGCATGCCACTGATGCCATCAATCCCCGCGAACAGTTTATGCAGCCCATGAAACAGCATTAATCCCCCCACGGCAATACGTAACAAAAACTTGCCAAAATCTTCATGAGTCAGTACCCGGTTAACTGTATTTAATAGTTTTATAACCATTTGAATTTATTCCTTGTTTAACCATATCCAATAACAAACTACGCTTAATACAGGCTTAATGAAAACTGCCGGAAATAAGAGGTAATGATAAGCATAACTATTATCTTCATCTAAACTTGTAACCGGTATCACATTAAAGGAGAAGGAAAACCATGAAACAAACGGTTGCCGCTTTTATTGCTAAAACACTCGAACAAGCTGGCGTTAAACGCATTTGGGGTGTGACGGGTGACTCGCTAAATGGCCTTAGTGACAGTCTGAATCGTATGGGAACGATTGACTGGATGCCAACCCGTCATGAAGAGGTTGCGGCCTTCGCCGCGGGCGCTGAAGCGCAGTTGACGGGAGAACTGGCCGTCTGCGCAGGCTCGTGTGGACCAGGCAACCTGCACCTGATTAACGGCCTGTTTGATTGCCACCGCAACCACGTCCCGGTGCTGGCAATTGCTGCACACATTCCATCCAGTGAGATAGGCAGCGGTTATTTTCAGGAGACCCACCCGCAAGAGTTGTTTCGCGAATGTAGCCACTATTGCGAGCTGGTTTCCAGCCCTGAACAGATCCCACAGGTGCTGGCAATTGCCATGCGTAAAGCGGTGCTCAACCGCGGCGTCTCCGTGGTGGTATTACCCGGCGACGTTGCGCTGAAGCCAGCACCAGAAAGCGCCAGCACTCACTGGTATCATGCGCCGCTCCCGGTGGTCACTCCGGAAGAAGAAGAGCTCAGAAAACTAGCGCAACTGCTACGCTACTCCAGCAATATCGCCCTGATGTGCGGCAGTGGCTGCGCCGGTGCGCATAAAGAACTGGTTGAGTTTGCTGCTAAAATAAAAGCGCCGATTGTGCACGCCCTGCGTGGTAAAGAGCATGTGGAGTACGACAACCCTTACGACGTGGGCATGACCGGGCTGATCGGCTTTTCATCCGGCTTCCATACCATGATGAATGCCGACACGCTGATCCTGTTAGGTACCCAGTTCCCCTATCGCCCGTTCTACCCCACCGACGCCAAGATTATTCAGATTGATATCAATCCGGCGAGCATTGGCGCGCACAGTAAAGTTGATATGGCGCTGGTAGGCGATATTAAATCCACACTCCTCACCCTGCTGCCGCTGGTGGAAGAAAAAACCGATCGGCAGTTCCTGGATAAAGCGCTAGAACACTATCGTGAGGCGCGTAAAGGGCTGGATGATTTAGCCAAACCCAGCGATAAAGCCATTCATCCGCAGTATCTGGCGCAGCAGATCAGCCATTTTGCCGCTGACGACGCCATCTTCACCTGCGACGTTGGCACGCCAACGGTGTGGGCGGCACGTTATCTGAAAATGAACGGTAAACGCCGTCTGATCGGTTCGTTTAACCACGGGTCGATGGCCAATGCCATGCCCCAGGCGCTCGGCGCGCAAGCGACCGAACCGGGACGTCAGGTTGTCGCAATGTGCGGTGACGGCGGTTTTAGCATGCTGATGGGCGACTTTCTGTCGGTTGTGCAAATGAAGCTGCCGGTGAAGATTATTGTCTTCAACAACAGCGTGTTGGGGTTTGTGGCGATGGAGATGAAAGCTGGCGGTTATCTGACCGACGGCACCGAACTGCACGATACAAATTTCGCACGGATTGCCGAGGCTTGCGGTATCACGGGCATTCGCGTGGAGAAATCCTCAGAGGTTGATGAAGCGCTGCAAAGGGCGATGTCGATTGACGGTCCGGTGCTGGTCGATGTGGTCGTCGCGAAAGAAGAACTGGCGATCCCGCCGCAGATCAAACTCGAACAAGCTAAAGGTTTTAGCCTGTATATGCTACGCGCAATCATCAGCGGGCGCGGTGATGAAGTGATCGAACTGGCGAAAACTAACTGGCTCAGGTAAAACAGAGGGCATTACCTCACTTAAAAAGGAATGCCCGTGATTGATTTACGCAGTGATACCGTTACACGACCAAGTCGCGCCATGCTCGAAGAGATGATGGCCGCCCCGGTCGGGGACGACGTCTACGGTGATGACCCTACCGTTAATGCCCTCCAGCAATACGCAGCCGAGCTTTCTGGCAAAGAAGCCGCAATTTTCTTACCCACTGGCACTCAGGCGAACCTGGTGGCTCTCCTCAGCCATTGTCAGCGCGGGGAAGAGTATATCGCCGGTCAGGGCGCGCATAACTATCTCTACGAAGCGGGTGGCGCAGCGGTACTCGGCAGCATTCAACCGCAACCTATCGACGCCATGCCGGATGGCTCTTTGCCGCTGGACAAAGTGGCGGCAAAAATCAAAGCGGACGATATCCATTTTGCCCGCACGCGTCTGCTCAGCCTGGAAAACACCCACAACGGCAAAGTGCTACCACGCGAGTATCTGAAAGAGGCCTGGGAATTTACCCGTGAGCGCAATCTTGCGCTGCATGTCGACGGCGCGCGTATTTTTAACGCCATCGTCGCCTATGGCTGTGAGTTAAAAGATGTCACGCAATACTGCGATTCGTTCACCATTTGTCTCTCCAAAGGTTTAGGAACGCCGGTAGGCTCACTGCTGGTCGGCAGCCACGAGTACATCAAGCGCGCCATTCGTTGGCGTAAAATGACCGGTGGCGGAATGCGTCAGGCCGGTATTCTGGCGGCGGCCGGACTGTATGCGCTGAAAAATAACGTGTCGCGTTTACAAGAAGACCATGACAACGCCGCCTGGATGGCGGAACAACTGCGCGAAGCAGGAGCGGACGTCATGCGCCACGACACCAACATGCTGTTTGTCCGCGTTGGCGAAGAACACGCTGCGGCACTGGGCGAGTACATGAAAGCGCAAGGCGTGCTGATTAACGCCTCGCCGATTGTGCGTCTGGTGATGCATCTGGACGTATCGCGTGAACAGCTTGCTGAAGTCGTCGCCCACTGGCGCGCTTTTTTAACCCGCTAAGGAGATGGGCGTGCCGCAACGGATTTTGGTTCTTGGCGCCAGTGGCTACATTGGTCAGCATCTGGTACAGGCGCTCAGTCAGCAAGGGCATCAGGTGCTGGCTGCGGCACGCCGCATCGAGCGGCTGGAAAAGCAGCAGTTGGCCAACGTCAGCTGCCATAAGGTCGATTTGAATTGGCCAGATAACCTAACGCCGCTGCTGACCGGCGTTGATACGGTCTATTACCTGGTCCATGGCATGGGAGAAGGCGGTGATTTTATCGCCCATGAGCGCCAGGTAGCAATGAACGTGCGCGATGCGCTACGTGATACGCCAGTCAAACAGCTTATTTTCCTGAGCTCATTACAGGCTCCCCGGCATGAACAATCCGATCATCTGCGTGCGCGACAGATAACCGCGGACACCCTGCGCGAATCAGGCGTGCCGATGACCGAATTGCGCGCTGGTATTATCGTAGGGGCAGGTTCTGCCGCCTTTGAAGTGATGCGCGACATGGTCTACAACCTGCCGGTACTCACCCCTCCGCGCTGGGTGCGCTCGCGTACCACGCCTATCGCGCTGGAGAATTTAATGTACTACCTGGTGGCGTTGTTGGATCATCCTACACGCCAACACCGCGTACTCGAAGCCGCCGGGCCGCAGGTATTGAGCTATCAGGAGCAGTTCGAGCATTTTATGGCGGTCAGCGGTAAACATCGCCTGCTCATCCCTGTCCCCTTTCCTACCCGCTGGATTTCGGTCTGGTTTTTGAACGTCATAACGTCAGTGCCGCCGACCACGGCAAAAGCGCTGATACAGGGTTTAAAACACGACCTGCTGGCCGATGACACCGAATTACGCACGCTGATCCCGCAAAAGCTGATTGCCTTTGATGACGCGGTGCGCAGCACGTTGAAAGAAGAAGAGAAGCTGGTCAATTCCAGCGACTGGGGTTACGACGCGCAGGCATTTGCCCGCTGGCGCCCCGAATATGGCTATTTCGCTAAACAAGCTGGCTTTAGCGTTGAAACCTCGGCCAGTCGGCAGGCGCTGTGGCAGGTGGTGAATCGCCTCGGCGGCAAAGAAGGCTATTTCTTTGGCAATATTTTATGGAAAACGCGCGCGGCGTTGGACCTGCTGGTCGGCCATAAGCTGGCGAAAGGCAGACCGCAAAACTCTCTGTTGCAGGTTGGCGATACCGTTGACAGCTGGAAAGTGATCATCGTTGAGCCAGAAAAACAGCTGACGCTGCTGTTTGGGATGAAAGCGCCAGGATTGGGTCGTCTGAGCTTCACGCTGGAAGATAAAGGCGACCACCGACGCATTGATGTCCGCGCCTGGTGGCATCCGCACGGCATGCCAGGTCTTTTCTATTGGCTGCTAATGATCCCGGCGCATCTGTTCATTTTCAGAGGGATGGCGAAGCGTATTGCTAAACTTGCAGAACAAATCACAGACTCATGATAAAAAGAGCCTGTATTCTTTCATGTTTCCCATTGCATACAGACGAAATTCACGGAAGAATGCGCACGACGTTTTTTAAACACAGTGGATTGATATGAAGGTACTGGTTACCGGAGCCACCAGCGGCTTAGGCCGAAACGCGGTTGAGTTTTTATGCAGCAAAGGCGTCAGCGTCAGAGCTACCGGTCGCAACGAAGCGATGGGCAAGCTGCTGGAGAAAATGGGCGCAGAGTTTGTGCATGCCGATTTGACCGAGCTGGTCTCTTCGCAGGCAAAAGTGATGCTCGCCGGTATCGATACGCTGTGGCACTGCTCCAGTTTTACCTCACCATGGGGAACTCAGGAAGCCTTCGATCTGGCCAACGTTCGCGCAACCCGCCGTCTGGGCGAGTGGGCCGTGGCCTGGGGCGTTCGTAACTTCATTCATATCTCATCACCGTCGCTCTATTTTGATTATCACCACCATCGCGATATCAAAGAGGACTTCCGCCCCCAACGCTTCGCCAATGAATTCGCCCGCAGTAAAGCGGCTGGCGAAGATGTGATTGCGTTGCTGACACAGGCCAACCCGCAAACCCGTTTTACGGTATTGCGTCCGCAAAGCTTGTTCGGACCACACGATAAAGTCTTTATCCCGCGCCTGGCCCATATGATGTACCACTACGGCAGCATTCTGTTGCCGCACGGCGGAAGTGCGCTGGTGGATATGACCTACTACGAGAATGCGGTGCACGCGATGTGGCTGGCAAGTCAGCAAGCCTGCGATAATCTGCCGTCGGGTCGTGCGTACAACATTACCAACGGCGAGCATCGCACCCTGCGCAGTATTGTGCAGAAACTCATCGACGAGCTGAATATTGATTGCCGTATCCGCTCCGTACCCTACCCGATGCTGGACATGATTGCCCGCAGCATGGAGCGGTTAGGCAATAAATCCGCGAAAGAGCCAAAGCTTACGCATTACGGCGTCTCGAAGCTGAATTTTGACTTTACGCTGGATACCACCCGCGCTCAGGAAGAATTAGGTTATCAGCCCGTTGTGACGCTGGATGAAGGGATTGAGCGTACCGCGGCCTGGCTGCGTGACCACGGCAAACTGCCGCGTTAACCCTGCCCGTATTTCTCCAGTAACGCTTCGGCAATCGCCTGAGTTTCTGCATCCGCCACGCCGTTCCACAAGGTTGGGCGGAAGTGCATCTGGAAGGCCATAATCACCCGCCGCTGTTCACGCGGCGTCATTTCAGGTTTTACCTCATAACCATAGCGCGACAGCAGATCGAGCAATGATGAGGTTTCTACCGGTGCATCGGGCGCTCGCCCGGCAAGATAAAACGCCACTCGCTGAGCATCCGGCCACGCGCCAATTCCTTGCGCAGCCAGTTCTTCCCATGGAAACAGCGGACCTGGATCGTCCTTGCGCTGCGGTGCGACATCCGCATGGGCCACCACGTCCTGTGGTTTTATGTCATAGCGGGCAATAATATCTTTCGCCAAGGGGATTAACGCCTGAATTTGCGCGGGTTCAAACGGCGCAAAATACTTGCTGCCCGCCGATTTTTGCCAGCCGCGGTTTTCCAGCTCAATGCCGATCGAGGTATCGTTAATTCGCGTAGCGCCGCGCCAGAAGCTAATCCCCGCATGCCAGGCCAGATCTTTTTCCGGCACCAGTTGCCAGATACGCGGTTTGCCATGGTAAAGCGGCGGCACTGCCGGGATCAGATAGTGCGAACTGACGTTTTTATCGGTCAGCGTAGCCAGAGAAGAGTCGAAATCATCGGCCGTGTAATGGATAACCAGCACTTTAATGCGCGGGTAAGCAGCCTGCGCCTGACGACGGGTATCTAACTGATACCCGTCTTTGTCGACAATCCCTTTTTCACCAGCACATCCTACCAGCAGCAGCGTTAATGCCAGCAGATACAGCAGACGCTTCATCGGCGAGTTTTCACCGCGGTGCCGCTGACGCTCACCATCAGCATGCTACCGTCTTTGCCTACGGTTTCGTAATCGATATCGATACCGACAACCGCATCAGCACCGAGCGCTTTTGCCTGTTCACCAAGCTCCTGAAAAGCAATCTCACGCGCTTTACGCAGTTCTTTTTCATACGCGCCGGAGCGACCGCCGACGATATCGCGAATGCCGGCGAAGAAATCGCGGAAGATATTCGCGCCTAAAATGGCTTCGCCAGTCACAACACCGCAGTATTCCACGATGCTCTGCCCTTCCAGCGTAGGGGTTGTCGAAAACTGCATGGTTAATCTCCTTTTTGCGCTAAGAGCACGATCTCAAAAGCATTATCGAACCGATCCACTATCATTGAAAGGATATATTCTTTACACAAAATAATTCGAGTTGCAGGAAGGCGGCAAGAGAGTGAATCCCCAGGAGCATAGATAACTATGTGACTGGGGTGAACGCACGTAGCCAACGCACAAGCAACTTGAAGTATGACATGTAAATCAACGTAGAACACTAATAGTAGAAAGCTAATAAGGAAATCATTATGCGCTACTCGAAACTCTCTCTGCTGGTTCCATGTGCACTACTTCTCAGCGCCTGTACTACCGTGACACCGGCCTACAAAGATAACGGCACGCGTAGCGGCTCATGCGTAGAAGGCGGGCCAGACAGCGTGGCTCAACAATTCTATGATTACCGTATTCAGCACCGAAACAATGACATTACCCCCCTTCGTCCGTACCTCAGCGATAATCTGGCGAAACTGCTGAACGATGCCAGCCGTGATAACGCGCATCGCGATCTGTTTAACAGCGATCCGTTCTCTAGTCGCGCTACGTTACCGGACAGTGCCAGCGTCGCCAGCGCATCGACCATTCCGAATAGTGATGCACGCAACATTCCGCTGCGCGTAGAGCTTAAACAGGGTGACCAAAGCTGGCGTGATGAAGTGCTGATGATCCGCGAAGGCCAGTGCTGGGTAGTTGACGATGTCCGCTATCTGGGCGGCAGCGTACACGCGCCAGCCGGGACGCTGCGCCAGTCTGTCGAAAACCGCTAACCGCCCCATTCAGCCGCCTGAATCATAACCCCCATAAATTGTCTGGCATTCTGCATAGAATGCCGACAATTATTCTTGCCCACTGGTGGCCCCGCTATTTTGTGCTATGTTTAGATAAGAATGCGGTTTGCATTTAACTTTTAACGCATAAATATTGCATAACTATTCTGTCAAAGGTAGTATCTGCGGCTTCAATAGCTATCAGACTGCCAGTATCGAGTGTCAATGAGTATTCAATTAAACGGCATTAACTGCTTCTACGGCGCACATCAGGCGCTGTTCGATATAACGCTGGATTGCCCTCAGGGTGAAACACTGGTGTTACTTGGCCCAAGTGGAGCCGGGAAAAGCTCGCTGCTGCGCGTACTCAACCTGCTTGAGATGCCGCGCTCGGGCACACTCTCTATTGCGGGAAACCGTTTCGACTTCACGAAGACCCCATCAGACAAAGCCATTCGGGAGCTGCGTCAGAACGTGGGCATGGTCTTCCAGCAATACAACCTTTGGCCGCATCTCACGGTTGTGCAGAATCTGATTGAAGCGCCCTGCCGCGTACTGGGTCTGACAAAAGATCAAGCGCTGGCGCGTGCCGAAAAATTGCTGGAACGTCTGCGCCTGAAGCCGTACAGCGATCGCTACCCACTGCATCTCTCCGGTGGCCAGCAACAGCGAGTGGCCATTGCCCGCGCGTTGATGATGGAGCCGCAGGTGCTGCTGTTTGATGAACCTACCGCAGCGCTTGATCCGGAAATTACTGCCCAAATCGTCAGCATCATTCGTGAACTGGCGGAAACCAACATTACTCAGGTGATCGTCACCCACGAAGTGGAAGTTGCACGTAAAACGGCCAGCCGTGTGGTGTATATGGAAAACGGTCATATCGTCGAGTTTGGGGATGCGAGCTGCTTTGCCAACCCGCAAACCGAAGCGTTTAAAAACTATCTCTCTCACTAAGATTCGGGACAATACAATGAAAAAAGTTCTGATTGCCGCGCTAATCGCAGGTTTTAGCCTTTCCGCTACCGCAGCCCAAACCATTCGTTTCGCCACCGAAGCGTCTTATCCTCCGTTTGAATCTATTGATGCGAATAACAAAATCGTAGGGTTTGACGTTGATCTGGCGAATGCGCTGTGTAAAGAGATTGACGCGACCTGTACCTTCACCAATCAGGCCTTCGACAGCCTGATCCCGAGCCTGAAATTCCGTCGTTTTGACGCGGTGATGGCCGGTATGGACATCACGCCAGAGCGTGAAAAACAGGTTCTGTTCACCACCCCGTATTACGACAACTCTGCCCTGTTTGTTGGCCAACAGGGTAAATACACCGGCATTGACCAGCTGAAAGGCAAAAAAGTCGGTGTACAAAACGGTACTACGCACCAGAAATTCATCATGGATAAACATCCGGAAGTGACCACCGTACCGTATGACAGCTATCAGAATGCCAAACTCGATCTGCAAAATGGTCGTATTGACGGCGTATTTGGTGATACCGCAGTGGTGACCGAATGGCTGAAAGATAATCCAAAGCTGGCCGCAGTTGGCGACAAAGTGACGGATAAAGATTACTTCGGTACGGGTCTGGGCATCGCTGTGCGCCAGGGCAATACCGAGCTGCAGCAGAAATTTAACGCTGCGCTGGAAAAAGTGAAGAAAGATGGGACTTACGAGACCATCTACAACAAATGGTTCCAGAAGTAATACTTGATGAATGAATTTTTTCCTTTAGCAAGCGCCGCCGGGATGACCGTCGGCCTTGCCGTTTGTGCGCTGATTATTGGCCTCGCGCTCGCCATGTTTTTTGCCGTCTGGGAGTCAGTAAAATGGCGTCCGGTAGCATGGACGGGCTCAGCCCTGGTCACCATCCTGCGTGGTCTGCCGGAAATTCTGGTGGTTCTGTTCATCTATTTCGGCTCTTCACAGCTGCTGCTGACGCTGGCCGATGGCTTTACGATCAATCTCGGGTTTGTACAAATCCCGGTTCAGATGCAGATCGAAAACTTCGACGTCAGCCCGTTCCTGTGCGGTGTAATTGCGCTGTCATTGCTGTATGCGGCTTACGCGTCGCAAACGCTGCGTGGCGCGCTGAAGGCCGTACCACTCGGACAATGGGAATCAGGTCAGGCGTTGGGTTTGTCTAAAGCCGCGATCTTCTTTCGCCTGGTGATGCCGCAGATGTGGCGCCACGCTCTGCCGGGACTGGGTAACCAGTGGCTGGTATTGCTGAAAGATACCGCGCTGGTCAGCCTTATCAGCGTGAACGATCTGATGCTGCAAACCAAGAGCATTGCCACCCGTACCCAAGAGCCGTTTACCTGGTACATTGTGGCGGCGGCTATTTACCTGGTGATTACGCTGGTGAGTCAGTACATTCTCAAACGCATTGACCTGCGCGCGACACGATTTGAGCGGAGACCAGGCTGATGCTTGAGTATTTACCTGAATTGTTAAAAGGGCTGCATACCAGCCTGACGCTGACGGTCGCCTCCATCGTGGTTGCTCTGGTGCTGGCGCTGGTTTTCACCGTCATCCTGACGCTAAAAACGCCGATTGTGGTCTGGTTGGTTCGCGCCTATATCACGTTGTTTACCGGTACTCCGCTGCTGGTGCAAATCTTCCTGATCTACTACGGGCCAGGGCAGTTCCCGACGCTACAGGAGTATCCGGTACTGTGGCACCTGCTCTCTGAACCGTGGCTGTGCGCCTTAATTGCGCTATCGTTAAACAGTGCGGCTTATACCACTCAACTGTTCTACGGTGCTATCCGCGCAATCCCGGAAGGCCAGTGGCAGTCCTGTGGAGCGTTGGGGATGAGTAAGAAGGATACGCTGGCGATTCTGTTGCCGTACGCCTTTAAACGCGCCCTCTCCTCGTATTCTAACGAAGTGGTGCTGGTGTTTAAAAGTACCTCACTGGCATACACCATCACGCTGATGGAAGTCATGGGCTATAGTCAGCTGCTGTACGGTCGCACTTATGACGTCATGGTTTTCGGCGCGGCGGGTGTGATTTACCTGATCGTCAACGGTTTGCTGACGCTGATGATGCGCTTGATCGAACGTAAAGCGCTGGCGTTTGAACACCGGAATTAAATCGGTTTTTATGTCTGATGGCGCTACGCTTATCAGGCTACGATTCATCTTCCGTTGTACACTCTCCGGTGAATATGCATAAAGCCAAAATAAAAAAGACGGACAACAACCTAAATTGTCCGTCTTTTTTTATATCAGAAAAAAATAGTTAATCATTTTTATTGCATATAAATTCATTAAATGGCATTGTTAATTCACGCCGCAGACACGGTAAATAATCATAAGATTGACAGACGGGAGTTCCACCATGAAAAAGTTAGTACTGGCCGCATTACTTGCTACTTTCGCCGCAGGCGCCTCAGCTGCTGATAAAATTAGTTTCGGTGTATCAGCGACTTATCCGCCATTTGAGTCACTGGATGCAAGCAATAAAATTGTCGGTTTTGACATCGACCTGGCAACGGCACTGTGCAAACAAATGCAGGCTGACTGTACTTTCACCAATCATGCTTTTGATAGCTTGATTCCCGCGCTGAAATTCAAAAAATATGATGCGGTGATTTCCGGAATGGACATCACGCCTGAGCGTAGCAAGCAGGTGGCATTTACTCAGCCTTACTATGCAAACTCCGCGCTGGTGATTGCGAAAAAAGACACCTATAAAACCTTTGCCGACCTGAAAGGGAAACGCATTGGCATGGAAAACGGTACCACGCACCAGAAATACCTGCAGGACAAACACCCTGAAGTGAAAACCGTGGCCTACGACAGCTATCAGAATGCGATTATCGACCTGAAAAATGGTCGTATTGATGGCGTATTTGGCGATACCGCCGTGGTTAACGAGTGGCTGAAAACCAACCCGCAGTTAGGTGTAGCCACTGACAAAGTGACCGACCCACAATACTTCGGTACTGGTCTTGGCATTGCGGTTCGCCCGGATAACAAAGCCCTGCTGGAAAAACTGAATAGCGCGCTGGCCGCAATCAAAGCTGACGGCACGTACCAAAAAATCAGCGATCAGTGGTTCCCACAGTAACGTCCACCCAATCTGAAAAGCCGCATTCTGCGGCTTTTTTTATCTCTTCGCCTTCGCTTTCAGTCAGTTCTTACGCCATAAACCCATTCCTGGCGTACACTTGTTAAAACGAAAAAAAGTGAGGCAAACGGATGATAGCGTTCCCTGCCAGTTTACTGATCCTCAATGGAAAAAGTGCTGATAATCTCCCCCTGCGTGATGTCATTGCAGAGCTACGCGATGAAGGCGTGGAAATCCATGTTCGCGTTACCTGGGAAAAAGGCGACGCACAACGCTACGTTGATGAAGCTCGCCAGTTAGGTGTTGCAACGGTGATTGCCGGCGGCGGCGACGGCACAATTAACGAAGTCTCGACGGCGCTGATCCAGTTGCAGGGCGGCAATATCCCGGCGCTCGGTATTTTACCGTTGGGAACGGCGAATGATTTTGCAACCAGCGTAGGCATACCCGACGCCCTTGATAAGGCGTTAAAACTGGCTATCGCCGGAAATGCGACTGATATCGATATGGTTCAGGTCAATGATAAAACCTGTTTTATCAATATGGCGACCGGCGGCTTCGGCACACGCATCACCAGCGAGACGCCAGAAAAACTCAAGGCCGCATTAGGTGGCGTATCGTACTTTATTCACGGATTAATGCGCATGGATACGCTCAAACCCGACATCTGCGACATTCGTGGGGAAGATTTTCACTGGCAGGGTAAGGCGCTGGTCATTGGTATCGGTAATGGTCGTCAGGCCGGTGGTGGGCAACAGCTTTGCCCGACAGCGCTGATCAACGATGGTCTGCTGCAACTGCGTATTTTTACCGGCGAAGAGTTGTTGCCAGGGCTGCTTTCGGCGTTAACGCAATCCGAAGACAACCCTAACATCATCGAAGGCGCATCATCGTGGTTTGATATCCGCGCCCCGCACGAAATTACGTTTAATCTCGATGGCGAACCGCTTAGCGGACAAGAATTTCATATTGAAATCCTGCCCGCAGCGCTACGTTGCAGACTGCCGCCGGGTTGTCCGCTACTGCGTTAACACGACGACACCCCAACTGGGATCAGGCAATGGTGACTTTGCTGTCCAGATAAACATCCTGCACGGCGTTAATCAGCTTAACGCCGTCAGCCATGGTTTTCTTGAATGCTTTTCGTCCAAGAATCAGCCCCATGCCGCCAGCACGTTTGTTAATCACTGCCGTACGTACCGCATCGCTCAGATCGGTTTCGCCGCCAGCCGCACCGCCAGAGTTAATTAATCCGGCGCGCCCCATATAGCAGTTCGCCAGCTGATAACGCACCAGATCGATTGGGTTGTCGCTGGTCAGCTTGCTGTAAACGCGATCGTCGGTGTAGCCAAAGTTGACTGCTTTATACCCGCCGTTATTTTCCGCCATTTTCTGCTTAACGATATCCGCCCCGATAGTGGCTGCCAGATGGTTAGCCTGCCCGGTGAGATCGGCGGAAACATGGTAATCCACGCCATCTTTTTTAAACGCGGAGTTACGCAGATACGCCCATAGCACGGTGACCATCCCCAGTTCATGAGCACGCTCGAACGCCGCAGAAATCTCTTCAATCTGGCGACGGGACTCCTCTGAACCGAAATAGATGGTTGCCCCTACCGCAACCGCACCCATATTGAATGCCTGTTCTACGCTGGCATACAGCGTCTGATCAAACGTATTGGGGTAGCTCAGCGTTTCGTTGTGGTTAATTTTTACAAGAAACGGAATGCGGTGCGCGTAGCGACGGGAGACAGAAGCCAGCACGCCATAGGTCGATGCCACGCAGTTACACCCTGCTTCGATAGCCAGTTCCACAATATTCTTCGGATCAAAGTACAGCGGGTTAGCCGCGAACGATGCCCCCGCGGAGTGTTCCACGCCCTGATCCACCGGTAGAATCGACAGATAACCTGTCCCGGCCAGTCGGCCCGTGTTATACAGCGTTTGCATATTACGCAGCACCGCTGGCGGACGATTGTTATCCACCATCACGCGATCGACGTAATCATGTCCAGGCAGGTAAAGTTGGTCAGAAGGAATGGTCATACAACGATGCTGTAAAAGGTTGTCGGCATCTTTGCCAAGCAACTGCGCAATATCAGTCATAGCTATGCTCCCGTAAGTTCCGATTTGAAACCGGAATGTGGATTGTCCTGACCCGCTTTGTTGCGGGCAGCAATAAGCCTGGTACCGACTGCGTTTTTTTTCCATCTTTAGCGCACTTTTCAGCAACTTCTGCTGGCTCGATTCAGGAAGAAATAATGTTAAGGCGGTCAAATTTAGACCTCAAAGGTATTTTAAAGGTATTATCGAATGGTACTATCAGTGCGTACCTTACCTGTCATGAAGGATTTAAAGATGAAAACTACAGTTAAGCTGTCGTTCATGATGTTTATAGAGTGGTTTATCTGGGGCGCCTGGTTTGTACCGCTGTGGCTGTGGCTGAGTAAAAGTGGCTTTAGCGCCGGGGAGATCGGCTGGTCCTACGCCTGTACCGCGATTGCTGCGATCCTGTCGCCCATCCTGGTCGGTTCTGTCACTGACCGTTTTTTCTCCGCGCAAAAAGTGCTGGCGGTGCTGATGTTTGTCGGCGCTATTTTGATGTACTTCGCCGCCCAGCAAACCACCTTCAGCGGATTTTTCCCGCTGTTACTGGCCTATTCGTTGACCTATATGCCGACGATTGCGCTGACCAACAGTATCGCTTTTGCCAACGTCAGTGACGTTGAGCGTGATTTCCCGCGCATCCGTGTGATGGGGACCATTGGCTGGATCGCCTCTGGTTTGGCCTGCGGTTTCTTACCGCAAATGCTTGGCTATAGTGACATCTCCCCTACCAATATTCCTCTGCTTATCACTGCCGGAAGCTCGGCTCTGTTGGGCGTCTTTGCGTTCTTTTTACCGGATACGCCGCCGAAAAGTACCGGCAAAATGGATTTCAAGGTCATGCTGGGTCTGGATGCGCTGATCCTGCTGCGGGATAAGAACTTCCTCGTCTTTTTCTTTTGCTCTTTTCTGTTCGCGATGCCGCTGGCGTTCTATTACATCTTTGCCAACGGTTATCTGACAGAAGTCGGGATGAAAAACGCCACCGGCTGGATGACGCTGGGCCAGTTCTCTGAAATCTTCTTTATGCTGGCGCTACCGTTTTTCACCAAACGCTTTGGCATTAAAAAGGTATTGCTGCTTGGTCTTATTACTGCGGCTATCCGCTACGGATTTTTCGTTTACGGCGGCGCGGAAGAATATTTCACTTACGCTCTGCTGTTTCTCGGCATTCTGCTGCACGGCGTCAGTTACGACTTCTACTACGTCACAGCCTACATTTATGTCGATAAAAAAGCGCCCGTACATATGCGCACCGCGGCGCAAGGGCTTATCACCCTCTGCTGTCAGGGATTCGGTAGCCTGCTCGGTTATCGTCTGGGCGGCGTGATGATGGAAAAAATGTTTGCTTATCAGGAACCGGTGAATGGTCTTACCTTTAACTGGGCTGGCATGTGGGGATTTGGCGCGGTCATGATCGCCGTCATTGCCGTAATGTTTATGATTTTCTTTCGCGAGTCAGATAAAGAAATCACCGCCATTAAGGTGGACGATCGCGATGTAGCATTGAAACAAGGGGAAGTAAAATGAAAGCAGAACGTATTCTCGGTGCTCTTTATGGGCAGGCGTTAGGGGATGCGATGGGTATGCCGTCGGAACTGTGGCCAAGAACCCGGGTTAAAGCCCATTTCGGTTGGATCGACCGTTTTTTACCCGGCCCTGCGGAGAATAATGCCGCCTGCTATTTTAACCAGGCGGAGTTCACTGATGACACCTCCATGGCGCTGTGTCTGGCTGATGCCCTGCTTGAGTGCGACGGAGAGATTGTACCCGACGTTATTGGCCGCAATATTCTGGCCTGGGCCGAACGTTTTGATGCTTTTAATAAAAACGTGCTCGGCCCGACCTCAAAAATTGCGCTAAAAGCCATTCGCGACGGCAAACCTGTCGCCGAACTGGAAAATAACGGCGTTACCAACGGAGCGGCAATGCGCGTTTCACCGCTGGGATGCCTGCTCCCCGCGCGCGATCTCGATGCCTTTATCGATGATGTGGCATTAGCCTCCAGCCCGACACATAAATCGGATTTGGCTATCGCTGGCGCAGTGGTGGTCGCGTGGGCGGTATCACGCGCTATCGACGGCGGAAAATGGTCAGAGATTGTCGACGCGCTGCCAGCCATTGCCCGGCATGCGCAGCAAAAAAGGATCACTACCTTTAGCGCATCGCTCTGTGCACGCCTTGAGCTGGCGCTGAAAATTGTCCGTAACGCTGACGGCATTGAGTCTGCCTGCGAGCAGTTGTATCAGGTTGTGGGGGCCGGAACCAGTACCATTGAATCCGTGCCTTGCGCCATCGCTATGGTTGAGCTGGCGCAGACCGATCCTAACCGCTGCGCCATTCTGTGCGCGAACCTCGGGGGCGATACCGACACCATCGGGGCGATGGCAACCGCCATTTGTGGCGCGCTCCACGGCGTAAGTGCGATTAATCCGGCATTGAAACATGAGCTCGATGCGGTAAATCAGCTAGACTTTATCCGCTACGCCAGTGGATTGATGCGACTGCGCGAGCAGCGGGAGGCACTATGAGCACCACGCGTCTGCAACAACTTCTCCCGCAGTTACGCACACAGCGACCCGTTACGGTGGTGGGTGCGGCGGTGATTGATGTCATTGCCGATGCGTATGCCCTTCCCTGGCGCGGATGTGACATTGAACTCAAACAGCAAGGGGTGAACGTTGGCGGCTGCGCGCTCAATATCGCCGTAGCACTCAAGCGGTTAGGTATCGACGCCAGTAATGCTTTACCGCTGGGTCAGGGGGTGTGGGCCGATATTATCCGCAACCGGATGGCAAAAGAGGGACTGCACAGTCTGATCGATAACGCCGCAGGCGATAACGGCTGGTGTCTGGCTCTGGTCGAGCCGGATGGCGAACGTACCTTTATGTCCTTTAGTGGCGTCGAAAATCAGTGGAACGCTGACTGGCTGGCACAGCTGGAGATCCCACGTCACAGCCTGGTTTATCTCTCGGGCTATCAGTTAGCCTCTCCGTGTGGTGAGTTGCTGGTGCATTGGCTGGAAGGGCTGGAGGAAGTGACGCCGTTTATCGATTTTGGCCCACGCATCGGCGACATTCCCGAGCCCTTACTGGCAAGAATTATGGCCTGCCGTCCACTGGTATCGCTCAATCGGCAGGAGGCGGAAATTGCCGCCGAGAGGTTTGCATTAAGCCAGGATGTAGAAGGTTTTGGCGCACAATGGGTGCAACGTTTCGCCACACCGGTGGTGGTACGCCACGATAAAGACGGTGCGTGGTATTTCAGCACACAAACTTCCGGTTGCATGCCGGCATTTGCGACAGCGGTCGTTGATACCATTGGCGCTGGTGACAGCCACGCTGGCGGCATGCTGGCGGGACTGGCGTCTGGCTGGTCGCTGGCTGACGCGGTACTGCTTGGAAACGCCGTGGCGTCCTGGGTGGTAGGGCATCGCGGGGGCGATTGCGCCCCTACGCGCGAGGCGTTACTCCTCGCACACAAACACGTATAGATCGCTTCGACAATAGCTGATGCTGTATTCAATGGGCCGTTGCTGCTGGTCAAGCGCTACCTGCTTGATCACCAGCACCGGCACTTTGCTGTCCATTTGAATGTGCGCCTGGAATTCTGCGTCAGGCATTCGGGCACTGACACGTGAGCGCGTGCGCTGCGGGAAAATATACTGGCTGCGAAAATAGTCATACAGTGAAACGCCGATGGCATCCACGTCATGGATTAGATGGGCAGGAACCCATGACTCTTCAATAGAAACCGCATCTTCATCTACGTAGCGAATGCGCTTGAGCAAGAAGACGTCACTCCCCGTGGCAACAGCCAGCTGCTGCGCTACATCTTCCGGGCAAGGCACAATCCGCTTGTTAACCCACAGCGTATCTGGTTTTTTACCGCGCAACACCACCTGCTGTGAAAAACCACGCGCTTCTTTTAGCGAATACTCGAAGATGTTATTGATTTGCGTCCCGTAACCGCGGGCGCGCGTCACGACACCTTCTTCTTCCAAAGCCTGCATCGCCTTACGAACCGTAATTCGCGAAACGCCGGTCAACTGGCTGAGATCGCGCTCGCCGGGCAGGATGTTTCCATGCTCCAGAATCCCGCTACGCACAGCGTTTTTCACCGTTTGCGCAAATTTGATATACAGCGGCGTGTTATCTGCCGCGGAAATACGTTCATTCAGTTGCGCGATAAGCTGGGTATGCGCTTGTTCCATTTATCTTTTTCCTGCAGCCGTTTCTGCAGCCAGTATACTCATTACCACCACGCGTGGAAATGATGCACCGGACCAATTCCCTCGCCGACTTCCAGGGTGTCGGCCTGCGCCAATGCCGCTGAAAGCCACAACTTAGCTTCCTGCACTGTCTGTGCCCAGTTGTCATGGCGCGGACGCAGCGCCGCCAGTGCCGCTGATAGCGTACAGCCAGTACCGTGGGTATTTTTGGTCATCACCCTTGGCGCGGTAAAACGCTGCTCGCCATCACGGGTAAAGAGCCAGTCGGGGCTTTGCGCATCCTCCAGATGGCCGCCTTTCATCAACACCGCCTCGCAACCCAGCGCCCGCAGCGCCCTTCCCTGCTCTAACATCTCCTGCTCAGTCTGCGCATGGGGAACCCCGAGCAGCGCCGCAGCTTCGGGTAAATTTGGGGTGATAATCGAAACCTGCGGCAGCAAATGGGTACGCAGCGTTTCAACCGCCGAAGGAGACAGCAACGGATCGCCGCTTTTCGCCAGCATCACGGTATCCAGCACGACATTTTGCACCCGATGGCGACGCAAGCGTTCGGCGACTGCTTCAACAATATCCGTTTCCGCCAGCATACCGATTTTAGTGGTGTCGACACGCACATCACTGAACACCGAATCCAGTTGTGCGGCGACAAAGTCAGGTTCAATGCGATACACCGACTGCACCCCGCGCGTATTTTGCGCCACCAACGCCGTGATAACCGAGCAGCCGTAAGCGCCAAGCGCCGAGAACGTTTTTAAATCGGCCTGAATACCTGCGCCACCGCTTGGATCGGTTCCGGCAATCGTTAATGCGTTAATCCGTTTCATAGTTGCTCCTGCGCGTTCAGGTTATAGAGGGCGTCAATAAATGCCGGGACAAAACTGCCCGGTCCGGTTGATTGTCGAGTGGCTATTTGTCCGGCCTGTTTCATCCAGCTACAGGCGGAGGCGACGTTATCAAGCCGGTCACCGTGCAGGGCGCAGCTGGCCGCAACGACCGCCGACAGCGCGCATCCGGTGCCCACCACGCGCGTCATCAACGGGTCACCCCCGTTCACGCAGACGGTACGCTGACCATCGGTGACATAGTCAATTTCGCCGGTAACCACGACAATGGTCCCAACCTGACGAGCCAGTGCCTGCGCTGCGGGAAGCGCAGCGGCTGCCGTATCGGTCGTATCCACGCCGCGTCCCCCGCCGTTCATACCCGCCAGAGCCAGTATTTCCGAAGCGTTGCCGCGGATAGCTGCAGGCTGTAGCGCCAACAAATCCAGACAGAAGCGACGACGAAACTCCAGCGCCCCCACGGCAACGGGATCGAGCGTCCACGGGGTTTTAGCAAGTTGTGCCCGCTCAACTGCAGCACGCATCGCCGTAGCCCGTTCCCGGGTTAAGGTGCCGACGTTAACCAGTAATGCACTGGCAATAGACGCGAACTGACTGGCTTCCTCAGGCTCGATTACCATTGCAGGTGATGCGCCCAGCGCCAGCAGCGTATTGGCCGTAAAGCTTTGCACGACCTCGTTGGTCATGCAGTGTGTGAGAGGGGAAAGCGTTCTAAATTGGTGTAAGGTGTGAGCCGCGAGTGCGCGGCTGTGCAGGTCAGGCTGCATGGTTCAGCTCCTGCCCGCGCGAAGAAGGGACACGAGCAGTGTCAGACTTCCCTACGCTGGCATTATCCAGATCAGGTGGTACGGGTATTTCTCAGCCTTCACCAGGAAGGGCACCCCGAGTCGTTGAAACACAAGTTTCGGTAACAGAATACTGCCGACGCTTGATGATGTAAATTAGCGCAGCACCATGGCCCTCCACGAAATTACGGGGTAAGGTTGCAGCTAATCTGTACATTCATTTACACTTTTTACGAAATGACTGGCGTGATCACAAAAAAGTTCTTGTCAGATGCCCTATAAGCCAGGAATGATACACGACTGATGTTGATGACCCGAACAGGTAAAGAGGATGGGTATGAAGAATAAAATGTTGCTGGGTGCACTCCTGCTTGCAAGCAGCGTCGTCTGGGCCGCGCCGGCCGCAACAGCTGCTCCCACCGGAATTGATAAGTATGAGTTGAGCGGTTTCATCGCCGATTTTACCCATTTTAAACCTGGTGACACGGTCCCACCGCTGTACCGTACTGACGAATATGCGATTAAGCAATGGAACCAACGCAACCTGCCAGCACCTACCGCCGGTACCCACTGGACCTACATGGGTGGTGCGTACGTGCTGATCAACGATGCTGACGGTAAGATCATTAAAGCCTACGACGGCGAGATTTTTTATCATCGTTAATAGAAAAAACACGTACTTTCAGCAAGAAAGTACGTGAAATACCCGCAAATCAATTAGTCATAAGATACTGCAAATATCACTTTACTTTGTATTTCACCAGGCAGTAATGATTCCCCTGTCACGCGAACATATTTCGCAGTAATAGGGAAAGTGTACTGATTACTGATTGCTTCCAGTTTGGTCATTCTGTTCATCAGATTATCCCCCTGTTTTAGAGGAGAAGTCGCGGTGCCATTATATATCTGGAACCCCACCCCTTTGGCGCCATTCGCTATCGTGTTTTTTAGTATTTTCCCGTTTTCATCCCAGTCACCGCGCACCACTTTAAAAGTGACGGGATTGGTGGTAACGTTATATATACTTTCGCAATTCAATACCAGATTTGTGGAACCCGATTTGGTATTATTAACCGTGAGCATCTCATTTAATGTGGTATCTGGCATTTTAATTTCGTAGCGGAGTAATGAAAACTGACAGGTGGTGGGTTTATGCGTTACTGTAAAGCTTAAATTCTGTGTAAAAGCTGAATTACTCGATAAACGTCCGGTAACCCAGCAATAAAGATAAGCTAACCAGTTTGAAGTACAAGAATTATCAGAGGTAATACTTACTGCCGGGTCGCTCAGACTAAACGCGTCACCGGATACGGTCTGCTTAATAGTCCCTGAATTTACATATCTTGCTGAGATGGTGAAATTTTTGGTATCCAGCGCTTCGCCGGCACTAACCGTTTTCTTACCAATACTTACTGGAAAATCATTGCTGGTCAGATTGATATTAATTAAAACCTTCTTGCCGCTGCCTCCCTGAATTGCAACAATGTAATCCTTGAGCGGTGTTGTATAATATAAGCTATCACTGTTGGCTGTACACACTATGTTGCCACTGGAACTGAGATTAATTTGATTTGTTGCTGTTCCAGATGTCATATCCAGATTAATTGTCGTTAACCCGCCATTTTTCGTCTGAAATGTACACCCGGCATCAGCACCAAAGGATGACAGCAGCAAAAATATCAAAAATACGTATCCTTTCATATCTTGCATCCTTATCGGCAAATATAGACTTTATTCTCATCAATCACCCTATCGAAGGTAATTGTACAGAACTGTCCCTGCTGTTTATTAACTGCAACATGTACCGACGCGGGAATGTCGTTAGTGCGAATAAATAACCGGCTACCCTGCCCCACCAGACCAATATTATTACCGATTTCATCTTCCACTTCATAACCGAATGATAACGGAGAGCCGTCCGGACGCTCGGCCAGGAAGTACCAGGGTTTGCGCCGATCGGTTTCAAACTCCGTCATCACGACCGCACCGCGATAGGGTACTGTACCTTTTCGATTGCCCAGTAATGCCACATCGCTATTAGTGTCGGAAAGATCCAGCATCAGCATATTTTCACGGTACGGCGTCAGACTGTCGTAAACCGCGTAACCCCTACTGTTGGTCGTTAGGTAACGATGCCCTTGCACAGCCGCACCCTGTAACCCAGGCGCTTTAACAATGGCGAATGTATCTGAAAGCCGGGGAGTCAGAGCCACGCCCTCAGACCACACCACAATCCCCCCCTGAATATTGCCGCTGGCCTGTTGATACTTATTCGATTGGCTGTAACTACCGCCTACAGTCGCCACTGGCGCGCGCCAGACCATGCTACCGCCCGCCGTTGTCTCGTTCCCCTGTCGTTGCTGACTGAGGTTGGCACCATAGCTGAATTGATCGCGATTACCCGTCACCCCGCTTAAGCTGGTGTTATTCGACTGAAAGCCGTCATTATCAAACGTCGTGGAATTAGAGACGAACAGATCGCGTCGAGGAGTGGAAATACCGTCCCCCCACGAGAACGGGATGGAGATATACAGGTTAAAACGCTTATCCTCGTGGTTGTCCTCATCGTACGTTTGACTCACGGCAAAGGTATAGCTAACTCGCTGCCAGGCGTTAGAGTAGCTAAGCTGATAATCTTTGCCGTTTCCACTGCGTTGCCAATAGTCGCGCCACAGGCCACTGACCGCCAGGGATCCCCAGTTTTCGGGTAACGCTTGATTTATATTCAGTGAAAAACTGTTCTTGCGGCCAAAGTCGTTTTGATAGTAGTCCGCAATGTCATAAACATCGTTTTTATCGCGATTATAGTTATTTTTATTATTCGCCCACACGTAGTCATTAAAGGTACGATAATCCCGCGAGGAGTAACGATAAGCTGCCAGTGCAAACTGCGTACCGGTCTGCGTGACATATTTGTTCCATGCAACCTGATAGCTCTGACCATCAAAAACATCACCATTATCCTGCTCGCTATGCGATCGCGTGGCGTCTACCGATACTGCGCCAATGGGGGTATTCCAGCCAGTCCCAAGCACAAATGAAGAATAGTTTTGCGAAAGCATTGTGCCGCTATAGACCGTTAGCAGATTGTTCAGACCATACTGATAACTCCCTTGCAGGAAATCATACTGATTGCCAGCCCCTTCAATATGACTTCGCCCTGCAGCGAAATCATATTTCGATACGCCCGACTGCAGCATATTTGGCACAGATGAAAAAGGCACCAGATAATGAGATATCGAACCGTTAGCCTCTTTCACACTGACATCTAAATCCGAACCGCCGCCAGCGAGTTGTAGATCATCAATAGCAAATGGACCTGGTGGTACTTCTTTCTGGTAAATAACAAAACCATTTTGTTCGATGGTTACCAGGGCGTTGCTCTGGGCAATCCCACGAACTACAGGGGTAAAATTCTGTTTTGAGTTTGGTAACATTTGCATATCGCGCCAGATACGCACACCACGAAAACGTACGGCATCAAAAATATCAGCCCCGGTATACATGTCACCGGCGCGCAATGTACCAAGAATCGACGGCACACCACGTTCCACATATAACGTGTTGCTCTTCCATTTGCCGTTGCCCTCGTTACCTTTCGTATAGTTGTCACTTGAATGCAACTGCCACCCCAGCAGGTTCAACCCGCTATTCAGGTTCACATAGCTGCTTTTATCATCACCACCGTGTTTATAATTACTGTAATACTGGCTGGCGTAATAAGAGGTATAAAAAGCGTTCACCCCACGATCCCAGGTTTCAGGCGGCATATATCCTGGTTCATATTCAATCACATACGCCTGAGGTACGCTTAAATTTAGAATAAACTCCCCAATGTCATAACTGACACTGCCGCCCTGCACTGCTGCACGCAGCGGCACGCAGCCTTCTTGTTTATCCGTTTTAATGTTCCCGGTGCGAATACCAATTTGCTGCAATTGTGCCCAGGGCAGACATGTCAGTTCGGGATCGTCTTTAATATCAATATCGTACCGACCACGCCACTTATTATTAAGATAAACATCCATTTCATATATACCGGGCATTGGCTTATCGCCATCAATTTGATAGCGAGAGATTTTCTCACCATTCAAACCACCGATCATAAAGTGGGTATCAAACGTGTCTTCTTCAGCCCATGCGGATGAAGCAGCCAACACCGACAGGATTGACAGTGTAATAGAATTTATCTTTGACATAATCAATCCTTGACTATCTTTCCGTTTTTATTTTTTCACTTAAGTAGTTTCCGTGATCATCAATAAGAGTAACCTTGTAATGATTAACGACAGCAGTGGTGACGACCTTTTTATCTGACCACGGAGCAAGTAACACTGTCTCGCTGTTTATTTTTGAATTACCCACTAGTTCAGGAATAGTAATCCAGTTAGCAGAATTATTTTTGATATTAATGCCACCGCTGATATCTCTGACGCTTAAGCGAGAAAAGCTTTTTTCATCTACACCGGCGATACCCTGCGGGCGATATATAAATTTGATGCGATTCTGCATAGCAAATTTAATCATGTTCTTGCCTTCTGATTCCGCAGAATTAGGAGGAATATCTAACACATTCAGGAAAAAAAGACTTTCACGATCTTCCGGTAGCGTATTTGCCAATTGCTTAATTTTCAGTTGTTGACCAGAGCCTCCGCTGACCTTTGCCACCGGAGGGCTCATTACAAATGGCACGTGGATTTTTTCGGGTGGCAGACTGGTATCTCCGTCATCTATCCAGGATTGAACCAGCGAGCTGCGACTGCCTTCATTCATTAATTGCACGGTAATTTCTTTTTTCTGTGCCGGATAAATGACACGGGTGCCGTAAATGTATATGCCGCCCCACGCAGGCATTACTGTACCGGCCAGTAAAAACACGAGTATTTTTTTCATTATAATTATCCTTACTGCGGAAATAATCGGCGGCCGGAGCCGCCGACAAACAGGATAGTCATCTTAATCAGTAACAACCGTCATCGTCAGCGAAGAGGCCACATCACCAGCGGAGACATCGGCAGAACCAATTTTCGCGTAGCGTGCGCTAAAGTTCAGAGTATATTTATTGTCCGCAGTTTTAGTTAACTCAATACCTGTATCGGGGTTAACCTGTTTAGTAAAATCATCACCATAGTAAACGGTGAAGCCAGCACCATTATTTGCTGCGGTATTTCGTGTAATATATTTATTATTGCTGTCAAATTGAGAACTGGAGAAAGTAATTTTTGGTGCTTTACTTCCTGTACATTCAACCGTCAATGGCACGGTGGTTTTATTTGAGTATCCTTCATAAACACCACCAGCACTTAAGGCATTTAATCTGTCAGCACCAATTTGGTTCATACCAATGGTCGCAGTGGTATCCCCTGTAAATTTACAGGTGGTCCCTACTACCTTACCAGTAATAATCAGTTCACCCTGATCAGAATCAGCAGCAAAAGCCCCAGCGCTCATAACTACAGCGGACAGAACAGCAGCGGAAATAATTGAACGTTTCATCGTATATTCCTTAATGAATTAACTTCTATTGGTTAAGAGGACTTAACCCGTGAAATTAAATTCGCACACCAGAAACGTTACCGCAATGTAAACGCGTTGTTTTATTGATTTAAAACAAATTGCAAAGCGCAATATAATAGAAACAAATCAGTCGATTTTTTTATTCTTTTAAATTAATAAATTTACGAGATTAACTGTCGGAATGGAATTCTTCAGAGAAATGATCAGCCACGTATTATTCACAATAATAATGCATGGCTGATAAAAGACGTTTAATCGTAACGCGTCATCACAATTTGTCGTGTAGCGTCACCGGTGATAGTAACAATTTCAGTTACCGCACCTTTTGTTGGATTTGAAACACCCGCTCTGACGTTTGAAAAGGAAATGGCATTGCCACAGCGTTGCTGCAATTCGTTATTTACAACATCAGCGCTACAGGTGGGTTCAGTTACCCGACCATTGATATTCAGGGTGGCAGTATCTGTGGCGAAAGCAGAAGCGCTCATTCCATAAGCCAAAGTAATAACTCCCAAGAATAAATTTTTTTTCATTACGTTCATTATTCCTGTATCGGTTGGGAAACAGCACACAAGCCGTCTTTCCAGTAGATTATGGATTAACTGCCTCGCTAAGACTAATTGAGATTGTAGATTAATTCGACCAATTTGATCAATTTAAATGATGCATTGAGGGTGTTTATTCAGAAAAAGACATGAATTATACAGTCCGGATAAATAATTGAGTGAGGTTTTTCATCCAATATATTCACCGCATCAATTCATTATTGATGCGGTGAATATTTTTAACGCTATTAATTACACCGCGCGGAAGGCAATTTCACCCGGGATCACTTCCCCTTGCCAGTAGAGCTGGGCAGCGACACGTCCTGCCAGGTCGCGGTAAATGGCGGTAAATTCGCTGTCAGGACGGCTGATGACCGTCGGCGTACCACGATCCAGGTCTTCACGCAGAGAAATATGCAGCGGCATCTGTCCCAGCAGTTGGGTGTGATACTGCTCAGCCAGTTTCTGCGCGCCACCGGTGCCGAAGATTGGCTCGTGATGACCACAGTTGCTGCAAATATGCATACTCATATTCTCAACAATACCCAGCACTGGCACTTCGACTTTTTCGAACATCACGATGCCTTTTTTCGCATCGATCAGCGCGATGTCCTGCGGAGTGGTCACCACAACAGCACCCGTGACCGGAATGTTTTGCGCCAGCGTCAACTGGATATCACCCGTACCCGGCGGCATATCCAGTACCAGGTAATCAAGATCCGGCCATAAGGTTTCTTGCAGCATCTGCAGCAGGGCTTTGCTGGCCATCGGGCCACGCCAAACCATCGCATTATCGTCAGTAACCAGATAACCAATAGAGTTTGTCGCCAGGCCGTGAGACATGATCGGCGCCATGTGGGTACCGTCTGGAGAGGTTGGACGCTGGTTTTCCGCACCGAGCATCGTTGGGATTGACGGGCCATAAATATCGGCGTCCAGTATCCCTACCTTCGCCCCTTCCGCAGCCAGCGCCAGCGCCAGGTTCACGGCGGTTGAGGATTTACCTACGCCACCTTTACCCGAACTGACGGCGATGATGTTTTTTACACCATTAATGCCCGGCTGGTTTTTCACGCGTTTCAGCGTCGCAATGTTATGCGACAGTTTCCAGTCGATTGCTTTCGCACCAGTAATACGCAGCAGATCGGCGCTACATTGCTCTTTTAAGTCCTCAAACGCGCTCTGCCAGACAAACGGCATGACCAGCTCAACGTGCAACGTGTCATCCATCCAGGCGACGTGATGCAACGCTTTAAGCGTCGTCAGATTATGCTTCAGGGTTGAATGCTGAAAATTCGCCAGCGTCCCGGCAACCATCGCGCGCAGGGTCTCTGGTGATTTGGCCTGGGATTGTGCGTTCATCCCGACTCCTTTTTGTTGTTCTGAAAATACAATAGTCACCAGGTAGTTTACTCCAACCGCAACAATTATTCATTTACGGATAAATGCCCTTATCGCTTGGCGCAGTAATTACCATTTTGGTACTATCAAAGCCCTTTTCACTACAAAAGAAGTAATTGCCCACTATGACTCAAGTCGCGAAGAAAATTCTGGTAACGTGCGCGCTGCCGTACGCCAACGGCTCTATCCACCTCGGCCATATGCTGGAGCACATCCAGGCTGATGTCTGGGTCCGTTACCAGCGAATGCGCGGCCACCAGGTTAACTTCATCTGCGCGGACGACGCACACGGTACGCCAATCATGCTGAAAGCACAGCAGCTTGGGATCACGCCAGAGCAGATGATCGGTGAAATGAGTCAGGAGCATCAGACTGATTTTGCGGGTTTTGACATCAGCTATGACAACTACCACTCTACGCACAGCGAAGAGAACCGAGAGCTGTCTGAGCTGATTTATACGCGCCTGAAGGAGAACGGTTTTATTAAGAACCGTACTATCTCCCAGCTTTACGATCCAGAAAAAGGCATGTTCCTGCCGGACCGGTTCGTTAAAGGCACCTGCCCGAAATGTAAATCTCCGGATCAGTATGGCGATAACTGTGAAGTCTGCGGCGCAACCTACAGCCCGACCGAACTTATCGAGCCGAAATCCGTTGTTTCTGGCGCGACGCCAGTAATGCGCGACTCCGAACACTTCTTCTTTGACCTGCCGTCATTCAGCGAGATGCTGCAGGCCTGGACACGCAGCGGCGCGTTGCAGGAGCAGGTCGCCAACAAAATGCAGGAATGGTTCGAATCCGGCCTGCAGCAGTGGGATATTTCCCGCGATGCCCCATACTTCGGTTTTGAAATCCCGGATGCGCCAGGCAAGTACTTCTACGTCTGGCTGGACGCACCAATTGGCTATATGGGTTCGTTCAAAAACCTGTGCGATAAGCGCGGCGACACGACCAGTTTTGATGAGTATTGGAAGAAAGATTCCGACGCCGAGCTGTATCACTTCATCGGTAAAGACATCGTCTACTTCCATAGCCTGTTCTGGCCGGCGATGCTGGAAGGCAGCAACTTCCGTAAGCCGACCAACCTGTTCGTACACGGTTATGTGACGGTAAACGGTGCGAAGATGTCCAAATCTCGCGGTACCTTCATTAAGGCCAGCACCTGGCTGAAGCACTTTGACGCCGACAGCCTGCGCTACTACTACACGGCGAAGCTTTCTTCACGCATTGATGATATCGACCTGAACCTGGAAGACTTCGTTCAGCGTGTAAACGCCGATATCGTCAACAAAGTAGTCAACCTGGCATCACGTAACGCAGGCTTTATCAGCAAGCGTTTTGACGGCGTACTGGCTGCTGAACTGGCCGACCCGGCGTTGTATAAAACCTTCACTGACGCTGCTGCGGTGATTGGCGAAGCATGGGAAAGTCGTGAATTTGGTAAAGCTATCCGTGAAATCATGGCGCTGGCCGATGTGGCAAACCGCTACGTTGACGAACAGGCTCCGTGGGTCGTTGCTAAACAGGAAGGCCGCGATGCCGACCTGCAGGCGATCTGCTCCATGGGTATCAACCTGTTCCGCGTCCTGATGACTTACCTGAAACCGGTTCTGCCAACGCTTGCTGAACGTGTAGAAGCTTTCCTGAACATCGAGCTGAGCTGGGATGCCATTAAGCAACCGCTGCTCGGTCACAAGGTCAACACCTTTAAGGCGCTCTACAATCGCATCGACATGAAACAAGTTGAAGCGCTGGTGGAAGCGTCGAAAGAAGAAGTGAAGGCCGCTGCCGCACCGGTAACCGGCCCGCTGGCGGATGACCCGATTCAGGAAACCATTACCTTTGACGATTTCGCCAAAGTTGACCTGCGCGTGGCATTGATTGAAAACGCCGAGTTTGTGGAAGGTTCTGACAAACTGCTGCGTCTGACGCTGGATCTCGGTGGCGAGAAGCGTAACGTCTTCTCTGGTATTCGTTCTGCCTATCCGGATCCGCAGACCCTGGTTGGACGTCAGACCATTATGGTTGCTAACCTGGCACCTCGTAAGATGCGCTTCGGCATTTCTGAAGGGATGGTCATGGCGGCAGGTCCTGGCGGGAAAGATATCTTCCTGTTAAGCCCGGACGAAGGCGCAAAACCTGGCCAACAGGTGAAATAAATCAGACATCTCGAGCGCTGCAACTGCAGCGCTTTTTTTTGCTGAGGGATTTACCTTTAATCTTAAACACACTCCCCCACTCCATTTTCGGACTGCTCAGCCATCGCTATTAGATTTATTCTATACTGCTCTGCTATTAAGGCCGCCCGGCCCCTTCATATTCATTAGAATTATTATTTAGCTTTCGATATTCATAAAATGGAGTTTCCATGACAGCGTTACAAAAATTAGTTTCTCTCGCCGTGGCATCGGTTGTGGTTTTTTCCCTGGCGGGTTGTGGTGATAAAGAAGAGACGAAAACATTCAATGCCAATCTTAACGGTTCGGATATCACCGTCTCTTACACCTATAAAGGTGACAAAGTTCTGAAACAAAGCTCCGAAAGTAAAATCAGCTATGCGTCTGTCGGCGCCAGCAATAAAGAGGAAGCCGCAAAAGTATTCGATGCGTTAAGCGCCAAATATCAAAATATTGCAGGCGTAGAAGAAAAGCTCACCTATACAGATACCTACGCGCAGGAAAATGTCACTATCGATATGGAAAAAGTCGATATAAAAGCGTTGCAGGCAATTTCCGGGATGAAGCTTTCTGAGAAAGCCGATAAAAATATCAGCATGAAGCAAATGCAAACGGTAATGGAATCGGCGGGTTTTAAAGAAGTGAAATAACATCCTGGCGACCCGATATTCATCGTGGTCGCCAGCGTCGTTTTACGCTTTCGTTTTGTGCACTCGCGACGTCAAACCCCGCAGGAAATAACGCAGAAACTGATCGCCGCATTCGCGATAGTTCTTATGGTCCGGCGCGCGCATCATGGCGGTAATTTCCGGCATCGACACACGAAACTTCTGCTCGGTCATAATGGCCAGAATATCATCGGTTTTCAGCGAAAAGGCTATACGCAGCTTTTTCAGCACCGTATTGTTGTTAACACGACGCTCAAGCGCCAGTTCCGGCGCAGACTCGTCTTTACCACGCAGATGATAAATCAGACCGTTTAAAAATCCGGAGAGAATGATATCCGGGCAGCGAATAAACCCGGCTTCATCTTCTTTTGTCATCCAGGTATCAAAACCTGCGGAGGTGGATTCCATGTCAGCAAGCGCAAGAATACGCACCATGTCGTTATTGTTCGCTTTCAGGGTGTAGCGCAGGCTACGAAGAATATCGTTACTTAGCATAGAGCCTTCAACTGTCGGTGATGCAATGGCGCGCAGTGTATCAGTTTTACAGTCCAATCGCCTCTTTTAGACTTTTAAGATAACGGCGACTTACCGGAACTGTCAGCCCGTTGCGTAAAATCAGTTCGGCCTGACCGTTTTCTTCCAGACGGATCTCCCGCAATTGCGCCATATTCACCAGATACTGCCGATGGCAGCGCAGCAAAGGTGTACGGCTTTCCAGCGTTCTGAGCGTCAGTTCGGTGAAACCTTCTTTACCATCGCTGCTGGTCACATACACGCCGCTCATGCGGCTGCTGATAAACGCCACGTCATCCATTTGCAGCAGATAGATTCGGCTGTGGCCGCTGCACGGAATAAACTTCAGCGCCTGCTGATTCTCCGGCAGTAGCGATACATCCTGCTTCGTGCGCTCCTGACGTAAACGGCTCAGCGTTTTTTCCAGTCGCGCCTCTTCAATCGGTTTGAGAAGATAATCAAACGCGTGTTCTTCAAAAGCTTTCACCGCATATTCATCAAAGGCAGTAAGGAAAACAATATACGGACGATGCTCAGGATCAAGCATGCCAACCATTTCCAGACCGCTGATACGCGGCATCTGAATATCAAGGAACAGGACATCCGGACGCAGTTTATGTACCGCGCCGATGGCTTCCACCGCATTCGAACATTCGCCGACGATCTCGATGTCGCTTTGCGCCTGCAACAGGATCCGCAGATTCTCCCGCGCTAACGGTTCGTCATCGACAATCAGCACTTTGATCATGCCAGTTCCTCCAGAGGAAGTCGTAAAGTGATTCGGGTAAAGCGGTCAGGTTCACACGCTACGCTGATGCCAAAATCGTCGCCAAACCGCTCGCGCAGTCGTTTATCAACCAGATTCATACCCAATCCGCTGGCCTCAGACGTTGGCTGATACAACCCGGCGTTATCTTCAATATCCAGCATCAGATACTGCCCTTCACGGCGGGCGGTAATCGACACTTCGCCGGTATCCAGTAGCTGAGAGGTACCGTGCTTAATGGCATTCTCCACAATAGGTTGTAGGGTAAAGGCAGGTAATTGCTGATACGAAAGCGCATCTGGCACCGTCAAAGTCACCTGCAGGCGCGACTGAAATCGCGCCTTTTCAATTTGCAGATAGGCATTAACGTGCTCAATTTCATCAGCCAGCGTCACAATCTCCGACGGACGTTTTAAGTTTTTGCGAAAGAACGTCGACAGATACTGCACCAGTTGGCTGGCCTGCTCGCTATCACGTCGGATCACGGCTTTGATGGTGTTGAGCGCATTAAACAAAAAATGGGGGTTCACCTGTGCATGCAGGAGTTTGATTTCCGACTGCGTGAGCATCGCTTTTTGCCGCTCATACTGCCCGGCCAGAATCTGCGCCGAAAGCAACTGGGCGATCCCTTCCCCCAGCGTGCGGTTGATCGAGCTAAAGAGGCGGTTTTTGGCTTCATACAGTTTGATGGTCCCCATCACCCGCTGGTTTTCCCCCCGCAAAGGGATCACCAGCGTCGAGCCTAATTTGCATTGCGGGTGCAAAGAGCAGCGGTAAGGGACTTCATTCCCATCGGCATACACCACCTCTCCGGTTTCTATCGCCCGTTGGGTGTACGACGACGAAATAGGTTTTCCGGGTAGATGGTGATCGTCACCAATGCCGGTAAATGCCAGCAGCTTCTCGCGGTCGGTAATTGCCACAGCACCGATATCCAGCTCTTCATACAGCACCTGAGCGACCTTCATGCTGTTAACCTCGTTAAACCCCTGGCGCAAAATACCCTCCGTTGAGGCGGCAACTTTGAGCGCAGTGGCGGAAAAAGCAGAGGTATATTTTTCAAACATCGCCCGTTTATCGAGCAAAATACGCATAAATAAGGCTGCGCCCACGGTATTCGTCACCATCATTGGCGCGGCGATATTACTGACCAGCCGAAACGCATCGTCAAACGGCCGGGCGATTAACAAGATGATCAGCATCTGCACCAGTTCGGCGACAAAAGTAATGGCACCCGCGGTCAGTGGGCTAAAGACTTTATCGGTACGGCCACGACGGGTGAGCACGCTGTGCACCAGCCCGCCGAGCAAACCTTCGACAATGGTCGAAATCATGCAACTGAGCGCCGTCATTCCGCCCATTGAATAACGATGTAAGCCACCGGTTAGACCGACCAAACCGCCGACCACCGGGCCGCCAAGCAGCCCGCCCATCACCGCGCCGATAGCACGGGTATTAGCAATAGAATCATCAATGTGCAGCCCGAAATAGGTGCCCAAAATGCAGAAAATGGAAAAGGTAACGTAGCAAAGCAGCTTGTGCGGGAGCCGGATCGTGACCTGCATCAGCGGGATAAACAAACGCGTTTTGCTCATGAGCCACGCGATAACGAGAAACACACACATCTGCTGAAGCAGCAGCAACACCAGATTAAACTCGTACATACCTGCCAACCACACATCACTTAAAAGCGCGTAACATACATGGGCTGCGCGTAACTTTCTTTGAAGTGTTGCAAAAAAAAAGGAATTTGTGAGAACGATCACTCGAAAGCGCGAGCATGACTACAAATTCACCCATTTGTTGATCAAAAAACAGACAAAACTACCTGGTTCGCAAAAGAGCGTCTAAAGTAAAACTGGGACCTCGCGAGCATAAGTGAGACGACGATGGCGCTTTACACAATAGGTGAAGTGGCTTTGCTTTGTGATATCAACCCTGTCACTTTACGCGCGTGGCAGAGGCGTTACGGATTACTGAAACCGCAGCGAACAGACGGTGGGCATCGCCTGTTTAACGACGCGGATATCGACCGGATCCGTGAGATAAAACGCTGGATAAATAACGGCGTTCAGGTCAGTAAGGTAAAAATGTTGCTCAGCAATGAGAACATTGATGTGCATAACGGCTGGCGCGAACAGCAAGAGACGCTGTTGAGCTATTTGCAAAGTAATAATCTGCATAGCCTCAGGATGTGGATCAAAGAGCGCGGTCAGGATTATCCCGCACAAACGCTCAACACCCATTTGTTCATTCCGTTACGCCGTCGCCTGCAATGTCAGCAGCCGATCCTGCAGGCGTTACTGGGGATCCTCGACGGTGTCCTCATCAACTACATCGCGATTTGTCTGGCCTCGGCGCGCAAGAAACAGGGTAAAGATGCCCTGGTTGTCGGCTGGAACATTCATGATACCACTCGCTTATGGCTGGAGGGTTGGGTAGCCAGCCAGCAGGGATGGCGCGTTGACGTCCTCGCCCACTCGCTAAACCAATTGCGACCAGAGCTGTTTGAAGGGCGAACCTTACTGGTCTGGTGCGGCGAAAGCCAAACGCCCGCTCAGCAGCAACAACTGAACGAATGGCGCGCGTTAGGTCACGATATTTATCCACTCGGTATTTAAAGCCAACCAGGATCGGCTCTTAATATTCTGTTAACAAACGTGTACAATCCTTAGATTCACATAAGGAGTGCATAATGAGCGCAGCTAAAATCGGTGTCATTACCCTCTTCCTGCTGATGGCCATCGGCGGTATCGGCGGCGTCATGCTGGCAGGCTACACATTCATTTTACGTGCCGGGTAAGGTGGCTCGCTAATCGCTCAAACCCGCGGTCAACTATCACCGCAGCCAGCGCGACCAGCAGCGCCCCCTGAATCACATAGGCGGTATTGAACCCGCTCAGGCCGATGATAATCGGCGTGCCCAGCGTGTTCGCCCCGACGGTTGAGGCTATCGTAGCGGTGCCGATATTAATAATCACCGACGTGCGAATTCCCGCCAGAATAACCGGTGCCGCCAGCGGCAACTCCACTTTACGCAGCCGCTGGCCCTGACTCATGCCCATTCCGCTGGCGATATCCATCACGCTGGGAGGAATTCCGCCGAGTCCCGCCAGAGTTGCCTGCAAGATTGGTAACACGCCATACAAAATCAGCGCGATAATCGCGGGTTCAAGCCCAAACCCCATCACCGGTACGGCGATCGCCAGCACGGCGACCGGAGGAAATGTCTGCCCCACGGCGGCAATCGTTTCCACCATCGGCCTGAATTCCGCGCCCCAGGGCCGGGTTACCGCTATTCCCGCGCCGGTGCCAATGATGACGGCAATAAGGCTTGAAATCCCCACCAACGCAAAATGACTCAACGCCAGCGCCGTAAAACTTTCCTGCTGATACACGGGACGCGGCAGCGCCGGAAATAGCGAACTAAACAGGGCCTGACTGTGAGGCAATCCCACCAACAGGATCAGAAACAGCACAACAAGCCATAGCAATGGATCAGCAAGACGTTTCACGGGTCGGCGTCTCCGAAAGCAAATCGCGAAAATGAAGCGTCCCGCAGGGTAACCCCTGCGGCGTCACGACCGGCAAGACATCGCAGCCACGCGCCACGAACACCGACAATGCATCACGTAGCGTCATCTCATCCACCAGCGGCTCGCCGTCTGAGTGTTCGCCGCGACGGATAAAATCCCCTACCGTACGCAGTGACAACAGCCTTACGCCCAGTTCACTGCGGCCAAAAAAAGTTTGCACGAAATCATTCGCTGGCGCAGTGAGCATCGACAGCGGCGTGCCTTGCTTCACAACTTTTCCCGCATCCATCAAAATCAGATGCTCCGCCAGTCTCAGCGCCTCGTCGATATCATGCGTCACCAGCACAATGGTACGTCCCAATAAACGATGGATACGCGTCATCTCCTGCTGCAGCGCGCCGCGGGTGACCGGGTCCAGCGCGCCAAAAGGCTCATCCATCAGTAGCACCTGCGGATCTGCGGCCAACGCACGCGCAACTCCAACCCGCTGCTGTTGTCCACCGGAAAGCTGATGCGGATAACGGTGGCGCAAACTCGCCTCAAGGCCCAGCAGCGCCATTAGTTCATCTGTTCGGTCATCAATACGTGAACGTGACCACTTTTGCAGCTGCGGTACGGTGGCAATATTCTGCGCGACGGTCCAGTGGGGAAACAAACCAATAGACTGAATCGCGTACCCCATGCGCCGTCGTAACTCCAGCACCGGCAGGCTGCGGATCTCCTCCCCGGCGAAACGGATCTGCCCGCTGTCATGTTCAACCAGCCGGTTGATCATCTTTAGCGTGGTAGACTTGCCCGAACCTGACGTGCCAATTAATACCGAAAAGCTGCCTTCTCCTAACTGCAGGTTAAGGTCGTCGACGGCTTTTTGCTGGCCATAGGTTTTACTGACATGGCGAAATTCAATCATTATTCGATACCTTTAGCAGCGCGATCCCTAAATCAAACAGCGCATCAATCAACACAGCCAGCACAACGACCGGGATCACGCCCAACAGCACTAAATCAACGGCGCTACTGAGCAATCCCTGAAAGACCAGCGCGCCAAATCCCCCTGCACCAATCAGCGCGGCTATCACCGCCATCCCCACCGTCTGGACCATCACCACTCGCAAACTGCGCAAGAAGACCGGCAGCGCCAGTGGAAACTGCACTGAGATAAACCGCTGACGCGCGCTCATCCCCATCGCCCGGGCGCTTTCAAGTACATCGCGTGGAACCTGATTCAATCCAGCCACTACGCCGCGAACCAGCGGTAAGAGCGCATACAGCACCAACGCAATAAGCGCAGGCGTCAGACCGGTTCCCGCTACGCCAAGCGAACCCAGCAAGGGAAAGTGCTTCACCAGTCCAGCAAGCGGCGCTATTAACAGGCCAAACAGCGCGACGGAGGGAATAGTCTGGATAATGTTCAGTACCGCGAATACCGGCCCCTGACGGGAGACAGAAAAAGTACACCAGACGCCCAGCGGCACGCCAATGAGCAGCGCGGGCACCACGGTAGCGAACAGAATCGTCAGATGCTGCGCCAGCGCGTCGTTAAAGACATCCTGGCGGTTGGCATATTCTTTAAGCAGAGAAAGATCGTTAAACGTACCGGAGAGCAGTAACACCAGCGGCAAAATGAATATTTGTGCGTGCAATAACCAACGCCACGACGCCCGTTCGGTGATGCGACGAATGGCGTCACTGGCTGCCAGCAGCATCACTCCCAGCCCTAACCAGAACCCGCTGCCCAGGCTGGTTCTGGCCAGAGGACTACCCGTCTGGGCCAAATACGTTGCCGTTGTGCCGGCGATGACCAGCACCGCAATCACCAACAGTTGGCTAACGATAAGCGTCAATATATTGCCGGATTTTCCCGGTACAAAGCACAGAAGAAACAGCACCACACAGGCCGCCGCTAATCCCCATGCCATGTCGGGTTGGATATCCCAGAGTTGACGACCTTCACCGGAAACCAGGCGATTGGGAGCATAACTAATGAAAGGAAGCGCTGCCGCCGCGATGGTAAGAAACACCAGCAGCAACAGCACCCGATTTACTGAAATATTCGACAAAACACCCACCTGCTGCAAACTCCGTTACTTCACCCATCCTTTTTGCTTCAGGTAGTCTGCTGCGACTTTTTTCGCATCCAGTCCCTCCACGGCGATACTGGCATTCAGCCGTTGCAGCGTTTTTTCATCCAGGCTGGCAAATACCGGTTGTAGCCATTCTGCCATTTGCGGGTAGTCCTGCAGCACCGATTCACGCACAACGGGCGCTGGCGCATAAATGGGCTGTACGCCTTGCGGATCGCTTAATGTTTGCAGACCAAGCGCCGCAACCGGACCGTCGGTACCGTAGGCCATCGCTGCATTGACCCCAGAGGTCTGCTGCGCCGCTGCTTTAATCGTCACCGCGGTATCCCCCCCCGCCAGCGACAACAGCTGATTCTGATTCAGTTTGAAACCATAGGTTTTTTCAAAGGCAGGCAGCGCGTCAGCCCGTTCGATAAATTCCGCAGAGGCGGCAAGTTTGAACGTCCCCCCGTCTTTCAGGTAACGGCCTAAATCGGCAAGGGACTCAAGCTTATTCTTTTGCGCGACATCCTGGCGAACCGCAATGGTCCAGGTGTTGTTGGCGGGCGCAGGCGTTAGCCAGATCAGCTTATTTTGCTCTGCGTCCAGCTTTTTCACTTTGTCATAACCGGCCTGCGCATTTTTCCATGCAGGATCATTCTCATCTTTAAAAAAGAATGCGCCATTGCCGGTATATTCCGGATAAATATCCACTTCACCAGAGGTGATTGCCCCACGCACCACCGGAGTGGTACCCAGCTGTACTTTATTAACGGTTTTCACGCCGTGACTTTCGAGCACCTGCAAAATAATGTTGCCGAGCAGCGCCCCTTCGGTATCTATTTTTGAACCGACCGTGACGGGTGACGCGGCCTGCAAGGGCAAGCTGATCGCGGCTAACAACGCCAGCGAACCCACCCAAACTTTTGAAATTATCATGCTGCACTCCTCATTCTTTTACGGCCCTTTTCAGAGACTTGAGGAAAAAGCATAGTCGAAAAATCAAGCCTTAACCTGGCAATAGGGTAGTAACACTGAGAGTTACTCGCGGTAAGGCGATAATGCAATAAAAAAAATCCGGCAAACCCAAAGTGAGTTTACCGGATGGTACGATTTCGCAGGCCTGATAAGCGTCACGCTATCAGGCATGATATCAATTACAGCAGTTCAAATTCGCCCTGCTTCACTCTGGCAGAATCCACGCCGATAAAGACGTTGAACTTGCCCGGTTCGGCATCGTATTGCATACGCTGGTTCCAGAATTTCAGCGCTTCAACATCAATTGGGAAGCTAACGGTTTGGGTTTCACCCGGCTTAAGATTCACCTTCTCAAAACCTTTCAGCTGTTTTACCGGACGACTCATTGAAGCGGTAACATCCTGCAAATACATCTGAATCACCGTCGCACCTTCGCGTTTGCCGGTGTTGGTCACCTGCACGCTGGCCGTCACGGTCCCGTCACGCTTCATCGTCGGAGAAGAGAGTTTCACATCAGAAACCGTGAATGTGGTGTAGCTCAGGCCATAGCCAAAGGGATACAACGGACCGTTCGCTTCGTCAAAGTAGCGCGACGTGTACTTATTCGGCTTATCGGCATTATACGGGCGACCGGTATTAAGATGGCTGTAATAGACCGGGATCTGTCCGACAGAGCGCGGGAAAGACATCGGCAACTTGCCTGACGGGTTGTAATCGCCAAACAGCACGTCGGCGATGGCGTTACCGCCTTCCGTCCCGGCAAACCAGGTTTCGAGGATCGCATCGGCCTGTTGATCTTCCTTAACCAGAGCCAGCGGACGACCGTTCATCAGTACCAGAACCAGCGGCTTACCCGTGGCTTTCAGCGCGGTAATCAGGTCACGCTGACTCTGCGGAATGGTGATATCGGTGCGGCTGGAGGCTTCATGCGCCATTCCCTGCGCTTCACCAACTACCGCGACGACCACGTCAGACTGCTTCGCGGCGTTAACGGCTTCATCAATCATCGCCTGCGGCGAACGCGGGTCAACCTTCACCGCCTCTTCATACTGGTTGAGGAAGTCGACAATGCCTTTGTCGTTGGTGATGTTCGCCCCTTTGGCGTATACCACTTTGCCCTGCTCGCCGATGGCATTTTTAATCCCCGTCAGCACCGTTACTGACTGATCGGCAACCCCGGCAGCAGACCAACTGCCCATCACATCACGCTTGCTGTCGGCCAGCGGACCGACAACCGCTACGGTGGCGGATTTTTTCAGCGGCAATGTTTCCAGACGGTTTTTCAGCAGCACCAGGCTTTCACGCGCCACTTCACGCGCCTCTTTGCGGTGCAAACGGCTTTCCGCGTTGGTGTCCTGCGGGTCAGATTCTTTGGCCCCCAGATGGCTGTACGGATCGTTAAACAGCCCCATATCATATTTCACGTTCAGCACATGACGCGCAGCGTCGTCCAGCTCCGCCATCGTCACCTTACCTGACTTAATCAACCCCGGCAGGTATTTGCTGTAATACTCATCGCTCATGCTCATGTTGATGCCGGACTTGATCGCCACACGCACCGCATCTTCAGGATCGGCGGCAGTGCCGTGCTTAATCAGTTCCTTAATCGCGCCGTGATCGGAAACGGTAATGCCCTTAAAGCCCCACTCATCGCGCAGCACGTCTTTTAACAGCCATGCATCCGAAGTCGCCGGCGTGCCGTTCAGCGAATTAAGCCCCACCATCACCGCACCGCTACCGGCGTCCAGTCCGGCTTTGTACGGTGGCATATAGTCGTTGAACAAACGCTGCGGGCTCATATCGACAGTGTTGTATTCCTTGCCGCCTTCAACCGCGCCATAGGCGGCATAGTGCTTGACGCTGGTCATCACCGAATAGCGATCGGCCGGGCTTTTACCCTGCATCGCTTCCACCATGGTTTTGCCCATCGTGGCGGTCAAATACGTATCTTCGCCAAACCCTTCCGAGGCGCGGCCCCAGCGCGGATCGCGCGAGACATCGACCATCGGCGCCCAGGTCATATTCAGACCATCATCGGCGGCTTCATACGCAGACACTCGACCAACGGTTCTGACCGCATCAAGATTAAAGGAGGACGCCAGACCGAGGCTTATCGGGAATACGGTACGCTGACCGTGCAATACGTCGTAGGCAAAAAAGAGAGGGATTTTCAGGCGGCTGAGATCCATCACCTGATCCTGCATTTTGCGGATATCCTGGCGCGTGACGGTGTTAAAAATTGCCCCAACCTGCCCGTCTTTGATCATCTCGCGGATGGCTTCTTTCGGGTTATCAGGCCCGACGCTTATCAAACGGAGTTGCCCAATCTTCTCATCTACGGTCATCTGCTTAAGTAAATCGGTAACGAAGGCATCCCGCGCCTCTGGCGTCAGTGGATGGTTACCAAACAGAGTGTCCGCCAACGCTGGTTGCAATGCCAGACTCACCGCGACACCTACAGAACATAGCCATTTCATGTTGATTCTCTCTTTATTTTTTCCCGACGAGGCAGCGAAAATATAACAAAAACCGCAGTTTGCCGTAAGACTAAACGGGAGCGATAAAGAAAGCTAAGGTTATTCTCCTAATTTTCGAAACCAGCGCGAATCAGTAAAAGACGAACCAGAGACAATATGAATGAGAAAGCGTATTGTCATACAAAGCGCTATGCTTGTTCCTGATATTGAGTCCCACCACAAGGAGTGGAGAATGTCTTCCATTACAACAGATAATAAAGCTTTCCTGAATGAACTGACCCGTCTGGTGGGTCATTCACACCTGCTGACAGAACCTGCTAAAACCGCCCGCTATCGCAAGGGATTCCGCTCCGGCCAGGGCGATGCGCTTGCCGTCGTGTTCCCCGGGTCGCTTTTAGAACTGTGGCGCGTTTTGAGCGCCTGCGTCGCCGCGGATAAAATTATTCTGATGCAGGCCGCTAACACCGGCCTGACCGAAGGGTCTACGCCGAGCGGTAATGATTACGACCGCGAGATTGTCATTATCAGCACCCTGCGTCTTGATAAGCTGCACGTCATCGGCAAAGGTGAACAGGTGCTGGCCTATCCAGGAACCACGCTCTATTCGCTGGAAAAAGCGCTCAAACCGTTTGGCCGTGAGCCGCATTCGGTCATCGGATCTTCCTGTATCGGCGCTTCGGTTATCGGTGGCATTTGCAACAACTCCGGCGGCTCGCTGGTACAGCGCGGCCCGGCATACACGGAGATGTCGCTGTTTGCGCGTATTGACGAACAGGGAAAATTACAGCTGGTTAACCATCTGGGTATTGAGCTGGGCCAGACCCCGGAGCAGATCCTGAGCAAACTGGATGACGAGCGTATTAGAGATGACGATGTTCGCCACGACGGGCGTCACGCGCACGATCACGACTACGTTACCCGTGTCAGAGATATCGACGCGGACACGCCCGCACGCTATAACGCCGACCCGGATCGCTTGTTTGAATCGTCCGGTTGTGCAGGCAAGCTCGCGGTCTTTGCCGTGCGTCTGGACACCTTCGAAGCCGAAAAAAACCAGCAGGTCTTTTACATCGGCACCAACCAGCCAGAGGTGCTGACGGAGATCCGCCGTCATATTCTGGCAAAATTCGAGCATCTGCCGGTCGCCGGTGAATATATGCACCGCGATATTTACGACATCGCTGAGCAATACGGCAAAGATACGTTTCTGATGATCGACAAGCTCGGCACCGACAAAATGCCGTTCTTTTTCACCCTGAAAGGTCGCACCGATGCGATGCTGGAAAAAGTGAAAATTTTCCGTCCTCACTTCACCGACCGGGCAATGCAGAAATTTGGTCATTTGTTCCCCAGCCACTTACCGGCGCGCATGAAAAGCTGGCGCGATAAGTACGAGCATCACCTGCTGTTAAAAATGGCCGGTGGCGGCGTGGCTGAAGCCCAAAACTGGCTAAGCGAGTATTTCAAAACCGCTGAAGGCGACTTCTTTGCCTGTACGGCGGAAGAAGGCAGCAAGGCGTTCTTGCACCGCTTTGCGGCGGCTGGCGCGGCTATTCGTTATCAGGCCGTACATGCGGATGAGGTGGAAGATATTCTGGCGCTGGATATCGCGCTGCGTCGTAACGACACCGTATGGTACGAGCATCTGCCTCCAGAGATCGACAGTCAACTGGTGCACAAACTCTATTACGGTCACTTTATGTGTTACGTTTTCCATCAGGATTACATCGTGAAAAAAGGCGTGGATGCGCATGCGCTCAAAGAGCAGATGCTGGAACTCCTTCGTGAGCGTGGGGCGCAGTATCCGGCAGAGCATAACGTCGGGCATCTGTATCAGGCACCGGAAACCTTGACCCGTTTTTACCGTGAGAATGACCCCACCAACAGTATGAATCCGGGTATTGGGAAAACGAGTAAGCAGAAGTTCTGGAAAGAATCGTAAACCTGAAAAAGATAAGCGCTACCGGGCATGTTGCCGGGAGCGCTTCGCTTGCCCGGCCTACTGCTACATTCGCTATGCGTAGGCCGGATAAGACATCTTATTTAATCGTTCTGTGCGGTTTGCTCGCCCTTCGCCGAACCTGCCGCCGCCATCTGCGCAGCTTTTTGCTTTTTATAGCTCAGCGCCGCCGCCGGAACCGGCATCACCTTGCCCGTTTCAATCCAGGTACGTAAACGGCTGGCATCTGCAAAGTGAGTATATTTGCCAAAGGCATCCATCACCACCAGCGCCACCGGTTTGTTGTTAATCACCGTGCGCATCACCAGACAGTGGCCTGCCGCATTGGTAAACCCGGTTTTCGTTAACTGAATATTCCAGTTATCGCGGTATACCAGATGGTTGGTGTTACGAAACGGCAGCGTATACGCAGGGTTGGCAAACGTCGCCATATCTTCACGCGTAGTACTTAACTGGCCGATCAGCGGATACTGTTTGCTGGCGATCAGCAGCTTGGTTAAGTCACGGGCGGTCGAGACGTTATGAATCGACAAGCCAGTGGGTTCCACAAAGCGTGTCTGAGTCATGCCGAGCGCTTTCGCTTTGGCATTCATGGCTTTGATAAACGCGTTGTATCCGCCCGGGTAATGATGCGCCAGGCTCGCCGCCGCGCGGTTTTCTGATGACATCAGCGCCAGTAGTAACATGTCTTTACGACTGATTTCGCTGTTCAGTCGTACGCGAGAGTATATGCCTTTCATCTCCGGCGTCTGGCTAATATCGACTTTCAGCTTTTCATTCAGCGGCAGTCGTGCATCAAGCACCACCATCGCCGTCATTAATTTGGTAATCGACGCAATCGGACGCACAAGGTCCGGGTGGTTCGAATAGATAACTTTGTTGGTATTCAGATCAACGATCATCGCGCTACCGGACGCTATCTCAGGTTGAGAAGCCGCTGCGGTAGTTGCCGTTTTCGCCACGGCTTGGGGTGCAAAAGGAACGGCCAGCACCAGGGCAAGGCTTAATAATGAAACTCGGAATTTCAGCATGATGAGATTTCTGATAATGGTTCACGCACGTCACAACGCACACCGCCAGAGATTAAGTATTATCTCAAGCTAGCTCAGGCATCATAGCGATCCGGTAGGTTTGCTGCCACAGGAGAATCATCTCGAAATGCTGCGTTGCTGACTTTTACGTCAACAACGCAGCGTAGACAGGTTTATCCGTCAGAATAACCGATAGCCGTAACCCCACAGGATTACCGTAATAGCCAGCAGAACCTCCAGTACCAGCACACCGATCGCCAGCGTCGAACTGGAAAAACTCAACCCTTCCTCACGAGTGATATTCAGGAACGTCGGAATACCGAGATAAAGTAAATAACCGGTGTAAAACAGCGCGAGAGTCCCGACTAATGCGCACAGCCAGACCAGCGGATAAAGTGCGACCAGCCCGCTTAAAAACAGCGGCGTCGCGACATATCCGGCAAACACCATACAATGTGCCAGCGACGGACGCTGCGGGTAGTTACGCGCCATCCACCAGATAACCCGGCCCATGACGGCAACGCCCGCCAGCATCACCCCGTAAAACAGAATCGCCATTGCAAATCCAGTCAACAGGGATAATTTCAGGATATTGCCATCGCCAAAATCCCAGCCGATTTGTGTGGTACCGATGAACGCACAAATAACCGGGATTGCCGCCATCAGCAGTACATGGTGGGTATAGTGATGCGAAACGCTTTCGTTTTCGCTGTTGATCACATGCATTTCACGATCGGGATGGGAAAACAGCCCCCAGACATGGTTCATACCGCCCCCTTCTTGTCAGCTCCGGACCTCAACAGTTCAAGTATAATTCAGCTTTGGATTAATTTTTGTACAACAACAAAAATGACGAACCGCTAATTCAGCGCTTTTAAACCCCACGATGATTCACAGGGTGTATGCTTAACGTCGGGAGGTCATCCAGACATATGGATATAAACAGTCTTATTGCACATTACGGTTACGCCGCATTGGTCATTGGCAGTTTGGCCGAAGGTGAAACCATTACCCTGCTGGGCGGCGTGGCGGCACATCAGGGATTACTTAAATTTCCTCTGGTGGTTATCTCTGTGGCCCTGGGCGGGATGATTGGCGATCAATTGCTGTATTTGCTTGGGCGTCGTTACGGTGGAAAAATTTTGCGTCGTTTCTCAAAACATCGCGACAAAATCCGCCGGGCGCAGAAAATGATCCAGCGCCGTCCTTATCTGTTCGTGATTGGCACCCGTTTTATGTATGGTTTTCGCGTGATCGGCCCGTTGCTGATTGGCGCAAGCCATTTGCCGCCTAAAATTTTCCTGCCGTTGAATATTCTGGGAGCGCTGGCGTGGGCGCTGATATTTACCACGCTGGGTTACGTGGGGGGAGAAGTCATTGCGCCGTGGCTACACAATCTCGACCAGCATATTAAGCACTGGATATGGCTGGCTCTGGTGATTGTGCTGGTGCCTGGCGTTCGGTGGTGGTTAAAAAAACGCAGCAGCAAAAGTACAGCCCGGTAGCGCGATGTCTACCGGGCGGGTGCGTTACGAAGCGTGGTAGCCGCCCCCCAGCGCACGATTCAACTGGATTGAGGCATCCAGCCATTGCCCTTGTAAAAGCAGAGCGTTGCACCGTTCACGTAATGCCGGGATCTTTGCCTCACTAACCCGGGAGCCCGCAATAATTCCGGCATTGAAGCGCGCCTGCGCCAGACCCACTACGCGCAGTGCATCATGCTCAATCTGCTGCTGATGCTGATTCTTCTGCGCCAGGGTTTCTACCTGCGATGCTGCACGCGCCACGTCATTCACCGCATCCACCACGGCTTTGTTGTAATTCGCCACCGTCAGGTTGCTTTGCGCTTGAGTAATGTCGAGATTCGCGTTCAGCCTGCCGCTATCAAAGATAGGCAGCGTCAGCCCGGCCGTTACGCCCATTTGCTGCGCGGAATGGCGAAACAAGTCGCTCAGATGTAACGCATCCTGTTGTAAAAATGCCATCAGATTTACATCGGGATAAAACGCCGCTTTCGCCGCATCAATGCTGCTCAGCGATGACTCTATGTACCAGTGCGCCGCCTGCAAATCCGGTCGGCGGGCCAGCAGCGAATAACCTAGCTGGGACGGAAGCTGGCTTTCCACCGCGGGCAGCGGGGTCGAATGGAGTTTCAGGGCTGTGGACTGCGAGTTGGTCAGCGCGCTCAACCGCGCTTCAATCACCTTCATTTTACCGCTGACATCGTTCAGCTGCTGCTCTGTTTTGCTGGAATCGATATCGGTTTCAACGCCTTCCACCGAAGAAGTAAGACCATTTTGATACAGTTGACGATCAACGTTAATGACGTTCTGCTGCTCGGTTTCGATTTGCGTCAACACGGTTTTCAGCCCGGCCTGCGTTTGCCATTCCCAGTAAAGACGAGCCACACCGCTCGCCAGCACCTGTCGCGTTTGCTCGCGCTCGGCTTCACGCGCCTTAACGGCCCCAATACGTGCCGTCACTTCGGCCCGATTTTTACCCCACAGATCCAGATTCCAGCCAGCAGTTAAACCCAAGGTGCCGTTGGTGTACCACGGCCCGGTCGTCCCGGCGGCCGGATCGGTAATGGCAAACGGTCCCATCAGCCCTTCGGCTGACATTCTCTGACGCTCCACATCTGCAGAGAAATCGATCTCCGGGCCATCCTGCGCCTCCACAGCCTTAGCCTGCGCCTCCGCCAGTTGAATGCGCTGTTCCGCGACCTGCATATCAGGGGAGTTTCTTAACGTGCTGTCAATCAGCGCATTAAGCTGGGGGTCATGGTATGCCTTCCACCATTGGCTGTCCGGCCAGCCATTTTTTAACGCCGCAGGCAATGTGGTATCGACATTCGCAGCGGGGGTCTGCTGTGACAGAGACTGGCGGTCATCATACATCGGCGCGCAACCTGACATCAAAATAAAAAGCGGCAACAATGCCGTCGTGACAAAAGCAGAATTACGATTCATGGAGAGACACAGGTAAGAAAAGATGTGCTGAGATTACGACTTGTCGCGTTTCCTTTTTTAGTTACGCGTGGCAATACACCTTTGGCAATAAAAATATATAATCGGAAAAATATACACCCAACAAATAATTTAGATTAATTAATTTTAATAATTTATGGATGGAGACATTATGTCACAGAATATCTATGACGATCCCGAGTTCTTTGCCGGATATGCCACACTGGACCGTTCAGTAAAAGGGCTCGACGGTGCGCCAGAATGGCCGACAATTCAAGCGATGCTCCCCGCTCTACAGGGAAAAAATATCCTCGATTTGGGTTGCGGATATGGCTGGTTTTGCCGCTACGCGCGCGATAACCAGGCGGCCAGCGTAGTGGGACTGGATATTTCACACAAGATGTTAACTCAGGCGCACAGTATGACGCAGGGTAATGGCATCGTTTATCGCCGTGAAGATCTCGAAACGCTTTCCCTGTCGCCAAATTCCTTTGACCTGGTTTACAGCTCACTTGCCCTGCACTATTTGCGCGATATCGCGCGATTATTCGTAACGATTTACCAGTCGTTAACACCGGGAGGCATGTTGGTATTCTCTGCCGAGCATCCCATTTATACTGCACCGCTTAATCAAGGTTGGATAAAAGATAAAACCGGGCAACAGTCCTGGCCGGTCAATCATTATCAGCAGGAAGGCACACGCATCAGTAACTGGTTCGCGGAGGGTGTCAAAAAACAGCACCGTAAGCTGGCGACCTGGATTAATGCGCTGATAGCCGCCGGATTCGAAATCGTTTGTGTCGATGAATGGGGACCGTCCGCTGAACAGATTGCTGAAAACCCGGCGCTGGATGAAGAAAAAGAGCGGCCAATGGTGTTTCTGCTCAGCGCACGTAAACCGGAGTAAGGTCATTACAGGAAGATTTTCAGAGGCTTTCCTATACTTAACCTGAACTCACCAAAAAAGGAACGCTGATGAAAATCTTACTGTGGATTATTTTAGTTATTTTTCTGATTGGGTTATTGGTGGTAACTGGCGTGTTTAAGATGATTTTTTGAAAAAGGTTATTCCGTTGGTGATGAATTTGTTGCCTCCGGTGTATTGCTACGTTCACCTTATGTTTTTCACTTCTCTTAAACGATCCTCCCTGTGAACGTGTTAAGGGTACTATCGCCGTACCCTTAACAATCCCGGCTCCCGGCGGGAAAATTGCCG
>NZ_JAOWCZ010000035.1:216788-507938 GCF_030336705.1 Citrobacter sp. Cb028 | reverse complement strand
CTGAACAGCAAAACAGATTTAACTGGAAGTCAGTGCGTTGCAGCGATGACCCCGGTCCGGCTGAAAATCGATGAGGCGTTAAGACGAATGAATCGCGTAGCGACGATTTTCCCGCCGTGAGTCTCCCTTGCGCGTTCACGGTTATCTGCGCTTCAGAGAAATGACTCCGCTGAGGTGAACGGAACCCTGAGCAAGAATCACATGTCCTCAATAATTCTTCATCGACAAGTACTTCCACTCCGGTGGCCGATTAATGTGTTAATGCAATTTAGCGATATCAATGGCCTGAATCGCGCGCGCGATATCCGGTGAATTGTTTAATGCGCGAATTTCCTGAAACAGCGCGGTTGCTTCTGAGTATTCTTTACGCAAATACCCTAACCATTGTTTAATCCGCGCCACGTGATACAGCCCGGTATCACCCTGCTTTTCAAGACGGGTATATTTTTGCAATAGCATCACGACATCAGGCCACGGCATACGCGGCTCGTTGTACTTCACCACACGACTCAGGTTCGGAATATTTAATGCCCCACGGCCAATCATCACCGCCTCACATCCGCTGATAGCCATACAGTCTTGAGCGCTTTGCCAGTCCCAGATTTCGCCATTTGCGATAACCGGAATGGTAAGCCGCTGGCGGATCTCACCGATCGCCTGCCAGTTGATATGCTCGGCCTTATAGCCCTGTTCCTTGGTTCGGCCATGCACCGCCAGCTCGCTGGCGCCAGCCTGCTGAACGGCATCAGCAATTTCAAACTGCCTGTCGCTGTTGTCCCAGCCCAGACGCACTTTCACCGTCACGGGCAGATGCGCAGGCACCGCCTCGCGCATGGCTTTTGCGCCCCGGTAGATGAGTTCAGGATCTTTTAATAACGTTGCGCCACCGCCGCTGCCGTTGACCAGCTTCGACGGGCAGCCACAGTTCAGATCGACACCAAACGAGCCCAGTTCTACCGCGCGCGCCGCGTTCTCCGCCAGCCACTGCGGATACTGCCCCAGCAACTGTATGCGCACCCGCGTGCCGGATGGCGTCCGGCTATTGTTATGCAGTTCCGGGCAGAGCCGATGGAATACTTTTGCCGGCAGGAGCTGATCCACCACGCGCACAAACTCGGTGATGCACAGATCGTAATCATTCACTTCAGTCAGCAGCTCGCGCACCAGTGAGTCGAGCACGCCTTCCATCGGCGCCAGTAAAACACGCATATCGTCACCCGCAAAAAAAGAGGCGCTATGGTAGCGCCTCCGTTCGGGAGATTAAAGAGGCTCAGCGCGGCAACAGGCAGTTATCTTCTTTCCAGCCGTACAGCCATTCCATACCACGATAAAATTCCGCCTGAGATTTGCCTTTCCACAGCAGATTACGCACCTGGCGCTCGACGCCTGCGGCGTGGTACACACGTCCCATTTCGCGCGTCGACCAGACGATGCGCGCAGTACGCGGAATACGCACCGACTCATACAAGGCAAAGGCATCAGCCGCATCGCCGTCACACTGCTGTAACGCCTTACCAAGAGTGACGGCATCTTCAAGCGCCATACAGGCACCCTGCGCCATATATTGTGCCACCGGATGCGCAGCATCACCCACCAGCGTAATGCGGTCGGTCCCCCATTTCTCTACCGGTTCGCGGTCAGCGGTGGACCAACGACGCCATGAGGTCGGCTTATCCAGCATCTGACGCGGACGCGCATGAATACCGGCAAAATAGGAGAGCACTTCCTCTTTACTGCCATCCTTCACCCCCCACTCCTCCTGCTGACGACTGTGGAAGGTCACCACCAGGTTATACTGCTTGCCGCCGCGCAGTGGATAGTGCACCAGGTGGCAGTGCGGTCCGGCCCATAGCACCGGCGCGTTAATGCGCAAATCTTCCGGCATATCATCGCAATCAATCACCGCGCGATAGACCACGTGCCCGGTCACGCGTGGCGCATCGCCAATCAGAGACTGACGCACAACCGACTTCACACCGTCACAGCCCACCAAAATATCCGCTGTCCAGCTGTTACCGTGCTCATCAAAGACCGTCACATCATCTTCTGTCTGGCGAATATCAACCACGTTAGTTGAAGTGCGATACTCAACGTTGGGATGAACCAGTGCTGCTTCCCAGACAGAAGCATGAATATCAACCCGATGGATAACCGCATAAGGACCGCCAAAGTGATCGCGGAACGCCTGCCCGGTTTCAATGCGTACAACCTCTTTCGCGTTTACCGCATCCATCATGGTGATGTGATCGGTAAAAACGGCGCGCTTGCGAGCGACGTCACCCACGCCAAGGCTGTCCAGAGCAGAAAACGCGTTCGGCCCGAGCTGAATGCCCGCACCAATCTCACCAATCTCGTGCGCTTTCTCCAGCAACATCACTTTAATGCCTTGACGGGCCAGCGACAGCGCGGTCGCCGCGCCGCCAATCCCGCCACCCACGATAATTGCGCGTGTCACTTTAGCCATTGTCGTTCTCCTTATCAGGCTGGAATTTTGTCTTGTTGATTCTCGGGCGCGGCGGCGATAAACGCCGGAAGCTGGGTACAGGCATCATATACCGCCTTACAGCGCGGATACCCGCTCAGATCACAGCCCATACGTAACGCGTTCGCCCACTGTGGGATCAGACAGCAATCCGCCAGCGTCGGCGCATCCCCCACGCAGAACGTCCCCGACTGACTCTGGCGCAGCATCTGTTCAACCGCACTTAACCCTTGCTGGATCCAGTGCGCATACCAGCGTTTTTTATCCTCTTCACTGACCTTTAGCTCTTCGCTCAGGTAGCGCAGTACCCGCATGTTATTCACGGGATGGATATCACAAGCGATGGCATAAACAATTTCCAGCACCCGGCTGCGCGTCGGGAAGTCGGCTGGCAGCAGCGGCGACTGCGGAAAGTGACCATCCAGCCAGTCGGTTATTGCCAGCGACTGCCCGAGTGATTCTCCCTCATCAGTGACCAGCGTCGGTACAAGCCCTACCGGGTTCATCCGCCGGTAGGCCAGCTCGTTCTGCTGACCGATGCGAATGTTGACGCCCACCGTCTGGTAATCAAGCCCCTTCAGCGCCAGCGCAATGCGTACGCGATATGACGCGGAGCTGTTAAAGAAACTGTACAGCTTCATCATCCACCTCAGACAATCTTCACAGCGATGGGGGTTAAACCGTCTACATTGCCGGTGATCACATCTCCTTTCACCACTGCGCCCACGCCCTCTGGCGTGCCTGTGTAGATCAAATCACCCGGCTGTAGTTCGAAAAAGCCGGACAGATAGCTAATGGTTTCATTAACGGACCAGATGAGGTGGCGAATATCGCTACGCTGATGATCGTCGCCGTTGACCTGCAACCAGATAGGCGCGTTGTTAACATCCGCACTTTCGCTGGCTTTATGCAGTGGCGCGATGGGGGCTGAGAGATCAAATGCTTTGCCGATTTCCCACGGACGCCCCATCTGGCGCATCTCCATCTGCCTGTCGCGGCGGGTCATATCCAGACCAGTGGCATAGCCCCAGATATATTCGTGCGCTTTTTCCAGCGGTATATCGCTGCCCTTTTTACCGATCGCCACCACCAGCTCTATCTCATAGTGATAGTTATCGGTCTGCGACGGGTATGGCAGCTCGAGGGTTTGACCGGCCGCCACCGGAACCACCGCATCGGCAGGTTTACAGAAGAAGAACGGCGGTTCGCGATCCGGATCAAAACCCATTTCACGTGCATGAGCGGCATAGTTGCGGCCCACGCAGTAAACGCGATGCACGGGAAACTGTTCATTACTGCCAACGACCGGAACGGTAACAGGCGCTTGTGGTTCGAATACGTATTGCGTCATTTTCTCTCTCCCAAATTAATAACGTGCTTCACGGAACAACCCCAGCGCTTCCTGAACCGGTCTGTCCGAAAAACTAAATAAGACGGCATCTTCGTGGGCCTGGAATGACACGCCGTGCCAGGTTGGCACCACGAAGATATCTTTTGGCGAAAAATTGAAGATCTCGGTGCCGATGGTGACCTGCCCGCTTCCTTCCACCACGTGATAGATAGTGCTGTCGGTGGTACGCGCCATCCGCGAGGAAAAGCCCTTCGGCAACAGTTGTAAAAAGGTCCCCATTGAAGGCATGGGATAACCACCGGTTACCGGGTTGACGTAACGCATCTTGTAACCGTCCCACTCATCGGCGTCGCCCATGCGGGTCAGGTCATGCAGCGCTTCACGGCTGCGATCGTAGCGATAGTTGAAAATTGGCGATGAGTTACCCTTCTGATGACGCAGCGGCAGCATATTGGCCGCGTAGCGTGGTAAGTAATCCCCTTCCTTACGCGTGACCGGCTGCTGATCCTCCGGGTAATCTTCCGCAAAGCCGCAACCCAGCAGATTCACCAGTGGCAGATCCAGACCGTCCAGCCACACCACCGGTTCACTGCCTGGGTTGCCGTGGTCGTGCCAGCGCCACTGTGGCGTCAGAATAAAATCGCCTTCATGCATTTGGGTGCGCTCGCCATCCACCGCAGTAAATGCCCCTTTCCCTTCGACAATAAAGCGCAGCGCAGACTGATTATGCCGGTGACTCGGCGCAACCTCGCCCGGCATGATTAACTGCAATCCGGCGTACAGCGTTGGGGTGATTGAAGACTGTCCGCGCAGCATGGGGTTTTCCAGCACCAGTACGCGACGAATCGCCTCTTTCGCGCCAATCAGATCGCCGCTTTCCAGCAGCAGCGGGCGGATCTCCTGATAGTTCCAGTACGCAGGAGCACAATGTGCGTTCGGCGTTGGCGGTACCAGGCGGTGCAGCGACTCCCACAGCGGGGTCAGATTCTGCCCGGAAATATGCTGGTAAAACTGCTGACGGCTGTTCTTAACATCCTGATTAAGTTCTGACATAGAGATTCTCCTTATTTGTTCACGATGCCTACGCGTGACAACGCGTCAGGGACAGAGGCCGACTGGCGGATAACAACCGTCAGCAGCATAAGCATCACCGCGCTGATGGCCGCCGGAACGGCAATAATGAAAAACAGGTTATCGAATGAGAAATTCATCGCCATCATCACGCCGCCGGAGAGCGAGCCGACAATCGCGCCGCAGCGGCCAATCGCATTAGACCAGCTGACGCCCGTGGCCCGGCTCTGCGTCGGATAAAGCGTGGCGGTTAAAGCATTCAGGCCCACCTGCGAACCGCTGATGCCGATGCCGGTGCCAAAAATGGCCAGCGCCATCAGCCACAGGCCGTTCTCGCTCAGACCAATCATGACAATACACACCGCACCCAGCGCATAGCTCACTGCCAGCACGCGGAAAGGGTTGTATTTATCCATCAGCACTCCCAGCACCAGCGCACCGAGCGTACCGCCAATCTGAAAGGCGGCGGTCACCCATGAGGCATGCTGCAGGTCAATTCCGCGATGGTTAAGCAGCGTTGGCATCCAGCTGGAGAGCAGATAAATGATCAGCAGGCTCATAAAGAACACCACCCATAACATCAGGGTAATGGGCAACTGTTGCCCGACGAACAGCTGGCGAATGCTGCCTTTGGCAATCGCGGCGCCCTCGTTGAGATAAAATTGGGTATTGTCATAACGTTCCCGGGTGATGGCGCTGACGGTTCTGGCAATCACGTTTTGCGGCAACTGACGACGAACCTGCCAGCGCGGGGATTCCGGCAGCGCAAACAGCAGAGCCACAAACAGCATCAGCGGTAGCACGCCTCCCAGCACCAGGATGCCGTTCCAGCCAATAACCGGCACCAGCTGTGCGCTGACAATCCCGCCCATCGCCGAGCCCAGGGTAAAACCGCAGAACATCATGGTGACCAGTGCGCCACGCCGACGCGCTGGCAGGTATTCTGAGGTCATAGTGATAGTATTTGGCATCGCGCCGCCCAGGCCTAACCCGGTAAGGAAGCGCAAAATAACCAGCGTTTGTAGGTCGGGGGAAAAAGCCGAGATCAGGCTCAGTGCGCCGAACAGCGCCACGCAGAGTTCAATCACCCGTTTGCGGCCAAAACGATCCGATAGCGGACCGCAGAGCAGTGCGCCAGCGGTCAGACCCAGCAGGCCTGCGCCAAACAACGGCGCCAGATCTCCGGCCGTCAGTTGCCAGTGGGTGCGAATGTCGGGCGCGATAAAACCAATAGCTGCAGTATCAAAACCGTCGAGCATGACGACCAAAAAACAGCAAATGATAACGCGCCACTGGGTCTTACCGACGGGGGCGGAATCGATCAGTGCTTGTAAATCACGTTGTTGAGTCATAGTGAATGCCTCAGTGCAGGTAGAGTAGATGTCTGTTTTGTTTTAGGTATGTTGCGACTTTGTATGTTTGGAGATGAAATGTACAATGGCTTTTCATGCAGAGGCATAACCTGGAGGTTATAGCAAATGGCTAACTGGGCGCAGAAACTTAAGTTACACCACCTGCAAACGCTTATTGCGCTGGGCGAACAGGGGAATTTGACTCACGTCGCCCGAATGATGAATATCACCCAGCCAGCGTTGTCAAAATGGTTATCACAGCTCGAAGATGAGATGGGTATCACACTCTTTGAACGTCATAGCAAAGGCTTACGCCCTTCAGAAGGCGGCAAGCTGCTACTGCAGCATGCCCAACGCCTGATCAATGATATGGAACGTTCACAGTATGAAATCGCCCGTTTTAAGCAGGGCGGCCTGGTAGGGAGTCTGAAGATTGGCTGCTCGCCGGTGGCGACGGACTGCGTTTCACAGGCGATACTGGGTTTGCTCACAGAGCTGCCGACCTTGCATCTTAATATTGAAGAGAAGGTGATGACCCCGCTGCTGCACGATCTGCTCGCGGGTTCGGTGGATGTGGTGGTCGGACGCGTCGGTGGCCGGGCGCTTCAGTTGCCGCTCAATTACCAGGTGCTGTATACCGAGCCGGTCTGTTTCGTCGCGCGCCCCGACCATCCACTGGCAAAATATCCCCTGCTCACCTGGCATGATCTGGCTAACTGGCGCTGGATTGTCTGGCCGACGGGAACGCCCATCCGGATAAGCATTGACAACGCGCTGGTAGATAACGGCGTCATGCTACCGGAAAACATCATTGAGTCGGCGTCGATAAACGTCAGCACCAACCTGCTGCAAAGTAGCGACATGATCTCTATTCTTTCTCTACGCCTGGCGCAGCGTTATGCCGCCCAGGGACAGCTGGCTATCCTGAATCTGCCGAAGATTGAACAAAAAGGCAGCGTAGGCGTGTTCTGGCGCAATAATGAAACACCCACGACCGCCCTGAATCGTTTTCTGTATTACCTGGCACAGGTTTAACGTGAACAGTTAGGGCCATCGCCCGATGTTCCAGATATCTATTTCTTCTATGCTTAGAATTCATGATGTGATCGGTAGCACGTTTTGAAGTTTAATTGTATGATGAATCAGTCTCGTCAAGGGTTTCAACTATGAGCAAAGCACTGAACATTATCTGGCAATATTTGCGCGCATTCGTCCTGATTTATGCCTGCCTCTATGCAGGTATTTTTCTTGCATCGCTACTCCCCATCACCATTCCGGGCAGCATTATCGGCATGCTGATTCTGTTTGTCTTACTGGCTTTGCAGGTGCTACCGGCAAAATGGGTTAACCCCGGCTGCTATGTGCTGATTCGCTATATGGCCCTGCTGTTTGTCCCGATTGGCGTGGGGATCATGCAGTACTTTGATCTGCTCCGTGCACAATTTGGTCCGGTGGTGGTGTCCTGTACCATCAGTACGCTGGTCGTTTTCCTGGTGGTGAGCTGGAGTTCTCACATTGTGCACGGTGAGCGCAAAATCGTTGGGCAAAAAGGGTCTAAAGAATGATGTCGTATATCTGGTGGTCGTTACCCCTTACGCTGGCGGTATTTTTTGGCGCACGTAAGCTGGCTGCACGATTTAAAATGCCGCTATTGAACCCGCTACTGGTCGCCATGGTGGTGATCATTCCCATTCTGATGCTGACCGGAATTCCCTACGATCACTATTTCAAAGGCAGTGAGGTGCTGAACGATTTACTCCAACCTGCCGTGGTCGCGCTGGCCTATCCGTTATACGAACAGCTGCACCAGATTCGCGCTCGCTGGAAATCAATTATTGCCATCTGCTTTGCGGGGAGCGTTGTGGCGATGGTTACAGGTACAACAATCGCCTTGTTGATGGGCGCATCGCCGCAAATTGCTGCGTCAATCATGCCGAAATCGGTAACCACGCCTATCGCTATGGCAGTGGGAGGCAGCATTGGTGGTATTCCGGCCATCAGCGCCGTGTGCGTCATTTTTGTTGGTATCCTCGGGGCTGTGTTTGGTCATACTTTGCTCAATGCGATGCGTATTCGCACCAAAGCCGCACGTGGACTGGCTATGGGTACCGCTTCGCACGCCCTGGGTACCGCACGCTGTGCAGAGCTGGACTATCAGGAAGGCGCGTTTAGCTCTCTGGCGCTGGTTATTTGCGGCATTATCACCTCGTTGGTCGCCCCATTCCTGTTCCCGATTATTCTGGCCCTGGTCGGTTAACCTTCAGTTTTTGGCTAATTATTTGCGATGCGTTGCACATTTTTAATTTAAGTTTCATAAGTTGCATACACAATGAGATTTGGATCACATATAAAGCCGTAACAGGCCCGTAAACTACGATTCCATTACATTGTTATGAGGCATCGCCATGCATCCACGTTTTCAAACTGCTTTTGCCCAACTCGCGGATAACTTGCAATCAGCCCTGGCGCCTGTTCTGGCGGATGCGCATTTCCCCGCCATGCTGACTGCTGAGCAGGTCTCTTTGCTGCAACGCGAATCGGGACTGGACGAAGACGCGCTGGCATTCGCTCTATTGCCGCTGGCTGCGGCCTGCGCGCGTACTCCGCTGTCCAACTTCAACGTTGGGGCAATTTCTCGCGGCATCAGCGGCACCTGGTACTTCGGTGGGAACATGGAGTTCCTGGGGGCGACCATGCAGCAAACCGTTCATGCCGAGCAAAGCGCCATCAGCCATGCCTGGCTGCGCGGTGAAAAAGGGCTCGCCGCCATCACCGTCAACTACACGCCGTGCGGCCACTGTCGCCAGTTTATGAACGAACTGAACAGCGGACTGGATTTACGTATTCATCTGCCGGGACGTGCGCCACACGTGCTGCGCGATTACCTGCCAGACGCCTTCGGACCGAAAGATCTGGAGATTAAAACGCTGCTGATGGACGATCAGGATCACGGCTTCGCGCTGCAGGGCGATGCGTTGACCCAAGCGGCTATCACCGCCGCCAACAGATGTCATATGCCGTACAGCAACTCCCCAAGCGGCGTGGCGCTGGAATGTAAAGATGGTCGAATTTTTAGCGGTAGCTATGCGGAAAATGCCGCCTTCAACCCGACCCTGCCGCCGCTGCAAGGCGCGTTAAACCTGTTGAACCTTAACGGTTATGACTACCCGGATATCCAGCGTGCTGTGCTGGCTGAAAAAGCCGATGCGCCGTTGATTCAGTGGGATGCGACCTCCGCTACCCTGAAAGCGCTGGGCTGCAATAATATTGAGCGCGTGCTGCTCGGTTAATTGCCTGGCGCTACGCTTATCTGGCCTGCAATCGCTCGAGGTTGTCGGCCAGATTTGCTGTTGCTACCATCCAACAGGGCCGTTTTGCTGAAAATCCCCTCAATCAGATTGCTGTTTCTTGCGCTACGTCTTCCGGTACAGTAGCCTGATTGAAATTCCATCCAAATAACGAGTTTTCTGCATGTTAAAGCGCGTGTTTTACAGCCTGTTAGTCCTGGTAGGCTTGCTGCTTTTGACTGTGCTTGGGCTCGACAGGTGGATGAGCTGGAAGACGGCTCCCTACATCTACGACGAATTGCAGGATTTACCCTATCGCCAGGTCGGTGTGGTCCTGGGCACGGCGAAATACTATCGCACCGGCGTCATCAACCAGTATTACCGCTACCGCATTCAGGGCGCATTGAACGCCTATAACAGTGGAAAGGTAAACTATCTGCTGCTGAGCGGCGACAACGCGCAGCAAAGCTACAACGAACCCATGACGATGCGTAAAGATCTGATTGCCGCAGGTGTCGATCCCGCTGACATAGTGCTTGATTACGCCGGGTTCCGGACGCTCGATTCAATTGTACGAACCCGCAAGGTGTTCGATACCAACGATTTCATCATTATTACTCAGCGATTCCACTGTGAGCGCGCCTTGTTTATTGCGCTGCATATGGGCATCCAGGCCCAGTGCTATGCGGTGCCCTCACCAAAAGATATGCTCACCGTGCGGGTACGTGAATTTGGCGCCCGCTTTGGCGCACTGGCCGATCTCTATATTTTCAAACGTGAACCCCGCTTTTTAGGCCCGCTGGTGCCCATCCCTACCATGCATCAGGTACCGGACGATGCACAGGGATATCCGGCGGTCACGCCTGAACAACTACTCGAATTACAAAAGAAACAAGGAAAATAAGCATGGATGTACAAACCCTTTTCGTCGTGTTGGCCTTTCTGCTCATTCCCGTATTTTGTTTTCGCGAAGCATGGAAAGGCTGGCGCTCTGGGGCAGTAGATAAAATTAAAAAGAATGCGCGCGAACCGGTTTACGCTTATCGCAATCAAGAGCCCCTGCAATTTTGGTCTTATGTGCTGGTTTATGCCGGGTGCGGATGTTTATCCTTCGGGATGGTTATTTACTTAGTCTTTTATCGATAGAGAATTTTCCTTTATATTAGCATTTGAGAATAGCTAATATTTTGATAATAGTTACCATTTCAATGTAAGGGATTAATGCTGCCCGCCAGCATTTCCCTCAGACTATCTTCTATTTGTGAATCCTTTCACAGAATACTCTTCCTGCAGTGCTTAGCCTTAAGAATAGCCTTCACTTTTTATATTTTGTTATTAACGGTTTGCCTTAATTTACTCAAGCATTAAGGAAGAAAATATGCCACAACAAAATTATCTGGATGAGCTCACGCCTGCTTTTACCCCATTATTAGCAATAAAAGAGGCTTCTCGCTGTTTATTATGTCACGACGCCCCCTGTAGTCATGATTGCCCGGCGCAAACAGACCCAGGGAAATTTATTCGCTCTATTTATTTTCGTAATTTTAAAGGCGCTGCCGAAACTATCCGCGAAAATAATGCGCTCGGTGCGGTGTGCGCCCGGGTTTGCCCAACCGAAAAATTATGCCAGCGCGGATGTACGCGCTCAGGAATTGATAAACCTATCGATATTGCACGTCTGCAACGCTTTATTACCGATTTTGAACAGCAGACCGCAATGAAAATCTATCAGCCGGCAACAAAAACGCTCGGCAAGGTAGCTATCATCGGGGCGGGTCCGGCAGGGTTACAGGCCAGCGTAACGCTAAGTAATCTTGGTTATGATGTCACAATCTTCGAAAAACAGGCCCAGCCAGGTGGCTGGTTGCGTTATGGCATTCCTGAGTTTCGTCTGCCGCAAGCAGTTTTGGATCTTGAAATTGCCCGTATCGTTGAAATGGGCGTGACCATCAAGTGCAATTGTGAAGTCGGCAATGCCCTTTCCGTTGAGCAACTCAAAGCAGAATACCGCGCCGTACTGGTTACCGTAGGGATGTCTTACGGTTCAACGTTGCCTCTGTTTGAGAGGGCGAATCACGTCGAAATCGCCGTCGATTTTCTGCAACGAGCCCGGCAATCCAACGGCGATATTACCGTCGCACAAAGTGCATTAATCATCGGCGGTGGCGACGTGGCGATGGATGTCGCCAGTACGTTGAAGCTGCTTGGCTGCCCGTCAGTCACCTGTGTCGCGCGTGAAGAACTCGCCGACTTCCCGGCCAGCGACAAAGAATTCAGCAGCACACAGGCTTTAGGGGTGTCGATAATTGACGGCTTCACGCCCGTGGCGGTTAGCGGAAATCGAGTCACCTTTAAGCACGTACGCCTGCCAGGAGAACTCACGCTTGAAGCCGAACAGATTATTCTCGCCGTCGGCCAACATGCTCAGCTTGATAATTTCGCCATGTTAAAGCCACAGCGCAATCTTATCGATACGCACAATTATCAAACCGCCGATCCGGCTCTGTTTGCTGCGGGCGATATTGTTAAAGGCGATAAAACCGTTGTTTACGCCGTGAAAACGGGAAAAGAAGCCGCTCAGGCCATTCATCACTATTTAGAGGGAGCTTGCTCATGTTAACGAAAGATCTTTCTATTACTTTTTGCGGCGTCAAATTCCCCAACCCGTTCTGCCTCTCTTCCTCTCCGGTGGGCAACTGCTATGAAATGTGCGCCAAAGCCTATGATAGCGGCTGGGGTGGCATTGTTTTTAAAACGATCGGGTTCTTTATTGCTAATGAAGTCTCCCCACGCTTTGACCATCTCACCAAAGAAGATACCGGCTTTATTGGCTTCAAAAACATGGAACAAATTGCCGAGCATCCGCTGGAGGAGAATCTGGCCGCAATTCGTCGACTAAAACAGGACTACCCGGACAAAGTCCTAATTGCGTCGATTATGGGGGAAAATGAGCAGCAATGGCAGGAACTGGCCCGCCTGGTTGAAGACGCGGGTGCAGACATGATCGAGTGTAACTTCTCGTGCCCGCAAATGACCTCACATGCCATGGGTAGCGATGTCGGGCAAAGCCCTGAGCTGGTTGAAAAGTATTGTCGGGCCGTTAAACGCGGCTCGTCCCTGCCGATGCTGGCGAAAATGACACCGAACATTGGTGATATGTGTGAGGTGGCTCTGGCAGCAAAACACGGAGGTGCCGACGGTATCGCGACCATCAATACGGTTAAATCCATCACGAATATCGATCTGAACCGAAAAATCGGGATGCCGATCGTCAACGGTAAATCCAGTATTTCCGGCTACTCCGGCAAGGCCGTTAAACCTATTGCTTTGCGATTTATCCAACAACTGCGCATGCACCCTGAACTGCGCGATTTCCCGATTAGCGGCATCGGGGGAATTGAGACCTGGGAAGATGCCGCCGAGTTTTTACTGTTAGGCGCGGCCACGCTGCAGGTGACCACCGGGATCATGCAGTATGGCTACCGGATTGTGGAGGACATGACCAGCGGGCTGTCACATTACCTCGCCGATCAAGGGTTTGACTCACTGGAGGAGATGGTTGGTCTTGCCAATGCCAATATCATCCCCGCGGAGGATCTTGACCGTAGCTACATCGTCTACCCGAACATTCATCTTGATAAATGCGTTGGCTGTGGCCGCTGCTACATCTCCTGTTATGACGGCGGACATCAGGCGATGGAATGGAATGAGGAAACCCGCACACCGCATTGCAACACAGAAAAATGTGTGGGATGCCTGTTGTGTGGGCACGTTTGCCCGGTAGCCTGTATTGAGCTGGGTGAGGTGAAATTTAAATCCGGTGAGAAAGAGCATGCGTTAACGTTGTAACGCTGACAAAAAAGCCCGGTACAGATTACGCTGCACCGGGCTTTTTGCGGTATACGATTACTTTTTACGCGCGTACTTCAGTGAGTCCAGCGCGACCGCGAAGATGATAATGCCGCCCTTGATAATGTACTGCCAGTAAGGGTTCACGCCAATGTAGGTCAGACCGTAGTTGATGACGGTGAAGATAATCACACCGGTCACCACGCCAAACACGGTTCCGACCCCGCCGCTGAACGACACGCCGCCAACCACGCACGCCGCAATCGCATCCAGCTCATACATAAAGCCGAGGTTGTTAGTCGCCGAGCCGATACGCCCGGCTTCGAGCAAACCACCGAAGGCATAAAACACGCCAGACAACGCATAGATGATCAGCAGGTTCAGCGCAACGTTGACCCCGGACACTTTCGCGGCTTCAGGGTTTCCGCCGATGGCGAAAATGTTTTTACCGAAGCGGGTCTTGTTCCACAGCACCCAGACAAACGCCACCGCAATCAGCGCATAGAAGGTAATGTAGGAGAGGCGGAAACTACCCAGCGCAATAAAGCCCTGTGCGAAGGTGGAGAATCCGCTGTCAAAGCCAGAAATTGGTGATGCGCCGACAAAGTCGTAGTACAGGGAGTTGATCCCGTAAACGATGATCATCGTACCCAGGGTGGTAATAAACGGCGTCACATTCAGATAAGCAATGATAATACCGTTCACCAGACCGATAATGGCGCCAATAACGCAAACAATCAGCACGACTACGATGATTGGCATTGTAGCCATTTCCGGGAACACCTTGTTGGCGTTCTCCATCGACTGTAGCAAGGTTGCCGCCACGACTGCCGCCAGGCCAACCTGACGTCCCGCCGACAGGTCTGTCCCTTGGGTAACAATCAGCCCGGCCACACCCAATGCGATAATAATACGCACCGAGGATTGCGTCAGAATATTACTCAGGTTCAGTAAGCTTAAGAAAGTGGGATCCTGGAAAATAATAATCGCCAGCAAAACCAAAAGAACAACGTAAATTCCGCCTTCTTTCAGATAAGTAAGAAAACTTTTCTTATTTAACGCACTCATGAGGAGCCCCTAATCTTAAAGGTGCAAAGACGCAAGACGGAGGATTTCGTTTTGCGTTGTTGTTTTAGTGTCAACAATTCCGGCAACGAGACCATTGCTCATCACCAGAATACGATCGGTAATACCTAGCAGCTCCGGCATTTCAGAGGAAATAATAATAATCCCCTTATCCTTTTTCGCGAGTTCAGCAATCAGCTGATAAATTTCAAATTTCGCGCCGACATCGATACCACGCGTGGGTTCATCTAACATCAGGATTTCTGGCTGCGTTAATAACCAGCGACCAATAACCACCTTTTGCTGATTACCACCGGACAGTGAACCGATTTGTGTTCGATGGCCCGGCGTTTTCACCCTCATTGAGTCAATTACCCACTGGGTATCACTCTTCATGCGGGAATTATCCAGCAGACCAACTTTATTTTTATAGTTTTGGATATTGGAGATTAACGAGTTAAAACCAATATCCAGATACGCGTAAATACCGGTTGAGCGGCGCTCTTCCGTGACCAGTGCAAAACCATGGTTAATGGCCTCATTTGCGCTGTGGTTATTAATCTTTTTGCCGTGTAGCGTAATCGTACCCGATGATTTCTCACGAATACCAAAAAGCGTTTCAACGATATCAGTACGTTTTGCGCCGACCAGCCCGGCAATCCCGAGAATTTCCCCTTTGTGCAAATCAAACGAGATATCACGAATCGACGGCTGACGCAGCGAGGTCAGGTTACGTACTTGTAGAATGACTTCACCGGGTTTGTTTTCTTTATCCGGAAAACGTTGGTTCAGTGAACGGCCGACCATCATGGAGATGATCTTATCCATATCCAGCCCTTCCAGCGGCTGGGTCGCAATCCACTGGCCATCGCGCAGCACGGTAATTTCATCGCATAGCTGGAAGATTTCTTCCATCTTGTGAGAAATATAAACAATACCGCATCCACGCTCTTTCAGCTTACGGATAATGGTAAACAGATGATTAACTTCTTTCTCGGTTAACGATGACGTTGGCTCATCCATAATGACGATTTTTGCGTCATAGGAGAACGCTTTCGCAATTTCAATCATCTGCATTTGAGAAACGGATAATGTACCAACACGCGCACGCGGATCGATATCAATATCCAGCTCATCAAATATCGCTTTGGTATCGCGGTACATTTTGTCCTGATCGACAAACATGCCTTTGGTGGGATAGCGTCCCAGCCACATGTTATCCATCACAGAACGTTGTAATACCAGGTTTAATTCCTGGTGTACCATCGAAATACCATTTTCAAGCGCTTCTTTAGCAGAATGAAAATCGATTTCTTTACCCTGAAATAAAATACTACCGGAATCTTTTTGATAGATGCCGAAAAGACATTTCAATAATGTTGATTTCCCCGCGCCATTCTCCCCCATTAAGGCATGAATGGAATGTGGGCGGACTTTTAAATTGACATTATCAAGAGCCTTAACGCCGGGGAAGGACTTGTTGATGCCGGTCATTTCCAACAAGTATTCGCCTGACGACTGAGTATGTGTGCTGACCATAATTATACCTTGTTGGCCTTGCAGAGTGCGTTATTAAGGGCGCAATGACATTGCGCCCAAAGACGGAGTATTTACTTATTGGTAAACTCTGCCAGATTATCTTTATCGACACCTACATACGGAACGCGAACAATTTTGTTCTCAATTTTCCAGTTAGTGCCATCTGCCGCACCTTTGCCGTCAGCCAGGTTTTTCGCCAGATCGAAGGTGGCTTTCGCCTGGTTGTTGGCGTCGTTCAGCACGGTACCAGCCATTGCGCCAGATTTCACCAGAGCCAGCGCTTCAGGCAGCGCATCCACACCAAATACCGGTACGCTGGTTTTGTTGTGCGCTTTCAGCGCTTCAACTGCGCCCATTGCCATCGCATCGTTGTTTGCGATAACCACTTCGATTTTGTTGGCGTTCGGACCTGACATCCACGCATCCATTTTATCTTTTGCCTGAGCGGTATCCCACATTGCAGTATCTAACTGCAGTTGCTCAGTTTTAATGCCTTTATCGTTCAGCTCTTTAATCACGTAAGTGGTACGTGCTTCAGCGTCCGGGTGTCCCGGTTCGCCTTTCAGCAGAACAAACTGAATTTTGCCGTCTTTGTTCAGGTCCCAGTTCGGGTTCGCTGCCCAGTGTTTGGCGATCAAATCACCCTGAATAATACCGGACTCTTTAGAGTCGGTACCGACGTAAAACGCTTTGTCATAGCTGTCCAGCGCCTTACGAGAAGGTTCTTTGTTAAAGAACACGATCGGTACGTTCTGCCCGCGTGCCTTTTCAATGACCGTGCCTGCCGCTGCCGGGTCAACCAGGTTAATCGCCAGTGCCTTAACGCCTTTTGCCAGCAGCACGTCGATCTGGTCGTTTTGTTTGGACTGGTCGTTCTGCGAGTCATTCATCAGCAGCTGTACATCTGGCGCCGCTTTGGCATCTTTTTCAATAGCCTTACGTACTACAGACATAAAGTTATCGTCATACTTATAGATAGTCACACCAATGCGGGTATCAGCAGCGTGCGCAGCCGCGCCGAATAACATGCTTGCCATTACAGCAGACAGGGTCAACACCTTCTTATTCATGGTATCTCCGGTTTTATTATGCAGGGTAGTACTTGAGATAAATGCTCGGCAGGCAGAACGTTACTGAAGTGTTACTGAACGCCGAAGCTCACTTTTAAAAAATATTTCTTCCGTGTCTGGCAACGCTCCAAAAACAGGCTTTAATTTTTGTTTAAGGCACCTATACCTCGGTGAAAGTGATTATTCACCGTTACATAGTAGTTACAGCGCAACAAACAGTGTCATCATAGCTATCGCATTGTTAATATACTGTGAATTTACTCACATATTGAAAGCGGTTACATCGCGCAACGTTATGAGTTAGTGATCGGTGCCGCATTCTGCCGAAGCGCCACAGAATGGCGACGCACCAGCGTCGGCATAAAGCAATGCGTCGCCTCCGGGTCTAACGTGCCTGCAGCCCCCTGTAGCGCAAGCTCCGTCGCCATTTTTGCCATGGAGGCAATGGGATAGCGTACGGTGGTCAGTTGCGGATCGGTGTAACGCGCGATAGGAATATCATCAAAGCCAATGATAGAAAGGTGTAATGGAATAGCGATGCCGTTGTCTTTTAGCGCGGTCAGCGCGCCGGCAGCCATATTGTCGTTATAGGCGAAAACCGCCGTCAGTTGTAAGTTACGTCCCAGCAGTTCTACCATCGCAGACTCTCCGCCTTGCATATCGGGCGAACCGGTGCCGACCCAACTTTCTGCCGCAACAATCCCCTGCTCTTTCAGGGCTGTTAACCACCCTTCTTTGCGCATGGTGTCATCTTCAATGCGATGGCTTGACGCCAGATAACCGATGCGTTGATGACCATTATTCAGCAGCATTCGGGTCGCCATTTTGGCACCGCTGATGTTATCCAGACAGACGCAGCGGTGGGCGTACCCCGGCACCAGACGGTTGATCAGCACCATACCGGGGATCTGATCCATAAACTCGGCGAGTTCCCGATCGCTCAGTGCTTTCGAGTGTACAATCAGTGCGTTACAGCGCTGACGAATCAACACCTCAATGGCATGACGTTCTTTTTCAGCCTCATGATAGCTGTTGCCAATCAGGACATACTTCTGATGCTGCTGGGCAACCATATCCACGGCTTTTACCAGCGCGCCAAAAAAGGCGTCTGATACATCCATGACCACAACACCAATCGTGTCGCTCACCTGCGTCGCCAGCGCTTGCGCGTTGGCATTAGGTCGATAGCCCAGCAGAGTAACTGCCTTCATTACCGCTTCACGCGTATCGGGACTCACCAGCGCACTGTTGTTCAGTACGCGGGAAACGGTGGCTACAGAAACGCCAGACTGTCGTGCCACATCACGTATGGTGATCATATTCACTGCCCTGTTTTAGATTGCGGTTGCCCGCAGACACCCCAGGCTGGGTATTTTGTCAGCACAATGAAACGCACTGCGTGAGAGATGTCACAGGAATGAAAGCGCTTACATCCGTTTTGTTAATGAATGTGATCCAGATCGTTATCTGGATGTACGCGGCAATGATGTCCCCGCAGCACGCAGGGTTAATTGACGCCACAGCCATTCCACCGGACCCTGGCGGTAAAAACGTAGCCATATGACGGAGAAAAGTAGGTTAACGGCCCAAACCGGAATGACGAAATACAGCAGCTCCAGTCGGTCAAATTTCATAAATAAGCCGACCTGGTAAAACAGCGTGGTGCAGATTAAGGTTTGTAACAGATAGTTAGTTAATGCCATGCGCCCCACACAGGCGATGGCAATGACCCATTTTAAGCGGCTAAGCTGCGGCCAGAGGCCGAACATCAGCGCGGCGTAACCAATGGTTTGCAACGGCGCGCCCAGCTCTCGCGGGGCTTGTAGCAAGAAGGCACACCAGCGATATGCCCAGTCCAGATGCCACTGAGCGACGATAGCAGGCAGGTTAATCGCCATCCCGAGAATGACCAGCAATACACCGGTGCGTCGGTAATGCTGTAAGCTGTACTGCCCTTTTAACCAACCGCTGCGCATCAATGCCGCGCCGAGCAGCATCATCCCCGCCAGTTGCCAGCCGTACTGTGCGCCCAGCGCCAGCAAGCTATTGGACATCATATCCACGCGATTGCTGACGGCTTCCATTCCACCGTTTATTTTCCAGTATTTTTCATACAGCAACGCTGAGGCATCCGGCGTCCAGGCACGACTGGTCTCACTCCCGGAGATTACCCCCAGCAGCAGCAATACGCCAACGCCCACCAGATAAAGCAGTACGCCGGTGTTAAATAAGCTTTTCACCGACGGCGCATCACGGATCAACCGCCAACAAATCAGGCCGATTAAGCCATATGCCAGCAGGATATCGCCATCCCAGAAGAGTAAACCGTGAATAAAACCCAATAGAACCAGCAGCGTAAGCCGCGACTGGATCCAGCGTTTACCGCGCGGGAGCAGCATTTGCAGACCGGCACCGAACAGCAGCGCAAACAGCGTGAGGAATTTTACCTGCGCAAAGAGATCGAGCAGCGCCCAGGTCCAGGCGTCGGATAAGGTGATGTTGCCATACCACGCGGGATTGAGGTATGCCGCCTTTGGCAAGCCAAAGGCGCTAATATTGAGAAGCAGGATACCAAGAATGGCGACGCCACGAATAAAATCCAGCGTGACATTACGCTCCATGGTCCCTGCCCTAATCAGTTGTGATGACGTACTGCGCGCAGGAATTCCTGACGCGTGTTCTGGCTGGACTTAAACAATCCGCCAAGAGAAGTGGTCGTGGTCGCACTGGTCGCATCGCGAATGCCACGCGCTTTCACACAGTAATGTACCGCATCAATCGACACCGCCACATTATTCGTCCCGAGCAGCGTTTGCAGCGCGGTGAGAATTTGCTGGGTGAGACGTTCCTGTACCTGCGGACGCTGTGCGAAAAACTGCACAATGCGGTTAATCTTCGACAGACCAATGACCGAATCTTTTGGGATATACGCCACCGTCGCTTTGCCATCGATAGTAACAAAGTGGTGTTCGCAGGTGCTGGTCAGCGTGATATCGCGAACCGTGACCATCTCGTCCACCTTCATTTTGTTTTCAATGACGGTAATTTTCGGGAAGTTGGCGTAGTCGAGGCCGGAGAAAATCTCATCGACATACATTTTCGCAATGCGATGCGGAGTTTCCATCAAACTGTCATCGCTCAAATCGAGATTGAGCAACTGCATAATCTCGGTCATATGGCCCGAGATAAGACGTTTGCGCGTTTCGTTATCCATCTCTTGCACGGGCGGGCGTAGTGGCGTTTCAAGACCACGCGCGACCAGCGCTTCATGAACCAGGGCCGCTTCTTTACTGAGTGATGACATTTCTTCTTCTCCTGCAGGTGGGGCGCCTCTGCCCTGCATGGGGCAAAGTTTTTAGGCTGTATCACAGCCAGAACATTGTGCGTGAGGCGGCGCACATAATCCAGTATTCACCGCGATAATTATTGAAATTGGCACAGCCTTTCAGCGTAGCGATTTCACTTGTCGTTCTACCCGGTGACGTCGAGTGTTAACGTAAAGTTATATAGATGATGAAGTATGTTTGCTCAATGCGGAAGTGAAAGTTGCTCACAGTGCCATGAATAATCTGTATTATGGTGAGTTCGCAAACATATTCAGGTTCAACACAACAAGGAGCCCCGCATGGAAATGCTTGAAGAGCACCGCTGTTTTGAAGGCTGGCAGCAACGCTGGCGTCACGACTCCGCCACGTTAAATTGCACCATGACCTTCAGTATTTTTCTTCCTCCCCCGCGCGATAACACCCCGCCTCCGGTGCTGTACTGGCTGTCGGGTCTGACATGCAATGATGAAAACTTCACGACTAAAGCCGGCGCACAACGCATCGCGGCTGAGCTGGGCATTGTACTGGTGATGCCGGACACCAGTCCGCGCGGCGAGCAGGTTGCCAATGATGATGGCTACGATTTAGGCCAGGGGGCGGCATTTTACCTCAATGCTACCCAACAGCCATGGGCAACGCATTTTCGCATGTATGACTATCTGCGTGATGAGCTGCCGGCACTGATTCAATCGCAGTTTAACGTCAGCGATCGCTGCGCCATCAGTGGACACTCCATGGGCGGTCACGGCGCATTGATTATGGCGCTGAAAAATCCCGGGAAATACACCAGCATTTCCGCCTTTGCACCGATCGTAAATCCTTGCCGCGTTCCGTGGGGGGAGAAGGCTTTTAGCGCGTATCTGGGTGAAGATAAATCACAGTGGGCCGCGTGGGACAGCTGCGAGTTAATGTTGGCCAGCAAGCCCGCAGACGCGATTCCGACGCTTATTGATCAGGGAGACAGCGATCAGTTTCTCGCCGATCAGCTGCAACCCGCGGTGCTGGCCGAAACGGCCCGTCAAACCGCATGGCCAATGACGCTACGCATCCAGCCAGGTTACGACCATAGCTATTACTTTATTGCGTCGTTTATTGAGGATCACCTGCGCTTCCACGCCCAGTATTTGTTGAAGTAACGCCTGAGTGAGGGCGCCAGCCCTCTTCATTTCTCCATCATTCCTTCACTTTTTCTCCTTTTTTCTTTCTCCACTATCCTATTGATTTAAAAAGCATTACCCTCAAAACAATATCAAACACAAATGATTTCGATTATCATTTGTGTTTACAAACATTCATACTTTTGTACAATCCATTCGCTTCTTTACTGAAAAGAGTCCTTAAAAGACAAATACATACAATTGTCATGGCCTTTCACATGACGCGCTGATCGTTACCCTAAATAATTCGAGTTGTATGAACGCGCGTAGCCACGCATCTGCAACTTGAAGTATGCCGGGTAAATTCATTTAAATGGAATGATACAAATGACTATACCTCACGTTAAGGCTGTAGCTGCCGCAGTATGCGTCGCCAGTCTCCCATCACTCGGGCATGCCGCTGAACAAGACACCGTGGTGGTTACCGCCACTGGCTTCGAGCAGAAAATTCAGGACGCTCCCGCTTCGATATCTGTTATTACCAAGCAGCAGATTGAGGACAAAGCCTATCGCGATGTTACCGATGCGCTAAAAGATGTCCCTGGCGTCGTCGTCACCGGCGGGGGTAGCAGCAGCGATATCAGTATTCGTGGTATGGCTTCGCAATACACGCTCTTCCTGGTCAATGGTAAACGCATCAGCACACGCGGCACACGTCCTAACAGCGACAACTCAGGTATTGAGCAAGGTTGGCTGCCCCCGCTGGAATCCATCGAGCGTATCGAGGTAATCCGTGGCCCAATGTCATCTCTGTACGGCTCCGATGCGATGGGCGGCGTCATCAACGTCATCACCAAGAAAGTGTCGAATACCAAAGCCTGGACCGGCTCTCTGCACGGCGATGCCACTTTCCAGGAAGACAGAGACTCCGGCGATATTTATCAGACCAACGCCTATGCGTCTGGGCCACTGATTGACGGATTACTCGGCGCAAAAGTGACCGGATTATTCTCTCATCGGGCGGAGGACAAAATCCTCAATGGCTACAATGAACAGCGTATGCGTAACGGGGGCTTAACCCTGAACTTTACGCCAGATGATAAAAATGACATCGACTTCGATTACGCACGTGAACTGCAGGATCGCGACAGTACGCCAGGCAAATCCATGGCCGAGGAAAGCTGCCGCAACGGAAGCTGCAAGCCCAACAGTAAAAGCGAAAACAAGTATGTGCACACAACGTATTCACTAACCCACAGCGGTTATTACGACGACTTCAACTCCACCAGCTATGTCCAGCAGGAAGAGACCGAAAACCCAGGTCGCCAGATGAAGTCCTACAACACGATTTTCAATAACCAGAACCAGGTCTTCCTTGGGGCGCACACCCTGACGTTGGGCGGGCAATACCGTTATGAAAAACTGAGTGATAACGGCAACCAGCTGCAAGCTGCTGATGGACTGAACAAACTGACCCGCTGGAGCTGGGCGCTGTTTGCTGAAGATGAGTGGGCCGTTACCGATACCTTCACGCTGACTGGCGGTCTGCGTATGGATAAAGATGAAAACTACGGCGACAACTGGACGCCGCGCGGTTATGGCGTATGGCATCTGAGCGATCAATGGACCTTAAAAGGCGGCGTTTCAGCGGGCTATCGCGCACCGGATCTGCGCCAGTCGTCTGCCAGTTGGGGACAGGTCACCGGCGGCGGTAGACTGAACGGAATCATTGTCGGCAACCCGGACCTGAAGCCGGAGAAAAGCCTCAGCGAAGAGATCGGTTTACTGTGGGATAACGGCAACGATCTCAACGCGGGCGTCACGCTGTTCAATACTGACTTCAAAGACAAAAACACCGAAGTGCGCCGCTGTAACAGCAGCTCCGATCCGGCCTGTACCATCGGCAATACCCACTATGACTTCGTCAGCGATCGCGTTAACGTCGATAAAGCCAATATGCGCGGCGTAGAATCCACTTTCGGCTGGAAGATGACTTCCGACATCAACTGGACGGCGAACTACACTTACACGGAATCTGAACAGAAAAGCGGTCAGTTCTCCGGTCAGCCATTGAACAAAATGCCAAAGCATATGTTCAACACCACGCTGGACTGGCAGGCCACGCAGGATCTCGGTTTCTGGAGCCGTCTGAATCTGCGAGGGAAAACGTCTGAATACCTGAGCCGTACCTCCATGGCGCAGGGCACCCCGTCCTATACTCAGGTCGATGTTGGTTTACGCTATTATGCTAACAAAGATCTGCTGATGACCGCTGGCGTGTATAACGTGCTGGATAAGCAAATCGATTACGATACCTACGACACTGTTCTCGATGGTCGTCGTTACACGGTTGGCCTGACTTACAGCTTCTAAGTCTGGCGCAATAAAAAAACCCCGGCACTCATCATGCCGGGGTTTTTGTTATGCTTTTTATACTGTTATTTCTTCACGCGATCCGGGAATTTCATTTCGCTGTAGCGAACAAAATGAGTTCCTTTCGCCAGCTTATAGCCAAACCAGATAATCAGGAACAGCGGGATACCGATATAGGTTGCCATCACGCCGCCCCAGTCAATGCTATCTTTCAGGAACGCTTCGTAGTTCTGGCCCAGAGTGATAATCAGGCACAGCACAAAGGCGAAGATCGGACCCAGCGGGAAGAAGCCAGAACGGTACGGCAGATCCTTCACATCGTGACCCTGCAACACATAACCGCGACGGAAACGATAGTGGCTAATAGCGATCCCCAGCCAGGCGATAAAGCCCGTCATCCCGGAGGTGTTCAGCAGCCAGAGGTACACGGTCTGGTTACCAAACATCGAGGTCAGGAAACACAGCCCCGCCACCACGGTCGTCGCATACAGCGCGTTACGCGGTACGCCGCCACGAGACAGTTTGCCGAAAATACGCGGCGCTTTACCGTCGCATGCCAGGGTGTAAAGCATACGCGTGGAGGCATACATCCCGGAGTTACCCGCTGACAGTACCGCCGTCAGGATAACCGCGTTCATTACTGCTGCGGCTGACAGCAGACCCGCATGCTGGAATACCAACGTGAACGGGCTAACGCTGATGTCTTTCACATCGTTGCGCAGCAGGCTCGGATCGGTGTACGGGATAATCAGGCTGATAATCAAAATCGCGAACACATAGAACAGCAGGATTCGCCAGAACACCTGACGCACCGCACGTGGAATGTTCTTTTCAGGATCTTCAGATTCGCCTGCCGCGATACCAATCAGCTCAGTTCCCTGGAAGGAGAAGCCGACGATCATCGCCACGCCAATCATAGCGGCAAAACCCCCGGCAAACGGTGCATCACCGGTCGTCCAGTTGCTCCAGCCCACCGGCTGAGTACCTTTGAAGATACCGAAAATCATCATCACGCCAACCACGATGAAGATAATTACAGTGGTGACTTTGATCAGCGAGAACCAGTATTCCGCTTCACCAAATCCGCGAACGGAAATGTAGTTCAGCAGGAAGATAACGCCGAGGAACAGTGCGCTCCAGATCCAGCCCGGCGTGTCCGGGAACCACCAGCTCATCACCAACTGTGCGGCCACCAGGTCAACGGCAATCGTTACCGCCCAGTTGTACCAGTAGTTCCAGCCCAGCGCGAAGCCAAAGCCTTCTTCTACGTAGTTTTGACCGTAAGTGGAGAACGAGCCGGAAACCGGCATATAGGCAGCCAGTTCACCGAGGCTGGTCATCAGGAAGTACACCATCAGACCGATCAGGATATAAGAGAACAACGCGCCGCCAGGACCCGCCGTAGAAATAGTTGCACCAGATGCAACGAAAAGACCTGTACCGATGGAGCCTCCAATGGCAATCATCGTCAGGTGACGCGCCTTCAGTTCACGACGTAGCGTGGGCGCTTCTGTGGTTTTAGTTTCGGAAACCATGTGAAAATGCTATCCATCCAAAAAATGAGGCGCGATTGTAGCAGACGAAATGGCATTCTTCCGGCACAAATGCGCTGTTATAAGAGACCTTCATGACTGGCCGCGGATTATAAGTAAAGCAGAAAACGGGCGGCACAAGGCGGTTAAGACGTAACAGCCATTATGGATAGGGTGGCCTGACGAGAGTTAGCGCGCTATTCGCCCTACTCAACCTGGTCGCTGTAATATAAAAAACGCGTAATGGCATTGGAGATATGTTTTTGCCGGTGATGAACGCGCCAGAGAGTGCGCACTAAACGCGGCAGTGGCACGGTAACTTCGCTCAGCGTCCCTGCCTGTAACTGCTCCGCAATGACCCGACGCGACAAACAGCTGATCCCGAGACCATGGCGCACCGCATGCTTGATGGCCTCGGAGTTCCCCAACTCCATCGCCATCTGAAATCTTGGCAGATGAGACAACAGCAGGTAATCCACCAGTTCACGCGTCCCCGATCCTCGTTCACGCAAGATCCACGGCGAAGCAGCCAGCTGTTCCAGCGTAACGGGCCCCTTTGTGAGCGGTGACGACGGTGCGGCAAACACCACCAGTTCGTCCTCCAGCCACGGTTCAGAGATGATTTCCGTACTGTGACACGGCCCTTCTATCAGCCCGATGTCTACCCGAAAATCCAGCACCGCATTGATCACGTCCTGGCTGTTGCCCACGCTAAGCTCCAGCGGCAAATCGGGGAAGTCCTGGCGATAACGGGCGATCATGGCGGGCAGAATATAATTACCGATGGTGCTACTGGCATAGACCCGAATGGCGCCATTATCTTTGCGAAAAAGCTGTTCGATTTCGGTCGTTTGCTCAAGTAACGCCAGCGCGCGCGGATAAAGCAAGCGTCCGTGTTCGTTAACCACTAGCCGTTTGCCGACACGGTCAAATAGTTGCACGCCAAGTTGCCCTTCCAGATCGGTAAGCGCCGCACTCACCGCCGACTGCGACAATGCCAGCATGACAGATGCCTGGGTCGTTGAGCCGCTTTTTAGTACCTCAGCAAACACTTCAAGTTGTCGCAGGGTGATATGCATAGTCGTTTTCCACCGGATAGCCGTTACTTATACCCTAAATAATTCGAGTTGCAGGAAGGCGGCAAGAGAGAGCATCCCCCGGAGCGTACTTAAGTACGTGACTGGGGTGAACGAGCGCAGCCAACGCACATGCAACTTGAAGTATCACGGGTATACCACTTATATAGATTAATTATAAATATATAATCAATTTTATTTTTAAACCACTTCGCCTTACTCTTTTACCCAGATAAAGGAGAAGGATATGACAGAACTCACCTTACAGACTCATCGTCGTACAGCGTGGCATTTTATTCCGGGGCTTGCCCTGAGTGCAGTTATCACTGGGGTCGCCTTATGGGGAGGATCCATTCCCGCCGTCGCAGGTGCCGGGTTCAGCGCCCTCACCTTAGCCATCTTATTGGGGATGATTCTCGGCAACACCGTCTATCCGCACATCTGGAAAAGCTGTGACGGCGGCGTGCTGTTCGCGAAACAACATTTATTACGTCTGGGGATTATCCTCTACGGTTTCCGCCTCACCTTCGCGCAAATTGCTGACGTCGGCGTCAGCGGTATCGTGATTGATGTGTTAACGCTAAGCAGCACCTTTATGATTGCCTGTTTCCTGGGGCAGAAAGTATTTGGTCTGGACCGTCACACCAGCTGGCTGATTGGCGCGGGTAGCAGCATTTGTGGTGCCGCCGCCGTGCTGGCAACCGAACCAGTGGTGAAAGCAGAAGCCAGTAAAGTGACCGTCGCTGTCGCCACCGTGGTTATCTTCGGTACAATCGCTATCTTCCTGTATCCGGCGATGTATCCGTTGCTTTCACACTGGTTTAGCCCAGAAACCTACGGCATTTACATTGGCTCTACCATGCATGAAGTTGCACAGGTTGTGGCTGCCGGGCACGCCATTAGCCCGGATGCGGAAAACGCCGCGGTTATTGCCAAAATGCTGCGCGTCATGATGCTGGCACCGTTCCTTATCCTCCTGGCCGCACGCGTTAAACAACTGTCTCCGGCCACGGGCGGTGAGAAGAGCAAAATAACCATTCCATGGTTTGCCATCCTGTTCATTGTGGTCGCAATTTTTAACTCGTTCCACCTGCTGCCACAGTCAGTAGTGAACATGCTGGTAACGCTGGACACCATTTTGCTGGCAATGGCGATGGCTGCCCTGGGGCTGACCACGCACGTTAGCGCGCTGAAAAAAGCCGGTGCCAAACCGTTACTGATGGCCCTGCTGCTGTTTGTCTGGCTGATTGTGGGTGGCGGTGCGATTAACGTCGCTATCCACGCGCTGATGGCATAAACGATCACGACTCACCTCTATTAACCCGCTATACTCTCCCTTTTTGTATTTGAGTATGGCGGGTTAAATTTATGAAATATATCGGAGCGCACGTAAGCGCCGCTGGCGGTCTGGCTAACGCCGCTATTCGAGCCGCAGAAATCGAAGCGACCGCATTCGCCCTGTTCACCAAAAATCAGCGCCAGTGGCGTGCCGCGCCGCTGACCACCGAAATCATTGATGATTTTAAATCTGCCTGCGAGAAGTATCACTATACTGCCGCCCAGATCCTGCCTCACGACAGTTACCTGATTAACCTCGGTCATCCGGTTAGCGATGCGCTGGAAAAATCACGTGATGCGTTTATAGATGAAATGCAGCGCTGTGAACTGCTGGGCTTATCCTTGCTGAACTTTCACCCGGGTAGCCATTTGATGCAGATCCCGGAAGATGAGTGTCTGGCGCGCATTGCCGAATCCATCAACATCGCCCTTGCTCAGACCCAGGGCGTTACGGCAGTTATCGAAAATACCGCCGGACAAGGCAGCAACCTTGGATTTAAGTTTGAGCACCTTGCCGCCATTATCGACGGCGTCGAAGATAAGTCCCGCGTCGGCGTCTGTATTGATACCTGCCATGCCTTCGCGGCCGGTTACGATTTGCGCTCCGTCGAGGAATGCGAAAAGACGTTTACGGAATTTGAGCGTATTGTCGGCTTCAGGTACCTACGCGGTATGCACCTGAACGACGCCAAGAGCGCATTTGGCAGTCGCGTTGACCGTCACCACAGCTTAGGTGAAGGCAATATTGGCCACGATGCCTTCCGTTGGATCATGCAGGACAATCGTTTTGACGGCATTCCGCTGGTGCTCGAAACGATTAATCCGGATATCTGGGCAGAAGAGATCGCCTGGCTGAAAGCCCAGCAAACAGAAAAAGCGGTGGCATAATCATGAACGACAGGGAAAAGCAGATCCTTAAGATCCTGCGTCGCAATCCGTTGATTCAGCAGAATGAAATCGCCGATATTTTGCAGATCAGCCGTTCACGCGTTGCTGCGCATATTATGGATTTGATGCGTAAAGGCATGATCAAAGGTAAAGGTTATATCCTTACCGAACAGGATTATTGCGTGGTTGTTGGGGCGATCAATATGGATATTCGTGGTGTTGCTGACATCCGCTATCCTCAGGCTGCCTCTAACCCTGGTAGCATTCACTGCTCGGCAGGCGGCGTGGGACGTAACATCGCCCACAACCTGGCGCTGCTGGGCCGTGACGTCCACTTAATTTCCGCTGTTGGCAGTGATTTCTATGGCGAAACATTGCTGGAACAAACGCGTCAGGCCGGTGTTAACGTTTCCAGTTGCATACGCCTGCATGGACATAACACCTCAACTTACCTGTCGATCGCTAATCAGCAGGAAGAGACCGTACTGGCAATTAACGATACCCATATCCTGCAACAATTGACGCCGCAGTTACTGAACAGTTCGCGAGATTTGATCCGCCATTCCGGTGTCGTACTGGCAGATTGCAATCTGACTGCCGAAGCCATTGAGTGGGTCTTTACTATTGCTGATGATATTCCGGTATTCATTGACACCGTTTCAGAGTTCAAAGCGGCAAAAATGAAGACCTGGTTTACGCGTATTCATACGCTAAAACCAACGCAGAAAGAGCTGGCGATTTTGTGGGGTCAACCTATTCATTCAGATGCCGATCGCGTACTGGCCGTTAATAGTCTCCATCAGCAAGGGGTAAAACGAATCTTTGTTTGCCTGGAAGATGAATCCGTTTTTTGCAGCGAAAAGGACGGAGAACAGTTTTTACTGACGCCTCCTGAGCATACGGTTGTAGACAGTTTTGGCGCCGACGATGCTTTTATGGCGGGATTGCTGTACAGCTTTCTGGAAGGTAGTGAATTTCATGAAAGCGCTCACTTTGCCATGGCCTGCGCGGCATTATCGCGAGCCAGCGTCAGTATCAACAACCCAACCCTCTCAGCAGATAACGCCTTGTATTTGCTGCAAACTGCTTAAATGTAATGCCGGATGGCGCTACGCGTATCCGGCATTATTTTCGCTATGCCAGCCCGATAAAGAAACCGGCTATAGTAGCGCTCATCAGGTTTGACAGCGTTGCTGCTGCCAGCGCGCGCATGCCAAGCTGCGCGATTTCCGGGGCACGCTGTGGCGCTATCGCCGAAAATGCCCCGACGACAACGCCAATCGAACCAAAGTTAGCGAAACCGCACAGCGCAAACGAGATAATCGCAATGGTCTTCACATCCAGCGTTCCACCCGCTTGCAGATACGGCGAGAAGTTGAGATAAGCGACAAACTCGTTAATCGCCAGCTTCTGTCCGATCAGGCTGCCTGCCAGCGTCGCATCGCCCCAGTCCACACCCATAATCCACGCCAGCGGGGCTAGCGCATAGCCAAAGATCCCTTCCAGAGTGGCATGACCAAAGCCAAACCACCCACCAATTCCGCCAATAATGCCGTTAATCAGCGCGATAATGGCGACAAATGCCATTACGACCGTCGCCACGCCAGCAGCAATTTTCAGCCCGGTCATCGCTCCGCTCGCCGCTGCTTCGATGATGCTTTTCGGTGGCGTTTCAGTAAATGACAGGTTCTCAAAGGTGACACGAGATTCTTCAGTTGCCGGACTCAGCATACGCGCGAACAAAATACCGCCAGGAATTGCCATCAACGATGCCGCCAGCAAATAGTCAATCGGAACGCCCATTCCGGCGTAACCAATCATCATTGAGCCAGCAATCGAGGCCATCCCACTACAAATAGCGGTAAACAGCTCATTGCGATTCAGGCGGTCAATAAACGGCTTCACGATCGCCGGGATCTCATTTTGCCCGAGAAAAATCGTCGTTACGGCGACAAATGACTCGATCTTACTGATGTTCAGCGCTTTCTGGAAAATACCGCCGAGGATGCGGATCAACAGCCCCATCACGCCAATGTAGTAGAGAAGACTGATCAGTGCGGTCACAAAAATGATGGCCGGAAGCACCCGAAAAGCAAAGATAAACCCGGCTCCGTCAAACAGCACATCCATTTTTGGCCCTACCAGGGAGCCAAAGATAAATGCGCTTCCCGCGTCACTGTATGACATCACCTTGTGGACACCGAGCGCAGCCTGTTCAACCAGCCATTTTCCCGGCGGGAAGTACAGCATAATGCCGCCGATTGCGATTTGCAGTACCAGTGCAGCCCCGACCGTGCGCAGACTTATACGTTTTTTATTTACTGACAGCAGAAACGCGATGGCCAGTAATACCACCATACCCACAACACTTCTCATTATATCCATAATGAAATTCCCTTCATGCCAGGAAACCCGGCGTTATCGCCAGGTTTTGGTAGGTTTGATATTCGCGGGCGACCGCATTCTGCCCGGGAAATTCTGTCAGACGAGGCGCTGATACTCCTTCGCAATTTCACAGGCCAGTACCGCATTGTTGAACACCAGCTGAATATTTGATTTCAGGCTGTCACCACCGGTCAGCTCTGCAACCCGCGCTAACAGGAACGGCGTACTCTCTTTGCCCACGACGCCCTGATCTTCCGCTTCTTTTACCGCCCGATCGATTGCCGCATTAATTTTCTCTTCAGCCATCGCAAACTGCTCTGGGATGGGGTTCGCAACAACCAGACCGCCGTCGAGACCCGTTTGCCATTTCACCGCCATGGCACGGGCAATCTCTTTCGCACTGTCCAGACGGATGCCGACTTCAAACGGACTGGTACGGCAGAAAAATGCTGGCAACGCGTTGGTTTGATAACCAATTAACGGCACACCAAAGGTTTCTAAATATTCAGTAGTTAAGCCGAGATCAAGAATAGATTTCGCCCCGGCACAAATTACCGTGACATTGGTATGCGCCAGTTCTTGCAGATCCGCGGAAATATCAAAGGTATGTTCAGCACCACGATGAACCCCACCTATTCCCCCTGTCGCAAATACTTTAATTCCCGCCAGGGCGGCAATAATCATGGTTGAGGCAACAGTCGTTGCACCATTTTTTCCTGCCGCGACCACAAACGGCAAATCACGACGACTTACTTTCGTAACGCTATGACCTTCTCGCCCAAGCAGCTCAATTTCATCTTTGCTTAAACCAACTTTCATTATTCCGCCAATAATGGCAATGGTCGCAGGAACCGCACCGTGTTTACGAATAGTTTCTTCTACTTCAATCGCTGTCTGGGCATTCTGCGGAAATGGCATACCATGAGAAATAATGGTTGATTCAAGTGCAACAATCGGCTTCTTACTGTTTAATGCTTCCTGTACTTCTGGAGATATTTGTAATAATTCAGAGGAAAGAGTTAATTCAGACATTCTGTGTTCTCCACTAATGAGCTTACATTCGCAACAGACAAATCAGGGTTATTGGTATATTCACAGGCTAACGCCATTGATGAACAACCCTGCGCAAATCGAACCGAATCAATAAAGGGCATGCCGTCTACCCAGCAGGAAGCCAGTCCAGCCATCATCGCATCGCCAGCCCCGGTAACATTAATGACGTGAGTTTTAATCGGCAGCGACCAACCACGACTTCCCGCAATATCACTGTAATAAACACCGTCACCGCCCATGCTGAGCACCAGCCTATTTAAGCCGCGATCATGAAACCAGGCTGCGACTTTACCCACGTCATCACGCCCGGAAAGCGCAATGCCGCTTAGCGTTTCGGCTTCAAGCCGGTTGGGTTTAAGAGTGTGAATTTGTCCAAGCCGCTCGCGAATTTTGACGCATTTCCATGCCGATACCGGGTCAACAAACACCGGAACCTCTCTGGCATTTTCCAGCACCCATGCCAGGGCATCTTCGCTGATATTGCAATCGGCGACGATGACTTTCGCCTGCCGAATAAAATCATGATGCTGTGATAAAAAATCTGCTGAAATATGTTCGGTAATGCTCATATCATTAATGGCAACCAACATTTCACCGGTGTTATCAAGCAATGATAAATAACTGGACGTATTCTCTCCGGGAACGATAAGACACTTATCAACATGAACTCCGGATTGATTGGTTTGCGCCAATAACGATTGTCCATAAAAATCATTACCAACCGCAGTCAGTAACCATGAATTTTTCCCCAGCAGCGCGAGATTATGTGCAATGTTACGTCCAACTCCGCCGGGGGTGAATTTTATCTTTCCTGGATTCGAATCCGCATAATTTAGAGAAGCATGCGAATACCCAGCAACATCCATATTGGCCGAGCCAATAGTTACTATGTATTCCTTTTCACGCATAGCACGTCCCCTGGCAATTAACTTGCCACAAATGAGTTCGTTAAAAATAACCAACGCCACACATCAGGTTATTAGAGCACATGTTCACTATCAAACACGTGTTCATAGTAAGCGTGTTTTTGACAAAGTAAATCCATATTCAAGATCTAAACTCAATAGATATGAACAGAATCACAATTTTTTATAGATACAGTCTGTAAAGGAAAGAGAAAATGAGAGGTAGTACACAATTCAAGCAGTCTAAAGAGTTTAACTCCGGCATAACCGGAGATTTTTCAGATGCGCCAGGGGATCCGGTTCGTATCAACTGAGCGAAACAAGGTCTTCTGGCATATGGTTGTACAAAATCCGCCAGAAGTGCTCAGCCGTTTTATTCAACCGGGTATCCATTCGGTAAATATAAGCCTGAATAGGCACCATCAGTTCCGGCGTCTGCAGACAAACCAGCCGCTTTTCGCGCAGTTCGTTTACGATTGTCCACGCCGGCAGCCAGGCGATACCATGCCCATCCAATGCCATATTTTTTAATAACTCACTCATCGAAGACATAAACAGCGTTCGGGCTGAAATGCCGCCTACTTCCGCCAGATGACGGTTTACCAATCTTCCCATGTAGGATGTGCTGGTATAGTTCAGAATTGGTGCCTGCGACTGATAGATATCAAACAACGCCTTACCCTGCGCATCAGCAGCACACACGGGGTACAGTTCAGACTCAAAAACCTTCAAGCCGCAGAAAGGTGACTGCATTAAGTCTTCATCCCGAAAGGAGATAATAAAATCGCTTTTCCCCTCGCGCAGAGTATTCACCGCCTGAACAACATCAATAGCTTCAACGTGATAGACAAACTCCTCACCCCAGGCCGCCATTGAGTGCACCAATCTGGGCAACATCGTCAGCGACAGAGAATGTGCCGCCGCTATTTTGATATTGGGTACACCCAGTAAATTGTGGCCGCTTAGCTCATCCAGATTACATTCCAGCTGTTGCAACAAACTACGGGTTTGCGAATGAAATAGCTTGCCCTCCTCCGTGAGTTGCAGTGGGCTCGTTGTGCGATCAAAAAGCAGCACACCCACGGCTGATTCGAGCGCCTTGATCCGCCGACTAAATGCCGGTTGGGATATGTTGCGCTCCTCAGCCGCCTGGGAAAAATGACGGCATGCCTCCAACGTCAGAAAGTCATATAACCATTTTGTCTCAATATTTTTCATGCTTATCACGCGGATATTTAAATATGCCTATTAGCCTTAAAGCATCATGCCTGAATAGTTCCGGAGATGACATTCATCATTAGCGCCTGGTGATTCGTTTTTTGCATCAAGGCTTCATTTTTAACATTAACATACTTCTCTCCCTATCGGTTACGACCGCTTTTCCGCCGCGTAACGCGGAGCCTCTGGCCGAATACCGGCCTGCTGAGGTTACACAATAAACCACAGTCATGCGGTTTTTGCATTGAACCATACATTATTGCATTTCTCCTCACGTCTCACTGCTGTTAAACATTATCAGCAGACACAACCCGGCTCTGAATATTAATTATCGGTGAATTGAGGTATATATCGTGAAAGGTTTAATTGGCGTGCTTGGTGGTATGGGACCTGCTGCAACGGTCGATCTGTTTAATAAATTCGTCACTTTTACCGCTGCGCAACGTGACCAGGAACATATCCCCTTAATTATTTCATCTATTCCTGACATTCCTGACCGAACCGACGCGTTAATGCATCATGGTCATTCCCCACTTCCGGCAATGCGCGATTATATGCATAAACTCGAAGATGCTGGCGCCGAGTGTATTGTGATCCCCTGTAACACCGCCCACTTTTGGTTTAATGAATTAAAAGCGTGCTGCCATACAGAGCTGCTCAGTATCGTTGAAACGACCATCAATGAGGTTAAAAACTGCGGGAAATCGCAAATCGGATTACTCGCCACCAACGCCACTTTATACATGGGCCTCTATCAAAAAGGCATAGAATCTCTTGGGTTAACCTGCATCAGCCCTGACTCATCCAGTCAGGAAAAAGTGATGGAAAGCATTTATTGCTTAAAAGCTGGTGATGCTAAGCGGGCGCAAACGCTGATGAATGAACAGGCTGAAGCACTCTTCTCACGCGGGGCACAAGTCATCGTGCTCGGATGTACTGAAGTTCCTGTCATTCTTGCCGAAGCAGTCAACAAGTCACCTGAGAAATATATTGATTCAACCGGTTCGTTGGTTCGTGCCGGTATTAAATGGTACGAGAAACGCGTGGGTAAAAATCACCTTTTGGCGCAATGAATATCCCTACCTGTTTAATTGTTGCATTAAATAAAAACCCATTTTAATTACAAATTACTCTCTGGCGGAGGCCATTATGATTTGGCTAGAAATTATCGTAGTGTTGGGCGCAATATTTTTCGGTATCCGCCTTGGCGGAATTGGTATTGGTTTATGCGGCGGGCTGGGGCTGGCTATTTTAACGCTGGGATTTGGGCTGCAAATTGGTTCGCCACCCGTTGACGTTATTCTCATTATTATGACGGTGGTGGTGGCGGCATCGGCGCTACAGGCCGCCGGAGGCATGGATTATCTGGTTCGCATTGCCGGTAATTTTATGCGCCGTAACCCTAAATATATCAATATTATTGCGCCGATTATTACCTGGTCGATGACGATTATGGCGGGAACAGGGTTCATCGTCTTTTCTACTCTGCCGGTGATTGCCGAAGTTGCCAAAGAGTCAGGTATTCGCCCTTCCCGTACGCTCGCAGGCTCCGTAGTCGCTTCTCAGGTGGCGATATCCGGTTCGCCGATCAGTGCCGCAATGGCCGCTATGTTGACTATTATGGAAGGCAACGGTATCAGCTTTATTCAGGTCATGGCGGTATGTCTGCCTGCCTCATTTGTCGCCGCGATGGTCGCCGCTTTTATCGCCTCACGTCAGGGATGTGAGCTACAGGATGATGAAGTCTATCTGGAACGCCTGCAAAAAGGACTGGTGCGTAAATATGCAGGGCAAAACAGCACAACGCCAGGTGCCAGACTGTCAGTCGCCCTGTTTATGCTGGCAACGGTGGTCATCGTTATTCTTGCCGCATGCCCTCAATTGCGCCCTGGATTCGATGCAGGTAACGCAATGAATACCCGGGATATTATCATTATCTGCATGCTAGCTGCCGCATGTCTGATGGTGGTGCTATGCAAAACATCAACAGACGCGATTGTCCTGACATCCACGTTTCGCGCGGGTATGAGTTCGTTGGCTGTGATTCTGGGGATTGTTACGCTGGGCACAACCTTCATTGATGCCCACTTAACGGGGATAAAGGATATCGCGGGCGATATTCTACGGGCTTATCCGATGCTGTTGGCGCTGGTGCTGTTTGGTACCTGCGCGCTTCTCTATTCGCAGGGAGCCACCACGCCGCTGATTATCCCTCTTGCCGTCGCGCTCGGCGTACCTACATGGGCCATTCTGGCTTCCTATGTCGCAGTGACCGGCGTGTTTGTTCTGCCAACTTATCCGACTTCGCTGGCGGCAATGGAGTTCGACACCACCGGGACAACGCGCGTGGGTAAGTATGTCTTAAACCATCCGTTTATGTTGCCAGGGCTTGGCGGGATCATTGCTGGCGTTGCCTTTGGTTTTATCATCGCGCCAATGATTGCCTGAACCGGTTAACACTACCGGGCAGATTTAATGGATAAAAAAAGGGGCAGAGAAATCTCTGCCCCGGATGTCAGCGTTAAATCAGGCCGCCTTTGCCACAACCTCTGCTTCCGGGCGTTTCAGCACCGCGTAGGAGAGACCGGCTACCAGCGTACCGGCAATAATGGCCAGCAGGTATCCAACCACCGGAGTGATTGCGCCAGGGATTAACAGCACGAACAGACCGCCGTGCGGCGCCATCAGCTTAGCCCCCACCGCCATCGAGATAGCTCCGGTAATCGCGCCGCCAACGATACAGCAAGGCAGAACGCGCATCGGGTCACGGGCAGCAAATGGGATAGCCCCTTCGGTAATAAAGCACAGGCCCAGTACCAGCGCAGCTTTACCGCCTTCCTGCTGCGCTTTGTCGAACTTACGACGCGCCACCAGCGTTGCCAGGCCCAGGGCCAGCGGAGGCACCATACCCGCCGCCATAATGGCCGCCATCGGTGCATAGGTTTGCGTACTAAGCAGGCCCACACCGAAAGCATACGCCGCTTTGTTAACCGGACCGCCCATATCGGTACACATCATGCCGCCCAGAATCGCCCCAAGCAGCACCGCATTCGCGGTTCCCATGGTTTGCAGCCAGTGGGTCAGACCTTCCAGAATGCCCGCCACTGGTTTACCGATCAGGTAGATCATGGCCAGACCAACCACCAGGCTTGAGAGCAGCGGAATGATCAGGATCGGTTTCAGCGCTTCCATACTCTGCGGGAGTTTCAGCTTCGTGCTGATGAGCTTCGCCACATAACCGGCAAGGAAACCGGCAATAATCCCGCCAATAAAGCCGGAACCGGTGCTCACCGCCAGCATACCGCCGATAAGACCAGGCGTCAGACCCGGACGGTCAGCGATGGAAAACGCGATGTAGCCCGCCAGAACCGGCACCATCAGCGCGAAAGCTGAACCACCGCCAATCTGCATCAGCGCCGCCGCCAGCGTACCCTGCTCCTTGAACGCTTCGATACCAAAAGCGAATGAGAGTGCAATACACAGACCGCCAGCAACCACCATCGGCAGCATGTAGGATACGCCCGTCAGCAGGTGACGATACGCGCCAGCGCTCTCTTTCTTACCTTCAGTGGTTGCAGACTGCGCTTTGCCGGCAGGCTGGTACGGCGTTGCTTCTTCCAGCGCTTTATCCAGCTCCTGCTTCGTTTTCTTCAGCGCAAGGCCAGTTGAAGTACGGTACATTGGTTTTCCGGCAAACTTCGCCAGATCAACTTCAATGTCAGCCGCCACAATCACCAAATCCGCCTGAGCCACCTCTTCCGGCGTAATGGCATTGCCTGCGCCAACAGAACCACGGGTTTCAACCTTCACCCACCAGCCACGTTTTTTCGCTTCCGTTTCAATAGCTTCAGCGGCCATAAACGTATGGGCTACGCCAGTTGGACAAGCCGTCACCGCCACCACGCGTTTTGGACCACTACTGGCCACGGACGCTGTCGCAACCGGAGCGCTATAAGGTTTTGCGTGGCCTTTCGCTTCACTGAGGAAAAGTTCAGGATGCGCAACCGCACGACCAATATCGCCCAGCCAGACTTTTTTGCCGTTCAGCGAACTGTCGGCAGGAAGCGTGTCGCCCAGAACAATTGCCAGTTCGGCATCATTAGGATTATCAATAATTTCCAGATGTGCTTTCTGCGCCGCCGCTCCAAGCAGGGTTTTCGCCATATAAGCGCGAGCCTGGCCGAGATTAGCGTCAATAATCAGCAGCGTTTTCATTATGCCTCTCCTGCTGTCAGTTAAACGGTTTTAAGTCGACACGCGCCATCATTGCGGCCAACTGAGGACGATCGGTAATGCCCACATTGCTTTGGCTTACCGCCAGGGCGGCAACAGCGGTTGCCAGACGCAGGGTGTGTTCACTGGATTCACGCATCAGCAGGCCGTAAATCAGGCCGCCAACCATTGAATCACCCGCGCCTACGGTGCTTACCACCTCGACTGACGGCGGTTTAGCAATCCACTCACCCGAAGCGTTAACCCACAGCGCACCTTCCGCGCCAAGTGAAATCACCACGTGAGCAATACCCTGCTCGCGCAACGCATGTGCAGCTTCAATCACATCTTTCATTTCTGGCAGCTTACGGCCTGCCCAGATTTCCAGTTCACGACGGTTTGGTTTCACCAGCCATGGTGCCGCTTTCAGACCGGCGACCAGTGCTTCACGACTACTATCAAAGATAATGCAAGGACACTGACTGCGCAGGCGCGTCATCCAGTCGGTGAATGCTTCCGGGCTAACGCCGGTCGGCAAACTGCCGCTGACGCACACCATGTCGAACTGGCCCAGCCAGCTCAGCGAGTCATTCACAAAGCGTTCCCAGTCAGCCGGGGTGACTTCAAAGCCGGAGAAATTGAAATCGGACACTTCGCCGTCTTTTTCGGTCAGCTTGACGTTGATACGGGTACGCCCCTGTACAACCTGAAAACGGTTGGCGATACCCAGCTCGCTGAACAACTGCTGAAAACCATCCTGGTTGTCTCTACCGAGGAAACCACCCACCGTTACATCGATACCTAAATCTTTCAAAACCTTAGCGACGTTAATCCCTTTCCCTGCCGCGTGCAGACCGGTCGTTTTAACCAGATTCACTTCACCGCGTTCAATTTCCGGGCAGAAACCCACCAGATCGTAGGCTGGGTTAAGGGTGATAGTAGCAACACGTCTGCTCATTACGCGCCCTCCCCAAGACCCGCCGCGATGGCTTCGCCAATCGCTTTCAGCGCCTGTTCAGCATCTTCACCCTGGGCGGTAAAGCGCAGGTGATGTCCTTTCTTCACGCCTAATGCCACAACTTTCATCAGACTGCGTCCATTCGCCGGCTTGCCGGTTCCATCAAGATTTGTCACGGTAATTTCACTGTTAAATTGTTTAATCGTATTCACCAGCATGGTGCCCGGGCGGGCGTGTAAACCATGCTCATTGCGCACAATAAATTCGGCGCTCAGTACATCATCAGTTAAGGCATCATCGCTGGTCAGCAGCGCCAGCACCGTTGCCGCATCGGCTTTCAACAAACGGTCAGCTTTATCATTCAGCAGCAGATCGCCAAGGCGCTTCAGCACCGCAACCGGTTGTTCGTCATTCATGGCGACGGTCACCAGCAGGGCTGCCGCTTCACCTTGTACATCGAACGCTGTTGCTGCGCGGCTGACCGCAACGGCGCTGCGCACATTGCCTTCAGCACAGTCATTCAGCCAGATCCCCTGACCGAGATTCATCGGTTGCTCATTAATGGCTCTGGCCACAAAGGTGGCGTCAACCGCGCCGACCTCTTTCAGCCGTGCAGCGTTGAGCGCCTGCAGCGTGACCAGCGAGTTGGCAACGACGTCCAGCGACAGCGTTTCGTTATCAAGCTTCAGCTGTTCGCTTTGCTTTTCACCCATCAGCAACGCGCGCAACTCTTCCGCCGTGGTCGCAGATTTCAGCTGTTCAGCGACGGAGTCATCGCTCAACACGTGCGTCAGCTGACGCAGTAAACCGAGGTGCTCATCAGAGCTGGCGGCGATGCCGATTGCCACATAAGCAACCTGCCCTTCACCCCAGATCACACCCTGCGGAAACTGAAACACCTGCACGCCGGTTTTCAGCACCCGATCGCGCGTGTCCGTCGTACCGTGAGGAATAGCAATACCGTTGCCGAGGAACGTGGATGTCTGTTGTTCACGCGCCAGCATGCCATCGACGTAGCCTTCCGCTACGTTACCTGCCAGCACTAAGGCAGCGGCAACCTGGCGAATAGCCTCTTCTTTATTCCCGGCCTGTTCGCCCGGGTGAATATCCTGAACAGATAACTGGAACATGGTTCTCCTCTCCCGCTGATTTGAAACGATTCAGCTAACATGAGAAAAAAGGCGTCACCTGACTCCATCAGTTATGGCGAGATGACGCTGAAACGTTTCAAGAAGTCTTGCTCTTTTTTCTTCAGCACACAAGTAAAGTTGACAAATTACTTGCTGAATTTAGAGATAACGCACATTTTTGCCGCGGAGGAGAAAAAATTGCTGACGCAAAAACGGCGTCAGCCTGTCAGATTCAGCAGCGTCAGCAAACTGCTTTCTCTGACTGAAATGCTATTTTGATTTTTGATGCCGATTTTGATTTGGCTCCCTGTTTATTTTCTGACAAGCAGCGTAAACTCCGCGTCTCTTCACATTATTGATATCAAAACATGCACAACACCCCCGTAGCCGCCACACCCAAGGCGTTTGATTTAACGTCTTCGGCGTTCCTGCTTGTCGCATTTCTGACGGGTATCGCCGGTGCGTTGCAGACGCCAACGCTCAGCCTTTTTCTGACGGATGAAGTCCATGCCCGTCCCGGTATGGTCGGGTTCTTTTTTACCGGTAGCGCCGTAATCGGCATTTTGGTGAGTCAGTTTCTGGCCGGACGTTCAGATAAAAAAGGCGATCGCAAAAACCTGATTGTGTTTTGCTGCGTGCTGGGGATGTTGGCCTGCGTGCTGTTCGCCTGGAACCGTAACTATTTTATTCTGCTATTTGTCGGGGTATTCCTCAGCAGCTTCGGTTCGACCGCCAACCCGCAAATGTTTGCTCTCGCCCGCGAGCACGCCGACCGTACGGGTCGGGAAGCCGTCATGTTCAGCTCGATATTACGTGCGCAGGTTTCGCTGGCCTGGGTGATTGGCCCACCGCTGGCCTACGCGCTGGCCATGGGGTTTAGCTTTACGGTGATGTACCTCAGCGCGGCGGTGGCGTTTGTTGTCTGCGGCGTAATGGTCTGGCTGTTCTTACCCTCGATGAGTAAAAACGTGCCTCTCGCGACAGGCGCGGTAGAAGCTCCGCGCCGCAATCGACGCGACACGCTGCTACTGTTTGTTATCTGCACGTTAATGTGGGGGACTAACAGTCTCTATATCATTAATATGCCGTTGTTTATTATCAACGAACTGCATCTGCCGGAAAAGCTGGCGGGCATCATGATGGGAACTGCCGCGGGGCTGGAAATCCCAACCATGTTGATTGCCGGATACTTCGCGAAGCGTCTGGGCAAACGCCTGTTGATGAGAATCGCCGTTGTCGCCGGATTTTTCTTTTATGCCGGCATGCTGTTGGCCCACTCTCCGGCGATATTGCTTGGCTTACAGCTGCTGAACGCGATTTACATCGGCATCCTCGGCGGGATTGGCATGCTCTATTTCCAGGATCTTATGCCGGGACAAGCGGGTTCAGCCACAACTCTCTATACAAATACCATTCGCGTGGGCTGGATTATTGCCGGATCGTTGGCGGGTATTGCCGCTGAAATCTGGAACTATCACGCGGTATTCTGGTTTGCGTTGGTGATGATCGTCGCCACCGTCTCGTGTCTGACGCGCATCAAAGACGTTTAAGGTGCGGTCAGCGCCTCGAGCTCGATGAGATAGACCATGGCCTGGTGCGTCGTCTGTCCGCACATTTCCGCACTGGGCTGTAAACCGGCGCACACTTTTGGCCGCAGAGGCGAAGCAAAAATTTTACAACGCAGGGATTCATCCAGCTGAACGCATGGTGTATTAGCGGGCTTGCCTAATATATAATTATTCACTGTTTAAAAATTCACATTCCTGCTGTTAGCATCTGATCAATCAATACCATCCGAAGGTAATCACTCTCAATGAAACCCAAGCTGTATTCGTATGTGCGTTCTTCATCTGTGAAACAACGGGAAGGCGACTCCCTGGAGCGTCAGCAAGATACCGCTCTAAAAATTGCGGCCCGTTATAATCTCGAACTTGATACAACGGCTTTCCATGATCTCGGCATGTCCACGTTCAAAGGAAAAAAATGCTCATGAAGGGAAGCTAAGGAAGTTCATCAAGCAGATTGGGGGTAAAGTTTGTAGTGGTTTACTGAAATTGGCCACCGAATAGAGGTGATATGCTCATCTCAGAACAATACAGGTGTCCCAATGAAAAAAAAGAAATTTCAGCGCAGAGTTTAAACGCGAATCAGCTCAACTGGTCCTTGACCAGAGCTACACCGTTGCAGCTGCGGCCAGTGCTATGGATGTTGGTCTTTCTACCATGACACGATGGGTAAAGCAGTTGCGGGATGAACGACAGGGTACATTTGAAGGTATTTTCCTGAATGATTCGCAAATCATGACCAATTTGATTTCAAAGAAAAAAAGCAAATGCTGGCTGTAAATGGTGGAGTCTATGATCGGGAAATTTGCCAGAAGTAGTATTTCATACTATCAAATGCAGGGATATATCCCTGTAAATCGCTCAAAGCGCAATTCCCATAAAGTCTGACCTGCACAGACCTTCATGAAACGCCAAGTCTAAAACATATTTAGCTTGACGTTTTCATTCTTCCAATTCAAAACAAGCAGGACATTATGATAGTTGTAAAGAATAAAACGATCATTATCAAGAATAATGTAAACTTTACATGTAGCCATGATACCTTATCTTTAGGTAAACTTTTGATGAAATCATAATGTTCTGGTTCCATATTCCTAACTGCAAAACTTCCCTTTCTAAAAACGAATGGGGATATGAAATAGAAATCCTTCTGAAAAGTTAAGAATATACCTCCTGCTTGAGCAAAGATTATTCCTACAGGGACATAACCAAATCGCTCCTTAAAATCATCACATAACAAAAGATGTTGCTTGCTCTTTATTGCTGAATACCCATAAGCAATAATTGTAGATAAAACAAACAATGTGAACAGTACAACCGATGCAATTTTCACTACTTACCTACCGCATTGTAAATTAGTTCACCATACTCTTCACCTTTATCAGATAAATATTCCCCGCCCATATAACCGCCGCCAGCACCTAAAATTACACCGCAAGCTAAAGCTCCAGAGCCACCAGCAGCCATTGTTGCTGCACCTAACACTAATGAACAGACCCCCATACCAACAGCCCCTCCGACAAAACCACCAGCAAGTCCACCGGAAAAACTACCAATTTCAGTATATTTCTTTTTTGTACATTCCGCTTCTCGCCCGACAGAACAGGCTTCATTAATTTCATTCATTGAATGAACAGCACTAAACCCAATTCCGACATAACCAGTATAACGCATCGCTTTAACATATTTTGCAGCACGTTCAATATGAGTTGCATAACCTTCAATATCGCTGATACCAGTTTGATTCCATTTATGGGTGATCGAACTCGTTGACAAGCCCAGAGCATTCTTTATTTTTGTATATTCACCAAACTTCATGCCCTTGTTCAGGAAGCCCACTTTAAGCACCTGTTCAAGCTCTTTGAATAACTGAGCACGTTTTACATAGAACTGTTCACCAATCAAGGCACCGCGAGTCATATAGGTATTCTTGTATGTATCCTGGATCTCTTTGAGAATCTTTTCGATGTTCTCGAAATATTTACCAACAGGTTCAGCAGCAAGACCAATGCCTTTATCAGCAATACTGGAAAAGTTAGCAATCGTGGCGTAGTGCTTATGAAGGAAATTGGCCTCTTGATGGGTCAATGGTTCCAGCGCAGTATCAATACGCTCTTTAGCCTCCTGCATATGTGCTATCTGTTCATCATCCTGCTTGTCAGGATCAACCAGAAGCATGATTGAACCAGCTTTATACCTCTCGTCTGCGCCGTTCAACGTAGCGAACAGTTCCTTGGCTCCTGCTGGCGGGGTGCCAGTGAATAGCAGACGTTGCCAGGCTTCTGTAGTACCCCCATAGGGGATTACAGCAAAACCAGCATCTACCCCCTCGCCAGTATCGCTTTTAGGCTCTTTCGTTGCTGATTGCGCATGTTGTACGGGCTCAGGCAGTTCAGGAATATTGGCGATCTCATGTGAACCAATATTGTTTACTTCCGCTTCTCCACCAAGTTCGTAATCAGCATCGAGGATTGATGGAATAAATTTTGATTTGCAGGGACAAGAGCTATAGCAGTGCAACGTTCCGGCAATCCTTTTGCCATGTATGTCGTCATCATCAAGCCCGCCGCAAATACGGAAACTGCCGGGATGTTTGCCGCAAGTCACTTTATGTCCTTCACAAGCCATGTCTCTACCATGATGCTGATGATCACTCCATCCTTCAAGAATCCGACCGCCGCAAACAGTCTTATCACCTCTGAATAAATAATAACCTTTAGCTGCCATTAATGTTTACGCCCTGGCATGGTTAAAAATCCCCGTGGCAATATATCACCTTCGCGGAAGACCAGCTTCACACCTGATTGCGGCGTTGAGATTATTTCATCGCCATTATCAAGCATGCTGCCAACCAGAGCAGCAGATGCTCCCTGGATAATACGCGCCTCACCAGCACCGGAAACGATGGTAGTTTCACTACCGTCAGCATAAACAACTTTATCTCCAACTCGTGCCATCGGATAGCCACCAGCTGTACAACTCCCAGAAGTATGGCGGATTATTCCACCTTTTCGGGTAAGACTACCAACTACGGCAAATCTGAATATGTAAGCGAGGGGGCGGCTTGCTTTACGCTTGTTAATTTTTTCGAGTTCTTCGCGGGTTTTGTTGTCACAGCCTGATAAGAGATTTTCGTCATACAGTGGCTGTGAAAGCGATTCGCGGATCTCAGTCGTAATCTCATTGGTGTATTGCTGCATAAGTCCATTTGCCATCAAAAAATAATCGAAGAGTTCATTTTACAAGCAATGACCATACATGCAATAAGCATTAGACTTAAGCGAAACTGCATTTCGCGACAGAAGATTATCGGATAATGTAGACAAATTACTCATTGAAAAATTTCAGGCAGAGAACGTTATGGCAGGTATATTAACAAGTACGGCAGCAGCGGTCGGGATTCTTGATAAAGCTGTGAGTATCACTCAAAAACTGGCGAATAACAGCGATGAACTGGACAAAGCCACACTTAAACTTGAATTAGCCAATCTGATGGTTGAACTTGCCAATGCCAAGATCAAAGCAATAACTACGCAAACGTTGCTCTTTGAGGCTGAACAAAGAAATAAGCATAAAGTTAATCATGTATTGGTCATGTTCTAAAACGTCCTGAACGCGATTATTAGCGTTGTTTATAACGTTGGTAAACCGTATAACTTGCAAAGAAAAACGCTTTACGGACTTCTTGTGCAATATTTACGAATCCAGTGTTTTACGACTCAACTTTAATGTGGTATACAAGCGCGTTCCCTTCCCTGTTTGCGACTTCCCGCGTTCTTTTGCCAGGTAAGAAAGCCGGAATACCGGACCTTTGAGTGTCGAAGGATCATCCCGATGAATGACGTAGTGATCGGGATAGTCTTTAGTAGACTTAGGCAAGTTTACCAGTGTTGCTTTACCACCTGTCAGTTTCATCCAGATTTCCGTAATAACACCAGCAATCCCTCTGTCTGGCGTTCCAAACCATCTTACCTGTCGATGCGGGAACGCAATCCAGCAATGGTAATGAGGCTGTGATGCTTTTTCCTGTTGGCAAACCCAACCGCAAGCAAAATCGATGATAGGTTCCGATAAACCGTTGTTTCCAGACTCCGGACGGGCACCTAATCGTTTGAACAGTTTGCGTATGTATTCGTTACCTGCTTCAACAGAAGTGAATGCAGGGAGGTGAAGATCAAAACTGGTATAGAACACTCGACTGTAGCGCCTCTGCATTGCTTTTAGTTCGGTGACCATCACCATAAGTATATCATGGCGAACACCTGATCCAATTCTGGTGTTAATCGTGTATTCATAACCATCATGAACAAAAGACTTGCCATCAATGGCTTTGTAACGACCGTGTTCATGATAAACATTTCGATAACTGTTAGCTTCCAGTAAATCTAGTGGTAGCTGGATTTGAGATTATTGTAATTCTGTTAATAGAACACCTTTCTTTAATGTATAAAATACACCGAACCCTTCTCTAAGTTCTAAGTTATTACCTAAAAACCACGGCAAAACGCGGGCGTTTGTGATAGCACAAAGCCGCTTCATGTTTGATGTAGGAGATGTATTTGAGGGGGAGAGAAAACCCGGAACAAAATTTACGAAACTCTAACAAACACTATCGAAATCTTACAATAAGTACAAATAGTAATTTATCAGCGTAAACCTACGAAGTAGCAGTGGGGCAAGTTTCATCTTCGAGTCTGATTAAGTAGGTCATCGCATCTGTTCGATTCGTTGAACACATATCCAGAGATGGTTGCAGGCTACTGCAAACTTTAGGACGAAGGTTGGATCCAAAAATGTTACATAAATTATCATTAGATAGCTGAACACACCTTACATTCGCTGGTTTCCCTTGTGGCATACCTGGGATAGGGCTGGATATTGAAGGAGCAATGCAACAGGCCCCACAGTCGATTCGGCATTCCATTAGGACCTCTCAATTTCTTTGTATTCGAATAAAACATTAACACACTGTCACAATCGGGGCGATAGCATGTAACCAGGGATGCCTTAGTTGTTGGCAGAACCTGGAAGTATGTCAACAAGTCTGGTGGCCCAGATAGACGATTTAAAGACAATACAGAAATTCCGATATGTCTATATGAAAATCTTTCGTCCAAAAGTCATTCTGGACTAAATGAGTTATTGCAACTGTCTAAAACCGGCTATGGGGAAAGCTTTTCGCATGCAATTAAAACACTTAGTAGAAAAGTCATATCTTCTTAGTTAAGTCGTTTTTATACTGTGAATAATTGACTATTGGGCTTGCCATCAGGCATGCCGGGGATGGGACTGGAAATTGAAGGCGCGGTGCAACATGCACCACAATCCGGACGGCATTCCATACAGTACTCTCTTTATCGTAAACCATCGGATTGTGCAGGAAGCGCACAGTAACACCTTTTTTGCACCAGCAAAAGCATCAATTCCGCTTGCCTGAATGCCCCGGCGCGAGTAGTTTTACGCGATATTTTAGACACTCCTCATTACAGGATTTTTTCGATGCCAAGAGCGAACGAAATTAAAAAAGGTATGGTACTGAATTACAACGGCAAACTGCTGATTGTAAAAGATATTGATATTCAATCACCAACCGCACGTGGCGCCGCCACGCTGTACAAAATGCGTTTTTCTGATGTTCGTACCGGTCTGAAAGTTGAAGAGCGCTTCAAAGGTGATGACATCGTTGATACCGTCACCCTGAGCCGTCGTGGCGTTGATTTCTCCTATGTCGATGGCAACGAATACGTCTTCATGGATAAAGAAGACTATACCCCGTATACCTTCACCAAAGACCAGATCGAAGAAGAATTGCTGTTCATCCCGGAAGGCGGAATGCCGGATATGCAGGTACTGACCTGGGACGGCCAGCTGCTGGCGCTTGAACTGCCGCAAACGGTAGACCTGGAAATCGTTGAAACGGCTCCGGGCATTAAAGGCGCGTCAGCAAGTGCGCGTAACAAACCAGCGACCATGAGCACCGGTCTGGTTATCCTGGTTCCTGAATATCTGAGTGCAGGTGAAAAAATCCGTATTCATATCGAAGAACGTCGCTACATGGGCCGCGCAGACTAACTTTTCTGCTGCGACAGCGGTGAAAAGGGACAGCATTTGCTGTCCCTTTGTTCTTTTCAGCCCTGGCTGCTGAGGTAAAAATCATCCACCAACAGAGATTCCAGATACAGCTCATCCTCACGCATAAAATGCGTTATGACGTTAACCGCCTGAGGATAAACCCCCTCTTCGTCCCGGTGTAAACAACTTTCCCGTAGCAGGGGTGCCCAGCACATAATGTGATGATGCAAAAAGTAATATTGCGCCGATAACGTCTCCTTTTTGGTAACCATTCTCGCCATCAGTGCCAGCTGTACAGCAATATGGTCGGCAGGCTCGTTGTCCTGCGGGGTCAGCCCATGCTCGACTAACAGCACATTCATTTCCTTGCGTTCTTCAGGCGCGGTCGTATGCGGATAATGCCCCGCATAAGGAGAAACACCGCCAGGAGGTGCCAGCAAAAACAACGAGGCATAGTCCGCCGCCAGCTCCAACTGTCGGCTTTCCCGGCGCAGCGCCCGAACGAGACTACGTTCCAGGTTTTTAACATCAACGGATAACCCAGGGATAGCCGTCAACGACGCCAGCCACTTTCGGCTTTCCCCACTTTCCAGACGGATGAGTTGCTCCTCGTCCAGCTCGCGGAACAGCAGTTGCGAAAACCACTGGTACACCGCCGCCCGCTGTCGATGAATGTGATTATGCTGCACTTGCCCCCTCCTCTTTCACAACCTCCGGCCCGCCAAAGCCCGTGACCTGCGGGGCATTCTCCTGGTACCGCTCCACCTCGACCAGCACCGTATGCGCCGAAGGCCCCTGCGCCAGTTGTGATGTACCGATATCCGCACTCAGCACATTCGGATCGCCATAAGTGCATAATGTGCCCGCTTTCCCACCTTCCTGCGGCGAATACCACGCGCCTTCATGAATCCGGACGACGCTAGGCGCGTAATCCGGACTGATCACCACCCCGGCCAGCACCTGGCCTCTGGCGTTAAACACGCGCGCAATATCCCCGGCTTTCAGGCCACGTGCGCGGGCATCCGACTCGCTCATGTACAGCGGCTCTCTTCCTGCCACTGCATAGGTGTTGCGAAACGCCTCGCTTGAGCACAGCTGGGAGTGCAGACGTTTATCCGGATGACAGGACTGCAGATGCAGCGGATATTTATCTGTTTTGCTGCCATGGGTACGTTCAAAGGGTTCCATCCACACCGGATGCCCCGGGCAGTCCTCGTAGGCAAAGCCCGCGATGGTTTTGCTGTAAATTTCAATCAGACCAGAGGGTGTTCCTAACGGATTGATATCCGGCTGTTCGCGAAATTCTCCATGACGCACCCACGGCTTCCCGGCAGGATATTCAATGTATCCTTCGCCCTGCCAGAAGCTCTCGAAGTTCGGCATACTCACGCCAAGGGACGCTCCCGTTTTCGCGCCCTCATCATAAATGGCTTTTATCCACTGCATTTCATCCCGCTTTTCGCGGTATGTCTCTTCCTGACCAAAGCGTTTGCACAGACCGGCAAAGACATCAAAGTCATGTCGCGCTTCAAACTGCGGTTTAACCACCTGATGTATCGCCATCAGCCCTTTATTCGAGTGTGTACCGAACTGCTCAATGTCATTACGCTCAAAGCGCGTGGTCACAGGCAGGACGATATCGGCAAAACGACAGGATGCTGTCCACTGATGATCCAGAACGACCACGGTTTCCAGCTTCTTCCACGCCTCGATCATGCGGTTACGATCCTGCTGAGCATGGAACGGATTGGCGGCGCTGAAAATCGCCATTTTGATATCAGGGAAAGTTAATGTTTCACCATTGAAAGCGATCTTTTTGCCTGGCGCCAGCAGACAATCGATCATTCGCGAGGTAGGAATATGCTCTGAAGCGCCGCGGAAATCCGCTTTGTATTTCGCGGCCGGGGGATTGTTGATGCTCCCGAGGCCGGACAGGACGGGACCGGCAGAAGTGACCGTCCCGCCGCCATTATAGTGCCAGCCAAACCCTACTCCGCCGCCCGGCAAGCCAATTTGTCCAACCATGCTGGCCAGCAGCACCAGCATCCACGGATACTGCTCGCCATGGTGCATACGCTGCACGCACCAGCCGCCCATAAACTGTGTCCGGCCTTTGACCAGCAGGCGGGCGAAGTCACGGATCTGCTCCGCCGTCAGACCGCAGATTTCCGCCGCCCATTCGGCATTTTTCGGCTGCTTGTCGCTTTCCCCAAGCAGATACGGCAAGAACTGTTCAAAGCCCACGGTATAATCGTTAATGAACGCCACGTCATACAGTTTTTCTTCGTACAGGGTATGCGCCAGCGCCAGCAATAACGCGACATCCGTTTGCGGTCGCAGCGCCAGCTGCTCACAGCCAAGATAGTTTTGCGACTTGCTACGCACCGGATCAACGCTGATAACGCGCTTCTTACCCTGCGCAACCGCTTCTTTAATCTGCTGCCAATAGCCAAACGCATCGTGATCGGGAACCAGGAACTCGATCTGCAGATTCTTGATAGGATCGCAGCCCCACAGCACGATGGTTTGGGTATTTTCGATAACCAGCGGGAGTGACGTTTGCTGCTCGTAAACTTCCAGCGAACCAATCACATGCGGCAAAATGACCTGCGCTGCGGCTGCCGAGTAGTCGCCGACGGTCGTTACATAGCTGCCGTGCAAGCTGAGTCCCCGATCCATCGCGCCGCCGGCCTTATGAAATTTGCCAACAATTTGCCAGTCCGCCAGCCCGGTAAAGACACCAGAAGATCCGTAGGTCTTTTGTACTCGTTCAAGCTCTTCATAGAACAGATCCAACGCCTGATCCCAGCTCACACGGACAAAGCGATTATCGCCGCGCTGGTTGCGATCTGACTTTTCACGCTTGCGCAGCCAGTCCAGCCGCACCATCGGGTAGCGTACCCGCGAAGGGTTGTAGACCACCTCCCGAACGGCATTGAGCATATCGCAGGGGTATTTGTCATGTTTGAAGGGGCGGGTATCGACCCATTCACCGTTCACGACTTTGGCTTCAAAAGCGCCAAAGTGCGAGCCAGACTGGATCCATTGCTCCGGGTTTTCACCCGCTGCCCAGACCTTGGAGATCAGTGGATTTGGCCCTAAAGCGCTGACTGCACCGACTGCCAGCATTCCACTTAAAAACCGTCGACGTGACGGATTAAAATCATGAATATCCATAAATTATCCTTTTGAATTGTTAGGTTGAGGTATATCGCTGGCGTGAGTCTGGAGATATTTCAACAACGTACGGTCTTCCACCGGATTAAGCCGGTAGTAGGTGGACATGGATTTCAGTCCGGCGATCCAGCCATTCGCGGAATAACGGGTCGGCGGCGGCGTGCTGTGGCAAGCGCTACAGGTGGATTGCAACATCTGATCGGCGTATTGCCAGAGGGGGTCAATATTGTCGGTAAACCCCTCCGCAGAGCTCCAGGCCATTACGCTGACCTGCTGCCACTCCTGATGTGACTCCGGATCAACCTGAGTTTGCTCAACCTTCACGTTGCTCATCAGCGAGGCATCTAATACGGCAGCGAAAACGCGTTTACCCATATACTGGGTAATCACCCGTCCACGTCCTTTGCTTTCCCGCCAGCCGGTCAGCTCTATCTGAACGTTTTTTCCTTCTCTTTTCAGCACACGCACTTGCGTTGCCGGGTACAGCATGGCTTTACCTGCCGGGCTCTCTGCTGTCACAGTCAGTGATTTTTCGCCTAACGAATACAGCGTCGTCGCCGTGGGTAACTGCTCTCCCTGACGCTGCAGCTGCTTGTAACGATCGCGAAAACCGCTGCTCATATCGGGTTTGTGATGGGCAATGCCTTTGTGACAATCGATACAGTTACTGTCTTTTGCCGCCGCCGCGGTCATTTGCGCCGCTGCATTTGCCGATTGCTTGCCGTGATCCATCGCCTCGTAGCTATGGCAGGATTTACACGCCGCAGAATTATTCGCGCTCATGCGCGCCCATTCTCGCTGGGCCAACTCCGCCCGCTTTGCAGCAAATTTTTCCGGGGTATCGATCGAAGGAGAGATAAAGGTGTGGTAGAGGTCGTTTAAGGCTTGCGTTTTACGAACCAGCGTTGGGACGATGCCTGGCGGAATATGACAATCCTTACACTCCGCACGCACACCAGAAGCATTGCGAAAATGCATGCTGGTTTTATACTCCTCGCCAGATGTGCGCATCGAGTGACACGATAAACAAAACTCGGTAGAACTGGTGTAATGAACGCCTTGCCACGTTCCCCAAATAGCCAGGGCCATTGCTACCGCCCCGGCGAATGCGCACCATAGTGCGTTTTTTCTTATCCACGACATGCTTGCCTCCATTTTTTTAATAGCGACACGCTAAGGGATAATAAAAATCAAAAATAGAGACAGCGAAGGCAGATTATAGGAACAGCATCCACTCTATGAGGTTCGTCAAATAGTAAAGAGCAGAAGTCCGTAATATAATTACCATCTATAAATAAGGAATTTATCATGCTCAAACTGACTCTCGATAGAGAAAGCCGGACTCCGCTGCAGTTGCAGATATTTCAATTTTATTTACAGGCCATTCAGCGGGGTGATTTGCTGTGTGGAGATAAACTCCCCTCTATTCGCGAGCAGGCTCAGGCATTGAACATTGCCAAAATAACGGTAGTAATGGCCTATGATAAGCTGATGGCGGCTGGATTAATTAAGAGCCGACACGGCATTGGTTATGAGGTGATATTCACCACGCCTGTACGTGTAACCCCAGCGCATGTGTCCGTACCCCAGGGCTCTCCGCCAGTAACACCAAAAGCGGCCGGGGTCTCTACCGATGTTTATGCAGAGCCTGGGCGGGAGTGCTACTGCCGGATGGGCGTCCCCGATCCCAATGCTTTTCCCTGGGCAAGCTGGCGAAAATGGAATAACGCGCCAAGCGTACTTAAATAGCAATTGTTTACCCGATATCATTCATCAAATGGATTATTTTCACTGCGTGAGCAACTAGCCAGGTACCTTAATTTATCTCGCGGCATTAATACCCGGGCGGAGAACATCATCATTACCAATGGGATTCAGGAAGGATTGTCGCTGCTCAGTCAAATATTTATTGTTCATCATGCCGTCAGTCAGCAAAAAAAGTGCCACGTTGTGGCCGAATCCCCTTGCTATTCTGGCGCATGGCATCTGTTTAATTATTACGGTGCAGACATTACGTCAATTGCTGTAGATAACCACGGGCTGCAAACAGATAAATTACCCGAATATGAAACCCAGCTTTGCTATGTGACTCCGGCTCACCAGTATCCAATGGGAAGCGTCCTTTCGCTGGAGCGCCGTCAGTCATTATTGACGTGGGCGCAGCGCGTCGGCGCTTATATCCTTGAAGACGACTACGATGCTGTTTTTACCTATGGCGAGAACCCCCTTCCTGCACTGAAAGCTATGGATTATCACAACCGGGTTATCTACATGGGGACATTTTCCAAAACGCTGGGGCCGGGAACGCGTCTTGGCTATCTCATTTGTCCTGATGAACTGCTCCCGGCAGTAAAGAATATGAAAGCACTCAATAACAATGGCAGTCAGTGGTTATTGCAGCAATTTTTAGCCGAATTAATGCAAAATCAGGTGTTTTACTCGCACATCAGCAAGCTGGCCTGCAACTATGCGGCGCGCCTCAATCTGTTACGCGATGGCCTTTCTGTTCTGTTTCCGTCAGGGAAAATCGCTGGCGCAACGGCGGGTCTGCACCTCTCGTTACGCGTTGACAGACACCCAGATATGATAGCCAGGCTGCAACAGCGCTGCCTGCTGGCAGGGATCCGCTTTGACACTCTGCCAGATATAGAAAATGGCTCAGGTGCCGCATGGCGTAGGGAGAATAGCGATGCTGTTATGTTTTTCGGGTTTGGCGGATTGCAGATACAGCAGATCAAAAAGGTGCTGTCGGTACTGGAGCAGGCGCTAGCGCAGCCTTGATGAATTTCAGGGATCGCGCCTGCGGCACAATCCCTGTTGTTAACCTTACAGCAGATCGCGGAACTGCGTTTGTTTTAACGCCAGTTCAACGCCGCGAACTTCCGCCAGCCCTTTCAGGCGACCAATCGCGGAGTAGCCTGGGTTGGTTTTCTTGTGCAGGTCGTCAAGCATCTGGTGTCCGTGATCCGGACGCATCGGGATAGGACGCAAATCGCCCGCCTTTTTACGGCGCTGTTCTTCGCTCAGGATGGCAGCAACCACCGATACCATATCCACATCGCCTTGCAGGTGCGCACCTTCGTGGAAGGTTTTCGGGTTATCTTCACGGCAGGTGGAGCGCAAATGCGTGAAGTGGATTCGATCGCCAAAGGTTTCGATCATTTTCACCAGATCGTTATCGGCGCGCACGCCGTAGGAACCGGTGCACATGGTGAAACCGTTATTGATGCTGTCGACGGTTTCTTTCAGCCACTGCATATCTTCGATAGTCGAAACAATGCGCGGCAGGCCGAGGATCGGACGCGGCGGATCGTCAGGGTGAACAGCCAGACGCACGCCGACTTCTTCCGCCACAGGCACAATCGCCCGCAGGAATACCGCCATATTATCGCGCAGATCGTCTTTGCTGATGCCGTCATATTCAGCGAGGCGCGCACGGAACTGATCCAGCGTATAGCCCTCTTCCGCACCGGGCAGGCCGGCAATGATATTGCGGGTCAGCTTTTCGATTTCGGCATCGCTCATAGCATTGAAGTAATTCAGCGCCTGGCGTTGTTCTTCTGCGGTGTAATCCGCTGCGGCGCCTGGGCGCTGAAGAATATGCAGTTCAAAGGCTGCAAAAGCAATCTGGTCAAAACGTAGCGCTTTGGAGCCGTCCGGCAGCTGATATTCGAGATCGGTACGCGTCCAGTCGAGGATCGGCATGAAGTTATAGCACACGGTATCGATGCCGCAGGTCGCCAGATTACGGATACTCTGCTGATAATTGGCAATCCACGTTTGGTACTGGCCTGAACGCGTTTTGATATCTTCGTGGACAGGAATACTTTCCACCACCGACCAGGTCAGCCCTTTTTCAGCCAGAATAGCCTGACGCTGTTGAATCTCTTCTACCGGCCACACTTCACCGTTGGGAATGTGGTGCAAGGCGGTCACAACACCCGTTGCGCCAGCCTGACGCACATCATCAAGCGATACCGGATCGTTAGGTCCGTACCAACGCCAGGTTTGTTCCATTGTTTCACCCCACAAGTTGTTATACCAAATTAAACTACCTGAATGACGACTACCATACAGCCATCCTGGAGATGTTCAACAGATGGCCTATCATTGATTGATCCAGCTCACATTCCCCGGATAAATGAGGCACACCAATTCAATTTGCTGTCATATAACTTTATACTGCCATTGTTAATTAATGGTTAATCAGGTGTATTTAATGAAAACTATTGCCTCAGCGCCTCTGGCGGAAAATGTCATGATGCCGCAGTACGACCGCCAACAATTAAAAACGCGGATTGTACATTTTGGTTTCGGTGCTTTTCACCGCGCCCATCAGGCGTTATTAACCGACAGGGTGCTGAATGCGCAGGGCGGAGACTGGGGAATTTGCGAGATCAGCCTGTTCAGTGGCGATCGGCTGATGCGTCAGCTTCGCGAACAGGATCATTTATTTACCGTGTTAGAAAAAGGGGCTAACGGCAACCAGCCTATTGTTATCGGTGCCGTTAACGAATGCCTGAACGCCACGCTGGATTCGCTGGCGGCCATTATTGAAAAATTCTGCGAGCCTCAGGTCGCGATTGTCTCGTTAACCATCACGGAAAAAGGCTACTGCATCGATCCGGCGACGGGTTCGTTAGATCTCTCTAATGCGCGTATTATTCACGATCTGCAGACACCGGCTGAACCGCACTCCGCCCCCGGTATTATCGTTGAAGCGCTGCACCGCCGACGTGAACGTGGACTGCAGCCGTTTACCGTCCTCTCCTGCGATAACATCCCGGACAATGGTCATGTGGTAAAAAATGCCGTACTGGGGATGGCGGAAAAACGCTCTCCTGAGCTGGCGCACTGGATCCAGGAACACGTCAGTTTCCCGGGTACTATGGTGGATCGGATTGTTCCCGCCGCCACCGAAGAGTCGCTGGCTGAAATCGCCCGTGAGCTGGGCGTTGCCGATCCTTGCGCAATCAGCTGCGAGCCGTTTATTCAGTGGGTGATTGAAGACAACTTTGTCTGTGGTCGTCCGCAATGGGAAACCGCGGGTGTCCAGATGGTTGAAAACGTCTTGCCGTGGGAACAAACGAAACTGCGGATGCTGAACGGCAGCCATTCGTTTCTCGCTTATCTCGGCTATCTGGCCGGATTCCAGCACATCAGCGACTGTATGCAGGATAGCGCATTTCGTGAAGCCGCTTACCGGCTAATGCTCACCGAACAGGCCCCCACGCTGCAAATTACCGATGTTGATTTAAACCAGTATGCCTTAAGCCTGCTGGACCGCTTTGCCAACCCGGCGCTGAAACACAAAACCTGGCAAATCGCGATGGATGGTAGCCAGAAATTACCCCAGCGAATGCTGGAAGGGATCCGCGTGCATTTAGCACGTCAAAGCGAGTGGCCGCTGTTGGCGCTCGGCATCGCAGGCTGGATGCGCTACGTGAGCGGTGTGGATGATTCAGGCGCTACGATTGATATTCGTGACCCGCTCAGTGAGAAAATTGCCGCTCTGGTGGCACAGAGCACTGAATCAGAACGCGTCAGCGCCCTGCTTTCGCTGCATGAGATTTTCTCCGCCGATCTCGTACAGAATCCGCAGTTTGTCGCGGCCATTCAGCAGGCCTGGCAACGTATTGCCCAATACGGTGCGCATCAGGCTGTCATTGAAACGTTAAAAAATTAACGATTTCTGCCATTAAACAGGACGAAGCACGTCTTCGTCCCCTCACCCCTTCTCTTTTTCCCCATTTTTCGCCAGGATTGTTAAATGCCATTACGGTAATTTATGATTCTGGAGTAATTGTGACTAAAACCAATCTCATCACTGGTTTTCTCGGCAGTGGCAAAACCACCTCTATTCTTCATCTATTGGCGAACAAGGATCCCGCAGAGAAGTGGGCCGTGCTGGTCAATGAGTTTGGTGAAGTAGGTATTGATGGCGCCCTGTTAGCCGACAGCGGCGCATTGCTAAAAGAGATCCCCGGCGGCTGTATGTGCTGCGTTAACGGTCTACCGATGCAGGTTGGCCTCAATACGCTGCTGCGTCAGGGAAAACCCGATCGATTGCTGATTGAACCCACTGGCCTCGGACACCCTAAACAAATTCTGGATTTACTCACCGCACCGGTTTACGAACCGTGGATCGATCTGCGCGCGACCCTCTGTATTCTTGACCCCCGGCTGTTACTGGATGAAAAAAGCGTCGCCAATGACAATTTCCGCGATCAGCTGGCCGCCGCAGATATCATTGTTGCCAATAAAGCCGACCGCGCCACAGCGGAAAGCGAAAACGCCTTGCAAACCTGGTGGCAACACTACGGCGGTAATCGCCAGTTGGTTCATGCCGACCATGGGCAAATTGACGGGCAGTTACTGGATTTACCCCGACTAAACCTGGCAGAGCTTCTTGCAAGCGCAGAGCACGCCCATAGCCATGCAGACAAAAAGGGACTGGCGGCATTGAGTCTGCCGTCACAGCAGCGCTGGCGGCGCAGCCTGAACAGCGGCCAGGGCCATCAGGCCTGCGGTTGGATTTTTGACGCCGATACGGTGTTCGATACCATCGGTCTGCTGGAATGGTCTCGTCTTGCCCCCGTGGGGCGCGTGAAAGGTGTCATGCGTATAAAGGAAGGACTGGTGCGCATTAACCGCCAGGGAGAGGACTGGCATATTGAGACGCAAAACGTCGCGCCACCGGATAGCCGTATTGAACTCATCGCCGATACCGAGACCGACTGGAATACGCTACAGAGTGCATTGTTGAGACTTCGTTTAGACGCTAACGCGTAAGGTTGCCTTCGTTTTTATAGCAATGGTAAACGATGATGAAAACCCGATACCCTCTTATTCTCCTACTCAATATTGCGGGACTGGCGCTGTTTCTGTCCTGGTATCTTCCTGCCGGACATGGGATCTGGTCTTCATTGGATACGGGCGTTTTCCGCTTCTTTAACCAGAAACTGGTGGAAAGCCCGCTGTTCTTGTGGATTGTTGCTATCACCAATAACCGGGCATTTGATGGGTGCTCATTGCTGGCAATGGGCGCCTTGATGCTGCATTTTTGGCTGAAAGAAACGTCGGAAGGTCGCCGACGCATTGTCGCTATTGGCCTGGTTATGCTGCTCACCGCAGTGGTATTAAATCAGTTAGGCCAGGCGCTTATTCCCGTTAAACGCGCCAGCCCTACTCTGATGCTGGATAATATTTATCGCGTCAGCGAACTGCTGCATATTCCGACTAAAGATGCGTCCAGAGACAGTTTCCCCGGCGATCACGGTATGATGCTGCTTATTTTTTCCGCATTTATGCTGCGTTATTTCGGAAAAGTCGCCGGAATAATCGGCCTTATTATCGCTGTGGTTTTTGCCTTTCCACGCATAATGATTGGCGCTCACTGGCTCACCGATATCGTGATCGGTTCCATGACTGTCGTCTTGATTGGTCTGCCCTGGTGGCTAATGACACCGTTAAGCGACCGATTAGTCACTCTGTTTGCGAATTATCTGCCCGGTAAAAACAAACATTTTTTAAACAAATAACGCACAGTAATTAACATCATCAGGGAAAACTCTGATTCCCTGATGATGCTTGTCGATATTTCATCATTCTGGCTGTCATTCTCCCGTCATCTTATTCATCTTTAAAATGATTAGGTTGCATCTTTTTTATCCTGATTGTTCTTAATTTAGACAATGCTGGTTATTCACTTTCTGTATCAATTTTTCTTATAAGAAATCACGTAAATTCACTCGCAATGACCGGACCGATCGGGTAATCTCGAACTCGTTTTGCCTCGCGGGATAATTATTCTCTTCAGGAATAAATTTGTGCGTTCTGCCACAGATTTGACCTTAAAGAATTGTCTCATCATGCGATGGTAATTAGTCTCGTCACGTTTGGCATTTTTTATAACGATATTTATCGTTAAGGACTTCAAGGGAAAACAAACAAAATGGTCAAATCTCAACCGATTTTGAGATATATCTTGCGGGGCATACCCGCGATAGCAGTTGCGGTTCTGCTTTCTGCATGTAGCACAACGAACACCGCCAGGAATATGCATTCTGAGACGCATGCTGTGGGCAATGGAGATAACTCTTCACTGCAAGCCTCTCAGGATGAATTTGAAAACATGGTCCGTAATATCGATGTTAAATCACGTATTATGGACCAGTATGCTGACTGGAAAGGCGTGCGTTACCGCCTTGGCGGCAGCACCAAAAAAGGCATTGATTGTTCAAGCTTCGTACAACGTACGTTCCGCGAGCAATTTGGTTTAGAGCTTCCACGCTCAACCTACGAACAACAGGAAACGGGTAAATCCGTTTCGCGCACTAACCTGCGCACAGGCGATCTGGTTCTGTTCCGTGCAGGCTCCACTGGCCGTCACGTCGGTATTTATATCGGCAACAACCAGTTCGTACACGCCTCGACCAGCAGCGGCGTTATCATTTCCAGCATGAACGAACCTTACTGGAAAAAACGTTACAACGAAGCTCGCCGGGTCCTGAGCCGCAGTTAATTTCGTTTGGCAGCTATCCCTTGGCTATCCTGATGAGACATTTTGAAAAGCACTGCTTCGGCGGTGCTTTTTTTTTGCTTTGTCTTGTGACTAAGAAAAATCTCACAAGGTGAGTCATTTCAGGTTATATTCATACAGAATAAGCGGTTAACTCAGGTAAACATAAGGAACTATGTTTAAACGCTCCTCTTCATCCAATCAGAAAATCCTGCTTTCCTGTATGTTAACGGGGCTTATCGTCGCGCTCCTAGTGAGTACCCTGCAATTTTTCGTGACCTGGCATAAACGAGACATTAAGTACGACACGCTCCTTTCCGATATCCAGAATTATGTCAGCAGCTACTTCGCCGATCTCAAATCCACCACAGATGACCTTCAGCCACTGGTCGCCAACAGTTGCCAACAAGTCGCTGCCCAACTGACCTCCAGCGCAGCCTTTAGCCTCAACGTTCGCGCATTTTTACTGGTCAAAAACGGCATTGCTTTCTGCTCCTCCGCAACGGGCGCAATGTTCACCCCGATTTTAGATCTGGTCCCAAGCCTCGATATCAGCAGAAATATTGATGTGGAATTACTCCCCGGTACGCCCATGATGCCGAACAAGCCGGCGATAATGATTTGGCACCGGAACCCATCGTTCACTGATAGCGGCGTGTTTACCTCACTGAATATTAATCTGGCCCCTTATCTGCTTTATACCGCCCGACAGGATGATTTTAACGGTATTGCCATAGTCGTCGGTGATAACGCGATTTCAACATTTTCATCACGGATTATTGATGCCTCCGCTCTGCCCCACTCTCACTGGCGGCAGGCGACCCTGGAAGGTATTCCGCTACAGATTCGTTTATATGCCGATGAGTGGACCTATACCGACATCTGGTATTCGATTATGTTGGGATGCATGGCGGGGATTATTGCCGCGCTTCTTCTCTGGTACTACATCTACACCATCCGTTTACGTCCGGGCAAAGATATCCTCAACGCTATCAAACATAACCAGTTTTATGTGGTGTACCAGCCCGTCGTAGAGGTGCAGACACTGGAGGTGAAAGGTGTAGAGGTGTTATTACGCTGGAATCATCCAACAACGGGTGAGATCCCTCCGGATGCTTTTATTCACTACGCCGAATCCCAGAAAATGATTGTCCCGCTGACCCAGCATCTCTTTAAGTTGATAGCCCAGGACGCACCGATGCTGCAAAAAGTGTTACCCGCAGGTGCTAAATTGGGGATCAATATCGCGCCAACGCATCTGCACGGCGAGACGTTTAAAGACGACATTCATCACCTGCAGACCTCGCTTCCCGCAAACCATTTCCAGATGGTGCTGGAAATCACCGAACGGGATATGCTTAATCAACACGAGGCCACAAAGCTTTTTGAATGGCTTCATTCAGCAGGTTTTGAAATTGCCATTGATGATTTTGGCACCGGTCATAGCGCGCTGATTTATCTGGAACGCTTTACCGTTGACTACCTGAAAATCGATCGCGGCTTTATTAACGCCATTGGAACAGAGACCCTGACCTCTCCGGTTCTGGACGCCGTGTTGACACTCTCTAAGCGTCTTAATATGCTGACGGTGGCTGAAGGGGTTGAAACGCCTGAGCAAGCCCGTTGGCTACGCGATCGTGGAGTGCATTTTTTCCAGGGATACTGGATTAGCCGACCATTAAAACTTGCTGATTTCGTGCGTTGGATGGCACAGCCCAATAAGCCGACGTGGTGATCGCAGTATGCGAATCATATACTCTCACTCGCCGCCACATCCCTTATCTTTCAGGCATGATGCCCGTCGGGTTGTGGCAGGAAAAGGAAATCGCATTTAATGATCCCTCGCGTATTGCTGCTGTTTATCGCCCTCATCGGGTTTAGCGCCGAGGCGCAGTCCATCAAAGAAAGCTATGCTTTTGCCGTACTGGGCGAACCAAAGTACGCGTTTAACTTTAATCACTTTGATTACGTCAACCCTGCGGCCCCCAAAGGCGGGCAAATCACCCTCTCCGCCATCGGCACGTTCGATAACTTCAACCGCTATGCGATGCGCGGTAATCCCGGAGCACGTACCGAAACGCTTTACGATACGCTGTTTACTACCTCTGACGATGAACCTGGCAGCTATTATCCGCTCATCGCCGACAGCGCACGCTATGCTGATGACTATTCCTGGGTAGAAATCGCCATTAATCCGCGAGCGCGTTTTCACGATGGCTCCCCCATTACCGCCAGCGATGTCGCATTCACCTTCCACAAATTTATGACTGAAGGCGTGCCGCAATTTCGCCTGGTCTACAAGGGAACAACGGTAAAAGCGATCGCGCCATTAACCGTACGTATTGAATTAGCCAAACCGGGTAAAGAGGACATGCTCAGCCTGTTTTCATTACCCGTGATGCCAGAGAAGTACTGGAAAGATCATAAGCTCAGCGATCCCTTATCATCGCCTCCGCTCGCCAGCGGTCCTTATCGCATCACGAAATGGAAGATGGGTCAGTACATTGTCTATTCGCGCGTCAACGATTATTGGGCCGCTAATCTGCCCGTCAACCGTGGCCGCTGGAACTTTGATACCATCCGCTACGACTACTATCTGGATGACAACGTCGCCTTTGAAGCGTTTAAGGCCGGAGCGTTTGACCTGCGTCTTGAAAACGATGCCAAAAACTGGGCGACACGTTATACCGGTAAAAATTTCTCGAATCATTACATCATCAAAGATGAGCAAAAAAACGAATCCGCCCAGGATACGCGTTGGCTGGCGTTTAATATTCAGCGCCCGGTGTTCAGCGACCGACGGGTGCGAGAAGCCATCACCCTGGCATTTGATTTTGAATGGATGAATAAAGCTCTGTTCTATAACGCCTGGAGCCGGACCAACAGCTATTTTCAGAATACCGAGTATGCCGCTAAAAATTACCCCGATGCGGATGAACTGGTAATACTTGCGCCCTTGAAAAAAGATCTCCCTCCTGAGGTCTTCAGCCAAATTTATCAGCCGCCGAAATCAAAAGGCGATGGCTACGATCGTGACAACCTGTTGAAAGCCGATGCCTTACTGGAGCAGGCAGGATGGGTACTTAAGGGACAACAGCGCGTAAACAGCGCCAACGGTAAACCCCTGAGCTTTGAACTGTTGCTCCCGGCGGGCAGTAACAGCCAGTGGGTTCTGCCGTTCCAGCACAACCTGCAGCGCTTAGGCATTACAATGAACATCCGCCAGGTTGATAACTCACAAATCACAAACCGGCTGCGCAGTCGTGACTATGACATGATGCCGAGATTGTATCGCGCAATGCCGTGGCCAAGTTCGGACCTGCAAATTCTCTGGGCCTCTGAATATATTGACTCTAGCTATAACGCCCCGGGCGTGCAAAGCCCGGTGATTGATAAACTGATCAACCAAATCATCGCGGCGCAGGGTGATAAAGCCAAACTAATCCCACTCGGTCGGGCACTGGACAGGGTATTAACCTGGAACTACTACATGTTGCCGATGTGGTTTATGGCAGAGGATCGCATCGCCTGGTGGGATAAGTTTTCGCATCCAGCTATTCGCCCCATTTATACCATTGGTCTCGACAACTGGTGGTACGACGTTAACAAAGCGGCGAAACTGCCAGCAGCCAGACGGCAGGGAGAATAAATGGGCGCTTATCTGATTCGACGTCTGCTACTGGTGATCCCAACGCTTTGGGCCATCATCACCATCAACTTTTTTATCGTGCAGATTGCCCCCGGTGGTCCGGTTGAGCAGGCCGTCGCCGCTATTGAGTTCGGACAAAGCGGGGCATTACCCGGCGCGGGTAGTGAAGGCATTCGCGCCAGCCACGCGCAAACCGGCGTCGGCAATATCAGCGACAGTAATTACCGAGGTGGCCGTGGTCTTGACCCGGAAGTGATCGCCGAAATCACTCGCCGTTACGGGTTCGATAAGCCCATTCATGAGCGTTATTTCAAAATGCTCTGGGACTATATTCGTTTCGATTTCGGCGACAGCCTGTTTCGTAGCGCCTCAGTGCTGACGCTTATCAAAGACAGCCTGCCTGTTTCCGTCACGCTGGGGCTATGGAGTACGCTCATTATCTATCTGGTGTCGATACCGCTTGGGATCCGCAAAGCCGTTCACAACGGCAGCCGATTTGATGTCTGGAGCAGCGCATTCATTATTATTGGCTATGCCATACCGGCTTTTCTGTTTGCGATTTTACTGATCGTCTTTTTTGCCGGGGGCAGCTATTACGACCTGTTCCCGCTTCGCGGACTGGTTTCCGCCAATTTTGATTCCCTGCCCTGGTATCAGAAAGTGACCGACTACCTTTGGCATATTACCCTGCCAGTGCTGGCGACGGTGGTTGGGGGTTTTGCCGCGCTAACCATGCTGACCAAAAACTCATTTCTGGATGAGGTACGCAAACAGTATGTCGTCACCGCGCGCGCCAAAGGGGTCAGCGAGAAAAACATTCTGTGGAAACATGTGTTTCGCAATGCCATGTTGCTGGTAATCGCTGGCTTCCCGGCAACGTTTATCAGCATGTTTTTTACCGGTTCGCTGCTGATTGAAGTGATGTTTTCGCTTAACGGTCTGGGACTACTGGGTTATGAATCCACCGTATCACGTGACTACCCGGTAATGTTTGGCACGCTCTATATCTTCACCCTGATCGGTCTGCTGCTGAATATCCTCAGCGACATCAGCTATACGCTGGTCGATCCCCGTATTGATTTTGAGGGACGCTAATGTCGCGATTAAGCCCCGTCAATCAGGCCCGCTGGGCGCGTTTTCGCCATAACCGTCGCGGCTATTGGTCGCTGTGGATTTTTCTACTGCTCTTCGGCCTTAGCCTGTGTTCAGAACTGATTGCCAATGATAAGCCGCTACTGGTGCGCTACGACAGTAGCTGGTATTTCCCCCTGTTCAAAAACTACAGTGAAAGCGACTTCGGCGGACCATTGGCGACCCAGGCTGATTATCAGGATCCGTGGTTACAGCAGCGCCTGGAAAACCGGGGCTGGATCCTGTGGACGCCGATACGCTTTGGAGCCACCAGCATTAACTTTGCCACTGATAAGCCCTTCCCTTCCCCGCCTTCTGCACAAAACTGGCTGGGAACGGACGCCAACGGTGGTGATGTGCTGGCACGGATCCTCTATGGCACACGTATTTCTGTCCTGTTTGGATTAATGCTAACCCTGTGCTCCAGCGTGATGGGGATCATGGCTGGCGCAATCCAGGGCTATTATGGTGGCAAGGTGGATCTGTGGGGGCAACGATTCATTGAGGTTTGGTCAGGTATGCCAACGCTGTTTTTGATCATACTGCTGTCGAGCGTGGTCCAGCCAAACTTCTGGTGGCTACTGGGCATTACCGTGCTGTTTGGCTGGATGAGCCTGGTTGGCGTGGTACGCGCGGAATTTTTACGTACCCGAAACTTTGATTACATTCGTGCCGCTCAGGCGCTCGGCGTGAGCGATCGCAGTATTATTCTGCGCCATATGCTGCCCAATGCGATGGTCGCCGCCCTGACCTTTTTACCGTTTATATTATGCGCCTCGATCACCACTCTGACCTCGCTGGATTTTCTTGGCTTCGGCTTACCGCTTGGCTCGCCATCGCTAGGAGAACTCCTGTTACAGGGTAAAAACAACCTGCAGGCACCGTGGCTTGGCATCACCGCGTTTATCTCCGTTGCCCTGCTATTATCGCTACTGATATTTATTGGTGAAGCGGTACGCGACGCGTTCGATCCCAACAAGGCGATTTAAGATGACACAACCGCTGTTAGCTATTGAAAATTTATCGGTAGGTTTTCGCCAACAGGAGACCGTGCGCACCGTGGTCAGTACCCTCTCACTGAGGGTTGATGCCGGGCAAACTCTGGCGCTGGTGGGCGAGTCCGGTTCAGGTAAAAGCGTGACCGCGCTTTCTATTCTACGGTTATTACCAACCCCTCCCGCAGTCTACCTTTCCGGTGACATCCGTTTTCATGGCGAATCATTGCTTCATGCCGATGAGCAGACGCTTCGCGGCGTTCGTGGGAATAAAATCGCCATGATTTTCCAGGAGCCAATGGTGTCGCTAAACCCGCTTCACAACCTTGAAAAACAGCTGTATGAAGTGCTGTCGCTGCATCGGGGAATGCGTCGGGAGGCCGCGCGGGCAGAAATACTGACCTGTCTGGATCGGGTCGGCATCCGTCAGGCGGCCAAACGTCTCGCAGACTATCCGCACCAACTGTCCGGCGGCGAACGCCAGCGCGTAATGATCGCCATGGCGCTGCTTACGCGACCGGAGCTGCTTATTGCCGATGAACCGACCACCGCGCTGGATGTATCCGTACAGGCGCAAATCCTACAGCTGCTGCGGGAGCTACAGCGCGAGCTGAACATGGGATTACTGTTTATCACCCACAACCTCAGCATTGTGAAAAAACTGGCCGATACCGTTGCGGTGATGCAAAACGGCCAGTGCGTTGAGCAAAATCGAGCAGCACAGCTGCTCACTGCGCCAACGCATCCCTACACGCAGAAATTGTTAAACAGCGAACCTTCCGGCGATCCGGTGCCTGTACCTGCCGGGCAAGCTCCATTGCTGGAAGTGGAAAAACTCTGCGTCGCCTTCCCCATCCGTAAAGGTATCCTGAAGCGCGTGGTGGACCATAACGTTGTGGTTAACAACGTCAGTTTTTCCCTCCGACCCGGTGAAACGCTGGGCCTGGTCGGGGAGTCAGGATCGGGGAAAAGCACTACCGGGCTGGCGCTACTGAGGTTAATCACCTCACAGGGAAGCATTGTGTTCGATGGCCTGGCGCTGCATACCTTAAATCGCCGCCAGCTGTTACCGGTACGTCACCGCATTCAGGTCGTTTTTCAGGATCCCAACTCCTCGCTGAACCCGCGCCTGAGCGTGCTACAGATTATTGAGGAGGGACTGCGCGTTCATCAGCCAACCCTGTCAGCCGAGCAGCGCGAAGCGCAGGTGAAAGCGGTAATGGCGGAAGTGGGACTGGATAGCGAAACGCGGCATCGTTACCCGGCGGAGTTTTCAGGCGGTCAACGTCAACGCATAGCCATTGCCAGAGCCTTGATTCTCAAGCCTTCCCTGATCATTCTGGATGAACCAACATCGTCGCTCGACAGAACCGTACAGGCGCAAATCCTGACGTTATTAAAGTCTTTACAGGAAAAGCATCGCCTGGCTTATATCTTTATCAGCCATGATTTGCACGTAGTACGCGCGTTATGCCATCAGGTTATTGTGCTAAGGCAGGGAGAGGTCGTGGAGCAAGGACAATGCGAGCACGTATTTAATGCGCCACAGCAGGCATATACGCGTCAGCTGCTCGCGCTAAGCTGACGCTCAAAACGGATTGTTATTTGAAAACGGCTCTGCGATGGCCACGCCGAAATTTTTCAGTCTGCAGGTCGCGGCAAATTCATCCTGACGATTCACAAACAGGCACGGCTCCCCTTCGCATTCCAACACGGAACAAGGTACCTCAATGTCGCTGAGGGCCTGGCTGAGTTTATGCATGACTGACCACGCGCTGTCACCATCAGGGCTAAGCAATTTGAGCGCCACCAGGCTGTTCTCATTGCTCTGACCGTTTTGCGGAATCGGTTCAACCTTTGAACCTGCGAAACCCACCGACCAACGATAGCACTGTGGCAGACGATGAACGATTGAGAGTTGTAATGTCATCACTTTCTTTCCCTGGAAGTACAATCACTTCACAATTATTTTACATCAATATTAACACATCATTGACAATACGTCTTTAAACAGTTCGTAAACGTTTACACCCTGACTTTATGCCACTTTCCGAACCAAATATTTAAATTTATTCAACGGTTCTGGCATATTTCCGCGCTATATGTACTCGTTTCTGCGATCTAACTCAACCTTTTTAACTACAATGATGTGACTTTTTACATAAATTGATTTTACATAAAATAAACATAAACGGGGAAATTGATAGATTTTCGGTTGATGTACATCAACTCTGGAGGCCCTATCGCCCCCAGGTTGTGTAATAGATCACCGTTTTTTGGCGCGGCTGGCGTAGAGATAGAAGAGAATTGAGCAGGTAGCGCAAAATGCTATCGACCAGATCATCGGCCAGGCCGAGTTAAAAGTCGCCAGTGACAGCAGCGCCCCAACGATGGCGCCAATGCCAAAACGGAACGTCCCTGCCAGCGATGACGCCGTTCCCGCCATATGCGGAAATTCATCCAGAATGACTGCCATGGCGTTGGATGACACCATCGACACGCAGCCAACAAACGCCGCAACGCCCACCACCAGCGCCCAGAAACCAACCCCGAACAGCGCGCTAAAGACCATCCAGCCCGCCATCACGAATTGGATCCACAGGCCAGTACGGAACATATTCAACGCCCCAACCCGACGAACAAAGCGGCTGTTGATGATGGTCATCACGAACAGGAAAACAATGTTCAGAGCGAAGTAATAGCCGAAATGCTGCGGTGAAACGTGGTTAATCTCAATGTAAACAAAAGGTCCGGCGCTCAGGAACGAGAACATCCCGGCAAAACTAAACCCACTGGCCAGCATATAGCTCAGTACACGCTTGTGGCGAAACAGCGAGGCAAAGTTGCCGAGAGTAGTACGCAAGCGAAACGGCTGGCGGCGCTCAACTGGCAAGGTCTCTTTGATAAGCGTAAAGATCATCACCGACGCCAGAATAGCCGCCACGGCGAGGATCCAAAAGATGTAGTGCCAGCTCAGCCATACCAATACCCAGCCGCCCACGATGGGTGCCAGTAAGGGTGCAATTGTCGTGACCAGCATGACAAATGACATCATGCGCGAAAACTCTTCCTTCGGATAGATATCGCGCATCAGGGCGTTGATAACCACGCTCGCCGCAGCCGCAGCCAGACCATGGAAGAAACGCATCACGATCAGTTGATCGATAGTTTGTGCCAGCGCACAGGCAACTGCCGCCGCCGCAAACACCAGCGTCCCGCCCAGAATCACCGGCTTGCGCCCAATGCTGTCAGCCATTGGACCATAGAGTAACTGCCCCACCGCGAACCCAAGAATATAGGTACTGAGGGTCATCTGCGCGCTACCTGCAGGCACACCAAACTGTTCAGAGATAACAGGTAGTGCCGGAAGATACATATCAATCGACAACGGCATCAGCATGGCTAACAAGCCAAGGATAAAGACAATGGCAATTGACGAGTTCTGCCGGGTGGTCACATTTAGCTCCTGAAATTAACGCGGGGTTAAGTTAACGCTGGCGATTTCTTCTTCGGTCAATGGACGGTATTCACCCGGCTCCAGATCCTCATCAAGCTTGATGTCACCAATCCGTTCACGGTGCAGTTCAACAACGTGGTTACCGACGGCGGCAAACATACGTTTAACCTGATGATAGCGCCCTTCGCTGATGGTCAATCGCACCTGAGTTGGCGTAATAACCTCCAGCACGGCCGGTTTGGTCAGGTCTTTCTCATTATGCAGTTGTACGCCATGGGCAAACTGTTCGGCGGTGTCATCTGCCACCGGCGACTCCAGCGTCACCAGATAGGTTTTCTCACAATGGTGACGTGGCGAAGTGATGCGATGCGACCACTGTCCGTCATCGGTCATCAGCACCAGTCCGGTGGTGTCGATATCCAGGCGCCCTGCCGCATGCAGTTTGTAGGCAACCGGCTCATCAAGGAAATAGAGCACTGTCGGGTGATCCGGGTCATCCGTTGAGCAAACATAACCCTGAGGTTTATTCAGCATAAAATAGCGCGGGCCATTTTGTTGAATCAGGGAATTGCCGTCATATTCTACGTCGTGTTCTGGCAGCAGCTTAAAGGCACTGTTTTTGACGATTTCACCGTCGACGGTAACGCGGTTAGCACGGATCTCACGCCCGGCAATAGCGCGGCTGACGCCGAGTTGCTGAGCGATAAATTTATCAAGTCGCATGAGTGTGATTTTTGCCTGTAAAAAACAAGAAGCGGGATTGCGCCCGAAAAGTGGGACGATTATCCGCCCAGTATAGCGGCGTTACACCATCCCTCAAGGGAAATGATTCATGGCATACTATACATTGTTGCTGCTTACCTTAATGAGCCCATGATTTTTACTCTTCGCCCGTACCAAAAAGAAGCCGTGGATGCCACGCTCAACCATTTCCGCCACCATCGCACGCCAGCGGTTATCGTCCTGCCAACCGGTGCGGGAAAAAGCCTGGTGATTGCTGAACTGGCCCGCGTGGCGCGTGGTCGCGTGCTGATACTGGCGCACGTTAAAGAACTGGTCGCGCAAAACCATGGCAAATATCGCGCGTTGGGGCTGGAAGCCGATATTTTTGCCGCAGGACTGAAGCGTAAAGAGAGCCACGGGAAAGTGGTATTTGGCAGCGTACAGTCGGTGGCGCGTAATCTTGACGCCTTTCAGGGAGAATTCTCGCTGCTTATCGTCGATGAATGTCACCGTATTGGTGATGACGACGAGAGTCAATATCAGCAAATCCTCACTCACCTGACCAAAGTAAATCCCCACTTACGCCTGCTCGGGCTTACTGCCACTCCTTTTCGTTTGGGCAAAGGCTGGATTTATCACTTTCATTATCACGGTATGGTGCGCGGCGATGAAAAAGCGCTGTTTCGTGACTGCATTTATGAATTACCGTTGCGTTACATGATTAAACACGGCTACCTGACGCCGCCAGAACGCCTCGACATGCCGGTAGTGCAGTATGACTTCAGCCGCCTGCAGGCGCAGAGTAACGGCCTGTTTAGCGAAACGGATCTGAATCAGGAACTGAAAAAGCAGCAGCGAATAACGCCGCATATCATCAGCCAGATTGTCGAGTTTGCCCAGACGCGCAAAGGGGTGATGATTTTCGCCGCCACAGTGGAGCACGCCAAAGAAATTCTGGGCCTGCTGCCTGCTGACGATGCCGCGCTAATCACCGGAGACACGCCTGGTGCAGAGCGTGATGTGCTGATTGAAGAGTTCAAAGCCCAGCGCTTTCGCTATCTGGTGAATGTGTCGGTCCTGACCACTGGCTTCGATGCCCCGCACGTCGACCTTATCGCCATTCTGCGCCCGACGGAGTCAGTTAGCCTTTACCAACAAATTGTCGGTCGCGGCCTGCGCCTGGCACCGGGTAAAACCGACTGTCTGATCCTCGATTATGCCGGTAACCCGCACGATCTTTACGCGCCGGAAGTGGGGGCGCCGAAAGGGAAAAGCGATAACGTTCCGGTGCAGGTGTTCTGTCCCACCTGCGGGTTTGCAAACACCTTCTGGGGCAAAACAACGGCAGACGGCACGCTGATTGAACACTTTGGCCGCCGCTGTCAGGGGTGGTTTGAAGATGATGACGGCCATCGCGAACAGTGCGATTTTCGTTTTCGTTTTAAAAACTGCCCACAATGCAACGCGGAAAATGATATCGCCGCCCGCCGTTGTCGGGAGTGCGACACGGTGCTGGTTGACCCGGATGACATGCTGAAAGCCGCGCTCAGGCTCAAAGATGCGCTGGTCCTGCGCTGTAGCGGCATGGTGTTACAAAACGGCCAGGATGAAAAAGGCGAATGGCTAAAAATCACCTATTACGATGAAGATGGTGCCGACGTTAGCGAACGCTTTCGCCTGCATACTCCCGCGCAACGTACGGCTTTCGAGCAACTGTTTATTCGCCCGCACACCCGAACGCCCGGCATTCCCTTACGCTGGATAACCGCCGCCGATATCCTCGCCCAGCAGGCGCTGTTACGTCATCCTGATTTCGTGGTGGCGCGCATGAAAGGTCAGTACTGGCAGGTCCGTGAAAAGGTCTTCGATTATGAAGGACGCTATCGTCGGGCACATGAATTACGCGGTTAATCGTACTTTTGATTGATGTACCAGCCGTTTAAGTATAGAATCTCGCCCGCTTTTGCATACGCAAAGCAGATCACTTACCTGTTGCTGGGTCGCCTGTAGCAGGAATTATTAAAGAGAGATTTAAATGTTTACTATCAACGCTGAAGTACGTAAAGAGCAGGGTAAGGGTGCGAGCCGCCGCCTGCGTGCCGCTAACAAGTTCCCGGCAATCATCTATGGTGGCGCAGAAGCCCCGGTTGCTATCGAACTGGATCACGATGCAGTTATGAACATGCAAGCTAAAGCTGAATTCTACAGCGAAGTTCTGACCATCGTTGTTGACGGTAAAGAAGTGAAAGTTAAAGCTCAGGCAGTACAGCGTCACCCGTTCAAGCCGAAGCTGGCACACATCGACTTCGTTCGCGCGTAATCGCTTACAAGTTGAAGAAAAACCCCGCCTCGGCGGGGTTTTTTTATGGGATTTTGTTGGCGGTAAAGATGAATCACGCAAGCCGGATAAGGCGTTAACGCACCCATCCGGCAAACGGCTTTATTTCCCGCCCGAGGTACGACGCTGTAGCTGATCGCGCAGATTCGGCGGCGTACCTTTGATGGTCAAAGTATCTGTGGCTGGATCCCAGAAAATACGCTCACCCAGTAACATGGCGTCGAAGTTGATGGTTAACCCGCCGCCGCTTCCGGCAAATTTGGTTAACTGGCGCAGCGTGCTGCGATCCGCCGGGAAGCTCTCTTCCAGCTCGTAGCCTTTATCAGCGGTAAATTCGCTGAAGCTGACTTCACTGACGCCGGAAAGCTCTTTGGACAGCGACTCCAACTCGATCTCTTCACCGGCCTGTAGTTGCTCGTTGCAGTAGCTGTACACCTGCTGACGCACGTTCTGGCGTTCTGCTTTATCGAGTTGCGCCTCGGCGGTAAAGTCATCGACCGCCTGCAACAGGCCGCGGTTTTGCGCTTTGGCGTTAAGCCCCTCGCTGGCGCCCAGGAAGTCCATAAAGAAATCGGCGACTTTGCGCCCTACCCGCCCTTTCAGGAACGTCAGATAGCGCGTGGACTCCGGGTTGGTTTCCCACTCGGTTAAATCAATACGCGCCACGATATCCGCATGATTGATATCCAGATAGTGCGTCGGGTTGATATCCAGATTTTCATTGACGCGCATACTGCTTAAATTGTTCAGCACGGCGACCAGCAGATACTCTACCGCCAGATAGCGGTAATGGCAGAACAGGACAATGCCGCCATCGGCAAAAGGATATTTCGCCAGTTCGTCCCGCAAGCGCCCTGTCGCTGCACGACTAAAGGCCAGAAAATCCTCTTCGCCCTGACGCTGTAAACGCAGCGTTTGCGCCAGTTCACTCTCTGCGCTAAACAGGCCATAAGCTTTATTCTTGGCGCTGTACACCCGATGCAACTCAGCCATCATATCGACAACGGTCGCTGTCGGTTCCAGTAATGAATCGCGCAAGACCAGCTCAAGGTTCTGCTCGTCACGTTTGATAAGCTGGTGCAGGGCAATCTGGTTGATATCCAGACTCATGATAAACTCTCCTTTTAGACCGGGCGGTATTCAACCACCTGCCGGGCAGTGACGCAATAGAAGATAAAAAAGCAGAAAAAAAACTGTCTGTACGGTAATATGTTGCCCTTTCATGAACAGACTGATTTCGATTTATGCCACAAATTTCCCGCTATAGTGACGAACACGTTGAACAACTGCTGAATGAGATGCTCAACGTACTGGAAAAACATAAGGCGCCAACCGACCTTTCCCTGATGGTACTGGGAAATATGGTGACTAACCTTATCAACACAAGCATCGCACCGGCCCAGCGCCAGGCGATTGCCAACTCTTTTGCCCGCGCATTGCAGTCTTCGGTAAACGACGACCAAGCGCATTAAGAGCCTGCTCCGGGGAAACGAACAACAGTTTATGGTAACTCATCGTCAACGCTACCGTGAGAAAGTCTCCCAGATGGTTAGCTGGGGGCACTGGTTTGCCTTGTTCAACATTCTGTTGGCCATGGTGCTCGGTAGCCGTTACCTGTTTGTCGCCGACTGGCCGACAACCCTTGCAGGTCGTGTTTATTCCTACCTGAGCGTTGTCGGGCATTTTAGCTTTCTGGTGTTCGCCACCTATCTGCTGATCCTGTTTCCCCTGACGTTTATCGTCATGTCCCAGAGGCTGATGCGATTCTTATCAGCTATTCTGGCGACGGCTGGCATGACGCTGTTGCTAATCGACAGCGAAGTTTTTACCCGCTTCCACCTGCATCTCAATCCGATCGTCTGGGAACTGGTCATCAACCCAGACCAGAATGAAGCGGCGCGTGACTGGCAACTGATGTTTATCAGCGTACCGGTTATTCTGTTAATTGAAATGCTGTTTGCAACCTGGAGCTGGCAAAAGCTGCGCAGCCTGACGCGTCGTCGCCATTTTGCCAAACCGTTAGCAGCATTCTTCTTCGTTTCCTTTATCGCCTCGCACGTGGTGTATATCTGGGCGGATGCCAATTTTTATCGCCCGATTACCATGCAGCGTGCGAATCTGCCGCTCTCCTACCCGATGACGGCACGTAAATTCCTGGAAAAACATGGCCTGCTGGATGCGCAAGAGTATCAGCGTCGCCTGATCGAACAGGGCAATCCGGAAGCGGTTTCCGTGCAGTACCCGCTCAGCGAACTGCGCTATCGCGATATGGGCACCGGTCAGAACGTGCTGCTGATTACCGTCGACGGTCTGAACTACTCACGCTTTGAAAAACAGATGCCTGCGCTGGCTGTATTCGCCGGGCAGAATATCTCGTTTACGCGTCACATGAGCTCAGGCAACACCACGGATAACGGCATCTTTGGCCTGTTCTATGGTGTCTCGCCAAGCTACATGGACGGCATTTTGTCGACCCGTACGCCTGCGGCGCTGATTACTGCACTGAACCAGCAGGGTTACCAGTTAGGGCTATTCTCCTCGGATGGCTTTACCAGCCCGCTGTATCGCCAGGCGCTGCTGTCAGACTTCTCCATGCCAAGCGTACAAACGCAATCTGACGAACAAACCGCAAGCCAGTGGATTAACTGGCTGGGACGCTACGCGCAGGAAGATAACCGCTGGTTCTCGTGGGTCTCCTTTAACGGGACGAACCTTGATAACAGCAACCAGAAGAACTTTGCCAAACGCTATGCCAGCGCCGCTCAGGATGTGGATGCCAATATTAACCGTATTCTTAGTGCCCTGCGCGACTCCGGTAAACTGAACAACACGGTGGTGATTATTACCGCAGGTCGGGGCGTGCCGCTGACTCAGGAAGAGAACAATTTTGCCTGGTCGCGCGGTCATCTGCAGGTTCCGCTGGTTATTCACTGGCCGGGAACGCCTGCCCAACGCATCAATAGCCTGACCGATCATACAGACCTGATGACAACGCTCATGCAGCGCCTGCTGCACGTCAGCACGCCTGCTAACGAATACTCGCAGGGGCAGGATCTGTTCAATGCAAACCGCCGCCATTACTGGGTTACCGCCGCCGACGGCAGCACGATGGCAGTTACGACGCCAGAGATGACGCTGGTGCTGAACAACAACGGTAATTATCAGACCTATGATTTACGCGGCGAAAAAATAAAAGATCAGAAACCGCAGCTAAGCCTGCTGCTACAGGTTCTGACGGATGAGAAACGATTTATTGCTAACTGATTAATTATAAATCACTTAGCGATGCTTCCCCTTGCATTCGCAGCGGAAAGCAGTAGTATTAGCAGCCATAGCGTCGGCACGTAGCGCAGCCTGGTAGCGCACCGTCATGGGGTGTCGGGGGTCGGAGGTTCAAATCCTCTCGTGCCGACCAAAAATCCCAGAAAAACCAACCTTCATGGTTGGTTTTTTTATGCCCGCGATTCCACGTTCCTTATTATTACCCCGGCCTTTAGCACAGGTTTTACTACTTACCCATGCACAAATTGGGGTAAAATTTACCCTCTCATCAGCGCGATGAAACTAGACGAGTGATGCGCTGAAAACAATAATGATACTAATAAAAACTCAGGAGAATAGTATGCCTGAAGCAACGCCTTTTCGGGTGCTGATTGTCGACGACCACCCACTAATGCGGCGAGGAATTAGTCAATTATTGCAACTGGATCCCGCATTTAACGTAGTCGCGGAAGCAGGCGACGGTGCCAGCGCTATCGATCTGGCTAACCGTCTGGACCTGGATGTGATCCTGCTGGATCTCAATATGAAAGGCATGAGCGGACTGGACACCCTGAACGCGCTGCGCCGGGATGGCGTCACCGCGCAAATTATTATTCTTACCGTCTCGGATGCAGCCAGCGATGTGTACGCCTTAATTGATGCCGGCGCGGATGGTTATTTACTCAAAGACAGCGATCCTGAAGTCTTGCTGGAGGCCATTCGCAGCGGCGCCAAAGGCGGTAAAGCTTTTAGCACACGCGTCAGCGAATATCTGCGCGAACGCGACCTGTTCGGCGCACAAGAAGATCCCTTCAGCATTCTCACCGAACGTGAACTGGATGTATTGCATGAACTGGCTCAGGGGCTGTCGAACAAACAGATTGCGTCAGTGCTGAATATTTCCGAACAGACCGTGAAAGTGCATATTCGCAACCTGCTGCGCAAACTCAATGTGCGCTCTCGCGTTGCTGCCACTATCCTGTTTTTACAAACGCGTGGAATGCAGTAATCCATGAAGAGGCCGGATAGCCCCGATATGCGAAGCGCTATCGGGGCTATTCTGGATACTTATTTCTCCTGCGGCGTTAGCTGCTCCATCGCCTGCTTAATGCTCCGTTCTATTACCGCCCGACGGGTATCGTTGGCAGGTAATAGTTTCAGCATCATCTCCCACGCCGCAACCGCCTCGCCGAAGCGCTGCTGTTCAAAGGCGTTGAAAGCGTACATGCTGAGAACTCGCACGTTGGCATGTTCGCCACGCACCAGTTGGCGTAACAGCTCCCCTCCCCGACGGTTATCATCAGGATCGGAAGAACGGGTCAGCGCTTCCGCATAGCCCAGCGCCGCATCGCTGTTTTTAGGATCCAGTCGATAGGCATTGGCATAGGCTTCAGTGGCCGTACTGGCGTTACCGAGAACCATGCCAATGCGTCCAAGCATGATCCAGCCTTCAACATTTGCGGGATCGGCTTGTAAACGTGTGCGCAGCCCCAGCGCCAGACGCGCCATATCTTCTTCATTGAGCGGTTCCGCTTTCGGATCCAATGCCCGCTCCAGCAACGCCGGAGCCTGAGCAGTGGCCTGCTGCCAGACCTGAACCTGCTTATAGCTGCCGGTTTGGTAATAGCTTACTGCGCCAACCACCAGCGCCACCACGATACCAGGCACAAACAACCCGAATCCACCGCGCTTGCCATTCGGAATAACATCGTCAGGAAACGCTTCCTGTTTCACCCGAACGCGTCGGCGAGTACGGGCGAAAATAATCCAGCCCCCCAGACCAATCGCTACCACCGGCATCACCCACAGCAGCACGGTAAGCGGCGTTAACGGCGGATCGTACGTGACGAAGTTGCCGTAGCGCGCCACCATGTAATCGACAATTTCTTTCTGGCTTTTTCCTTCCTGCATCAGTTCGTACACTTTCTGACGCAGGTCGGTGGCAATCATCGAGTTAGAATCGGCAATGCTGTTGTTCTGGCATTTAGGACAACGCAGTTGCTCAGTAAGCTGGCGGAACTGCTGCTCCTGCGCTTCGTCCTTAAACTGCATCACGTCGATAGTCGCAAGCGCGGATCCCGAGATAACCAGCATTAGCAGGCCCAGTAAAAATCTCATTGCGCAGCCTCCTTACTGTACTTGTCCCATAACGGTTTGATTTCGCTCTCCCACACCCGGGCGTTCAGATCGCCGGCATGGCGATAGCGAATAATGCCTTTGCCGTCGATCAGGAACGTCTCAGGAGCACCGTACACGCCAAGATCCAGACCGAGCATACCGTCGCCGTCAAACAGACTTAATGAGTAAGGATTACCCAGCTCTTTCAGCCAGACAATGGCTTTCTGACGATCATCTTTATAGTTCAGACCCACTACCCGCACGCCTTGCGCAGACAGCTGATTCAGATACTGATGCTCGGCGCGACAGGTCGGGCACCAGGTCGCCCAGACGTTCAGCAATACCGGTTTGCCCTGCGTCAGTACATCGGCCTGATAGTGCTGACCCGGATTTTCCAGTGACTCCAGGCGGAATGTTGGAACAGGTTTGCCGATCAGCGCCGATTCCAGATTAGTGGGATCGTCCCCCTGAGCGTTACGCGCGAGCTGCCACAACAGCGCCGCCGCAATGATGAGAAAAATAATAAACGGAATTAACAGTGCGTTGCGCTTCATACAGCCTCCGACGCATTTTTTTGCACCGCGGCGCGAGGACGCGTCCGCTGGCGATAGCGTGGATCAAACAGGCAGAACAACCCGCCCAGCGCCATCAGCAATCCTCCGGCCCAAATCCAGCGAATAAACGGTTTGTAGTACAGGCGTACAGCCCATGCGCCATTATCCAGTTCTTCACCCAGCGCAGCGTACAGATCGCGCGTGAATCCACCGTCAATTGCCGCTTCGGTCATCATCGAACTGGTGCTGTTATAGAAGCGTTTTTCCGCATGCAGCGTGGCTTCCGGCTTACCGTCTCGGGTAACGCCAATAATGGCAACGCCGCCCCGGTAGTTTGGCCCGGTAATATCTTTCACTTCGCGGAAAGTGAACTGATAGTTATGGATACTAACGCTATCACCCGCTTTCATGCGCACATCGCGTTCAACGCTGTAGTTCTGGCTAAAGGCAATACCAACAATGGTAATCGCCAGCCCAACGTGACCCGATACCATGCCCCAGTAGCTTGGCGTCAGCTTTGTCCCACGGGAAATACGCAGGAACGCTTCGGACATCGCCAGTACGAATATCCAGCACGCCATCGCCAGCCCCACCACTGTCATGGCGGCAATGCGATCCTCAAGCAGCCACGGCAGCAGCAGCGACAGAACAAGGGTGGTGACAAACGCGATAAGCAATAACGTTTTCAGTTTACGCGGTCGGTCACGGCCCCAGCGCACTAATGGCCCAATCCCCAACAACAGTGCGAACGGCGCCATCAGCCAGGTGAACATGGTGTTGAAAAACGGCTCGCCAATCGAAATGCTGCCCAGTCCCAGCTGTTTGTGCACCAGCGGCAGCAGCGTGCCCAGTAGCACCACCAGCATGGCGGCAATCAGCAGGACGTTATTCCCCAGCAGCAGCGATTCACGCGACCACAGCGCGTTGTTCACCCGTGAGCGAACCTTGTGACCGCGCACCGCAAACAGCAGCAGGGAGCCGCCAATTACCAGCACCATAAAGGCCAGAATAAACATCCCGCGCGACGGATCGGAGGCGAAAGCATGCACCGACACCAGTACGCCGGAGCGCACCAGGAAAGTACCTAACAGACAAAGTGAGAATGCGCAGATTGACAGCAACAGCGTCCAGGCTTTAAAGCTGGCGCGCTGTTCGGTTACCGACAGCGAGTGCATCAGCGCCGTTCCCACCAGCCATGGCATAAACGAGGCGTTTTCAACCGGATCCCAGAACCACCAGCCGCCCCAGCCCAGCTCGTAATAGGCCCAGGCCGAACCGAGCACAATGCCCAGCGTCAGAAACACCCACGCGGCCAGCGTCCACGGACGCGAAAAACGGGCGAATGTGCTGTCCAGTCGTCCACTCATCAGCGCAGCAATCGCAAACGCAAAAGCGACCGAGAAGCCGACATACCCCATGTACAGCAGCGGCGGATGGAAAATCAGCCCCGGATCCTGCAACAGCGGGTTCAGGTCACGTCCTTCAATCGGGAAGTTCGGCAACGTGCGGGCAAACGGGTTGGAGGTAAACAGAATAAACAGCAGGAAACCGACGCTGACCATTCCCATGACCGCCAGCACGCGGGCGACGATATCCAGCGGCATGCGCTGGCTGAACGCCGCAACGGCGAACGTCCAGCCGCTCATCAGCAGCACCCACAGCAGCAACGAGCCTTCATGCGCCCCCCACGTCGCCGCCACCCGATACCAGACCGGAAGCTGGGTATTGGAGTTGCTGGCGACGTAGGTCACGGTAAAGTCATTAACCACGAAGGCGTTGACCAGAATCAGGAACGCCCCCATCACACAGATAAACAGTACCCAGGCAAAGGGACGCGCGGAGGCCATCATCCGCACGTCGCCGCGCGCTACGCCCCACAGCGGATAGACCGACAGCAGTAATGCAACGCCAAGCGCAAGGCACAACAGCGCATTGCCAATTTCAGGCATCATGACGTTTTATCCTTATAAACACTTTCCGGGCGACGGTGGTTTTCCTGCATCGCTTTTTCGACTTCCGGCGGGGTGTAATTTTCATCATGTTTAGCAAGCACTTCTTTGGCCTGCACATGATTTCCCCCGTCCAGTTCGCCCTGAACGACGACGCCCTGCCCTTCGCGGAACAGATCCGGCAGAATGCCTTCATAGGTGACATCCACCACACCTTCGGCGTCATAGATGCTGAAATTCACCTTCAGCGACTGCGGATCGCGCTTTACGCTGCCAGGCATTACCATACCGCCCACGCGCAGGCGCTGGCCGACTTCAGGCATTTGCTGCGTTTCGCGCTTACCGTAGAGTATCTCTCCCGGCGTATAGAACAGATCGATATTGGAACGCAGCGCGTAGAGCACCAGCGAAATGGTCAAAGCCAGACCTGCCAGGACCGCGCAGGCTATCCATAACCGATTTTTACGTCGAATATTCACGCCGCCTCCCGTTGCACTTGCGCCGCGCGCATGCGCGCTTCTCTCGCCCGCTGCTGCGCGACACCGCGTAAGATTGCACGATGCTGTAACGCAGAATGCAGCACCAGCGCCACCAGCGGGACAATGCTCATCGCCACAGCCAGCCAGACATACAAGGCGTAACCGCCCATCGCGAAAAAATCACTCCATGATGCAAATGCAGGGGTCATTGGCGGCCTCTTTTTAAGATCAGTTCGCTCACCCACGGGCGGCGTTTTTCCATCATCAAAATCAGGTTACGCATGCGCATCAGCGCCAGCGTGACAAACAGTAACAGGTAGCCGACGATCGCCAGACGCAGCGGCGCGCGCATTGCCGGATCGATACTCTGCTGCATACGGGTCGACCCCTGATGCAGCGTATTCCACCACTCAACCGAGTAGTGAATAATCGGCAAGTTGACCACGCCAATCAGCACCAGAATGCCGGCAGCGCGACCAGCCAGACGGCGGTCGTCAAAGGCATGCCACAGCGCAATGGCGCCGACGTAGAGAAACAGCAGCACCAGTTCAGAGGTGAGTCGGGCATCCCAGACCCACCAGGTGCCCCACATCGGTTTGCCCCATGCAGAGCCCGTCACCAGCGCAATAAAGGTAAACACGGCACCAATGGGCGCCATCGCGGCCAGCGCCAGATTGGCCATTTTCATCTGCCAGACCAGGCCAATAAACGCGGCAACGGCCATCGATGCATAAATACCCATCGACCAAATTGCCGCCGGAACGTGCAGATAAATAATGCGATAGCTCTGCCCCTGCTGATAATCCGCAGGCGCGAAGCCAAAGCCCCAGATCAACCCGGTTATCAGTACCACCGCGCTGGCAATCGCCAGCCACGGGATAAACCAGCCGCAGATCTGATAGAGCCGAGGAGGCATCGCCAATTGATGAAGTGTTTTCCACATAGTTCAGTCACCAGACTCCGTAAATTAATATCCGTTGTGCCGGGGCGCCTTGCCCGGCCTGCATATCTCAACTGCGCTACTGCACGCTGATCCGTAACGCCGCAGCTGTGGCAAACGGGCTTAGCGTGGCGCTGCCGACCAGCAACGCGCCCAGAATCGCCATGTACCCTTCAACCGGTAAGTGCATGGAAGCCGCATCCATCGCCGCGGTCGCAAAAATCAGTAAGGGTATGGTGAGCGGAAGTACCAGCACGCTTAACAGCACGCCGCCGCGCTTTAAGCCCACCGTCAACCCCACGCCCGGCGCGCCGAGGAAGCCCAGCGTCGGCGTCCCGAGTAACAAGGTCAGCGCCATAATTTTCCAGCCGTACATATCCATGCCCAGCAGCAACGCCACCAGCGGCGAGAGGATCAGCAGCGGCAGGCCGGTCACGACCCAGTGCGCCATCACTTTCGCCAGCACCACTGCCGGCAGCGGCAACGGCAGCAGCATCAGTTGCTCAAGGCTGCCGTCCTGCAGATCATCACGAAACAGGCGCTCCAGCGCCAGCAACGACGCCAGCAACGCCGCAACCCAGATGATGCCCGGTGCAATACGCGCCAGCAGTTGCGGCTCCGGCCCAATGCTCAGCGGGAACAGCGTAATAACAATCAGGAAGAACCATAAAGGATTGGCGATTTCCGCACTATGACGAAACGCAACTCGTAGTTCTAAACGGAAGATTCGCCACATCATTGCGTTGCCCTCTCGCTGGTCAGCGCAATACGTCGCACTTTATCGGTCTCGACATTGAGCGGTTGGTGGGTGGTGAGAATAACAATACCGCCCTGCTCCGTATGCTGCGCCATACGCTGAGTCAGTCGCTCAACGCCGTTCACATCAATGGCGGTAAAGGGTTCGTCGAGGATCCACAGCCGGGCGCGGGTCAGCCACAAACGGGCCAGCGCCACGCGCCGCTGTTGTCCGGCGGAGAGTTGATTCACCGGGATGTCTTCATATCCGGCAAGCCCCGCCTGCGCCAGCGCAGCCAGACACTGTGCGACGTCGCCGTCATGGTGAAAGAAACGCAGGTTTTCCAACGCCGAAAGCCGGGTTTTTATCCCCGGCTGATGTCCGATCCACAGCAGTTGTTGATGGTAGCTGTCCCGCACGTGATGCAGCGGTTGCTCTTGCCAGCAAACCTCCCCTGCGTCTGGACGCGCCAGCCCGGTAAGTAACCGCAGCAAAGTGGTTTTCCCTGCGCCGTTGCTGCCGGTAATTTGTACCCATTCCCCTGCGTTGACGCGAAATGACAAATCGCTGAACAGTATTCTGTCATCCCGCTCGCAAAGTAATTCTCTGGCTTCAAGCATACCTGGTTATCTACATCCTGTTAAAATCCCGGTTTGACTTCGCGCATATCAGGCAGTTTGTGCGCTATCCCTTTATGACAGTCAATACAGGTTTGCCCGTCTTTCACGGCCTGGTCGTGCATTTTGGCCGCAACGCCTTTCTGGGCGGTTAAATCCATAAACTCGAAGTTGTGACAGTTTCGACACTCTTGCGAATTGTTATCTTTCATACGCCGCCACTCATTTTGCGCCATCGTTAAACGATGGTCTTCAAATTTCTGCGGTGTATCTATCAGCCCCAGTGCTTTCGCGTACAGCTCTTTACTGGCCTTGATCTTACGAATCATTTTCGGACCCCACTCATGTGGGACGTGGCAATCAGGGCAAGTCGCTCGCACACCACTACGGTTGTTGTAGTGTACGGTTTCCATGTATTCCTGGTACACCGTATTGCGCATTTCGTGACAGCTAATGCAGAACTCTTCTGTATTGGCCTTTTCCATACCGGTATTAAAGCCGCCCCAGAAAATAATGCCGCCCACAAAGCCGATTAACAACAGCGTGCCGAGCGCCAGACGGCTGGGGCGACGCCACCATTGCCAGACGCGCTTAATCCAGCCTGGTTTACGGTTAGAATTTTCCATAATGACCTCTTATTTCCCGTAACCTTTCGAGGGGGTGAAGGTATTTTCAACAATCGGCGCGGCGTCAGCCTGCGGAACGTGACATTGCAGGCAGAAATAACGACGCGGCGCGACTTCAGCCAATACCTTACCGTCGCTGTCCATAAAGTGCGTCGGACTGATGCGCGGCGCACCGGTGGTGCGATAGCTTTCCACACCGTGACATTGCAGGCAGCGGTTAGTGTTAGTCGTCACCTGATACCCTTCAACGCTGTGCGGAACCATCGGCGGCTGATTCACATAGTTCAGCGGCATACGCACTTGCTCTTTCGGCATGCGAATCGCCCCTTCTTGTGTCCCTGAGACTTCCGGTGACTGACTCAGATCCACTCCGTTTGCAGCCCAAACGGCCCCACTGACTACCAGGGCCAGCGCAGCCGTCCATTGACTCAGCGCTTTAATCAGGTCATGGCTTTTCATGATTTCGCTCCCGAACTCCATCGTGTTGTTATTGTAAAAACATCCTCAGAACAGACATCCACACAGCGACCGCAGGCCATGCAATCGCGGCTGGTTACCTGCACCGGACTTTGCTCATCCAGCACCGGCGCACGTAGCACATGCGGTTCCGGGCAAACATGAAAACAATCCATACAGCGGTTACATCTGTTACGTTCTTTTGCCGAAACGGTTAATGCACCTTTACTCCCCACCACGCTATACAGCGCACCCAGTGGGCAAAGATGCCCGCACCAGCCATGCTCAACGACCAGTAGATCAAATAAAAACAGCGCGAGGATCAGCAGCGCCCCGCTGCCAAATCCCATGACCAGGCTCCGTCCGAGCAGAGAGACTGGGTTTATCCACTCCCACAGCAGCGTACCGGTCAGCGCGGAACCGACCAGGATAACCACCAGCAGGACGTACCGTATATGGCGCGGCAGGGTTGCAGACTGATTCAGGTCAAACCTTCTGCGCAACCAACTGGCTAAATCGGTGACAGGGTTCATGGGACAAACCCAACTGCAAAACAGTCGCTTACCCGCCAGGGCATACAGCACCGTGATGATGACCGCCCCCGTTAACGCAACCGTCGCCGGCAGGTGCCCGCTGGCAAGGCTTTGCAGGGTAATCAGCGGATCGGTGAACGGGATGGAGTCCAGCAACAGGCTGCTACTGTAATTGCCATGCAGGATCCAGACGCCAAGCCACGGGCCGCTAAGGAACATCGCCAGTATCAGAAACTGGCTCAGACGACGCAGCACCAGCCAGCGATGACTCTTCCACCATCCTTTTTTTGCCTGCGCTTCACGCCCGGCGTCACGTTTACGATTTGCCATTGTTCCCCTCCAGCCAACCGAAGCGGTAATGGTGTCCTAACTCCCCTTTCGCCAGCGACAGGGGCAGAACTTTTATTGCTGGCTGCTCCAGGACGCAGACTTTTTCGCATTTCCCGCAGCCGGTGCAGGCATCGCTGTGTACGGTCGGAATAAACCGCGCATGCTTGCCGGTACGCATGTTGCGGTCCAGCTCCAGGGTGATAGCCTCATCGATTTTCGGGCATTCGCGATAGCAAACGTCGCAGCGTAATCCCTGATAGTTGAGGCAGTTTTCGTGATCCAGCAGTACCGCCAGCCCCATGCGTGAATCGTCAATAGATTCAATGTCCCTGTCCAACGCGCCGCTGGGGCAAACTTTGGCGCACGGAATGTCTTCACACATTTCGCAGGGAATATCACGCGCGACAAAATACGGCGTACCGGCAGCCAGCCCTGAGGCAAGCGTCGCCAGCTTCAGCGTGTCATACGGGCAGGCCTGAACGCACTGACCACAGCGCACGCAGGCACTGGCGAATGCCTCCTCGCTCAGTGCGCCTGGCGGGCGTAGCCGCACGCCGGTTGCACGTGCGGTTTGCTGTTGCAACCCCAGCGCCACGCCAACGACGGCCAGTCCGCCCGCTGCGCGAACCATATCGCGCAGAAAGCGGCGGCGGCCATTTTGGGGTTTTGCTGACCGGGACATAAGGCGTTACACCTTCGCCAGTTTCACAGCGCACTTCTTGAAATCCGTCTCTTTGGAGAGCGGATCCGTCGCATCCAGCGTCAGGTTGTTCACCAGCTGTGCGGCGTCGAAGAACGGCATGTAGACCAGCCCCTGCGGTGGACGGTTACGCCCGCGCGTTTCAACTATCGAGATAACTTCACCACGACGGGAAACCACTTTGACTTTGTCGCCACGGCGCAGATCGCGTGCTTTTGCATCCAGCGGATGGATAAACAGCACAGCTTCCGGGAAAGCACGGTGCAGCTCAGGTACGCGACGCGTCATGCTGCCGGTATGCCAGTGCTCCAGCACACGTCCGGTAGACAGCCACAGGTCGTACTCTTTATCCGGCGCTTCTGCGGCAGGTTCAAATGGCAGCGCGAAGATGACCGCTTTGCCGTCCGGCTTACCGTAGAACTTGTAGCTTTCACCCGCTTTCACGTAAGGGTCGTTGCCTTCGCTGTAGCGCCACTGGGTCTCTTTGTCCTCAACGACCGGCCAGCGTAAACCGCGCGCTTTGTGGTAATCGTCAAATGGCGCAAGGTCATGCCCGTGACCGCGGCCAAACCAGGCGTACTCTTCGAACAGCCCTTTTTGCAGATAGAAACCCAGCTCGCGGGATTCATCGTTCAGTTGATCTTCTGCCAGTTCAGCCACCGGGAATTTCGTCACTGCAGGCGTGGCAAACAGTACGTCATACAGCGTTTTGCCGCGCAGTTCCGGTTTCTGCGCCAACAGCGCTTCCGGCCACACTTCTTCTGTTTTGAAGCGACGAGAGAACTGCACCAGTTGCCACAGATCCGATTTCGATTCACCCGGCGCTTTAATCTGCTGACGCCAGAACTGTGTACGACGTTCCGCGTTACCGTAAGCACCTTCTTTCTCTACCCACATCGCGGTCGGCAGGATCAGGTCGGCCGACAGAGCGCTGACCGTCGGGTACGGATCGGAGACGATGATGAAGTTGCGCGGATCGCGCCAGCCCGGCATACGCTCTTCGTTGATGTTCGGACCGGCCTGCATGTTGTTGGTACACATCGCCCAGTAGACATTGAGCTTGCCATCTTTCAGCGCACGGTCTTGCGCCACGGCATGCAGACCGATTTTTGCCGGAATGGTCCCCGCCGGAATATTCCAGTGCTTCTCACAGATATCGCGGTGTTTTTCGTTCGTAACCACCATGTCCGCAGGCAGACGGTGGGAGAACGTACCGACTTCACGCGCGGTACCGCAGGCGGAAGGCTGACCGGTCAAAGAGAACGGACCGCAGCCTGGCTGGGAGATTTTACCGGTCAACAGGTGCAGGTTATAGACCAGGTTGTTGGCCCACACGCCGCGGGTATGCTGGTTGAAGCCCATCGTCCAGTAGGAGATGACTTTTTTCTTCGGATCGGCATACAGCTGCGCCAGCTGTTCCAGCTGATCTTTCGGTACGCCGGTCATTTCGGCGGTTTTATCCAGCGTGTACTCGGCAACAAAGGCTTTGTAATCCTCAAAGCTCATCGGCTCAGAGGCATCGGATCCCGGGTTTTTCGCCGCTTTTTCCAGCGGGTGGGTTGGACGCAGACCGTAGCCGATGTCCGTCACGCCTTTACGCAGATTAACGTGCTTGCTAAAGAAATCCTGGTTGATCGCATTGTTTTGAATGATGTAGTTAGCGATGTAGTTGAGGATCACCAGATCGGTTTGCGGCGTGAAGACCATGCCGTTATCCGCCAGCTCAAAGCTGCGGTGCTGGAAGGTGGAGAGCACCGCGACATTAACATTGGGATCAGACAGACGACGGTTGGTGATGCGCGACCACAGGATCGGGTGCATCTCCGCCATATTCGCGCCCCACAGGACGAAAGCATCTGCATGCTCGATATCGTCATAGCAGCCCATCGGTTCATCCATACCGAAGGTACGCATAAAGCCGACTACCGCTGACGCCATGCAGTGACGCGCGTTCGGGTCGATGTTATTCGAACGGAAACCCGCTTTAAACAATTTGGCAGCGGCATAACCTTCCCAAATCGTCCACTGACCCGAGCCGAACATACCGATAGACTCCGGGCCTTTCTCTTTCAGGGACGTTTTGAATTTCTCTTCCATCACGTCAAAGGCTTGGTCCCAGCTAATCGGGGTGAACTCGCCTTCTTTGTGATACTTACCGTCCTTCATGCGCAGCATCGGCTGCGTTAAACGGTCTTTTCCGTACATGATTTTCGGCAGGAAGTAACCTTTGATGCAGTTAAGCCCACGGTTAACCGGCGCATCCGGATCGCCCTGGCATGCCACAACACGCCCTTGCTGCGTCCCGACCAATACGCCACAGCCCGTCCCGCAAAAACGGCACGGGGCTTTGTCCCATTTGATGGCTTCTTGCTGACCGACTACCGCACGGGCTACGCCCGGCACGCTTAACCCGGCAGCCGCCGCAGCGGCCGCAACGGCGTTAGCTTTCATAAAGCTACGACGACTGAGTTTCATGGTGTTTCCTCACCTTGCTCATCCTGCTGGTGATAAACCAGCGACACCGCCAGCACGCCCGCAACGTTGCGCACTGACTCAATAGTTTTCATTAACGTCTCGCTGTGCTCAGCTTCCACCACCACGATCAGTTGACCGCTTTCCACATCGCTGAGTGCAACTTCGCAACCTGGGAACGAACGCAACTGCGTGGCGATATCATTGATATGCTGACTTTTGGCCTGAACGACCAGGCTGCAGACCTGCCAGTTATTGTCCATGGTTGTACTCCGCGTTAATGGCTGATACCGGGCAGATAGCGACACATGCGCCACATCCGTTACAGTCCTGATTGTCGAGCTGCGGCTGATAAATGCCGGACAGCGTGGGACGAAAGGTTATGGCCATGGGTTCACAGCTATCCTGACAGCGATGACATTCAACGGACTGATGTGCGAGACAGTTTTCCCCAATCGTAAAATTCAGATCCCATGCCCTGGTGTGGCGCGGAAGAAAAAGGGATTCAGAACAGGCCTCTGCGCAGGCATAGCAAAAGCTACACTCGCCGTGTTTGAAATTTACGCTCGGATAACCGCCCTGGCCTCGCTGCAGGATGTCGGTTTCACACGCCTGGATGCAGGCGTCACAACGAAGGCAATGGGCCAGAAAGTGAGAGTCTTCCTTGCTCCAGGGCGGACGGATCCCTGAGTTGGCGTTTCGCCAACTGCCTGTCAACATGCCTCGACGGGATAAATCAACCATGACATTGTCCTTCCATAATGACGCCCTCCCCTGGTGGGTTGAACGACATAAAAACTGCACTATTTATGAGTAGTTATTTTTAGTCGTAAGATATTTCAGGATGTGTTAGAGGTGCATACCCCAATCGGGGTAAATGCTGTTGCCGGATCAAAGGAGTGTTGAGTTGGCGGGAAAAAATGCGCTTTTGCTCACATTTCAATGAGTTATATAACACTGTATATAACGAACCACTCAAAAAGAGAATGATTTTATAATTAAGATTATTCTTAGAATATATCGCTAGCCTGAAAGAAGACGTCTACCAAATACACTTAAAATATAAGTAAATACAGATTAATCGATTATGTAAATATGTTAACCTGCCCCAGACTCGTTCATAAGACAGAAGAAAGGAAACACTGTGAACAATAAGATGAAAACAATTGTCCCTGCCGTACTTTTCGCCGCCTTTGCCAGCGCCTCTGCATGGGCTGCCAGTAACGATGCCGGCGCTCAGCCGCTGGAAAAAGTCGCCCCTTATCCTAAGGCGGAAAAGGGTATGAAGCGCCAGGTTATCCAGCTTACTCCTGAGAAAGATGAATCTACTCTGAAAGTAGAACTGCTAATCGGACAAACGCTGGAAGTTGACTGCAACCAACACCGCCTGGGCGGAGAACTGGACAGCAAAACGCTGGAAGGTTGGGGATATGACTACTATGTCTTCGACAAAGTGACGTCTCCGGTTTCAACCATGATGGCCTGCCCGGACGGTAAGAAAGAGAAGAAATTTATTACCGCGTATCTGGGTGATGACGGCATGCTGCGCTACAACAGCAAGTTACCGATTGTGGTCTATACGCCGGAGAACGTGGAAGTGAAATACCGTATCTGGAAAGCGGAAGAGAAGATTCAGGACGCAGTCGCGCGATAAGTAAGAATGTGCCGGAGGGCGGCGTACCGCCTTATCCGGCATTTTATTTACAGTGCGATATCCGCTACAGCTTTCTGCTCAGGCTGCGGTTGCGCCTGAGGTTTCAGCTGAGGTTTCGGCGCTTCATCAGCAGCCTGCGGCTTGTCATATTTCAGCCCCAGAACATCACTGGTGTATTGCAGCTCTTGTTCCGTAGCTTCAACGTTACCGTTCAGCTTGGTACCATAAGACGGAATAATGGTTTTCAGTTTCGCCTGCCATTCAGGGCTGGCCACTTTATCTTTAAACACTTTTTCCATCAGATGCAGCATAATCGGCGCCGCGGTTGATGCACCCGGAGAAGCGCCCAGCAGCGCGGCAATGGTGCCCTCTTTATCGCTGACGACTTCGGTACCCAGACGCAGCACACCGCCCTTCTCCGCATCACTTTTAATGATCTGCACACGCTGGCCCGCCTGCCATAAACGCCAGTCTTCTTTTTTCGCCTGCGGATAGTACTCTTGCAGCGCGGCAAAACGGTCGTCATCGCTGAGCATCACCTGGCTTACCAGATATTTCACCAGATCGAAGTTATCCAGACCCACGTTGACCATCGGCATAAAGTTCGAGGTGGTGGTCGAGCTGAGCAGATCCCACAATGAACCGTTTTTCAGGAACTTGGTGGAGAATGTCGCGAATGGCCCAAACAGCACGACGCGTTTGCCATCAAGGATACGGGTATCGATGTGCGGCACGGACATCGGCGGCGCGCCAACGGAGGCCTGACCGTACACTTTCGCCAGGTGGCGATTCACCACGTCCGGATTATCCGCAACCAGGAACTGCCCGCCAACCGGGAATCCGGCATAACCTTTCGCTTCCGGAATGTCGGTTTCCTGCAACAGCTTCAGCGCAGCGCCACCGGCACCGATAAAGACAAACTTCGCCTTGATATCGTGTTCCGCTTCGTTATTTTTCAGATCGGCGACCGTGACGGTCCAGCTATTGTCGGCATTGCGTTTAAAGCCACGCACTTCGGTACTCAGCTGCAGCGCAAAGTTGGGCTTTTTCTGCAACGAGGCAATCAGCTGGCGCGTGATTTCGCCGTAGTTTACGTCAGTACCAATCTCGGTACGCGTTGCCGCGACTTTCTGCTTCGGATCGCGGCCTTCCATGACCAGCGGCGCCCACTCTTTAATCTGCGCGTGATCTTCGGAATAACGCATGCCACGGAATAACGTGCTCTGCTGCAGTGCGGTGTAACGGGCACGCAGGAAGTTCACGTTCTCGTCACCCCAGACAAAACTCATGTGCGGAACGGTGGTGATAAATGAGCGTGGTTCATGCATTACGCCATTATTGACCTGATAGGCCCAAAACTGGCGGGAGATCTGGAAGGCTTCGTTGATTTCGACTGCCTTTTCAATGCTGATGCTACCGTCGGCCTTTTTAGGCGTGTAGTTCAGCTCCATCAGTGCGGAGTGGCCTGTTCCGGCGTTATTCCAGCCGTTTGAGCTTTCCTGCGCTACACCATCCAGTCGCTCAACCATGGTCATTGACCATTGCGGTTCCAGCTCCTGTAAATAGGTTCCCAGCGTGGCGCTCATGATGCCGCCGCCAATCAACAGTACATCCGTTTCCTGCTCTTCCGCCGCTTTCGCTTTTGCCGCCATCGAGACAACATTCAGCCCAACGGCCATGGTGAAGAGCATGGCAGTCACTTTTTTCATAATGTTAATGCCTTACTTTTAGTATCGCTTTTTTGCTTTTAATGCAGGTGAAAATCGAGCGGCATCAACGGTAACACTTAAGTAAAAATATTTAAATATTGTTTATAAATTATATTTAATTTTTAAAAATGTTATTAATACGTTGATAGTTTATACGGTTATTGACAATCATTTCTGGAAACCGGTCCGTCAGACAGGTACTATGCTGCGCTTTGCTATTCACCGCACGGATGCCTGTCGGTCTGCTGTATCGGGCCATTTTTGACCTAAGAGTAACGATGTCTGCCACTCAACCCTCCTCTGTCGCAGTAGCGGAGCACGCGACGCGCGCAGTGCTGCGCCAACCCCGTTTACTGGTTCGCGAAACGCTGGCCGGTGTGGTAACCGCCCTGGCGCTGATCCCGGAAGTGATCTCTTTTTCCGTTATCGCCGGCGTCGATCCTAAAGTCAGCCTGATAGCCTCAGTCGTACTGTGCCTGGCAATGTCATTTTTAGGTGGCCGTCCGGCAATGGTTACCGCAGCGGCAGGATCGGTCGCGCTGGTGATTGGCCCGATGGTGCATCAACACGGCGTCCAGTACATCCTGCCTGCGGTGGTGCTGGCCGGGATTATTCAGATCCTGTTTGGCGTATTGGGGATGGCGCGTCTGATGCGATTCATTCCTACAGCCGTCATGACCGGTTTTGTGAACGCGCTGGGTATTTTGATTTTCTTTGCCCAGGTCCCGCATTTCTGGGGTAAAAGCCCGCTAATCTGGGGGCTGTTTGTCCTGACCCTGCTGATTGTGCTGTGGGTTCCGCGGTTTATTAAAGCGATCCCCGCGCCGCTTATCGCCATCGTGCTGCTGACGGTGTTCACTGTCACCAGCGGACAACTATTACCGACCGTCGGTGACGAAGGTTCAATGCGCGGCGGCCTGCCGGGATTCACGCAGTTATTGGTACCACTCAACCTGCAAACGCTGGCGATTATCTGGCCCTGCGCGCTGAGCATCGCTTTTGTCGGATTAATGGAGTCGCTGTTAACCGCCCGTCTGGTGGATGACCTGACGGTTACGCCGTCGAATAAGAATCGCGAGAGCGCCGGGTTGGGGATAGCCAATATTCTGGCCGGTTTTTATGGCGGCATCGCCGGGTGTGCGATGATTGGTCAAACCATCGTTAACGTCGAGATGGGCAAAGGACGCAGCCGCATCTCGACGGTCGCCGCCGGGCTGGTGCTGTTGTTGCTGGTCACCGCCTTAAGCGAAGTAATGGCGAAAATCCCCATGTCGGTGCTGGCGGGAATTATGGTGATTGTGGCGGTGAAAACCTTCAGTTGGCACAGCATCCAGCCCGCTACGCTGCGGCAACTCCCCGTTACTGAAACGCTGGTGATGCTGATGACCGTCGCGGCGACGGTGTCAACCGGCAACCTGGCGCTTGGCGTGGTTGCCGGGGTGATGACGATGCTCATTCTGCCGCGTATCGTCAGAGGCAAACGTGCGGCTACATCAGAAACAGCGTTGCCAGACCGAGAAAAATAAAGAAACCACCGGTATCGGTGATTGCCGTAATCATGACGCTCGAGCCGACCGCCGGGTCGCGCCCGAGCTTCACCATCGTCATCGGAATAATAACGCCCATCAACGCCGCCATCAGCAAATTGAGCATCATCGCCAGGGTCATCACGCCGCCGAGCGCCATGTCATCGTACAGCCACCAGGTAATGCCGCCCATAATTCCGCCCCACACGAGGCCATTAATCAACGCCACGCCCATTTCGCGCAGGATCAAAAACGTCAGGTTTCCCGGCTGAATATTTTGTAGCGCCAGCGCGCGAACAATCATGGTGATGGTTTGATTCCCGGTGTTGCCGCCGATCCCCGCCACAATCGGCATCAGCGAGGCCAGCGCGACCAGTTGCGAAATTGTATGTTCGAAGCCGTCGATCACTCGCGAAGCGATAAAGGCGGTACAAAGGTTAACGGCCAACCACGCCCAGCGGGTTTTTACCGCTTTCGTGACGGGGGCAAACACATCCTCTCCGGCGCTTAAGCCGCCCATTCGACGCAGATCGGTATCGGTTTCTTCATAGACCACATCGACGATCTCATCGATGGTTAAACGGCCCATCAGTTTACCTGAAGAGTCAACGACCGCGGCACTGACCAGGTCGTCACGTTCAAAGGTTCGCGCGGCGTGTTCGGCGATATCTTCCGGAGAAAAGGTGAGCGGATCATCTTCCATCACCTCGCTGACTTTTCGCTGCACGTCATTGAGCAGAATACAGGTGAGCGTCAGTTCCCCGACCAGCACTTTATTGCGGTCGGTCACGAAGAGTTTATCGGTGTTCTCCGGCATTTTTCCCAGCCGCCGCAGGTAGCGTTGCACCACTTCCAGCGTCACGTCCGGACGCACGGTGATAACTTCGAACTCCATAATCGCACCGACGCGATTCTTCTCGTAGTGCAGCACCTGGCGGACGCGCGCCCGCTCCTCGGCCGGTAACGTCGCCAACAGTCGACCCGTGAGGTTACGAGGGAGATGCTGAACCAGATAAATCTGTTCGTCGATATCAAGGTATTGCAACGCATCCAGCAGCTCACGATCGCTCATCTCATCGATCAGGTCGTCCCAGACGTTTTCAGACGCCTCAAGCAGGACGTTACCGCGCTTTTCACTTTCGACCAGTCGCCACAGGGCGTGACGCTCTTCAGAAGGTAATGCTTCAAGGGTATCCGCCAAATCGGGCGGCGGCAGGTGGGCGACCAGCGCCCCTACCTCAGCAATATCGTCGGCTAACGTGCCGACGTCATATTGCTCAGCCAGGGTAAGCTTGCCCAATAGCGTTGAAACAACGGCTTTATCAGTGGTCAGCAGCCAGATAAGACGCGCACGCTCTTCATCACGCAGTCTGGCGCTGTTTTTATTTGTTACAGGCATTAATCATAAATCCATGATATGAAATATCATTAATCATGATGCCGATTTATGTAAATAACAATAAACAGTGCCGCCGGGTGGATAAAAAACCGGCGGCATGTGGGATCATGCGGTGCGAGCCACCGCGTCACGCGAGGCGGCATCACGCTCATCGCCCAGCAGTTCACTCAACTGTCCGTTACGCATTTCCAGCAGACGATCGGCGTGAATAAAATAGTGATCGTCATGGCTAATGGCGAAGATAGTTTTACCCATTTCTTGCATCAGCGGTAACAGGACCTGATAGAACTCACGACGGAAATGGGGATCCTGATCGGCAGCCCATTCATCCAGCAGAATGATGTCGCGCTCCTCCGCCAGAGCCAGCAGCAGCGCCACGCGTTTCTTCTGCCCTTTCGACAGCTTCAGATTGAGGATGCGACCATCATTCATCTCCAGCTTGTGACCCATCTTCAGATGTTCCAGCCACTTCGCTACCAGCTGCGGATTGGCTTCTTTACCTTCCGGCCCCAGCAGTTTGTCGAACAGCCAGACGTCGGTAAACACGGCGGAAAACAGCTTGCGATAATCTTCCGGCTTTTCAACGGCCACGGCCTTACCATCAAGCAAAATTTCACCTGACTGCGGCTGGTATAGCCCGGTCAGTAACATCGCCAGCGTAGATTTCCCGCTGCCGTTGCCGCCAATCAAGAAGATCAGTTCACCGCGATGAATCGTCAGATTGACCGGCCCTACGGAAAAGGCATTATCCTGATAGTGGAAAACCACGTTACGCAGTTCCAGCGTTTGCCAGTTTGGAAAGGCGGTTGGGCGCAGGAATTCGGCCTTAAAAGGTGCCAGTGCGAATTTATTCAGCTTGTTGAAAGCCACCTGCGCAGTGAGCAGGGTCGGTAGCGCGCCAACGGCAGAGAGCAGCGGCGTACGCAGGAATAACAGCGTCAGTGAGTAAGTCGCCGCCACGGCGGTATCCGCCCAGCCCAGACTATTCGCCATCCAGAACACCAGACCAATGGCGCCCAGCATCATAATGTTTGACCAGTTGACCGCGCTCAGGTGGAAGGTATCGGCGCGAATAATATGGTGACGGTACTCTTTGGCATCCGGGACGTACATCTGATTAAAGATATGCTCGGCGCGCTCGCGGTTGAGCGTCAGCTCTTTGCGCCCTTCCAGCACCGTCTGATAATCGTTGTACAACTTGTCTTCTGTTTCGCGCAGGGTAGCCATGTGCTTATACACCCGCGCCACCAGCACAAATCCCCCCCAGATGGTGATTGCCATCCAGATAGCCGTCACCAGCAGCATTTTGGTCGACAGCATCGCCAGATACGCCGCCGATCCGATGGTCAGGATAATCCCCTGCACCAGCTCAGGCAGACGAACAAAGGCGATGGTGATGTTACGAATATCGCTGGTTAAACCGGCCAGCAACGAGGCGCTGCCAAGCTGTTCAATACGCTCGACGTGGGTATCCAGAATACGTTTGATAAATTCGCTACGCAGACGGTAGACAAAGTGGTGGCCGAGCGTGGTCAACGCCAGCTGAGAGCCGAGAGTGACAACCATCAATAGCAGCAACAGGCCAAGAAACTCCGGCAGCACCATCAGCGTGGTGTCGACCGTTTCAATCAGACGCTGGTTGATAAACGCAATCAGCCCAATCCCCAACGCAGCGCTGGCGAGGCTGAGCGCCATGACGCTGATAAATGGCCAGCGATACTGCCGCCAGACAAGAAGTAAAAGTTCCATGCGAACAACCCGGACAAGTAATAACAGCCCGCAGTTTAAACATCTCTTCGCTGACAGCAATAATAATTCTTATTTTTATTCTTTTTTACCCGCCTGACGAAACGTCAGATTGTAGCGACAGTGTCCGGTCAACGGATGATACCCCGTCTTAAGCGGCTGGATCCCATGATAAAACAGCCGCGAAGTACCGCCCCACACCACCACATCGCCATGTTCCAGCAGCAAACGCTTTAAGGGGTCATTACGGCGCAAGCCGCCAAATTGAAAGATGGCCGGCAATCCTAGCGACACCGAGACAATCGGCGCCCGCAGGTCGGGCTCGTCTTTATCCTGATGTAAGGACAGTTTTGCCCCAGGCGTGTAGCGGTTAATCAGACAGGCATCGGGTTGAAAATCAGCATAGCCCGCCGCCGTCGCTGCCTGTTGGCACAGGTCAGCGAATGCATCCGGCAGCGGCGGCCAGTGCGCGCCGGTTAGCGGATCAAAAGGAGAATAAAGGTAACCATGTTGATCCGTTGTCCAACCCAGACGACCGCAGTTGGTCATTGCCACCGACATCGTGTAGCCGCCGGGCGTCACCATCTGGCGAAACGGCGACTGTCTGGCGATAGCCGCTATCGCCTGCAGCAGAGACGGTGCGCAGTCAAAAGCGAAGCGTCGCAGAATAACCGCGCCTGACGCCAGCGGCTCCTGCCAGGGTTTCGCATCCGCAAAGAGATCGAGCATTATGTTTCCTCGCCAGTCGTTTCACGTTGCAGTAACTGTGCTTTGCGCGCAATGCCCCACCGGTAGCCAGAAAGCGCGCCATCGCCGCGGATCACCCGGTGACACGGGATGACGATTGCCAGTTTATTCGCCCCACAGGCGCTGGCCACCGCACGCACCGCCTTCGGTTTGCCAATGGCGCTGGCCAGTTGCTGGTAGCTCATCGTTTCGCCGCACGGAATTGCGCGCAACGCCTGCCACACCTGCTGCTGAAATGCGGTTCCGCGGATATCCAGCGGCAGCGATAACGGCGCGTCACGCGCATTGATTGCGGCGATCACTTCGCGCACGCGCTGCTGAAAATCGGTATCTGCTGGCACATCCTGAGCGGCCGGAAACAACCCATGCAGATCCGCAACCAACGTAGCGTCATCATCACCAAGTAAGATCGCGCAGATACCACGTTCGCTTTCCGCCACCAGACAGCGACCCAGAGTGCAATCTGCCAGGGTATAGCGTACAGAAACGTTGTCACCACCTTTACGAAATTGCTTTGCGGTCATGCCTAACGTCTGATCCGCTTTTCGGTAGTAGCTGCTGCTGTCGGGAAATCCGGCGTTGAGAATTGCCTGCGTTACCGGAACGCCTTTCGCCAGGGCATCGCGCAGACGACGGGCGCGCCAGGACTGCTGCCACGCTTTGGGGGTCATGCCCGTTGTGGCTTTGAACAGGCGATGTAAGTGATACGGGCTCATCGCCACCTGCTGCGCCAGCTCGTCCAACGTGAGGGGAGATTCCTGCTCCAGTAACTGGCAGGCGTGGGCTATTTTCTCCAGCCGATGCTGGTGGGCGCTGTCTTTATCCGGCTGACAACGTTTACAGGGACGAAAACCGGCGGCCAGCGCCTGCCGGGCATCGGCAAAGAAACTCACATTTTTGCGCAGCGCATGTTTCGCCCGACAGGACGGACGGCAGAAAATGCCGGTAGTCTGGACGGCGAAAACAAACTGACCGTCAGCGTCGGCGTCACGATCCACAACGGACTGCCAGCGGTCATCATCAGTTATGTGTAAACGATTTTTCATTATGGACTCCTTTGTTAAGCATAGCGCTTAGCCTCAGTGTGTCCCCATAGCCGGATACAAAAACCCGCAATCTTGCTTTTTAATTTTTTTCGCTGAGCAGGAAGCTTTTAAACTGCGGCGACATCCAGGTTTTAAACCCCTCGCCCTCTTTTATAATCATATAGACCGCGAGTCCTTCACGACGCACAACCTCTTTGGCCTTTTCCGGGCCGAGAACCATCAATCCGGTATCCCAGCCGTCAGCCTCCAGTGCCGTTGGTGCGATTACCGTTACAGATACCAGGTTGTGTTCAATCGGACGACCGGTTTGCGGATCGATAACATGGGAAAGGCGCTTACCATCCAGCTCATAATAGTTACGGTAGCTGCCGGAGGTGCTAATGCCATGCCCGTTAATGTCGACAATCGCCTGCACCGCGTTTTCGCGATCGGTCGGTTTCTGAATCGCGACTCGCCACGAAAGCCCGTCTGCATTCATACCGCGGCTGTTCAATGCACCACCAACAGATACCAGATAACGGGCGATCCCTTCCTGCTCCATTAATCGTGCCAGATGATCGGCGGCATAACCTTCGCCTACGGTCGAGAGATCCACGTACAGCTCGGGCAAATCTTTTTGCAGGTAGTTCCGATGCGCCTCATTAACAACCTTCAGATGTGAAAGCCCGGTTTGCGCTTTTGCGGCGTCAATTTGCGCCTGCGTAGGAATATGCACCGGTTGCTGATCCGGGCCAAAGCCCCACAAATTGACCAACGGACCCACGGTAATATCCATGGCCCCACCGGTTTTTGCGCCAATGCGTAACGCCGAAGTCACGATATCGGCCATAGCATCATTAACCGGCCATGGCGACAGGCTTTTCGACAGGTTAAAGCGCATTAACGCAGAATCATTTTTATAGGTAGAGAGAAGCTGATCGTCGGCATCCAGCTGAGCCTGGATCTTCGCCTGCAGTTCCCCGGCGCGTTTGGCATCTACGCCCACCGCACTGACCCGCCAGAAAGTGCCCATGGTTTTACCTTCCAGAACGGTGGCAGGTTGTGTGGTCTGGGCAGGTTTCGGGGCTTCATCGCACCCGACAAAAAAGATCGTCACAGCCAGTAGTGCTGCGCGATAGAAATTCACTTCCATACGTAATTATCCTCATGCGAACGGGCGCAAGAGTACACCAAAAATCGTTGTTTGTACGACGAAAAAACGGCATTAAAAAAGGCCCCGCAGGGCCTTTTAACGACATGAGCGCAGATTAGAACTGGTAAACCAGACCCAGCGCTACGATATCATCGGTAGAGATGCGAGCATCACGGGTGAACTGGTTGTCATCTAGCAGGTTGATTTTGTAATCAACATAGGTAGACATGTTTTTGTTGAAGTAGTAGGTCGCGCCAACATCAACATATTTCAGGATATCCTGGTCGCCGTAACCATTGTTCAGGTCTTTACCTTTGGACTGCAGGTAAGCCACGGACGGACGCAGACCGAAGTCGAACTGGTACTGCGCAACAGCTTCAAAGTTCTGTGCTTTGTTAGCCCAGCCCAGGTTGCCCGCACGCGTTGCGTTGTAGGTCTGGGTGTACTGTGCTGCCAGGTAAACGTTATTCGCGTCGTATTTCAGACCGCCAGTGTAGGTTTCAGCACGGTCACCGGTACCGAAGTTCAGACGGTTCTGCTCGTCAGTACGTTTGGAGCTGGTGACTGCAGTACCCAGCGCGAAGCCTTCACCGATATCATAAGTGATAGATCCGCCAACGCCGTCGCCGTTCTGACTCAGCGCATCACGACCGTTGCCGGTCACACCAGTCATACCTTCGCCTTCCGGGCTACCGTTTTTACCCTGGTACTGCAGGGCAAAGTTCAGGCCATCAACCAGACCGAAGAAGTCGGTGTTACGATAGGTCGCGAAGCCGTTACCACGCTGCTGCATAAAGTTGTCAGAACCGTAGGTGTCGCCGCCGAATTCCGGCAGAACGTCGGTCCAGGACGTTACGTCGTAAACTACGCCATAGTTACGACCGTAGTCGAAAGATCCTACGTCAGCGAATTTCAGACCAGCAAACGCCACACGGGTCCAGGAGTTGTTTTCGTTTTCAGAGGAGTTACCCTGAATCTGGTATTCCCACTGGCCGTAACCGGTCAGTTGGTCGTTAACTTGGGTTTCGCCTTTGAAGCCGATACGCATATAGGTCTGATCGCCATCTTTAGTGGAGTCATCAGAGAAATAGTGCAGACCGTCTACTTTACCGTACAGGTCTAATTTGTTGCCGTCTTTGTTATAAATTTCAGCCGCATTTGCTGCGCCTGCTACCAGCAGTGCTGGTACCAGGAGGGACAGTACTTTAACTTTCATGTTATTAACCCTCTGTTATATGCCTTTATTGCTTTTTTATGCCACTGCATACTGATTAAGCTCATTAACCAGTCGGCAACTTCATTCTCCGCAAAAACACAGAATAATCCAACACGAATATGATACTAAAACTTTTAAGGTGTTTCATTTATCGGCATAGGTGTTTCAAAATATTAATACGAGGGAACTTTTTTAAAATCAAAAAACAGGCAAAATAAGCACAAATAATCAAGAACTATTTTAATTAAATTTAAAATCAATAGGTTACCTTGAAAATAGTTATAGCACTGAATGACAAAACAAAATCTTCACTCGCAACTAAAATAGACCCGCTATCATCATTAACTTTATTTATTACCGTCATTCATTCATGAATGTCTGTTTACCCCTATTTCAACCGAATGCTTCGCGTTCGGTTTTTTTTTACCCTTCTTTACACAAAACTTACCGTTCTGTGCTACCGATGCAAAACTATAACAACTATTAACTATCTCATTGCGTCGTATTCAGATATAAATCTGATTAATAATTTCTTGTTATTTAATGCTAAATGTATACATTCCGTACAAATATTTGTACCCGCCTTTATCCACTGTACACCTTTGCATTGTGATGGCTGCAACAGAATGGAGCGTAAAAAATGCGGGCCATCCGGCGTGGTGTAAGTGTGGCAATTCATATATTACCCTTTATACTGCCCCATCATCTTTCGCGTCGTTTAACAGGTCATAAACACGAATGAGTCAGTCTGACACAACGGCTTCTACCCGATTCTCCCTGCTACCGGGAAGTATTACCCGTTTCTTCTTATTACTGATCGTTGTGCTGTTGGTGATGATGGGCGTTATGGTCCAGAGCGCCGTCAACACCTGGTTAAAGGATAAGAGCTATCAGATTGTCGATATCACCCATGCCATTCATAAAAGGGTCGATACCTGGCGATACGTGACCTGGCAAATCTATGACAATATTGCCGCTACGGCCAGTTCACCTGGTGCAGAAGGACTGCAGGAAACGCGTCTGAAACAAGACGTCTATTATCTTGAGAAACCGCGCAGAAAGACCGAGGCGCTGATTTTCGGTTCCCATGACAGTTCTACGCTGGAGATGACCCAACGCATCTCAACCTATCTTGATACGCTGTGGGGCGCGGAAAATGTTCCGTGGTCTATGTATTACCTGAATGGTCAGGACAATAGCCTGATCCTTATCTCAACGCTGCCGCTAAAAGATCTGACTTCCGGTTTTAAAGAGTCGACGATTGGTAATATTGTCGACTCACGGCGCGCGGAAATGTTACAACAGGCCAATGCGCTGGATGAACGTGAAAGCTTCTCTTCACTGCGCCGTCTGGCGTGGCAGAACGGGCATTACTTCACGCTACGCACGACCTTTAATCAGCCTGGACATCTGGCAACGGTTGTCGCCTTTGACCTGCCGATTAATGACTTGATCCCACCCGGCATGCCGCTGGACAGCTTCCATCTGGTTCCAGATGCCACGTCAACAACCGAGCATCTGAATGAAAAAGAGTCGCCTGACAGCGTCAGCATTAATTTCAACAACAGTAAAATTGAGATCTCTTCGGCGCTAAACTCAACGGATATGCGGCTGGTGTGGCAGGTTCCGTTTGGCTCATTGCTGCTCGACACCTTGCAAAGCATTCTGCTGCCGCTGTTACTCAACATTGCTTTGTTGGCCCTGGCGCTGTTTGGCTATACCACCTTTCGCCACCTCCCTGCCCGTTCCACCGAAGTGGCACCAAACCTTGCGGCAAATAATGAACTGCGTGTTCTGCGCGCCATCAATGAAGAGATAGTGTCTTTGCTGCCTCTGGGCTTGCTGGTGCACGATCAAGAAGCAAACCGCACGGTTATCAGCAATAAAATTGCCGACCACCTGTTACCGCATTTAAATTTGCAAAACATTACCAGTATGGCGGAGCAGCATCAGGGGGTGATTCAGGCCACCATCAATAATGAGCTGTATGAGATCCGGCTGTTCCGCAGCCAGATCTCATCGAGAACGCAGATCTTTATTATTCGTGACCAGGACCGCGAAGTGCTGGTTAATAAGAAGCTGAAGCAAGCGCAGCGACTGTATGAGAAAAACCAGCAGGCCCGGGCGGCCTTTATGCAGAATATCGGCAGCGCACTGAAAGACCCGGCGAAAATACTTGCCGCTAATGCTGCCGCACTGAATAGCCCGGACAGCCAGAAACTGGCCAATCAGGCAGACGTTCTGGTGCGTATGGTAGATGAAATCCAGTTGGCCAACCTGCTGGAAAGCGACGCCTGGAAAAGTGAATCGACGCTGTTTTCCGTGCAGTCGTTAATTGATGACGTGGTTCCGGAGGTTCTGCCAGCCATTAAACGTAAAGGGCTGCAGCTACTGATTAAAAATCACCTTAGCGCCCATGATGAACGCCGCGGCGACCGCGATGCCCTGCGCCGTATTTTGCTGTTGCTGATCCAATATGCGGTAACCACCACGCAAATTGGCAAAATCACGCTGGAAGTCGACCAGGATGAATCGGAGACTGAACGCCTGACCTTCCGCATTCTGGATACCGGGCAAGGTGTCACATTGAATGAAGTTGATAACCTGCACTTCCCGTTCATCAATGACACCCAGGGCGATCGGTATAGCAAGGCCAACCCGCTGACGTTCTGGTTATGCGATCAGCTCGCCCGCAAGCTAGGTGGACACCTGAACATTAAAGCGCGGGAAGAACTTGGAACACGTTATATAGTCCATGTTAAAATGCCGCTGCACGATCAACATGCTGAAAGTGAAGAGCGTTTGTTAGATGACGTCTGCATAATGGTTGATGTCACCTCTAATGACGTACGCAGCATCGTATTACGCCAACTGGAGAACTGGGGAGCAACCTGCATCACGCCTGATGAGCGGTTGAATAGTCAAGAATATGATCTCTTTTTAACAGATAATCCGTCTAATCTTACTGCCTCAGGCCTTCTTTTAAGCGATGATGAGTCTGGCGTGCGGAAAATTGGCCCTGGTCAGCTGCGCGTCAACTTTAATATGAGCAATGCTATGCAGGAAGCTGTCCTCGAGCTGATAGAAGAGCAGCTGGCACAAGAAGAGATCCAGGAACTCCCCCTCGGCGGAGATGAAAACGCCGAACTTCATGCCAGTGGTTACTATGCACTCTTTGTAGACACAGTACCGGATGATGTTAAGAGGTTGTATACTGAGGCAGCAACCAGCGATTTCGCTGCGTTAGCCCAAACGGCCCATCGCCTGAAAGGCGTGTTTGCCATGCTTAATCTGGTACCCGGCAAGCAGTTATGTGAAGCGCTGGAACATCTTATTCAAGAGAAAGATGCTCCAGGTATAGAAAAATACATCAGCGACATTGACGATTACGTCAAGAGCTTGCTGTAGCAAGGTAGCCCAATACATGAACACTATGAACGTAATTATTGCCGATGACCACCCGATTGTACTGTTCGGTATTCGTAAATCACTTGAGCAAATCGAGTGGGTAAACGTTGTCGGCGAATTTGAAGACTCCACTGCACTGATCAACAATTTGCCTAAGTTAGATGCTCATGTGTTGATTACCGACCTCTCCATGCCGGGAGATAAATACGGTGACGGGATCACGTTAATTAAGTATATCAAGCGCCATTTCCCGAGCCTGTCGATTATTGTTCTCACCATGAACAACAACCCGGCAATCCTGAGCGCGGTACTGGATCTCGATATTGAAGGAATTGTCCTGAAGCAAGGCGCGCCAACAGATCTGCCGAAAGCGCTTGCCGCGCTGCAGAAGGGTAAGAAATTCACCCCGGAAAGCGTTTCTCGTCTGCTGGAAAAAATCAGCGCCAGCGGTTACGGCGACAAACGTCTGTCACCGAAAGAGAGCGAAGTTCTGCGCCTGTTTGCCGAAGGTTTCCTGGTTACTGAAATCGCGAAAAAACTCAACCGCAGTATTAAAACCATCAGCAGCCAGAAAAAGTCGGCAATGATGAAACTCGGTGTGGAAAACGATATCGCCCTGTTGAATTACCTTTCTTCCGTCACGCTGAGTCCTTCAGACAAAGAGTAATTCTTTTAACATCGACGTGCCTGATGGCACGGCGTTTATCAGGCCTACGAATGACACGATGTTGTGCGTGTTCCGTAGGCCAGATAAGGCAAACGTCCCCATCCGGCCTCTTTTATTCCCGCGCCTTTCTCACTCTTTCCGCATAGACCGTCAGCGTCTGCTTCAATACATCTAACGTCACCGGCTTAGACAGACAGCTATCCATACCTGACTCCAGACAACGCTGCTTCTCTTCAGCCAGCGCGTTGGCCGTCACGCCGACAACCGGCAGGGTTAATCCTAACTGGCGAATACGCTGGGTCAGACGATAACCATCCATGTTCGGCATGTTAACGTCGCTCAGCACGATGTCGATATGGTTTTTACTCAGTACATTGAGTGCGTCCACGCCGTCATTTGCGGTTTTACACTGATACCCCAACGATCCCAACTGATCGGCCAGTAAACGCCTGTTGATAGGATGATCGTCGACTACCAGAATCATCATGTCATCGTTAGTTGCAGCAACTTTATCCGGGGCTGGCAACGCCGTTGAAAGCTCTTCACTGCTCAGCTCAAGGCTGTAGATATGCGCCAACAGCGCGGGCAATTCGTGAGGCGATGCCACGCTGTGCACCCACTCCCCAGGCCCCCTTTCCAGCGGAATACCGATATGACGACGGCAGAAAATAACCGCGGCGCGTCCCTGCCACGCCTGCTCCAGCACATCGTCGGCAATCAGCAGGTCATCTGCATCCGGTTGCTGTCCCTCATAGCACTGCACCGTCATCCCGTTACGCGCCAGACTGGATTCAATAAACTGGTACAGCGACGCGTTACGCACCGCCAGCCAGCAACGTTTGCCAACAAGTCCTTCGATACCTTTTTTCAGCGGGTACTGCGCGCCATAAAGCGGAATACGCAGCATAAACTGGCTACCCATTCCCGGTTCAGAATCGACGGAAATATCCCCATCCATCATGCTGATCAGTTTTTCACAGATAGCCAAACCAAGACCGGTTCCCTGGAAATTACGCTGTACGCCGGTTCCCACCTGGAAGAAAGGATCGAACAAGCGGACGACCTCTTTGGCTGGGATCCCAACCCCGGTATCACGTACGCGAATACTGAGATAGTCTTCGTTACACTGCACGTGCAGCACAATGCAGCCGGTATCGGTAAACTTGATAGCATTACTCAGCAGATTGGAAATCACCTGCTGCAAACGCATCGGATCACCATTGAGCGCCACCGGTACATTCGGGTCGATAAAGCAGTACAACCCCAGCTGTTTGCGAACCACCAGCGGCAGATAGTTAGCCGTAATATGATTCATTACTTCACGCGGTGAAAACTCGCGCGGTTCAATCTTCAGCTGTTCAGATTCAATTTTCGAGAAATCGAGAATATCGCTGATAATCTTCAACAGCAGGCTGGAAGAGTTGTTCATCGCCGTCACCAGGCGATCCACTCCGTTGGGTAACTCTTTGGTTTGCAACAAATCAAGGTTACCGATAATGCCATACAGCGGTGTACGCAGCTCGTGGCTTACCGTCGCAAGGAACATCGATTTGGACTGGCTCGCCTGCTCCGCCGCCTGCGCCATCTCCTGCAACGACTCTTCCATTTTAACGCGCGCGCTGATGTCAACCAGCACGCAAATTGCCACGTTTTCATTACGATAGCGCGAGTGCACAAAGCTGATTTGCAGATTGGTATTGTTGCTGGTCAGCACATCAACAAAATTGACCTGCTGGCCGCAGATAATTTGCGTTAACCGTTGCCGGTCTTCATGCGTCAGCATGTTGAGATAGGTGTGCGCCAGCTCATTACTCAGGATGTTAATGCCATCTATCGTACGCAGAATACAAATCCCAACCGGCGCAGAAGCCACGATTTTACGGTTAAACTGCTCGTGCTCTTCCAGACGCTGGGCATCGCTTTCCGCAGGAATAAAAATGCGCCGCTCATACATGCGCGTGAGCATAAATAACGCCGCGCCAACCAGCACATTCAGCAGAATAGCGTTCAGGATCATCATGCGGATCCGCTCCAGCACCAGGTCGACCGGTACTGAATAAACAATGCTTAGCGATGACGGGGGCAGGTTTTTCTTCAGCACCAGTTCGTGAAAACCCGACGTATAGCCAAACCAGGAGCGCTCCTGCATCCAGCGAGGTTCAGCCTTAATATTCCCCTCGGGGCCGGTGAGCGAAATCAGCGCATGACCATTTTCATCAAGGATGGTCACTCCCATCGGCAAACTGCCCGGCGTGAAAAAGTTCTCCATGCGGATAGGCTGTTCCACACCCAACAGCGCCTGCAGGCGATTAGCGAGATAAACCGGCGTCAGCGCATAGAAATAGCCTATCCCCGGCCGCGGCCCCTGGCTAATCCAGAACAGGTTATTACCGTTTTCGTCCTGCGGTGCATTGCGATACTTAATAATGCGCTCATGCAGCGCCTTCAACGCCCCGTCACGTTCGACAGGCATATCACGCAGACCGAAATTGGCCATGCAAAGGTTGTCGCTGCCGATCAGGAACACACGATTCAAATCATAGGCCGCGGAAAAGTTATCCCGCCAGTAGCGCATAAACCACGCCAGCGATTCCAGAGAACCTCGCCAGGCGTTGCCCATCACCGAGCAGTCGGAGTCGGCAAACAGCGGCTCGAAGTTTGGCACGGCAGTTTTATCATCTCGCGCGCGCAACGACATCACGCCGTTTTCCGCCGTTAAGCGATTCTCCGCGATATATTTCAGCTCTTTAATCACATCAGAGGTGCGCTGAATGTAACGTTGGGCCTGATCGGAACTGAGGTTAAGCTCCTGGTGAATCTCGGACTCTCTCTGGTGCAGCGCATTCACGATGTAGAAAACGGAGGCAAATGCGATTAGCCCCCAGATCAGGAGCGCCAACGCCCTGAACAGATAGCGTGAGACTTTTAGCGTTGAATGAACGGAAGCAAGGTATTTCAAAGGGGCGAAGCTCCGCCTCAGGGCATTAATAGAGTGTGGTTAAGGTAGCGGTAAATGTCCGGCGTCGCAATGCCCTCTCTTTACGGGAATATGATACACCGCTCTGAAACCATTGTCTTAACCCGTGATAATCGTCGTTTGCCTGAAAAACACTGCACGGATGTCAGAATGCGCGACCTGAGATGGCTGGCTCGTCGGTTATACCCACGACGATTACGCAACCAAATGATCATGATGGCCATCCTGATGGTCATCATTCCGACGATATCTATAGGTTATATCGTAGAAACTGAAGGCCGTTCAGCAGTCTTATCTGAAAAAGAGAAAAAACTGTCATCGGTGATAACCCTGCTAAACGATGCGCTGGGCGACCGCTTTAGTCACTACCCAAATTTGCCGCGTGAAGCACGCATTCGCGCGCTTAATCAAGAGTTGGCCCCCATCACCGAGCGCATTACGCAAGCGTTTCCCGGCATTGGCGCCGGGTATTATCACAAAGCGCTGGATGCCATTATCACCTACGCCCCCTCCGCGCTTTACCAAGGCAACGTAGGTATCACCATCACCGAGGATCATCCCGGACGCGAAGTGATGAGTAGCAACGCGCCTGTGGTCTATTCCGGGCGACAGGTTCGCGGCGACATACTCAACTCGATGATCCCAATAGCGCGCCAGGGAGAGGTTATTGGGTATATCTGGGCCAATGAGCTCACCGAAGATATCCGCCAGCAGGCCTGGAGAATGGATGTCAGGATTATTGCCGTACTGGTTGCCGGGCTCATCTGTAGCCTGCTGCTCATCGTGCACTTCTCACGCCGACTCAGTGCGAATATCGACATCATCACCGATGGGCTTTCCACGCTGGCACAAAAAACCCCTACCCGACTGCCTGAACTCCCCGGCGAGTTGGGACAAATCAGCCGTAGCGTCAATGCGCTGGCACAAACGCTACGGGAAACCAAAACCCTTAACGATCTGATCATTGAAAATGCCGCAGATGGCGTGATCGCCATCGACAGGCAAGGCGACGTTACCACCATGAACCCGGCGGCAGAACAGATAACGGGCTACACGCTGCATGAGCTGGTCGGACAGCCCTATGCGACGCTCTTTGCCAATACGCAGTTTTATAGCCCGGTACTGGACACCCTTGAGCACGGTACTGAACATGTGGCCCAGGAGATTAGCTTTCCAGGACGAGAACGCACCATTGAGATCAGTGTAACCACCAGTCGGATCCATAACGCACACGGCGAGCTGATTGGCGCGCTGGTTATTTTCTCCGATTTAACCGCCCGTAAAGAGACCCAGCGTCGACTGGCGCAAACCGAAAGGCTTGCCACCCTGGGTGAGCTGATGGCCGGCGTCGCGCATGAAGTGCGAAACCCGCTGACTGCAATTCGTGGCTACGTCCAGATCATCCGCCAGCAAACCTCGCTGCCGGAACATCAGGAATATTTATCTGTTGTGCTGAATGAAATTGATTCCATCAATAAAGTTATTCAACAACTGTTAGATTTCTCTCGCCCACGACAAAGCCAGTGGCAACAGATTCGGCTCAATGCGCTCATTGAAGAGACGCTAATCCTGGTGCAAACCGCTGGCCTGCAGGCACGGATCGCCTTTACAACGGAATTAGATCCCAGCCTGCCGCCGATCGTCGCCGATCGCGAGCTTCTCAAACAGGTGATCCTCAATATTTTAATCAATGCGGTGCAGGCGATCGCTGCGCGAGGCGAAATTCGCATCCGTACCTGGCAATACTCGGCCTCGCAACAGGCCGTGATGATTGAAGATAATGGCAACGGTATCGATCTCGCCATACAGAAGAAAATATTCGATCCCTTTTTTACGACAAAAGCATCAGGCACCGGTCTTGGACTGGCGCTGAGCCAGCGCATCATCAACGCGCATCAGGGGGATATCCACGTAACCAGCCAGCCTGGCTGCGGGGCGATATTCACTCTGATTTTACCTCTTAACCCGCAGGGAAATCCGTCAGAATGAAAACGACCTATCGTATTCTCATCGTTGATGATGAAGAAAATGTTCGCCGTATGCTTGCCACCGCATTTTCCCTGCAAGGGCATGAGACACATTGCGCCAGCGACGGGAAAGCCGCGCTGAGCCTGTTTAGCGAAACGCAGCCAGACGTGGTGCTGATGGACATTCGCATGCCGGAGATGGACGGTATCGACGCGCTGAAAGTTATGCGCACGCAGCAACCACGGATCCCCGTCATTCTGATGACCGCTTACGCTGAAGTAGAAACCGCAGTAGAAGCTTTACGTAGCGGCGCATTCGACTACGTGATTAAGCCCTTTGATCTCGACGAGCTAAGCATGGTGATTCAACGCGCATTGCAACTGCAGGAGATGAAACAGGAAATCCGCAATCTGCATAAAGCGTTGACCACCAGCTGGCAGTGGGGACATATTCTGACCACCAGCCCGCGTATGATGGATATCTGTAAAGACACGGCGAAAATCGCCCTCTCCCAGGCAAACGTGTTGATTAGCGGTGAAAGCGGCACAGGAAAAGAGCTGATCGCCCGCGCCATTCACTACAACAGCAAACGCGCCAATGGCCCCTTTATCAAAATTAACTGCGCGGCTCTGCCGGAGTCGTTGTTAGAAAGCGAGCTATTTGGTCACGAAAAAGGCGCGTTTACCGGGGCACAGACATTACGCCAGGGATTGTTCGAACGCGCTCATCAGGGAACTTTATTGCTTGATGAAATTGGCGAGATGCCGCTGGTGCTGCAGGCCAAACTGCTGCGCATTTTGCAGGAGAGGGAGTTTGAACGCATCGGCGGGCACCAGACCATTCGCGTTGACATTCGAATCGTCGCCGCCACCAACCGCTGTCTGCAAACGATGGTGAAGGAAGGAACGTTTCGCGAAGACCTGTTTTACCGGCTCAACGTTATCCATCTGACTTTGCCGCCCTTACGCGAGCGTCGTGAAGATATTACCTTATTAGCAAACCACTTTTTACAAAAATTCAGCTCTGAAAATCAGCGGGATATTATCGAAATCGACCCGACGGCGATGTCGATCCTCACCGCCTGGCCCTGGCCCGGTAACATTCGCGAACTGTCAAACGTCATCGAACGTGCAGTCGTTATGAATACCGGCGCGGTGATCTTTGCCGACGATCTCCCCGACCCGTTGCGCAACCCGGTTAGCGCCACAACAGAAACAAAACCGACTTACTCCGGGGAACGCAATCTGAAAGAAGAGATTAAGCGTGAGGAAAAACGAATTATCCTCGAAGTCCTCGACAATCAGGACGGCAATCGCACCCGCACGGCGCTGATGCTGGGAATTAGCCGTCGCGCTTTAATGTATAAATTACAAGAGTACGGCATCGACCCATCGGGTTCCTGATACGCAAATTTGCTATGCAGAATTTTGCACACTGCGCAAAATTCTGCATAACCCCTCGTGGTCTCCTTTCACCAAGACCATAAAAATAAACCAATAAATTCAATCAACTAAACATTAATACGTTTCTTTAGTCATTCTGGCACCTTGCTTGCAATTCCCTGAGCGTACCCAAAATGGAGTATGCAAAAAGGGAAACATAATGAAAACAAAACTGATTACCTTACAAGACGCTGCGGGCTTCTTTCGTGACGGCATGACCATCATGGTCGGTGGTTTTATGGGCGTTGGCACACCACCTCGTCTGGTTGAAGCCCTGCTGGAATCCGGCGTCAGAGATCTGACACTGATTGCTAACGATACCGCCTTTGTCGATACCGGTATCGGCCCCCTGATCGTCAATGGGCGGGTGAGCAAAGTGATTGCCTCGCACATTGGTACAAACCCGGAAACCGGTCGTCGCATGATTGCCGGCGAGATGGATGTACAGCTGGTTCCGCAAGGTACCCTGATCGAGCAGATTCGCTGCGGCGGCGCGGGTCTTGGCGGCTTTCTGACCCCCACTGGCGTTGGCACCATCGTGGAAGAAGGCAAGCAAACCATGACGCTTGAGGGTAAAACCTGGCTGCTTGAACGCCCATTACGCGCCGATTTAGCGCTTATTCGCGCCCACCGCTCTGACATGCTTGGCAACCTCACCTACCAGCTCAGCGCCCGTAACTTTAACCCTCTGATTGCCCTCGCCGCTGATATCACGCTGGTCGAACCGGACGAAATGGTTGAAACAGGGGAGCTGCAGCCTGACCAGATTGTGACCCCCGGCGCCGTTATCGACCATATCGTCATTCCACAGGAGAGCTAATCATGGATGCTAAACAACGTATTGCGCGCCGGGTGGCGCAAGAACTTCGCGATGGCGATATCGTCAACTTAGGTATCGGCCTGCCAACGATGGTAGCTAACTACTTACCTGCTGATATTCACATTACGCTGCAATCTGAGAACGGTTTTCTGGGACTGGGCCCAGTCACCACCGCCCATCCTGACCTGGTGAACGCGGGCGGCCAACCGTGCGGTATTTTGCCGGGCGCGGCGATGTTTGATAGCGCCATGTCGTTCGCGTTGATTCGCGGTGGTCATGTTGATGCCTGTGTGCTTGGCGGGTTGCAGGTCGATGAGCAGGCAAACCTCGCCAACTGGGTGGTTCCCGGCAAGATGGTGCCCGGCATGGGTGGCGCAATGGATCTGGTGACCGGTGCGCGTAAAGTCATTATCGCCATGGAGCATTGCGCAAAAGACGGCTCCGCAAAAATCCTGCGTCAATGCACCATGCCGCTCACTGCACAGCATGCTGTGCATATGCTGGTCACCGAGCTGGCTGTATTCCGCTTTATAGATGGCAAGATGTGGCTGACTGAAATCATCGAAGGATGCGACATCGCCACGCTATGTGAAAAAACCGAAGCACAGTTTGAAATTGCCGACGATCTGCGCATCCTGCGAGGTGACGCATGATTGGCCGCATCGCTCGCTTTATGACACGGGTAGTCAGCCGCTGGCTGCCCGACCCACTGATTTTCGCCATGTTATTAACGTTGCTGACCTTTGGCATCGCGCTGTGGTTAACGCCGCAGACCCCCATCAGCATGGTGAAATTCTGGGGTGACGGTTTCTGGAACCTGCTGGCGTTTGGTATGCAGATGGCGCTGATCATCGTAACCGGCCATGCGTTAGCCAGTTCCGGGCCGGTGAAAAGCCTGCTGCGTACGGCGGCATCCGCCGCCAAAACCCCCGCTCAGGGCGTCATGCTGGTGACTTTTTTTGGTTCAGTTGCCTGCGTTATTAACTGGGGATTTGGTCTGGTGGTCGGGGCGATGTTCGCCCGCGAAGTTGCTCGTCGGGTACCGGGTTCCGATTATCCGTTACTGATTGCCTGCGCCTACATCGGGTTCCTGACCTGGGGCGGCGGCTTCTCCGGCTCAATGCCTTTGCTGGCGGCAACGCCTGGCAACCCGGTCGAGCACGTAGCGGGCCTCATTCCTGTCGCGGATACCCTGTTCACCGGCTTCAATATTTTCATCACGCTCGGCCTGATTGTGGTGATGCCGTTTATCACCCGGATGATGACGCCAAAACCTTCAGATGTGGTGAGCATCGATCCAAAACTTTTATTGGAAGAAGCTGATTTTCAAAAGAAACTGCCGCCGGATGCGCCGCCATCTGAAAAACTGGAAGAGAGCCGCATTCTGGCGCTGATCATCGGTGCATTAGGGATTGCCTATCTGGGTATCTACTTTGCCGAGAAAGGTTTCAACATCACCATCAACACCGTCAACCTGATGTTTATGATTGCCGGTCTGCTGCTGCACAAAACGCCGATGGCCTATATGCGTGCCGTTAGTGCTGCCGCATGGAGTACCGCCGGGATTCTGGTGCAATTCCCCTTCTATGCCGGCATTCAGTTGATGATGGAGCACTCCGGCCTCGGTGGGCTCATTACTGAATTTTTCATCAACGTTGCCAACAAAGATACCTTCCCACTGATGACTTTCTTCAGTTCAGCCCTGATTAACTTTGCCGTGCCATCCGGCGGTGGCCATTGGGTTATTCAGGGACCGTTCGTCATGCCTGCCGCTCAGGCGCTGGGTGCCGATCTTGGCAAATCAGTCATGGCCATCGCCTACGGTGAGCAGTGGATGAACATGGCACAACCGTTCTGGGCGCTACCCGCGCTGGCCATCGCCGGTCTCGGAGTACGCGACATTATGGGCTACTGCATCACCGCCCTACTCTTCTCCGGCGTCATTTTTGTTATTGGATTGACCTTGTTCTGACGGCAACAACTTAATTAAAGGAACTGAAAAATGAAAAACTGTGTCATCGTCAGCGCGGCACGTACCGCAATCGGCAGTTTTAACGGCGCACTGGCAACTACGGGTGCCGTCGAGCTTGGATCAACCGTCATTAGAGCCGCTCTTGAACGCGCGCACCTTGACCCACAGCGCGTGGACGAGGTGATTATGGGCAACGTGCTGCAGTCAGGACTCGGGCAAAACCCAGCGCGTCAGGCATTATTAAAAAGCGGCCTGTCCGACACCGTTTGCGGCTTTACCGTCAACAAAGTGTGCGGCTCTGGCCTGAAAAGCGTGGCGCTTGCCGCCCTCGCTATCAAGGCCGGACAAGCCCAGGCGATCGTCGCGGGTGGGATGGAAAACATGAGCCTGGCCCCCTACCTGTTAGACGCAAAAGCCCGCTGGGGCTATCGCCTCGGTGACGGGCAATTGTCCGACGTGATTCTGCGCGATGGCCTGATCTGCGCCGAGCATGGTTACCACATGGGGATCACTGCAGAAAATGTTGCCAAAGAGTATGGCATCAGCCGCGAAATGCAGGATGAACTGGCTCTGCAATCACAGCGTAAAGCCGTTGCCGCAATCGAGTCTGGCGCATTTGAGGCTGAAATCGTGCCCGTCAGCGTGTCATCACGGAAGAAAACCATCATCGTTGAGCGTGACGAATTCCCCAAAGCTGACTCGACGACCGAAGGCCTCGCCGCATTGCGTCCAGCATTCGATAAAGCAGGAACCGTCACCGCAGGTAACGCCTCGGGGATCAACGACGGTGCAGCGGCATTAGTGATAATGGAAGAGTCCGCAGCACTGGAGGCTGGGCTGAAGCCATTGGCACGAATCAAAGCCTGGGCCAGTGGCGGTGTAGCTCCGGCTATGATGGGGATGGGGCCGGTTCCCGCTACGCTGAAGGCACTGCAACTGAGCGGCTTACAGCTTTCTGATATCGATCTGATCGAAGCCAACGAAGCATTTGCTGCTCAGTTTCTTGCCGTTGGTAAAACGCTGGGATTTGATCCGCAAAAGGTTAACGTCAACGGTGGGGCAATTGCGCTGGGACACCCTATTGGCGCCAGCGGCGCGCGAATACTGGTGACGCTGCTGCATGCGCTACAGGCACGGGATCAAACGCTTGGACTGGCCACACTGTGCATCGGCGGCGGTCAGGGCATTGCGATGATAGTGGAGCGAATGAATTAAAAAAAAGGGCCGGATATTTCCGGCCCTTTTTATCACGTCTTAATTACTCTTCAGCGTCGTCCGCTGCATCGTCATCGCTTTCCGCTTCAGGCGCGATATCCTCGTCCCCTTCAGCAGCGCTACCGTCGATGGAGTCGAGCTCTTCATCATCAACCGGTTCAGCAACGCGTTGCAGACCCACAACGTTTTCATCTTCCGCAGTACGGATGAGGATCACGCCCTGGGTGTTACGTCCTACCACGCTGATTTCCGACACGCGAGTACGCACCAGCGTACCTGCATCGGTGATCATCATGATCTGGTCGGTATCTTCAACCTGCACTGCGCCGACAACGGAACCGTTGCGCTCGGTGACTTTGATGGAGATAACGCCCTGGGTCGCACGAGACTTGGTCGGATACTCTTCCGCCGCTGTACGCTTACCGTAGCCGTTCTGGGTAACGGTCAGGATAGCACCTTCACCGCGCGGAACGATCAGCGATACCACGCTGTCACTTTCCGCCAGTTTGATACCGCGTACGCCGGTCGCGGTACGTCCCATCGGACGAACAGCCCCCTCTTTGAAGCGCACCACTTTACCGGCAGCAGAGAACAGCATAACTTCGTCACTGCCAGACGTCAGGTCGACGCCAATCAGCTCATCGCCTTCGTTCAGGTTAACCGCAATGATACCGGCTGAACGCGGACGGCTGAACTCAGTCAGCGCTGTTTTCTTCACGGTACCGCTAGCGGTTGCCATAAAGACGTTGACGCCTTCTTCGTACTCACGTACTGGCAGAATTGCGGTGATACGTTCGTTAGCTTCCAGTGGCAGCAGGTTGACGATAGGACGTCCACGCGCACCACGGCTTGCTTCCGGCAACTGATAAACCTTCATCCAGTACAAACGACCGCGGCTGGAGAAGCAGAGGATCGTGTCATGGGTGTTGGCCACCAGCAGGCGGTCGATAAAGTCTTCTTCTTTAATTCGTGCTGCAGATTTGCCTTTACCGCCACGACGCTGCGCTTCGTAATCGGTTAACGGCTGATATTTCACGTAGCCCTGATGAGACAAGGTCACGACAACATCTTCCTGGCTAATCAGATCTTCGATGTTGATGTCAGCGCTGTTCGCGGTGATTTCGGTCCGACGTGCGTCGCCGAACTGTTCACGAATCAGCTCCATCTCTTCACGGATGACTTCCATCAGACGATCGGCGCTGCCCAAAATGTGCAGCAGTTCAGCGATCTGCTCCAGCAGCTCTTTATATTCGTCGAGCAGTTTTTCGTGCTCAAGGCCGGTCAGTTTCTGCAAACGCAGATCCAGAATGGCCTGGGCCTGCTGTTCAGTCAGGTAGTACTGACCGTCACGCACGCCAAATTCCGGTTCCAGCCATTCAGGACGTGCGGCATCATCGCCGGCACGTTCCAGCATGGCAGAAACGTTACCCAGCTCCCACGAACGCGCGACCAGCGCTGCTTTCGCTTCTGCCGGGGTCGGCGCACGGCGGATCAGTTCGATGATCGGATCGATGTTCGCCAGCGCAATCGCCAGTGCTTCAAGGATGTGCGCACGGTCGCGGGCTTTACGCAGTTCAAAGATAGTACGGCGGGTTACGACTTCACGGCGGTGACGTACAAACGCAGCAATAATATCTTTCAGGTTCATGATTTTCGGCTGTCCATGGTGCAACGCAACCATGTTGATACCGAAAGAAACCTGCAGTTGGGTCTGGGAGTAGAGGTTGTTCAGAACCACTTCCCCGACTGCGTCGCGTTTCACTTCAATCACGATGCGCATACCGTCTTTGTCAGACTCGTCACGCAGCGCGCTGATACCTTCAACGCGTTTGTCTTTTACCAGCTCGGCGATTTTCTCGATCAGGCGCGCTTTGTTCACCTGATACGGAATTTCATGGACGATGATGGTTTCACGGCCAGTTTTGGCATCCGCTTCGACTTCCGCGCGTGCGCGGATGTACACTTTGCCACGGCCGGTACGGTAGGCTTCTTCAATACCACGACGACCGTTGATGATCGCGGCGGTCGGGAAGTCCGGACCCGGAATATGTTCCATCAGCCCTTCAATGCTGATGTCTTCATCGTCTATGTATGCCAGGCAGCCGTTGATCACTTCCGTCAGGTTGTGCGGCGGAATGTTGGTCGCCATACCTACCGCGATACCGGACGAGCCGTTCACCAGCAGGTTAGGAATTTTGGTTGGCATGACGTCAGGAATTTGTTCGGTGCCGTCGTAGTTATCGACGAAATCCACCGTTTCTTTTTCCAGGTCAGCCATCAGCTCATGGGCGATTTTCGACATACGGATTTCCGTATAACGCATCGCCGCTGCGGAGTCGCCATCGACAGAACCAAAGTTACCCTGACCATCTACCAGCATGTAACGCAAGGAGAATGGCTGCGCCATACGAACAATGGTGTCGTAAACGGCGGTATCACCATGAGGGTGGTATTTACCGATTACGTCACCAACGACACGGGCAGATTTTTTATAGGCTTTATTCCAGTCGTTGCCCAATACGTTCATGGCGTAAAGTACGCGACGGTGAACCGGCTTCAGGCCATCTCGGACGTCCGGCAGCGCACGGCCAACAATGACCGACATCGCATAATCCAGATAGGAGCTCTTCAGCTCTTCCTCAATGTTGACCGGTGTAATTTCTCTCGCAAGGTCGCTCATCTAACCGCTATCCCTCTACTGTATCCCGGATTCAAAGGTCGCAAATTATAACACATCCGTGCAGATTCAGGTAAATGGATTCCCCCTGACAGAGGCTTTATTCATCCCGTCAGGCTGATATACTCATTTGCATCGCAAATTTAGGAGTAGAAGCCCCAATGAATGCCGAAAAACCTCCGGTAACTCACAACGTTGATCAGGAAGAAATTGCCAAGTTTGAAGCAGTCGCGTCACGCTGGTGGGATCTTGAGGGTGAATTTAAGCCACTGCACCGTATTAACCCGCTGCGCCTGGGCTACATCACGGAGCGCTCAGGCGGCCTGTTTGGTAAAAAGGTACTCGACGTCGGCTGCGGCGGCGGCATTCTGGCGGAAAGCATGGCGCGCGAGGGCGCAACCGTCACCGGGCTGGACATGGGCTTTGAACCGTTACAGGTAGCAAAACTACATGCGCTGGAGAGTGGCATCCAGGTGGAATACGTTCAAGAAACGGTTGAAGAACATGCGGAAAAACATGCGCATCAGTATGACGTTGTGACCTGCATGGAAATGCTGGAACACGTACCGGACCCGCAGTCGGTGGTCAGGGCCTGCGCCAGACTGGTCAAACCGGGCGGCGAAGTGTTTTTCTCCACGCTTAATCGCAACGGCAAATCCTGGCTAATGGCGGTGGTCGGCGCGGAATATATTTTGCGTATGGTGCCGAAAGGTACGCATGATGTGAAAAAATTCATTAAGCCGGCTGAACTGTTAGAGTGGGTTGACCAGACCGTGCTGAAAGAGCGTCATATGACCGGCCTGCACTACAACCCGATCACCAACAGTTTTAAACTCGGCCCCGGCGTTGATGTGAACTATATGCTACACACTACCGCGCAAGCAGATTAACCTCCTCCACCCGGCCGGATAAGGCGTGCAACGCCGCAATCCGGCACCGTACCTGATAGTGCGCAGCTTTCGGGCCTGCGCATCGCCTACCAATCCTGAGTAGGATCGTCAGGGCAATTTTTGCGCCAGGTCATAAGAACTTACCTTGCCTTAGATGAAGAAATCAGCACTCGATCAAATTTTCTATTTTTTTTCTCAATTATTGACATCCTCGCCAGGCCTTATAAGACGCGCACTTAGCGATTATTACCCTTTTGCAACCTCAATTTAACCTCAAAATCAACTCTTGTACTGAAAAGAATCCCTACTAGAATACTCACCATATAGCGTCTACTTTATCAAACAACCCCTACATATAGTATTTATCCACAGACTTAGTCACAACATGACTTTGTGGATAATATGGGGGATATTTTTTCTTTCACGGACAGGTAAAAAACCACATGAATCAGAGTCTGCTGGTGACAAAGCGTGATGGTAGTACAGAGCGCATCAATCTCGACAAAATCCACCGAGTTCTGGATTGGGCGGCAGAAGGACTGAATAACGTATCGATTTCTCAGGTCGAGTTGCGCTCCCACATTCAGTTTTATGACGGTATCAAGACATCCGATATCCATGAAACAATCATCAAAGCTGCCGCCGACCTGATCTCCCGCGAGGCACCGGATTATCAGTACCTGGCTGCTCGCCTGGCGATTTTCCATCTGCGCAAAAAAGCCTACGGCGAGTTTGAACCGCCGAAACTGTTCGACCATGTCGTGAAAATGGTTGAAATGGGCAAATACGACAATCATCTGCTGGAAGACTACACGGAAGAAGAGTTCAAGCAGATGGACTCGTTCATCGTACACGACCGCGATATGACCTTCTCCTACGCTGCGGTGAAGCAGTTAGAAGGTAAATACCTGGTACAAAACCGTGTTACCGGTGAGATTTATGAAAGCGCGCAGTTCCTCTACATTCTGGTAGCGGCCTGCCTGTTCTCTAACTATCCGCGTGAAACGCGTCTGCAATACGTAAAACGTTTCTACGACGCCGTTTCTACGTTTAAAATTTCGCTGCCGACGCCGATTATGTCCGGCGTGCGCACCCCTACCCGTCAGTTCAGCTCCTGCGTACTGATCGAGTGCGGCGACAGCCTGGACTCCATCAACGCCACCTCCAGCGCGATTGTGAAATACGTTTCCCAGCGCGCCGGCATCGGTATCAACGCCGGTCGCATCCGTGCGCTGGGTAGCCCGATCCGCGGCGGTGAAGCGTTCCACACCGGTTGTATTCCGTTCTACAAGCACTTCCAGACCGCGGTAAAATCCTGCTCCCAGGGCGGCGTACGCGGCGGTGCTGCAACGCTGTTCTACCCAATGTGGCACCTGGAAGTTGAAAGCCTGCTGGTCCTGAAAAACAACCGTGGCGTCGAAGGCAACCGCGTGCGTCACATGGACTACGGCGTACAGATCAACAAACTGATGTACACCCGTCTGCTGAAGGGCGGCGACATCACGCTGTTCAGCCCGTCCGACGTTCCAGGCCTGTATGATGCGTTCTTCGCTGACCAGGACGAATTCGAACGTCTGTACACCAAATATGAAAACGACGACAGTATCCGCAAGCAACGCGTGAAAGCCGTTGAGCTGTTCTCACTGATGATGCAGGAACGTGCCTCTACCGGGCGTATCTATATTCAGAACGTTGACCACTGCAACACCCATAGCCCGTTTGATCCAATTGTCGCTCCGGTGCGCCAGTCTAACCTGTGCCTGGAAATCGCCCTGCCGACCAAACCGCTGACCGACGTTAACGACGAAAACGGCGAAATTGCGCTGTGTACGCTGTCCGCATTTAACCTCGGTGCTATCAACAGCCTGGACGAGCTGGAAGAGCTGGCCGAATTGGCGGTGCGCGCGCTGGATGCGCTGCTCGATTATCAGGATTATCCGATTCCTGCCGCCAAACGCGGCGCGATGGGTCGCCGTACGCTGGGTATTGGCGTGATCAACTACGCCTACTGGCTGGCGAAAAACGGTAAGCGTTATTCTGACGGCAGCGCGAACAACCTGACTCACAAAACCTTTGAAGCCATTCAGTATTACCTGATGAAAGCCTCTAACGAGCTGGCGAAAGAGCAAGGCGCGTGCCCGTGGTTTAACGAAACGACCTACTCCAAAGGTATTCTGCCGATCGATACCTATAAAAAAGATCTCGATGCTATTGTCAACGAGCCGCTGCATCTGGACTGGGAACAACTGCGCGAATCCATCAAAACGCACGGTCTGCGTAACTCCACGCTGTCAGCCCTGATGCCATCGGAGACCTCTTCGCAGATCTCTAACGCCACCAACGGTATTGAACCACCGCGCGGCTATGTGAGCATCAAAGCGTCGAAAGACGGTATTCTGCGCCAGGTCGTGCCGGACTACGAACACCTGCACGACGCGTACGAACTGCTGTGGGAAATGCCGAACAACGATGGCTATCTGCAACTGGTAGGTATCATGCAGAAATTTATCGATCAGTCGATTTCCGCCAACACCAACTATGATCCGTCGCGCTTCCCATCCGGAAAAGTACCGATGCAGCAGTTACTGAAAGACCTGCTCACCGCCTACAAATTTGGTGTCAAAACGCTGTATTATCAAAACACCCGTGACGGTGCGGAAGATTCTCAGGACGATCTGGTGCCGTCCATTCAGGACGATGGCTGCGAAAGCGGCGCATGTAAGATCTGATGAACGATGCCGGGTGGCACCAGGCTCACCCGGCCTACAGTAGCTTGGTTTGTAGGCCGGAAAGGGTGCTTGTAACGCCATCCGGCACTCATCCCACAAAGGATTCACATCAATGGCATACACCACTTTTTCACAGACGAAAAATAACCAACTTCTGGAACCGATGTTCTTCGGCCAGCCGGTGAACGTCGCCCGCTACGATCAGCAAAAATATGACATCTTCGAAAAACTGATCGAAAAGCAGCTCTCTTTCTTCTGGCGTCCGGAAGAAGTTGATGTTTCTCGCGATCGCATCGACTTCCAGGCGCTGCCGGAACATGAAAAGCATATCTTCATCAGCAACCTGAAGTATCAAACGCTGTTGGACTCCATTCAGGGACGTAGCCCGAACGTGGCGCTGCTGCCGTTAATCTCGATCCCTGAGCTGGAAACCTGGGTGGAAACATGGGCGTTTTCAGAAACGATCCACTCCCGTTCCTACACCCACATCATTCGTAACATCGTGAACGATCCGGCGGTGGTGTTTGATGACATCGTCACCAACGAGCAGATCCAGAAACGCGCGGAAGGCATTTCCAGCTATTACGACGAATTGATTGAGATGACCAGCTACTGGCATTTGCTGGGTGAAGGCACGCATACCGTTAACGGTAAAACGGTTGTCGTAAGCCTGCGTGAACTGAAGAAGAAGCTGTATCTGTGCCTGATGAGCGTGAACGCGCTGGAAGCGATCCGCTTCTACGTCAGCTTCGCCTGCTCCTTCGCCTTCGCCGAACGCGAACTGATGGAAGGCAACGCGAAAATTATTCGCCTGATCGCCCGCGATGAAGCCCTGCATTTGACCGGGACCCAGCATATGCTGAATCTGCTGCGCAGCGGCGTGGACGATCCGGAAATGGCGGAAATCGCCGAAGAGTGTAAACAAGAATGCTACGACCTGTTCGTACAGGCCGCGCTGCAGGAAAAAGAGTGGGCGGATTATCTGTTCCGTGACGGCTCAATGATTGGCCTGAACAAAGACATTCTGTGCCAGTACGTTGAGTACATCACCAACATCCGTATGCAGGCTGTCGGACTCGACTTGCCGTTCCAGACCCGCTCTAACCCAATCCCATGGATCAACACCTGGCTGGTGTCTGATAACGTGCAGGTTGCGCCGCAGGAAGTGGAAGTCAGCTCTTACCTGGTCGGCCAGATCGATTCGGAAGTCGATACCGACGACCTGAGTAACTTCCAGCTCTGATGGGCCGCGTTACTCTGCGCATCTCTGGCACACAACTGCTGTGCCAGGATGAACACCCTTCCCTGCTTGCCGCGCTCGAATCGCACAATGTTGAAGTTGAATACCAGTGCCGCGCAGGTTATTGCGGCTCCTGCCGTACCCGTCTGGTAGCGGGACAGGTCGACTGGATTGCCGAACCTCTGGCCTTCATTCAGCCAGGTGAAATTTTGCCCTGCTGCTGTCGGGCAAAAGGCGATATTGAAATAGAGCTGTAACGCGTGGCGGGATAAAAATTACGACTAAAAAAGAGCCGCCGATGGACGGCAGCTCTTTATTTCTCCTGGAGGCAGGTATGGCCACGTTGACGGCAGACGGCCTTATCTAGCCGTTAATAACATTTGATCCAACCAGGCCTGTGACCGGAGGTGCATCACAGACCTTGTGCCATTACTCTTTATTCAGGAATGTCACTGCTTTGTCGGGGAAGTCGGTGAACAGCCCGTCAACGCCCGCCTTGTTATACAGAATGTCATACAGCTGGTTTACGTCAGTGGTGTAATCCGGCAGCTGATCGGCACGAACGGTATAAGGATGCACCACCATCTTATTCTGATGCGCGTCCTGTACCATACCCGTTAACGAGATATTGCCTTTCTTCGACTTCTCATCAATCAGCATGTGATAGTCCGGCCCAATGCCGTCCGCATACTGCGCAACCTGCTTCATGGCACCCGGTTTAAACATCCAGTCGTAGTTGTAATTAACCCAACTACCGTCCGGCTTTTTCTCCTGAGTTTCATTCCAGTCAGTGTACGCAATCAACTGTACCAGATTGAGATCCATCCCCATCTTCGGTTCCAGTTCATTCTTAATGCGCTTTAACTCTGCGACATCAAAACACTGTAGATAAACCTTGTCGTTCTTGTCGGTGTACCCGTACTTTTTCAGCACTTCCAGCGTCTTAGCCGCAATGTCCTTCCCTTCCTGATGATGGAACCACGGCGCTTTCATTTCCGGGTAAATGCCAATGTTTTTACCGGTTGAATGATTTAATCCCTGAACGAACTCAATCTCTTCTTCGAAAGTGTGCACACGGAAATCAGATTTACCCATCGGGAAACGCCCTGGGTAGGTCTGGACCTTTTTGCCATTTTCGATATCAAAGCCTTCGGTAAATTTCAGCGATTTAATCTCATCCAGCGTAAAGTCGATAGCGTAGTAGCGCCCATCTTTACGCGCACGATCCGGGAAACGCTCGGCAACATCGGTGACGCGGTCAAGGTAGTGGTCATGCAGGACAACCAGATGGTCGTCCTTGGTCATCACCAAATCCTGTTCCAGGTAATCAGCCCCCTGAGCATAAGCCATCGCTTTTGCTGGCAGCGTATGCTCCGGTAGATAACCGCTGGCGCCACGGTGCGCAATCACGATTTTTTCTGCGGCAACCGCCGCGCTGCTCACCACAATACCTGTCAGCATTAGCGCCACGCTGAGACTTTTCAATGTGGTTTTCATCTATTAGCCCCCGTTACGCTTCAGTGCGATCTCTTCGTGATGGCGTTTTTCGCCAATCATGACGACCACCAGCAGAATAACCGCCAGCACGCTACCGCCAATCATCACCATAAAGCCGCCGTCCCAACCGAAGAAGTCAACGGTATAGCCAACAATGGCGCTCGCCGCTACGGAACCGCCGAGATAACCGAACAGACCGGTAAAGCCAGCCGCCGTACCCGCCGCTTTTTTCGGTGCCAGTTCCAGCGCATGCAGACCAATCAACATTACCGGACCGTAGATCAGGAAGCCGATGATGATCATACAAGCCATATCCACGTTCGGGTTGCCTGCCGGGTTCATCCAGTAGACGATAGTCGCGATAGTCACCAGCGTCATAAAGAACACGCCGGTCGCACCACGGTTGCCACGGAAGACTTTATCCGACATCCAGCCGCACAGCAGCGTGCCCGGAATACCCGCATATTCATACAGGAAGTAGGCCCAGGATGATTTATCCAGCGCGAAATGTTTCACTTCTTTCAGATAGGTCGGGGACCAGTCCAGGATGCCGTAGCGCAGCAGATAAACAAACACGTTGGCGATAGCGATGTACCACAACAGTTTGTTCGGCAGTACGTATTGCATGAAGATCTGCTTCGCAGTCAGCTCTTCTTCCGCTTTCTCGTTGTAATCGTCCGGATAGTCGTTCTTGTACTCTTCGATAGGCGGCAGGCCACAAGACTGCGGCGTATCACGCATCAGAGCAAAAGCAAACAGCGCGACGACGATCGCACCGAAAGCAGGCATGTACAGCGCCGCTTTCCAGTCATTGAACCAGGCCATACCCAGCAGGAACAACAGAGGAGGCAGACCACCGCCCACGTTGTGCGCACAGTTCCAGACGGAGACAATGCCCCCACGCTCTTTCTGCGACCACCAGTGCACCATGGTACGACCACACGGCGGCCACCCCATTCCCTGGAACCATCCGCAGAGGAACAGCAGCACAAACATAACCGCAATGCTCGAAGTCGCCCACGGCACAAAGCCCATGAACAACATGACTGCGGCGGCCAGAATCAGACCCGCTGGCAGGAAAACGCGCGGATTCGAGCGATCCGAAACGGACCCCATGATGAATTTCGAAAATCCGTAAGCAATGGAGATACCGGATAACGCAAAACCCAGATCGCCACGCGAGAAACCTTGCTCAACCAGATACGGCATCGCAAGGGCAAAGTTCTTACGTACCAGATAGTACGCGGCATAGCCAAAGAAAATCCCCAGAAAGATCTGCCAACGTAATCGACGATATGTCGGGTCGATCTCCGCTGCAGGCAAACGCGCCGTGTGTGACGCTGGTTTAAAAATGCTCAACATAGTGTAGCCTCCGTGGCCGTCTTTCATTCGAAGTAAACACTGCAGTTCGTCATTACTACCCTACCGCTCCCAGTGTGGCCGCGATGTTAAGGAAAGATACATAACAAAAATGTGAAACGCTGCACATATTGTTACAGATTTATGACAAATGTTCATAAAGGCGCACGAAATCACGTTTCATTTTCGAATAATGAGCGATTATGCGCGAAATCAAACAATCCATGTTTTTTATGTGGCTAAATGATAAAAAACGAACTGTGAGGAAAAACAATGAAAATTCGCGACTCGCAAACAAGTGACGTGATTATCATTGGTGGAGGAGCAACAGGTGCAGGGATCGCACGCGATTGTGCGCTGCGCGGGTTGCGCGTCATCTTAGTGGAACGCCACGATATCGCCACAGGGGCGACCGGACGTAACCACGGTCTGCTGCACAGCGGTGCACGCTACGCCGTCACCGACGCTGAATCTGCCCGGGAGTGCATCAGCGAAAACCAAATTCTCAAACGTATCGCCCGTCATTGCGTTGAGCCGACGGATGGTCTGTTTATTACCCTGCCGGAAGATGAACTCTCCTTCCAGGCAACCTTTATTCGCGCCTGTGAAGAGGCCGGTATTCGCGCAGAAGCCATTGACCCTAAGCAGGCGCGCATTATCGAACCTTCCGTCAACCCACAGCTGATTGGCGCGGTAAAAGTGCCGGACGGCACGGTTGATCCTTTCCGCTTAACCGCCGCCAACATGCTGGATGCGCGTGAGCATGGCGCAGTAATCTTAACGGCGCATGAAGTGACGGGACTGATTCGTGAAGGGGCAACGGTTTGCGGCGTGAACGTACGCAATCATCTGACGGGTGAGATGCAGTCTCTGCATGCACCGGTAGTCGTCAACGCCGCCGGGATCTGGGGCCAGCGCATTGCGGAATATGCCGATCTGAGCATCCGTATGTTCCCGGCCAAAGGTTCGCTGCTGATTATGGATCACCGCATTAACCAGCATGTCATCAACCGCTGTCGTAAGCCGTCTGACGCCGATATCCTGGTGCCCGGTGATACCATTTCGCTGATTGGCACCACCTCACAGCACATTGATTACGATGATATCGACAGCAACCGCGTCACCGCAGAAGAGGTCGATATATTGCTGCGTGAAGGCGAAAAACTGGCGCCGATTATGGCGAAAACGCGCATTTTACGCGCCTACTCCGGCGTGCGTCCTCTGGTAGCCAGCGACGACGATCCAAGTGGCCGTAACGTCAGTCGTGGGATTGTACTGTTCGATCACGCCCAGCGTGACGGACTGGACGGGTTTATCACCATTACTGGCGGCAAATTGATGACCTACCGCCTGATGGCAGAGTGGGCCACCGATGCCGTTTGCCGTAAGCTGGGCAATACCCAACCTTGCACAACGGCAGACACGGCGCTGCCTGGCTCACAAGAATCGACCGAGCATACGCTCAAACGCGTGATCTCGTTGCCCGCGCCACTGCGCGGCTCAGCGGTCTACCGTCACGGCGATCGCACCCCTGCGTGGCTTAGCGAAGGTCGTCAGCACCGCAGCCTGGTCTGTGAATGCGAAGCGGTCACTGCAGGTGAAGTGCAGTACGCCGTCGAGAATTTGACCGTCAACAGCCTGCTGGATTTGCGTCGCCGTACCCGTGTTGGAATGGGGACCTGCCAGGGCGAATTGTGTGCCTGCCGCGCCGCAGGTTTGCTGCAACGTTTTAATGTCACCACCGCCGCGCAATCTATCACCCAGCTTTCCGATTTCCTCAATGAACGCTGGAAAGGCGTGCAGCCTATCGCCTGGGGAGATGCGCTGCGCGAAAGCGAATTCACACGCTGGGTCTATCAGGGATTGTGCGGTCTGGAAAAGGAGCACCAGGATGAAATTTGATACCGTCATTATCGGCGGCGGCCTGGCCGGACTGCTGTGCGGCCTGCAACTGCAAAAAAGCGGTTTACGCTGCACGATTGTCACTCGCGGCCAAAGCGCCCTGCATTTCTCCTCCGGCTCACTGGATTTGCTCAGCAACTTACCCGATGGCCAACCGGTGACGGATATAGAAGCAGGCCTGAATGCGCTGCGCACTCAGGCACCCGCGCACCCGTACAGCACCATCGGAACGCACAACGTCCTGGAGCTGGCCCAGCAGGCGCAAAATCTGCTGGAAGAATGCGGAACGCATTTGCAAGGCAAGGTACATCAGTCACATCAACGCATCACCCCGCTGGGAACGCTGCGCTCAACCTGGTTAAGTTCCCCGGAAGTTCCGGTCTGGCCGCTGTCCGCGCAGCGTATCTGCGTTGTAGGTATTAGCGGTTTACTGGATTTTCAGGCACATCTCGCCGCGGCGTCGCTGCGTCAACGCAATCTCAGCGTCGAGACGGCAGAAATCGATCTGCCTGAGCTGGATGTCCTGCGTGATAACCCGACCGAGTTTCGCGCCGTCAATATTGCGCGCCTGCTGGATAACGAAGATAAATGGTCGCTGCTCTATGACGCTTTACTACCAGTAGCAAAAACCTGCGACATGATAATTATGCCGGCCTGCTTCGGTCTGGCGGATGAACAGCTCTGGCAATGGCTTAACGAGCGTCTCCCCTGCTCGCTGACGCTGTTACCGACCCTCCCGCCTTCGGTACTGGGTATGCGTTTGCATAACAAATTGCAGCGCCAGTTTGTGCGCCAGGGCGGCGTCTGGATGCCGGGTGATGAAGTGAAGAAAATCACCTGTCAGGACGGCGTAGTCAGCGAAATCTGGACCCGTAATCATGCCGATATTCCTTTGCGGCCACGTTTCGCCGTGCTCGCCAGCGGCAGCTTCTTCAGCAGCGGGCTGGTCGCCACGCGTGAGGCCATCTACGAACCTATCCTGGGGCTGGATGTACAACAAACCGCCACCCGCGCCGAGTGGTATGAGCGTGACGTCTTCGACACACAACCGTGGCAGCAGTTTGGCGTTACGACCGATGCCGGGCTGCGCCCATCGCTGGCGGGACAAACGATAGAGAACATGTATGCCATCGGTTCCGTTCTCGGCGGATTCGACCCTATCGCCCAGGGTTGCGGAGGCGGCGTGTGCGCTGTTAGCGCCTTACACGCCGCACATCATATTGCGAAACGTGCAGGAGGCCAGCAATGAGCGACACACGTTTTGAAAGTTGTATCAAATGCACGGTGTGCACCACGGCCTGCCCGGTAAGTCGCGTCAATCCGAACTACCCTGGTCCTAAACAGGCCGGACCGGACGGTGAGCGTCTGCGCCTGAAAGATGGCGCGTTATATGACGATGCGCTGAAATACTGCATCAACTGTAAGCGTTGCGAAGTAGCCTGTCCGTCAGATGTGAAGATTGGCGATATCATCCAACGCGCGCGCGCCAAATACGACACAACGCGTCCGTCGCTGCGTAACTTTGTCTTAAGCCATACCGATTTGATGGGTAGCGTGTCCACACCGTTCGCCCCGATAGTGAATACCGCCACCTCACTCAAGCCGGTGCGTCAGCTGCTGGATTACGCGCTAAAAATCGACCATCGCCGTACGCTGCCGAAGTACTCTTTCGGTACCTTCCGCCGCTGGTATCGCAGCGTTGCCGCACAGCAAGCGCAATATCAGGATCAGGTTGCCTTTTTCCACGGCTGTTTTGTGAATTATAACCATCCGCAGCTCGGCAAAGACCTGATCAAAGTGTTGAATGCGATGGGAACCGGGGTGCAACTGCTGAGCAAAGAGAAATGCTGCGGCGTACCGCTGATTGCCAACGGCTTTACCGATAAAGCGCGTAAGCAGGCGGTGAGCAACGTGGCCTCGCTCAGAGAAGCAATTGACGGCAAAGGCATTCCGGTGATCGCCACCTCATCAACCTGCACCTTTGCGCTGCGTGATGAATATCCGGAAGTGCTGGACGTCGACAACTCAGGTCTACGCGAACACATTGAACTGGCAACCCGCTGGCTGTGGCGCAAGCTGGATGAAGGCAAAACGCTGCCGCTGAAAACGCTGCCACTGAAAGTGGTCTACCACACGCCATGCCACATGGAGAAAATGGGCTGGACGCTCTACACGCTGGAACTGCTACGACAAATTCCAGGGCTGGAGCTAACGGTGCTGGACTCGCAATGTTGCGGGATTGCCGGGACATACGGCTTTAAAAAGGAAAACTACCCGACATCGCAATCCATTGGCGCACCGCTGTTCCGCCAGATTGAAGACAGCGGCGCTGATATCGTCGTCACCGACTGCGAAACCTGTAAATGGCAGATTGAGATGTCTACCAGTAAGCGCTGCGAACACCCCATCACCCTGCTTGCCAAAGCGTTAGGTTAATTCTGTTGCCCGGTGGCGTTGGCTACCGGGCATTTTTGCGAATGCCGTTGTACATAACTGAATACGTTGCAACCGGACGTATTTATCTCTGACTCCTCCACGCAAAAAATCAATTCCTCAAATGCAGCCCGCGTCATTCGTGGGTACCGTCACGCCATCTTCTTCCTCTGGTGACGGACTACCATGGTTAAATCAGCAACATCAACACCGCATGATGCGGTTTTTAAAAAGATAATTTCTTATCCTGAGATGGCTCGCGATTTTCTTGAAATTCACCTTCCCGTCGCATTACGCGAGATATGTGACCTGCAAACGCTGAAGCTGGAGCCTACCAGTTTTATCGAAAAGGATCTCCGTGCTTACTATTCCGACGTATTGTGGTCGTTAAAAACCCGCGAAGGTGAAGGCTACATCTACTGCGTTATCGAACATCAGAGTACAGCGGTACAACACATGGCATTTCGCCTGATGCGTTATGCCACTGCCGCCATGCAATATCACCTGGATGCCGGATACAGAACGCTACCTCTGGTTATCCCCATGCTTTTTTATCACGGGCAACAGAGCCCGTATCCGTGGTCGCTCAACTGGCTGGACGAATTTGATTACCCACAACTGGCGCGCAAGCTTTACTCAGAAGCATTTCCGCTAGTGGACATCACTGTGGTATCTGACGACGAGATTATGCAGCATCGGCGTATCGCTCTACTTGGTGGACAGGCTGGTCGCGCTTTTAGTTACTCGTACCGTTAATGACAGCCAGTTGCAAACGCTGTTTAATTATCTGCTACAGCGCGGTGAGGCTTCTCATGTCAGCGAATTTATCCGTGAAATTGCCGGGCGCTCACCCCATAACAAGGAGAAATTGATGACGATCGCAGAGAAACTACGCCAGGAAGGCCATCACAATGGATTGCAGGAAGGCTGGCTAAAAGGAACACGAGAAGAAGCATTACGTATTGCCCGCATGATGCTGGAGCGAGGCATCGATCATGAGACAGTCCTGACCCTTACCGGATTTTCTGCTGACGACGTGACAGAGCATCACCATTAGGAGCTATTTCAGGCCCGATGGCGCTACACCACCGGGCCCGATATTAATAACTGCTTTTCAACGTTTGCGTACTCTGGCCTGGCTTAAACATTGTCAGCCTGCGATCCAGCGCTTCGGTATAAAGCATGGTATCCACGCCTACCGCGACAAAATTTGCTCCCCATTGCAGACATTTCTGCGCCATTGCTGGGTCAACAGCGAGGAAACCGGCTGCTTTTCCGGCTGCGCGGATACGGCGAATGCTATGCTCAATGATCCGCTGCACCTCCGGGTGTCCGGCATTATCCGGATAGCCCAACGACGCAGAAAGATCCGCCGGGCCAATAAAGACACCGTCAATACCGTCAACGTCCAGAATGGCATCCAGATTATCCAGTGCCGCTTTGCTTTCGACCTGTACCAGCAGGCAGAGTGATTCATTAGCCTGGGCCATATAATTGTCGATACGTCCCCAGCGCGCCGCCCGTGCCACGCTGGCGCCGACACCACGCTCGCCGAGCGGTGGATAACGAGTCGCGGAAACCACCTGAAGCGCCTGCTCTGCGCTGTCGACCATCGGGACAAGCAGCGTCTGCGCGCCGATATCCAGCACTTGCTTGATCAACGCTTTACTGCCTTCCACCGGGCGAACCACAGGCTGGCTGGCATAAGGCGCAATCGCCTGCAACTGATGGTAAAGATCCTGCACCGTGTTCGGCGCGTGTTCTCCATCAATCAGCAGCCAGTCATAGCCCGACGTCGCGGCAATCTCCGCCATGTAAGAGGTGGTCGAACTGAGCCACAGGCCGACCTGGATTTCCCCTTTGCGTAATCCTTCTTTGAAGGGATTTGATAACAATGCGTTCATAACGATCCTTACAACGTAGATAAGATTAATGATGCGCAGCGCCTGCTTGTGAAACTGAACGGTTCACACTCAGCGTAAAGATGATTAGCGACCCAATAATCGCGACGCCCGCGAGGACCAGCAGGCCCGCCGCATCGCTGGCAAACACCGTTTCGGCTTTGACGCGCAGAATGGGAGCAATAAAGCCGCCGACGGCACCAAACAGGTTGACGAAGCCGATCCCCGCCGCCAGAGCAGTCCCGGAAAGAAGTTGCGTTGGCATCGTCCAGAACACCGGCTGTACCGCAATGAAACCGACCGCCGCGACGCAGAGCGCCACAATCGCCAGTACCGGTGAAACCAGCCCAGAAAGGCCAATGCCGATTCCTGCCGCCAGCAGCGTCAGCGCGGCAACATTACGCCGGTCGCCGGTGCGATCGGAGTAGCGAGGAATAAGCCAGGTACCAAACAGCGCCGCCACCCACGGTATTGCCGCCACGACCGAAGCCGTAAAGCCCACTTTTGTCCCTAACAACGCAGCAACCTGAGTTGGCAGGAAGAAGATCAGGCCATACACCGCCACCTGGATCGTCAGATAGATAATTGCCAGTTGCCAGACACGGCCATTACGCAGCGCATCCGACAGGCGTGAAGTGACCTTTTTCTCCTCTTCACTTGTCAGTTGGCTAATAAGTAACGACTTTTCCTCCGCGCTCAGGAAACGCGCCTGCTGCGGGGTATCATCCAGCCAGAAGAAGGTGAAAATGCCCGCGCCTACCGCCAGTAAACCTTCGATAACGAACATCCAGAACCACCCTGGATGCCCCATAAAGCCGTGCATCTCCAACAGCGCACCGGAAAGCGGCGATCCTAGGGTTAACGCCAGCGGCGCCCCCATGTAGAACAGCCCCATGATGCTGGCGCGGTTACGCTGGGGGAACCACTGGGACGTCAGGTAGATCATACCGGGGAAGAAGCCCGCCTCTGCCGCCCCCAGCAGAGTACGGATAATCAGAAATTTCGATTCAGTATCCGCCCATGCCATCGCCGCAGAGAGGAATCCCCACAGCAACGTGGTGGTACCAATCCAGGTTCTGGCACCAAATTTACGCATCAACAGGTTGGCAGGAACCCCCAGAAAGGCGTAAACCACAAAGAAAATCCCCGCGCCCAACGCATAAGCTTCGTTGCTCAGACCGGTATCAATCTGATAGGTCTCTTTGGCAAAACCGATGTTCGAGCGGTCAAGAAACGCCAGCACATACAGCGCCAGCATAAAGGGAATCAAACGGGCGCGGTTTTTCTTCACCACACCATCAAGTAACGTGGTACTCATAGCAAGATCCTCAAAGAAATGAGGGCGTTGCCGTGGCATTGGCAACGCACTGGTCATTAGTGGCTATAAGGGCGCTTCAGATTGCAGTCGCGGTTAAGCTCGACGCCAAATCCTGGTTTGTCGAGCACCGACTTATGAATGCGGCCATTGACGGGTACCGGTTCGTCCAGAAGGATCGGATCAAACTGTGGACGCATCGTTGAACAATCCGGGCTGGTCATCAAAAACTCGCTGAACGGGGTATTGGTGAACGTGATTACCGCGTGGTGCGAGTAAACCGAGGAACCATGTGGCACCACCAGTTGTCCGCGCGATTTAGCAATAGCGGCAATTTCCACCAGCGTGGTTAACCCACCGCACCAGCCCACATCAGGCTGCATGATATCGATGCCGGTTTCTGAGAGTGTGCGGAAGGACTGCAGCGTCCCGTGGTGTTCACCGCTGGTAACCATCATCCCCGCCGGGGCGTTACGTTTCAGCTCGCGATAACCTTCATACTGCTGTGGCGGCAGACACTCTTCGATCCACTTCAGATTGGACGGTGCGCAGGCATGGGCCAGTTTGGTGGCATAGTTCACGTCCTGACTCATCCAGCAATCGAGCATCAACCAGAAATCCGGACCGCATTTCTCACGCATGTCGGCTACCATTGCCGCATCTTTGCGGATCCCCGCATCCCCGTCGTGCGGCCCCCAGTGGGTCGGCATTTTGCCGCCAATAAAGCCCATTTCTTTCGCCAGATCAGGGCGCGCACCGGTCGCGTAGAATTGAATTTCGTCGCGTACCGCGCCACCCAATAGTTTGTAGACCGGTAAACCCACCACCTTGCCAAACAGATCCCACAGCGCCAGATCCACGCACGAGATAGTGTTCATCACCAGACCGCCGGAGCCGGAGTAGTACATCGTTGCGCCCAGCATCTGGTCGTGAATGAGTTTGATATCACTGACGCATTTCCCTTCAATAAAACGATTGAGATGCTTTTCCACAATAAAGCACCCCATCTCCCCTGCCGTGGAAACAGCAAAACCGGTCTGTCCGTTTTCAGCTTCCACTTCAACAATCAGTGTTCCTAATACGTTGATGCCAAAGGACTGGCGCGATTGCTCATATTCACGATATTTGCTCATTGGCGTGGCGATATGATCGTCAATCCAGTGGTTAGCGCCCTGATCGTGATAGTCGCCGCCGCCAGCGCCTTTATCCGCCGTAGCACCACCGGTAAACCAGGCACGAACGTGTTTAATTTTAGGTAGGGTCATGGTGTTCTCCTTTTTATGAAGCGAGTGAGTCGAAGGGACTTTTCCATCCCAACAGGCGTGAAATATCCCTGGCGCAGGCAATCGCTTTACCGGCCAGATAATCACGGTTCTCTTCGTTAATTTGCAGACGAGTGCCGACCACTGAAATCGCGGCGGTCAGTTCATTGTTAGCGTTAAAAACAGGCGCTGCGACGCAGCGAACATCGGGATAATCTTCGCCATTATCAAAGCTCCATCCACGCTGTCGAATACGCTCCAGCTCGTCATTCAACTGCTGTGGCCTGGTGATCGTGGTCGGCGTTGCCTGTTCCCATATCAGCTGTTCAATAATGGCTTTTCGTGCGGCTGCCGGTTGCCAGGCCAGCAGGCATTTGCCGATACCCGAGCGATAGAGCGAAAGACTTTTCCCTTCGTGGGAGCGCACGCTGATAGTGGATGACGATTCCACTTTCAGAATGTAATACGCGCTTTCGTGGTCGATGATCCCGAGATGGCAAAGTAACCCTGTCTCATCCATCAGCTGTGTCAGCCGTGGACGCGCCAGTTCACGTAAATCCATCTTGCTCAGCGCATGCCCGGACAACTCAACCAGCTTGGTCCACAGGCAGTAATTTTCCTGATGATCAATGCTAATAAAGCGCTGACGCTTCAGTTCGTTAAGTAACAGGTACGCGGTGCTTTTTGGAATACCCAGCGCCTCTATGATGGTGGCGGCGCTACATGGGCCGATACGCGCAATGAGATTGAGTATTTCGATCGCCCTGGTGAGCGCGGGAACTTTGCTTGATTCCAACATACTGGACTCCAGTCTGAGATACTGGAATCAGTGTGGTAGGTTAAGGGGGTTAAAATTGTGAAGCGCATCAAATCCTCTCGTTCTTCCAGCTGGCTGGAGAAAAAACGAGCATAATTGTGAACTAACGCACGGATTTTTTTACAGAGAGTACAACAGGTTGGACTGATAACGGGAAGGCCAGAATGCCTTCCCATAACAAGCGCGTGAGAGAGTGCAAGTCAGGAAGGCAGCGTCAGGGATTCAACCACTTCTATCCAACCGTGTTCGCTGGCAATATCCTGCCCGTTGAGCCAACGGCGCAGCATATTGAGCGCCATCATTGCGCACACTTCCTGACGCACCGACAAACTATAACGATTAGCGTTCAGCCGTACGCGTAAGGCATGCGTTCCATCAGGCGTTGCCAGCGCAAAGTTAATATGTTCGTTTTCGAAAGCCGATACCGCCAGCGCCAGCCCGGCATAATGGTTGCCGCGTCGTTCGGTTATCCAGTGTGCCGTTTGCGCCAGCGTTTCTTCCTGGGGCGGAACCACTTCGCTCGCCAATAGCGGAGCATTCGCGCGCGAAAGCTGCAGCGCCACCAGACCACCGGTGAATTGTTCGCTTAGCGTCAGGCTGTATTGCCGTTCCTGCAACGTACGGGCGATTTGCGCGGGTAAACCTTCCGTACCTTCGAAAATCATATTCTGCCCGGCAACCCGCTTAACTTCTGGCCACAGCGCCAGCATCGCTTCCCGTTGGGAATCCGGCCCGGTCAGCTTCAGTTCGATAATCGGCATTGACGAGCGGTAGCCCATTGTCACTCCCGGAGGCAATTGCAGCGGATCCAGGCTCTGCGCCAGCTCGCTTTCAGAACGACCAAAGGTGGTTAATCGCAGGCATAGCGGGGGTTGAGACAGCGAAAAACGCTCACGCAAACGCGGCAGGATCTCATGCTCAACCATGACTTTAAATTCTGATGGCACTCCCGGGGTAAAGAACATCAGGCAGCGGTTAAGCTTCAGGGCAAACCCACACGCGGTTCCTACCGGATTATTGATGAATTCCGCACTGGCAGGTAGCTCAGCCTGTTTGCGGTTACTCGGTGCCATCACGCGTCCACGATCGCGGAAATAACGCGTCATCTCGTCGAGCCATGCTTCATGCAGCACCAGCCCTTCACCTTTTGCCGTTGCCGCCGCCAGCGCGCTCAAGTCATCGCTGGTTGGTCCCAGACCGCCGTTAACGATCAGTACATCGGCATGTTCGCTACGCTCACGCAAAACGGCGACCAAATCATCAAGATTGTCGCCTACCGTGTTGCGACGGGTTAGTGGTAACCCCTGATTAAAGAAAAAATCGGCCAGCCAGGCGGCATTCGTGTCGACGATTTGTCCGTGCAACACTTCATCCCCGGTGGATAGCATCTCCACGTTTAACATCGTGTTCTCCTGCTTTTATGATGAAAACACTATAACGCATGGAGGGGGGAAGGCGCGACTGAACGCCGCGCCGGAAAAATCAGAAACTCGCGTTAACCCCAACGTACGGGCCGTCAGCAATCGCGTTATCGCGGTTACCGTCTTTGCCTGCCAGGTTCAGGTAGCGATAACCGGCTTCAATGCTCAGCGGACGCATAATGGTCAGACGCGCACCTGCATTCGCTTCTTCATAGCTGTCGATACCGCTGGAAAGAGAATCGGGAGAGTAATAATACTCGCCAAACAGGCGGAGGCTGTCGCCAATCGGCCACTGCAAACCGCCACCGACCGCCGCCGCGTAACCCTCGTCACCATAATTCGGGTTAGTATAAATGCCTTTCCCACCGACCGTTGCCAGCAGCGGACCGAGAGGAATATTCAGACCCAGTCCCAGACCGGCCGCATCGCCGTCGTCATCGTTATGCATCCAGTTACCGCTGACGGCCAAACCGGTGGTCTCAGTACCCATACCGAACCCCAGGTTGGTGTAGTCTTCGCCAGCCTGGCCGCTGATGCTAATCGCGCTCGCCGATGCGGAAACAAACAGCATTCCGGCAAAACCCAACATTAAACTTTTTTTCATTTTCTATCCTTTCCAGCAAGAATCAAAACATAGCCCCAAAACCGGTGAATTGTACTGTTAGATCACGAGGAATCAATGCACTAAAAAAGCGATGCAATAACATATTGTAAGCAAATACTACTCACAAGATTTAGATAAGGTTAAATTCTTGTAGCAATTACGCCACTGAGGGCAGCAGAACGCCATTTTCAACAAACATCCTGTTTTCCCTGGCAAAGCGGCGTTATTCGTCGATGAAGCGTTTTTTCTACCGTCAGCAAAAGGTAAGATGCGTGCACGATGGAATTTTCTATACCTCCCCCTACAAGGATTCGACTTATGCGCCAAAGAACAATTGTTTGCCCATTAATTCAAAACGATGGCTGTTATTTACTGTGCAAAATGGCTGACGACCGCGGTGTGTTCCCCGGTCAGTGGGCGCTTTCTGGCGGCGGCGTTGAACCGGGTGAACGTATTGAAGAAGCTTTGCGCCGTGAAGTAAGAGAAGAGCTGGGCGAACAACTGGTGTTATCAGATATTACGCCATGGACCTTCAGTGACGATGTTCGCACCAAAACGTACGCCGATGGCAGTCAGGAAGAGATTTATATGATTTATCTCATCTTCGATTGTGTGGCGGCTAATCGTGAAGTGAAGATTAACGAAGAATTCCAGGCATTCACCTGGGTTAAAGCGGAAGATCTCGGCTCCTACGATTTAAATATCGCCACGCGTAAAACGTTAACCTTGAAAGGGTTACTGTAAATCATCATTTTAATAACGGCATATAATTAGCATTCTTAATAGCGACATTGCGCTCATCAGTCTGCAGATAACAGCAATGTCGCCCAAACTACTCAAGAAACTACATGATCTTTTTTCATTAAGATAAATAAAAAATACGCTATTCCTCTCTCTTTCCCAAACCTTAAACTCTTAAGGATAAATTAACCTTCCGTCATTACCCTTTGAAGCCTGATGAAATAATTAACGACGCCCCTGTTTATCACTAAAAATAAAACGTCGGTGGCGTTAAATGGCTTGAAGGAATAATGATGTCTGACTTTTTGCCTTTCTCTCGCCCGGCAATGGGGGCTGAAGAACTTGCTGCTGTGAAGACGGTTCTGGACTCTGGATGGATAACCACCGGCCCGAAAAATCAACAGCTGGAAGAAGCCTTCTGCCAGCTCACGGGAAATCAACACGCCGTCGCCGTCTGCTCCGCTACGGCAGGAATGCACATCACGCTGATGGCGCTGGACATCGGTGCAGGCGATGAGATCATTACACCGTCAATGACGTGGGTTTCTACTCTCAACATGATTGTCCTGCTGGGTGCGGCGCCAGTCATGATCGACGTCGACCGCGATACGCTCATGGTCACACCGGAGCAAATTGAGGCCGCCATCACCCCGCGAACCAAAGCCATTATTCCGGTACATTACGCAGGCGCCCCCGCCGACCTGGACGCGATTTATGCCATTGGCGAACGCTATGGCATTCCGATTATAGAAGATGCGGCCCACGCCGTAGGGACGTTGTATAAAGGTCGTCATGTCGGCGCGCGCGGCACGGCAATATTCTCGTTTCACGCCATCAAAAATATTACCTGCGCCGAAGGCGGGTTGATCGTTACCGACGACAGCCAGCTTGCCCAACGGCTTCGCAGCCTGAAGTTTCACGGTCTGGGCGTTGATGCCTTTGATCGACAAACCTATGGCCGGGCGCCGCAGGCCGAAGTGCTTGCGCCAGGGTACAAGTACAACCTCACGGATATCAACGCCGCCATTGCGTTGGTACAGCTAAATAAACTGGAACACCTGAACTCACGCCGGGCACAAATTGCCCGCGAGTATCAACAGGCGCTGGCCGATACGCCATTTCAACCACTGAGTCTGCCCCAGTGGGCGCACGTTCACGCCTGGCACCTGTTCATCATTCGCGTTGACGAAGCCCGCTGCGGTCTGAGCAGAGATGCCTTAATGGAAGCGTTAAAGGCCAAAAATATCGGCACCGGTCTGCATTTTCGTGCGGCCCATACGCAAAAATATTACCGCGAACGCTTCACTACCCTTTCGCTCCCCAATACAGAATGGAATAGCGCGCGCATTTGCTCACTGCCGTTATTCCCCGATATGACCGCCGATGACACCCAGCGGGTAATTACGGCACTTCGCGAGATTGCAGGACAATAACCATGTTTGAAGCAGCACCGATCAAAAAAGTCTCGGTGGTCATTCCCGTTTTTAATGAACAGGAAAGCTTGCCAGAGTTAATCAGACGTACCAGCGCTGCCTGCGAAAAATTGGGCAAAGACTATGAAATTCTGCTAATTGATGACGGCAGCAACGACCATTCCGCACAGCTGATGATGGATGCTTCCCAGGCACCGAACAGCCATATTGTTTCTATTTTATTGAATCGCAATTACGGGCAACACTCGGCGATTATGGCCGGTTTCAGTCATGTCACCGGCGACGTGATCATCACACTGGATGCCGATTTGCAAAACCCGCCGGAGGAGATCCCACGGCTGGTCGCCACCGCAGATGAAGGCTTCGATGTGATCGGCACGGTACGTCAGAACCGTCAGGACAGCGTATTTCGTAAGACCGCATCGCGAATGATTAACCATCTGATTCAGCGCACCACCGGTAAAGCGATGGGCGACTACGGTTGCATGTTACGCGCTTATCGCCGCCACATCGTCGATGCCATGCTGCATTGCCAGGAGCGCAGTACCTTTATCCCGATTCTGGCCAACATTTTTGCCCGGCGCGCTACGGAAATCCCGGTACACCATGCAGAGCGAGAATTTGGTGACTCCAAATACAGCTTTATGCGTCTGATCAACCTGATGTATGACCTGATGACCTGTCTGACCACAACGCCACTTCGTATGTTGAGCCTGTTGGGCAGCGTAATCGCCGCCACTGGCTTTACCTTGTCTATCCTGCTTGTGGTTCTGCGTCTGACGCTCGGTCCACAGTGGGCCGCGGAAGGGGTATTCATGCTGTTTGCCGTCCTGTTTACCTTTATCGGCGCACAGTTTATTGGCATGGGTTTACTCGGCGAATATATCGGTCGCATCTATAACGATGTCCGCGCCCGCCCCCGCTATTTTGTTCAACACGTTATCCGCCCACAAACCACGCAGCCAACCGAGGAAAACCGCGCATGAAAGCCATCGTATTTGCCTATCACGATATGGGATGTCAGGGTGTCCAGGCTTTGTTGGATGCCGGTTATGAAATCGCTGCCATTTTTACGCACACTGATAATCCGGGCGAAAAAGCATTTTTTGGATCGGTTTCCCGCCTTGCCGCCAGCGCCGGAATTCCGGTTTACGCCCCGGACGAGGTCAATCATCCCTTGTGGATTGAACGCATTAGCCAACTGGCGCCGGATGTTATCTTCTCGTTCTACTATCGTCATTTACTGAGTGATGAGATCCTCAGTCTTGCGCCTGCGGGGGCTTTTAATCTGCACGGTTCGTTGCTGCCGAAATACCGTGGTCGCGCGCCGCTGAACTGGGTATTGGTCAATGGCGAAACCGAAACCGGCGTCACGCTTCACCGCATGGTCAAACGCGCGGATGCTGGCGCCATTATTGCCCAGCAGCGAGTCGCTATTTCGCCAGATGACGTGGCGTTAACGCTGCACCATAAATTGTGTCAGGCTGCGCGTCACCTGCTGGAACAGGCACTGCCCGCGATTAAAACCGGGGATTATGCAGAACGCCCCCAACAGGAAGCAGATGCTACCTGTTTTGGTCGCCGTACACCGGAAGATAGCTTCCTCGACTGGAACACACCTGCCGCGGAGTTGCATAACCAGGTCCGCGCCGTCAGCGATCCGTGGCCGGGCGCATATAGCTATGTCGGCACACAAAAGTTCACCGTCTGGTCATCGCGCGTTTGCGTAAATAACTCAGCGGCCCAACCGGGTACCGTCATCTCCGTTTCTCCTTTGCTGATCGCCTGTGGCGATGGCGCCCTGGAAATTATTACCGGACAAGCTGGCGATGGTATTGCAATGCAAGGCTCGCAACTGGCTCAGGTTTTGGGCCTGGTACCAGGTTCTCGCCTGAACAGCCAGTCGGTTGCCACCAGCAAATGCCGCACCCGTGTGCTGATCCTCGGCGTTAATGGCTTCATTGGTAACCATCTGACCGAACGCCTGCTGCAAGAAGATCATTACGAAGTGTATGGGCTCGATATTGGCAGTGACGCCATTGGACGTTTTCTGCAGCATCCGCGATTCCACTTCGTCGAAGGCGACATCAGCATTCACTCCGAATGGATTGAATACCATGTTAAAAAATGCGACGTCGTGCTGCCGCTGGTGGCGATCGCAACGCCAATCGAATATACCCGCAACCCGTTGCGCGTATTTGAGCTCGATTTTGAAGAGAACCTGAAAATCATTCGCTACTGCGTGAAATACCGTAAGCGCATCATTTTCCCGTCAACGTCCGAAGTCTACGGCATGTGTACCGACAAAGTCTTCGATGAGGACAGCTCGAATCTGATCGTCGGTCCGGTGAATAAACCACGCTGGATCTACTCCGTTTCCAAGCAGTTGTTGGACCGCGTAATCTGGGCGTACGGCGAAAAAGAGGGATTGCGCTTCACCCTGTTCCGCCCGTTTAACTGGATGGGGCCGCGTCTGGACAGCCTTAACGCCGCGCGTATCGGCAGCTCACGCGCCATTACCCAACTGATCCTCAATCTGGTGGAGGGTTCACCGATTAAGCTGATTGAAGGCGGCAAGCAAAAACGCTGCTTTACCGACATTCGGGATGGTATCGAAGCCCTGTACCGCATCATTGAAAACGAAGGCGGACGCTGCGACGGTGAGATTATCAACATCGGTAATCCGCAGAACGAAGCGAGTATTCAGGAACTGGCAGAAATGCTGCTTACCTGCTTTGAAAAACATCCATTGCGTAACCACTTCCCGCCGTTTGCCGGTTTCCGTGACGTCGAAAGCAGCAGCTACTATGGTAAAGGTTATCAAGACGTTGAACATCGTAAGCCCAACATCCGCAATGCGAAACGCTGCCTGAACTGGGAGCCCACCATTGAGATGCAGGAAACGGTAGAAGAGACGCTGGACTTCTTCTTACGCAGTGTGAATATCACGGAACACACATCATGACCCAAGTCGGCTTGCGCATAGATGTCGATACTTTCAGGGGGACGCGCGAAGGCGTACCCCGCCTGCTGGAGACATTGAACCGACATAACGTGCGGGCAAGTTTTTTCTTTAGCGTTGGACCGGACAACATGGGACGCCACCTCTGGCGTCTTGTGAAACCACAATTTCTGTGGAAGATGCTGCGCTCAAACGCCGCATCACTTTACGGATGGGATATATTGCTGGCGGGAACCGCCTGGCCGGGAAAAGAGATCGGCCAGGCCAACGCGGCGATCATTGCGCAAACCGCCCTGCTTCATGAAACCGGTCTGCATGCCTGGGATCACCATGCCTGGCAGGCGCGAAGCGGAAACTGGAATGATAAACAGCTGATTGATGATATTTCACGAGGCATCACGGCCCTTGAAACTCTTATCGGACAACCCGTCACTTGTTCTGCCGTTGCCGGATGGCGTGCCGACGATCGCGTCGTCCACGCCAAAGAAACGTTCCATCTGCGTTATAACAGCGACTGTCGGGGAACGTCGTTATTCCGTCCGGTGCTGACATCCGGGAAAACAGGTACGCCACAAATTCCCGTCACGCTACCCACCTGGGATGAAGTGGTTGGTCAGGAAGTCCAGGCGGTGGACTTCAACGCTTACATTCTCTCCCACATCCAGATGAGCAGAGGAACACCGGTGTATACCATTCATGCGGAAGTTGAAGGCATCGCCTTTCAACAGAATTTTGACGAGCTGCTTACTCACGCCGCAGACATGGGGATAACATTTTGCCCGCTCGGCGACCTGTTACCGGACGATGTTAGTTCGCTGCCAACAGGGCAGATCGTGCGTGGCAAAATACCCGGCAGAGAGGGATGGGTCGGCCGCCAACAACCAGTGAGTGTGACAAGATGAAACTTACTGTCCGCTACACCCTGGCATTTATCGCTTTTATTGCGCTGTATTTTATTCTCCCTATCAACAGTCGCCTGCTGTGGCAACCTGATGAAACGCGCTATGCCGAAATCAGTCGGGAAATGCTGACCTCTGGCGACGGGATAGTTCCGCACTTTTTAGGGCTGCGGTATTTTGAAAAACCGATTGCCGGATACTGGTTAAACAGCATCGGGCAATGGCTGTTTGGCGCCAATAATTTCGGCGTCAGAGCAGGAGCCATCTTTGCCACTTTGCTGACGGCGCTATTGGTAGCCTGGCTTGCCATGCGGTTGTGGCGGGATAAGCGCACCGCCGTACTCTCTTCGGTTATCTTTTTAACGTTTTTTTCGGTTTACAGCATCGGCACCTACGCGGTACTTGATCCCATCATTGCGCTCTGGCTAATGGCGGGCATGTGCTGCTTTTGGGAGGGGATGCAAGCCACCAGCAGAACGCGCAAAATTACCGCCTTTCTGCTGTTAGGGTTAACCTGCGGCATGGGCGTGATGACCAAGGGTTTCCTGGCACTCGCCATTCCTGTGCACAGCGTACTGCCGTGGGTTTTCGTACAAAAGCGCTGGAAAGATCTCATTATCTACGGTCTGCTGGCAGTAGTCGGTTGCATCGTGACTGTGCTGCCTTGGGGAATAGCGATTGCCCGGCGTGAGCCGGATTTCTGGCATTACTTCTTCTGGGTTGAACATATTCAACGCTTCGCGCAGGAGGATGCCCAACATAAGGCCCCCGTCTGGTACTACATTCCGGTATTGGTGGCTGGCGCATTACCGTGGCTCGGGCTGCTCCCCGGCGCGCTGCGTACGGGCTGGCGTGAACGGGATGTTCCGCGCAGCGCACTGTACCTGCTAAGCTGGATTATCATGCCAATCCTGTTTTTCAGCATCGCGAAAGGAAAACTGCCGACCTATATTCTTTCCTGCTTCGCGCCGCTGGCAATATTGACGGCGCGTTTCGGCCTGCAGGCCGCGCAAAAAGGTGCAACCGCGCTGCGCGTGAATGGCTGGATCAACGTTCTGTTCGGTGTAACCGGCATTGTCGCCACGTTTATTGTTTCTACACTGGGTCCATTAAAGACGCCGGTCTGGTCGCATATCGAAACGTATAAGGTGTTTTGTGCGTGGGGCATTTTTATCATCTGGACACTCTTTGGCTGGTATACGCTAAATAACCGCGAGAAGAACTGGACGTTCGCTGCGCTGTGTCCATTAGGCCTGGCACTGTTGTTTGGCTTCTCCATTCCTGACCGGGTGATGGAATCTAAACAGCCACAATTTTTTGTCGAGATGACCAAAGAGTCGCTGGAGTCGAGCCGTTATATTCTTACCGACAGCGTTGGCGTCGCCGCGGGGCTGGCCTGGAGCCTGAAGCGTGACGACATCATAATGTACGGACAAACGGGCGAGTTAAAATATGGCCTTAACTACCCGGATGCCCAGGGGCGTTTTGTCGGTCGGGGGAACTTTGCCGAGTGGTTAGCGCAACATCGTCAGCAAGGAAACATTACGCTCGTGCTCACAATTGATAAGGATGAAGATATTAATCGACTTGCTATCCCTCCCGCTGACTATATCGATAATCAGGGGCGTCTGGTCCTGATTCAGTATCGGCCGAAATGATCTGGATAGCCTTAGTTCTCGCCAGCCTGCTCAGCGTCTGCGGTCAGTTATGCCAGAAGCAGGCGTCGCGACCCGTTCCCGTTCGAGCGCGAAAACGCCACATTACGCTATGGATTGGGCTTGCTCTGGCAAGCCTCGGTCTGGCCATGCTGCTATGGCTGGCGGTGCTGCAGAACATTCCGGTCGGCATCGCCTACCCCATGCTGAGTCTTAATTTTGTATGGGTGACTCTGGCTGCCTGGAAAATCTGGCGCGAACCCGTCACCCCGCGCCACTGGCTGGGAGTGGGGTTAATCATCACCGGCATCTTTATTCTTGGGAGTGCGGTGTAATGGGCATCTTTTGGGGATTATGCAGCGTTATTATCACTTCAGCCGCCCAGTTGAGTCTCGGCTTTGCGATGGATAATCTGCCGCCAATGCTGCAGCCGCAGCAATTCATTTCCGCCATATTCTCTCTTAGCGTCGGCGCATTTGCTCTGTATGCCGGACTGGCAGGGTATTTACTGTCGGTGATTTGCTGGCATAAAGCGCTGCACCAGCTCGCACTGAGCAAAGCGTATGCCCTGCTCAGCCTGAGCTATGTACTGGTGTGGGTTGCATCAATGATCCTGCCCGGCTGGCAGGGAATATTTTCAGCGAAAGCGCTCGCCGGAGTGCTGTGCATCATGGCAGGGCTACTGACGATTTTTTTACCTTCACACCAGCGCCAACCCTGAGATTATTTATCTTCAGACAGTCGTAACAGACGTTCCCATTCGTCGCACGTGTACTGTCTGGCATCAATTATTTTGATTAACCGTGAGGTATCGCGATTAATGCAATACAGTGCATCTTTCAGCGGTGAAAGGAGGTCTCCGGGCTTAACCCACTCGGAAGATTGCGCCTCAGCCAGCATCTTTAGCGAACCGCCGCCATCACAAAGTACGATATAGAGCCTGCCTGCTTTTTTGTGACAGCAAGACTTCTTCACATGCCATTCCATAGCGCACCTTTTGTTAAAAGATTTCACAACAGGTTACACTTAAGCAGATAAACAAAATGACAATAGCGACGCAATGGCGAAAGTGAGAAATGTAATTACTGTTTGCTTAATTTTAACAATGAAGCACTTACCCAATCTGACAGCGCACGACGAGAGATTTTAATCCCTCCGGATTTTAGTTCGGGTGGCAATGTCAGCCAGCATACCGGTTGCTGAAAGCGGGCCAGCTTATCTTTCACCCACTCAGCCAGATTGGTGTCACCCGCATTGGTGTCATACTCAACGACCGCCACCGGGCGATGACCAAACTCTTTGTCGTCTATCGGCACAATGAAAGCTTGCAGAACATGCGGATGCGCAGCAATCACGCGTTCCACCTCTTCCGGCTGTATGCCTTCCCCGCCGCTAAAGAACAGATTGTCCATCCGACCGACAATAGTTAACTTGCCGTCCTTCAACACCCCGCGATCGCGGGTGGCAAACCAGCCTTCCGCATTTACTAAAGGAATCAGCTGCCCGTTACGCCAGTAACCTTGCGCCATGCTGGCGGCACGCAGCCAGACTTCACCACCAACGATTCTGACTTCTCTGCCTGCCAGGGGTGACCCCACATCCGCCAGGCCATCCGCTTCTTTCGCACAGACCGTAGAAGCAAACTCCGTTAAACCGTAACCGCACCAGCAGCGAATCCTTTGCTCGCGCGCCTGTTCCGTCAATTCAACAGGAATTGCCGCGCCACCCAGGAGCACTGCTTTGAGCGTTACCGCCGTTTTGTTGACCAGCAGGCGCCACAGCTGCGTGGGCACCAGCGAAGCATGAGTGCATCCAGCCAGCATTTGCTCCAATGGTTGCTTGTCGCGCACGGTCATTCGTGCCCCGGCAAACAACCAACGCCACAAAATACCCTGGCCGGAAACATGAAACAGCGGCAGCGAGAGCAGCCAGTCATCTTCAGCGTCAAACGGCATTAGTGACAACACGCCCTGCGCGCTTGCCAGATGAGCCTGACAGGTATGCACCGCCGCCTTTGGCAATCCGGTAGAACCTGAGGTTAACGTCATCGTACTCAAACGCTGGGGTAACCACGCGGCGGCATGCTTGCCTGGCACTGCCTGCATCTGCAACGGATGGAGTCCCGTGAGAACATTAGCTGCCTCAAGATCCAGCGCAAAACGCAGCGTTAAGTCCGGGACCAGCGCGTCAAGCAGCGATTGAGGCAGCTGTGGGTTCACAGGTAAAACCCGCGCCCCACATTGCAGCAATGCCAGCCAGGCCAGCAAAGCACGTGGATGATTCCAGGCGCGAAGCAGGACGCCATCGCCCTCTTCCACGCCCTGAGCGGCAAAACCGCTGGCCAGATGGTCAACGCGCGTGCAGAGCTCGCTCCAGCTTAATACTTCATCGTTGAGGCGTAGAGCAGGCACCTCTGCACGAACCTGTCGCCAGTGACGCCACGGCCAGTCATCGGGTTGTACCAGGCCCGATATGCTTACGCTATCGGGCATTTCCCGCTGGGTCATAGCAGGCGTTCCAGCGCATCAACATCGATACACGGCAATGCGCTACCCGGCCAGGTGCGTACCTGCTGGCACTGCATCAGGCTCAGGGTATCCAGCCCCGGAATGGTCTGCGGCGTCAGCCAGGCGGCAATTCGCGCCAGTTGGGTTAAGCCCAGGCTCGACTCGATCGACGAACTAATAACAGCGGTGAGACCAAGTGCATGCGCCGCTGCCACCTGTTCGCGCACTTTATCGAGACTGCCCGTCAGCGTAGGTTTGATAACCACTGCCTTGACGCCCTCTTCGGCTTCGAAGAGGAAATCCGCTTCACGCAGGCTTTCATCCCAGGCAATGGCAATGCCGGTTTCACGCGCAAAAGCACGAGAGTCATCGCGGGTTTTGCATGGCTCTTCGAGAAAAGCGATGCGCCCGCGGTACTCTGGATTAACGTACTTCGCGAACTGCTGGGCTTTCAACGGCGTCCAGGCTCGGTTGGCGTCAAGTCGTAAATGCAGCTCCGGGATAGCCTCAAGCAGCAGGTTGGCGACCATACCGTCGCGAACCGCTTCATACAGTCCGACCTTGATCTTCGCTACTTTTTCACCCGGCATGTCCGCCAGTTGCAGTACCAGATCATCAGGATCGCCCGTACACAGCGGCGCTGCACGGTAGTCTGCGTCCTCTGGCAATACGCCAGCCAGTTCGGCCAGCGCACAGCTTGCGCCAAAGGCGACCGAAGGCAGCTGCGGTAAGGAAGAATCCCCCTGTAGCCAGCCGTTGACCCAGGCCAGCAGCTCGGTTTGCGCCTCTTCCCAGCTCTCCTGACTGAAGCCCGGCAGCGGGGAGATCTCTCCCCACCCTTCGCGCTCGCCGTCACAAAGGCGAACGTACAGCCCGTCACGCGTTTTTAACCGCCTGTCGCGCAGAATCACCCCCGCGTCCATGGGGATCTGCCAGCGGTATACCTGCGCGCTACGCATTACGGATTCCGTTTAAATTTGCTGAAATCCGGCTGACGTTTCTGGTTAAAGGCGTTACGGCCTTCCTGACCTTCTTCCGTCATGTAGAACAGCATGGTGGCGTTACCCGCCAGCTCTTGCAGACCAGCCTGACCATCGCAGTCGGCGTTCAGTGCAGCTTTCAGGCAGCGCAACGCCATCGGGCTGTTTTGCAGCATTTCACGACACCAGCGTACGGTCTCTTTTTCCAGATCGACCAGCGGAACCACGGTGTTTACCAGGCCCATATCCAGCGCTTGCTTCGCATCGTACTGACGGCACAGGAACCAGATTTCACGCGCTTTTTTCTGACCGACAATACGCGCCATGTAAGAGGCACCCCAACCGCCATCGAAGGAACCGACTTTCGGACCGGTCTGGCCGAAGATGGCGTTTTCAGCCGCAATGGTCAGGTCACACATCATGTGCAGCACATGGCCGCCGCCGATAGAAAAGCCTGCAACCATCGCCACTACCGGCTTCGGACAGGTACGAATCTGGCGCTGGAAGTCCAGTACGTTCAGGTGATGCACACCGGAATCATCCTGGTATCCGCCGTAGTCACCGCGCACTTTCTGATCGCCACCTGCGCAGAACGCTTTGTCGCCAGCACCGGTCAGAATAATCACGCCAATGTTGTCATCATAGCGAGCATCCGCCAGCGCCTGGATCATCTCTTTCACGGTGACCGGACGGAAGGCATTGCGTACCTGCGGACGATTAATGGTGATTTTTGCGATACCGTCGGTGGATTTCTCGTAGAGAATGTCGGTGTAGCCTTCAGAGCAATCGTGCCATTCTACCGGTGCGTAAAGCATTGTTTCATCAGGATAGATCATAAAATGTCCTATAGTCAGCGATGCAGAATCTGAGCCAGACAGTCCACCACGCCAGCGGGATTGTCCCGATGCGCGTTGTGTCCGGCATTACGAATCACATGGCTTGGTACGGATATTTCCGCCGCCAGGGCGCGGAATTTATCGTCACGTTCACCACATAAATAATAAAACGGAAATGTGCGCGTAGTGAGTTGCGCGCGTAAATCAGGTTGTACGGCTAGCGAGGTGGCCTCCAGCATCGCTGCCAGCGTATGCCCGTTATTCTGGCTACGCAGTGCGACCAGCGCTTCTCTTTGCGCCGCATTCAGCGAGGAAAAAACCGGCTGTTGATACCAGTCAATAAACACCTCGCACAACGGCTCAGCGCGAAAACGCGCAGCCCAGCGACCATCAGAGAGGCGACGCTGAACGCGCGCCTCCTCACTTTGCAAGCCTGGATGTCCACCTTCAACCACCAGACCGCACAGTCCTGGCATCTCCTGACAAGCCGCCATCATCGCGACTCTGCCGCCAAGAGAGTAACCTACCAACCAGTATTTAAGTATGTTGTAACTAATCAGCGTGTTACGCAGCAAAGCGCTTACGTCGTCGAATCCGCTCACGCTGATGTCAGCGGAGCCACCGTGTCCCGGCAGGTCGATATACAGCCGCGAATAATTCTTAAACGCTTCGCCAACCGTCTGCCATTCCCGACAATCACCGGAAAAACCGTGCAGGAAAACCAGCCAGGGAAATCCCGTCTGGCCCACTTTCGCCTGCGCGTGCAGGATCATAGATGGCTTACCTGCGCCAGCAGTTGCTGCAGGGTTTGCGCCCCATCAGTTTCGTTTACCACCAGCTCAATCACCGTTGCCGCCGGAGTACGCCAGGCGTTAGTCAGCGCGCGCTCCAGTTGCTCCCAGTTTTCCGGGCGCTGGTATTTAAGGTTAAACATGGCGGCAGCATGCTCAAAATGCACGTTCTGCGGCATCAGGTAGAACCGTTCGCGTTCGCTTGCTGGCGTCGGCAACAGGGAAAAAATTTGCCCGCCGTTATTATTGACCACTATCAGGACAAACGGCGCGGAAACCTGGCGCAATAACGCCAGCGCATTGAGGTCATACAGCGCAGATAAATCGCCGACGATAGCCAGCGTCGATTTCGCGCTGGCGCGCTGTACGCCTGCTGCCGTTGACAGCAGGCCGTCAATGCCGCTCGCGCCACGGTTGCTATAGACCGGGTAACCCGCCGGAAGCTGCGACAGCGCATCAATCAGGCGCACCACCAGACTGTTGCCCACGAACAGTTGCCCCTGCTCCGGTAAGTATTCGCGGATACGGTGGGCTAATTGCGCTTCACCAAACGCGTCGCGACGGGCTTCTACCGCCTGCCAGGCCAGTTGCGCCAGGCGTGGGATCTCCACGCACCAGGGCTGACGTTTCTCCGCCGGATGCAACTCCAGCCAGTCGCCAACCGTCGCTACCAGTCTGCGCCCACGATGGTGAGCCGGATCGAGGCGGCCTTCGATATTATCGACAATCCAGTATTCCTGCGGATCACAGCTGGCCTGCCATTGCAGGAGCCGTTTTCCGGTCAGGCTACTGCCAAGCTGCACCACAATCTGCGCCTGCTGTAATTCAGTGACCGCTTTCGCATTTCCCAGCCACAGGTCGGCGCACGGCAAAGGTTGTCCAGTTTGCGACAGAACATCGCCAATCAGCGGCCAGCCTAGCATCTGCGCCCACTGCGCAACCTTTTTGCCCTCTTCCGCGCTCATGCGGCCTGCAACAACAACGCCGCGTTTTTGTCGCCAGAAAAACCAGTCACGCTGTTTGTCGCTTTCCAGTCGACGCGACTCACGCAGCCAGGGTTTATCATCCTGCCACCAGTCGCCAAGGCGCTGCTGCCAGTCAATCCCCGTTTCGTCCATGTCGCCATACAGCGGTTCCGCAAATGGGCAATTGATATGAACCGCCCCGCTATGCAGCGCAGCTAAGGCGTTATCAATGGTGGATACCAGCCAACTAGCCGGAATGTTCTGGGTCGGGCGCGGTAAAGAGAGCGTTTGCGATGGATGCGAGGCAAACATTCCGGCCTGACGAATCGCCTGGTTAGCGCCGCAGTCGATAAGCTCAGGAGGTCTGTCAGCCGTGAGTAGAATCAGCTTTTCACCGGTCAGGCCCGCTTCAATCAACGCGGGATACAAATTTGCCACCGCCGTACCGGACGTCACAATCACAGCGACAGGCTGCCGGCTGACTTTTGCCAGACCTAAGGCCAGATGCCCAAGGCCACGCTCATCAAAATGAGTATGGTGAATAAAAGCGGGGTTTTCCGCAGCCGCCAGAGTCAACGGTGTAGAACGAGAGCCAGGGGCAATGCAGACATGCCTGACGCCGTGGCGAGTGAGTGCTTCCAGAATGACCGCCGCCCAGCGTCGGTTAAATGCGCTTACTGACATGAGATTGTCCGGTATCAATATTGCGACACAGTATAAAGAATCGAATAAATGGATTTTTGATATGAGTCGGTAATATACAACTCATTACCCTTCCATCTGTAATAAAGTGCGCAGTCCTGCCGCTTTATTGTCTATTTCTTGCCATTCCTGTTCAGGATCTGAACCACGCACGATCCCTGCCCCGGCATACAGGCGTATCACATTTTCACTAATTTTCGCCGACCGTAATGACACGCAAAACTCGCTTTGGCGCAGAGAAAGGTAACCCGCAGAACCGGCATACCACTCGCGTTCAAACGGTTCATTTTGTTGGATAAATTCACGCGCCAGCTCACGCGGAATACCTGCGACTGCCGCCGTGGGCTGGAGTTGCATCAGACAAAGCGTATCATCAGCCTGATTCAGTTCCGTCCAGATACAGCGGCGCAGGTGCTGCACTTTGCGCAGTCTGAGCACCTGCGGCGGCAGCACATCAAGAGTTTGCGTACAGCCTTGCAGACGCTGGCAAATATCTTCGACCACCAGCATATTCTCGCGCTGGTTTTTATCATCTTTCATTAGCCATTCCCCCAACTGCCAGGCCCGATGATCCTCAGGGTGGTTGGCAACGGTTCCCGCCAGCGCCTCGGTGCGCAGCGCCGTGTCACGCCGCCGATACAGACGTTCAGGGGAAGAACCAAGAAACGCACACTTTGCGGAGAACGCCATAAAGAAATGGTAGCAGTTCAGGTTTAGACGACGACTGGAAGCCATCACGGCCGCGGCGTTAACCGACTGGGAAAACTGTAAATCGGTCGCCCGCGCCAGCACGACCTTATCGAGTTGTTCCCCATTGATTGTTTGCGTGGCAAGTTTTATCAGGTCTGTCCAGCCAGTTTTATCCGGCCAGTTCTGTTCTCCCGTCAAATGCAGACGCAATGCGGGCAGCGGCTTTACGTTGGCGAGCGATGAGATAAACGCCACCGCCTGCGCGGCGTCTTCACGCAGCGACACGTCGCTAAAGAGATGTAAGCGTAAGCTTGCCACTCCGGCGCAACGTCGCCACTCCAACCGTGGCAATAACAAATGGCCGCGCTGAGGCTCAAAGGCATTCAGGCCCCAGATACGCAGGTCAGGATTATCATTCTGCTGATGTAAAAAATGCTGGGCTAATTCGAGCGAGGAAAATGTAGCAACAGCGCCCAGTACGGCGGCTTCTTCATCGCCATTACGCTGTTGCCAGTAAAACTGGGGCCAGACAGGTTGACTGGCCAGCCATCCTAAAGCGTCAAACGCATCATTCAGTGGGAAAGGGATATCGTAAATACGAATTCCAGGTGCTGCTGGTATCTCTTGCGACAAATGACGCATCAGACTTTCCAGCGCAGTAGTGATTGAATGCACGCGGACCTCTCCCTGTTAAAAACCTCACATTATACGGGGTACTGAGCAGAAAAAGCAGTACCCCCAGTTAGGGAGTACGTACAAATGCGCTGACGGAATGGAATTTATCGCCGTGCTAACAATAATCCCATCACTAAACCAACCGTGGCACCAACGCCGATTCCGCGCCAGGGTTTTTCATGCACATAATCATCCGCCCGGCAAACGGCTTTCTTTGCGCGGTAATAGTAGCTGTCAGAGGCGTGGCTGACGCGATTTCTCACCTCTTCTAACGCCCGCTCTGCCCGCGCTTTTAACTCAAGGTATTTTTGATCGGCTGGATCGCCGGAAGAACGCAGCACCTCCTCCAGCGTTTCACTCAATAATTCCAGATCGTCATCGATGCGTGATTCATAAGAATGAAAAGACATTTTATTCTCCCTTTCTATTGACGTACCCGCTAACTATAGACAATCAGGCGTGTTTGCGCCTGTTTACGCCTGATGTGCTTCCCGCGCCATTCCGACGTGTGGAATACCGTCTTCGTCATAGATATCCGTGACCGGCACAAAGCCAAAGCGCGCATAGAATGATTGCAAATGTGCCTGCGCCCCCAGATACAGCGCCTTGTGCGGCCAATGCTGCGTACAGGAGGCCAGCGTCTGAGTCATTAGCTGTTGCCCCAATTTTTCACCCCGCAGCGCTTCGCTTACGATCACCCGCCCAATGACGACCGGCTCAAGCTCATCATCGCTTTTCAGAATCCTCGCATACGCCACCAGTTCATCGTTATGCCAACCCAGAATGTGCCGATTTTCACCACTCAGGTCATCACCATCCACATCCTGATACGGACACCGTTGCTCAACAACAAATACCGCACAGCGAAGCTCAAGAATGGCGTACAGCTGCTGTGTATTGAGCTTTGCATGGTGGAGATCTTGCCAGTGAATCATAGTCTGCCCCTTTGTTGTGATAACCTGAACACCCTGCCTTATTGATGGCGAAAAGTGTAACGCGAAGATGGAATTACTATTTTTAGGCACGTCTGCGGGAGTCCCCACGCGCTCACGCAATGTAACGGCAATTTTACTTAATCTGCAACACCCGACTCAGGCGGGGCTGTGGCTTTTCGATTGTGGTGAAGGAACGCAGCATCAGATGCTGACCACGCCATTTAACCCAGGAAAACTCGAACGTATTTTTATCAGCCATCTACACGGCGATCACCTGTTTGGTTTACCGGGGCTGCTGTGCAGTCGCTCAATGGCCGGGAACGTCCAGCCACTGACGCTTTACGGACCAAAGGGATTGAGAGAGTTTACCGAAACGGCTTTGCGTTTGAGCGGCTCCTGGACCGATTATCCGCTGGATATTGTCGAAATCACCGCGGGTGAAATTGTTGATGACGGCCTGCGTAAAGTAACGGCATACCCGCTGGTGCATCCGCTGGAGTGCTACGGTTTTCGTGTTGAAGAGCACGACAAACCGGGGGCACTTGACGCCAGCGCCTTGAAGACGGCTGGTGTTAAAGCGGGCCCGTGGTTCCAGGATTTGAAAGCCGGGAAAACCATCGTGCTGGAGGATGGTCGAGCGATTAACGGTGCCGATTTTCTCGGCCCTGCCACCAGAGGAAAATCTGTGGCTATTTTCGGCGACACAGGACCTTGCGCGTCCGCCATTGAACTGGCACGCGGTGTGGATGTGATGGTACATGAAACCACACTGGACTCCTCAATGGAGGAAAAAGCCAACAGCCGCGGTCACAGCTCGACCCGACAAGCCGCCCAGCTGGCGCTTGAGGCCGGAGTGAGACGCCTGATCATGACCCACGTTAGCTCACGCTACGATGAAAAAGGCTGTCAGCGGTTACTCGAAGAGTGCAAAGCGATATTTCCAGACACTGAACTGGCTCACGATTTCGCCATTTTCACCGTTTAATGCTCCATTTTTCCGCCTCAGTGCCGATAACAGTGGAAAGGCTGGCTTTCACACTGAGGACAGGATGAACAATTTCCAGAAAGATATTGATGACAGGACAAACCTAACCCTGTCTAACCGTTTTGAACTGCTGCTGTTTCGCCTTGGCAAATCCGTCGAGGAGCAGAAATCAGAACTGTTTGGCATCAACGTATTCAAACTGCGTGAAATCGTACCGATGCCGACCTTTACGCGTCCCGCAGGTATGAAAGCCCCGTTGCTGGGTATGGTTAACATTCGCGATCAGGTGATCCCGGTGATTGATCTGCCTGCCGTCGCGGGCTGTAAGCCAGAGACCGGACTCAACATCCTGTTGATCACGGAATATGCCCGCAGCGTTCAGGCGTTTGCGGTGGAGTCGGTAGAAAACATTATGCGTCTGGACTGGCAACAGGTGCATACCGCCGAGAAAGCCGTCAATGGTCGCTACATTACCAGTATCGCCTGTCTGGACGACAACAAAGAGACTAACAATCTGGCGCTGGTGCTCGATGTCGAACAGATCCTGTACGATATTGTACCGTCGAACCACGACCTGCGCGCAACAGAGCTGAAAACCAATAAGTTCAACATTACGCCGGGTGCGGTGGCGATTGTGGCTGATGATTCCAAAGTGGCTCGCGCGATGCTGGAAAAAGGGCTTAACGCCATGGAGATTCCACACTTGATGCATGTGACGGGCCAGGATGCGTGGGAAAAGATACAACAGCTATCTGAAGAAGCAGAAGCGGAAGGTAAACCAATCAGCGAGAAGATTGCGCTGGTGCTCACCGATCTGGAAATGCCGGAGATGGACGGTTTTACGCTTACCCGTAAGATAAAAACCGACGAACGCCTGAAGAAGATCCCGGTCGTTATCCACTCCTCACTTTCCGGTAGCGCCAATGAAGATCACGTACGCCGAGTGAAAGCAGATGGTTACGTGGCCAAATTCGAAGTCAATGAGCTGTCTTCAGTCATTCAGGAAGTGATGGATCGCACAGCGAAAGGCATCAGCGGCCCGCTGGTGAGCCGTCAACTTTCGGCCTGACACCCCAGCAACTTGAAGTATGACGAGTATAGACAGGTAAAAAAAAGAGTCTGGACATTGTCCAGACTCTTTTTCGATCACAGCATGACGAATTACATCAGCGGAGCCGCTAACTGCACGATGCTGATCAACGGTTGCGGGTAGATACCCAGCACCAGTACCAGCAGGGCAGAAATCAGCACCACGATACCGCCCGCGCTGTACTGCCAGTTGGACGGCGCATCGCGATTCAGCTGCTGCGGTGCGCTCAGGTACAGGCTCACGGCAACGCGCAGGTAGTAGTACAAACCAATCGCGGAACCCACCACCACGGCGGCAACCAGCCACCACAGATTAGCCTGCACACCCACCGCCAGTACGTAGAACTTACCGATAAAGCCCAGCGTCATCGGAATACCCGCCAGAGACAGCATCATCACCGTCATCACCGCCGCGAGGATTGGACGATGCCAGAACAGACCACGGTAGGAGAACAGAGAGTCTGCATCCGGACCGCGGTACGGGCTGGACATCAGGCTGACCACACCGAAAGCACCGAGGCTGCTGAACAGATAACCGGCCAGGTAAACGCCAACCGCTTCCATCGACATCTCGCCGCTCTGCAGGGCAATCAGCGCCACCAGCAGGTAACCGAGGTGAGAGATAGAAGAGTAACCAAGCAGACGTTTGATGTTGGTCTGGCTCAGCGCCATCAGGTTACCGAAGATAATGGAAGCAAAGGCAATCACACCCAGCACGATCCGTACCGCTTCGCTATCACCTACCGGTGCGTACAAGAACAGACGCATCACCACGCCGAAGATAGCGATTTTGCTCGCCGTCGCCAGGAAGGTGGAAACCGGAGCCGGAGCGCCCTGGTATACGTCTGGCGTCCACAGGTGGAATGGAACCAGTGAGAGTTTAAAGCCGAGGCCAACAATCATCAGACCGAAGCCCGCCAGCAGCAGCGGTTCTTGCAGCATACCGTCGCCGAGGCTCTTACCGAGCGCGACAAACGACAGGTTGCCAGACTGCGCGTACACCAGCGCCATACCAAACAGCAGGAAGGAAGACGCTGCGGCAGACAGAATGGTGTATTTGATACTGGCTTCCAGCGAACGCTTCTGACGGAACGCATAGCCAACCAGACCAAACAGCGGCAGAGAGATAAGCTCAATACCAAGGAACAGCGCCGCCAGATGGTTAGCGTTAGCCAGCAGAATACCGCCGAGCGCGGCAATCAGCACCAGCAGATAGAACTCTTCCCGGTTGTCGTCGTAGCCTTCCAGCCACGGGTAAGCGAAGGTACAGGTGGCAAGACTCGCCAGCAGCACCAGCCCGGTGTAGAGCATGGCGAAACCGTCAACCCGCATCAGCGGGGTGACGTCCATAGCGCCCGCCTGGCCAACAAACCAGAGCGAAACCAGTGCGGCGTTAAGCCCAATGACCGACAGCGTGGCATTGAGGAAGTGATTGCGTCGCCACGCAATGGAGAGCATCACAACCACCACCGTCAAGCCGACGATCAGCAGCGGTAGCAGCGCAATCAGGTGTTGTGGAGTTATTGTCATGGCGATTTACGGCCTTGTAGTAGTAACGGAATTAACAAACCACTGCTGGATGTTGCTCATCGCAGAATGCGAGGTATCCAGAATCGGCTGCGGATAGAAGCCAAGCAGTACCAGAAGCACGACCAGCAACAGGATGATAAACAGCTCACGCAGCGACATCCCTGGCAGTTCAACACTGGCAATCTGGCTCTTCGCCTTACCAAAGTAAGCGCGATGCAGCATCGCCAGCGAGTAAACAGAAGCAAACACCAGACCAAATGTCGAGATCACGGTAATAACCGGAACCACCTGGTAGCTGCCGAACAGAATCATAAATTCGCCAACGAAGTTACCTGTACCCGGCATACCCAGCGTACACACTGCAAAGAACATTGACAGCGCAGGCAACCATTTCATTTTGCCCCACAGGCCGCCCATCATACGCATATCACGCGTGTGCAGACGTTCGTACAGCTGACCACACAGGATGAACAGACCGGCTGCGGACAGGCCGTGCGCGATCATCTGAATCACCGCACCCTGGTATGCCAGCTGGCTGCCGGTGTAGATAGCAATCAGAACGAAGCCCATGTGGGATACGGAGGTGTAAGCAATCAGACGTTTGATGTCGTACTGATTAAAGGCCATCCACGCGCCGTAGAAGATGCCGATGACGCCAAGCCACATTGCGATAGGTGCAAACTCCGCTGACGCATTCGGGAACAGCGGCAGGGAGAAGCGCAGCAGACCGTAGGCTGCGGTTTTCAGCAAGATACCTGCCAGGTCAACGGAACCTGCGGTCGGTGCCTGGGAGTGAGCATCCGGCAACCAGCCGTGCAGCGGAACCACCGGCATTTTCACCGCGAAAGCGATGAAGAAGCCCAACATCAGCAGGTATTCCACGCCGTGGGACATCGGAGTATTCAGTAATTCTTCATAGTTGAAAGTCCACACGCCGGTCGCTTTGTAGTGCACAAACACCAGCGCCAGGATGGCAATCAACATCACCAGACCACTCGCCTGGGTATAAATGAAGAACTTGGTTGCTGCCGTGATACGCGTTTTACCGTCAGAGGCTTTATGCCCCCATAGCGCGATCAGGAAGTACATCGGCACCAGCATCATTTCCCAGAAGAAGAAGAACAGGAACATGTCGATGGCAAGGAACACGCCGATTACGCCGCCTAAGATCCACATCAGGTTCAGGTGGAAAAAGCCCTGGTATTTTTCGATTTCATTCCAGGAGCAAAGTACCGCCAGAACACCGAGCAGGCCGGTCAGCACCACCATCAGCAGCGACAGACCGTCGATAGCAAGATGAATCGAGATGCCAAAGCGTGGGATCCACGGCAGGACAAACTCAGACTGCCACTGCGGAATGCCAGTGGATTGCGTCAGTGAATAGCCGCCCTGCAACCAAAGTTGCAGGCCAAGCGCCAGCGTCAGTCCCATGGTAATCAGCGCGATCCAACGCGGCACCTTCACGCCAAAGCGTTCGGTCTGCCAGCACAGGAAGCCACCGATAAAGGGAATCAATATTAGCCAGGGTAGTAACATGGCGATTTTTATTCCTTTTTAAGGCCCCTAATAGAGGCCTGATTTTCAACGAATTTGGATAAAATTCACTTTACGATCAACGCAGTACCATCAACAGAGCCAGCACAACGACGGCGCCGATGCTCATTGATGCTACATACCAACGCAGATAGCCGTTCTCGCTTAACAACAGGCCTTTACCTGCAAAGCGGGAAAGGATCGCCGGAATGTTCATCATTGCGTTCAGCGGATCGCGTTTCAGCAGCCATGCAACGCCCAGGAACGGCTTGACGAACACTTTGTCGTACAGCCAGTCGAAGCCCCAGGCGTTATACCACCAGGTACCCAGCAGACGGCCTGGCGCACTGTTGGCAATCGACGTCACCAGAGTACGTTTACCCAGCCACAGCCATGCAGCGATCAGAATGCCTGCAATCGCGACGATACCGGAGGTAATTTCCAGGGTCATCACGCGACCATGCTCAAGCTCGGTCGTCGCAGGCAGTACACCCTGCAGCGGTGGCACAATCAGTGCGCCAACGAAGGTGGACAGGATCATCAGCACAATCAGCGGCAGATGATGTGTAATCCCCTTCCCTGCGTGAGCGTGAATTTGCTCTTTACCGTGGAACACGATGAAAATCATACGGAAGGTGTACAGAGAGGTCATGAACGCACCGACCAGACCTGCAACCATCAGATTAATATGACCGTTCGCCATCGCACCGGCCAGAATCTCATCCTTACTGAAGAAGCCTGCGGTAATCAGCGGCAGAGCCGACAGCGCCGCGCCACCGATCAGGAAGCAGATATACACCAGCGGAATGGACTTACGCAGGCCGCCCATCTTGAAGATGTTCTGTTCGTGGTGACAGGCCAGGATAACCGAGCCGGATGCCAGGAACAGCAGCGCTTTAAAGAACGCGTGCGTCATCAGGTGGAAAATCGCCGCGTCCCACGCCTGAACCCCGAGAGCCAGGAACATATAACCAATCTGGCTCATGGTGGAGTATGCGAGAACGCGTTTAATGTCGGTCTGTACCAGCGCGGCAAAACCAGCCAGTACCAGAGTGATAGCCCCGATAATCCCCACCAGATGCAGGATTTCCGGCGTCATCAGGAACAGGCCGTGGGTACGTGCAATCAGATAGACACCGGCGGTAACCATCGTCGCGGCGTGGATCAACGCGGAGACAGGCGTCGGACCTGCCATCGCGTCAGCAAGCCATGTCTGCAACGGCAGCTGCGCGGATTTACCCACCGCACCGCCCAGCAGCATCAGGGTTGCCCACATCAGCATGTTGTTACCATCTGCAAAGTGAGCAGGTGCCAGTTCCACCATTTCGCGGAAGTTCAGCGTGCCCAGCTCGTTGTAAAGGATAAACAATGCGAAGGCGAGGAACACGTCACCCACACGGGTCACGACGAAGGCTTTCATTGCCGCAGCGCCATTCTTCGGATCGGTGTAATAGAAACCGATCAGCAGATAGGAGCACAGGCCCACGCCTTCCCAGCCGAGGTACATCAGCAGCAGGTTATCCGCCAGTACCAGAACCACCATGCTGGCGATAAACAGGTTGGTGTAGGCGAAGAAACGGGAGTATCCCTCTTCACCGCGCATATACCAGGAGGCGAACATGTGGATCAGGAAACCCACACCGGTCACCACACTGAGCATGGTCAGCGACAGGCCGTCCAGCACCAGATTAAAACCGATATTGAAGTCACCGACAGACATCCACGTCCACAGCGGCTGGCTGTAGGCCTGTTGACCATTAGCAAAGAAGTCAACGCCAACAAACGCGGTCACCAGCGCCGCCAGGCCAATCGACCCGACGCCCACGGTCGCGGACAGATTTTCTGACCAACGACCGCGAGAGAACGCCAGTAATACAAAGCCAATAAATGGCAGAATAATGGTTAAGGCAAGCATGTTCATCCACGCATCTCACTTACTGAATCGATGTTCAGGTTCTGGCGACGGCGATGAAGTTGCAGCAACAGCGCAAGTCCAATGCTCGCTTCCGCAGCCGCAAGGCTGATGGCGAGAATATACATCACCTGACCATCGGTCTGGCCCCAGTAGCTTCCGGCGACCACGAAGGCCAGCGCGGAGGCGTTAATCATGATTTCCAGCCCGATCAGCATAAACAGCAGATTGCGGCGGATAACCAGACCGGTTAAGCCCAGTACGAATAAGACAGCCGCGAGGATCAGTCCATGTTGTAAAGGGATCATGCGTGCTCCTCCGTTTTTCTTTTCGCGCGGTCATCGGTGCGATTGCTCAGCACTTCACCAGAACGCTCTTCGCGCCCTACGTGGAAGGCTACAACCAGACCTGCCAGCAGCAGCATCGAAGCCAGCTCGACCGCCAGTACATACGGTCCGAACAGGGAAATACCGACAGCTTTAGCGCTAATTGGCGTCCCGTCGATGCCCTGATCGTTAACACCCAGAATGGCATAAACAATAACCGCCAGCATGATGGCCGACAGAATCGCCGGTCCAATCCACACCTGCGGTTTCAGCCACTGGCGTTCCTGTTCAATTTCAGAACCACCGAGGTTGAGCATCATGACCACGAACACGAACAACACCATGATGGCGCCCGCGTAGACGATTATTTCCAGCGCCCCCGCGAAGTAAGCACCTAACGAGAAGAACACCCCGGAAATCGCCAGCAGCGAAATAATCAGGTACAGCAGTGCGTGTACCGGATTGGTGTGGGTGATCACCCGCAAGGTTGCGAGAATGGCTATCAGGCCACAGATATAAAAAGCGAACTCCATTGCCCCTCTCCTTACGGTAACAGGCTCTTGACGTCGATAGGCTTGGCTTCGTTCTCTGCTTCGCCCTTATCTTTGCCGTCGATTGCCATACCTGCCATCCGGTAGAAGTTATATTCCGGGTATTTACCCGGACCGGAGATCAGCAGATCCTCTTTCTCGTAAACCAGGTCCTGGCGCTTGTACTCACCCAGCTCGAAATCTGGAGTCAGCTGAATAGCCGTTGTCGGACAGGCTTCTTCGCACAGGCCGCAGAAAATGCAGCGTGAGAAGTTAATGCGGAAAAACTCCGGATACCAGCGGCCGTCTTTGGTCTCTGCTTTTTGCAAAGAGATACAGCCTACCGGACACGCTACCGCACACAGGTTACAGGCAACGCAGCGCTCTTCGCCGTCCGGGTCACGGGTCAGAACGATACGACCACGAAAACGGGGCGGTAGATAGACCGGCTCTTCCGGGTACATCTGCGTTTCGCGTTTCGCGAACGCATGCAGGCCGATCATCCAGATACTGCGTACCTGGGTGCCGAAACCTACTAACAATTCTTTTAAGGTCATGGTCTTTGTGTCCCTTATTGCGCCTGCCAGAGAATGACAGCCGCCGTTACCAGCAAGTTGACGAGCGTCAGCGGCAGACAGACTTTCCAGCCGAAGGACATTACCTGGTCATAACGAGGACGCGGTAACGACGCACGAATCAAAATGAACATCATCATGAAGAACGCGGTTTTCAGCGCGAACCAGACGAATGGCGGTAAGAACGGACCATGCCAGCCACCGAAGAACAGGGTAACCATCAGTGCAGAAATGGTGACGATGCCGATGTACTCACCCACGAAGAACAGACCGAATTTCATACCGGAGTATTCAATGTGGTAACCGTCGGCCAGTTCCTGCTCGGCTTCTGGCTGGTCAAACGGGTGACGGTGACACACCGCCACGCCCGCGATGGCAAAGGTGACAAAACCAAAGAACTGCGGAATAACGTTCCAGATATCAGCCTGGTTGTTGACGATGTCGGTCATGTTAAATGAACCGGCCTGCGCCACCACGCCCATCAGGGAAAGTCCGAGGAATACTTCGTAGCTCAGCGTCTGCGCAGACGCACGCATCGCACCGAGCAGCGAGTATTTGTTGTTACTGGACCAGCCTGCGAACAGCACCGCGTATACCGCGAGGCCAGCCATCATCAGGAAGAACAGGATCCCGATGTTCAGGTCAGCAACCACCCAGTTCGGACTCACCGGCACGATGGCGAAAGCCAGCAGCAGCGAGGTGAAGGCGATCATCGGTGCCAGGGTAAAGATGACGCGATCCGAGAATTTCGGGATCCAGTCTTCTTTAAAGAACATCTTGATCATGTCCGCAACCAGCTGGAGCGAACCGCCCCAGCCAACACGGTTCGGTCCGTAACGGTTCTGGAACAGACCGAGCAGACGACGTTCGCCAAAGCTCATGAATGCCCCGCAGGTGACCACCACCAGCAGAATCACGACCGCTTTGAGAACGCTCAGCAGGATCTCAATCAGATCGGGTGTAATCCAACTCATTGTTGTGCCTCCTGCAGATCCTCAAGACGTGCACCAGCCAGAACCGGCGCGATGCCAGGCATACCCATTGGCAAACCAACCTGCCCTGCCGTTAATCCTTCAGCGATTTCAACCGGCAGCGTAACCGTGTTGCCATCGTAGCTGAAAGAAACGCGCGTACCGGCATTAACACCCAACTTCGCGGCATCAGCCGGGTTGAGTTTGATGTACGGTTGCGGCATACGGGTCTGGAAGACAGGCGCACGCTGGGACATTTCGTCACTACCAAACAGATGATAGTAAGGCGCGACACGCCACTGACCATCCTGAGCCTGGAAGCTCGCCGGAACGGTTGTGAAGTAATCCAGACCATCTGCAGAAGCTTCGATCAGACGCACGCCCGGATCGCCATGACGCAGTTTACCGCCCACTTCATCCTGGAACTTGTTCCACGCCTGTGGGGAGTTCCAGCCCGGAGCCCAGGCAAACGGAATTTGTGAACGCGGCGCAGACGGCTGGTTGTTCCCTTCCATGGAGAAAGCGAACATGGTGTCTTTGTCCTGCGGCTGACGCGGTTCGTGGACGCTGATGTTGGCGCGCATTGCGGTACGACCACTGTAGCGGTGCGGTTCACGTGCCAGTTTCTGTCCACGGATACGGAAGCTTGCATCCGGCGCGGCATCTTTAATACCCGCCAACTGCGGTAACTTCTCAACGACCGCGTCGATAACATGGTCGAGCTGCGTCCAGTCCACTTCACGACTCTGCACGGTACTGTGCAGCGAGTGCAGCCAGCGCCAGCTTTCCAGCATTACGGTGTTGCTGTCGTAGTAGGATGGGTCATAGACCTGGAAGAAACGCTGGGCGCGCCCTTCGTTGTTAATTACCGTACCATCGCTTTCAGCGAAGCTAGCGGCGGAAAGCACCAGATGGGCGTTTTCCATAATAGCCGTGCGCTGATGGTCAACGACCAGTACCAGCGGCGCTTTCGCCAGCGCGGCGTTCACACGCGTTGCTGAAGCATGGCGATGCAGGTCATTTTCCAACACCACAACGGCGTCAGCACGACCTGTTTCCAGTTCGGTCAGCGCGTCGTCGAGGGAACCACCGCCAATCATACCCAGCCCCATACTGTTGACAGAGCGAGCAATCATGGTGATCCCGACGTCTGCGCCACGGCCTTTCAGCGCCTTCGCCACGTTGGCAGCAGCCTGAATCACGTCGGCGCTACCGGCGTTGGTACCGGAAATAATCAGTGGTTTCTTCGCCCCGGCCAGAGCCTGAACGATGACGTCAATTTTGTTCTGCAGGTCACGGTCGATACCGTCAACCGCCGGTGCGTTGTTATCCAGCGCATGGGCGATCGCGAAACCTAAACGCGCCTGATCTTCAACCGGCGCACGGTAGGTCCATGCCGCGATATCATCCAGACGGGTGTTATCGACGTTGGTAACGAACAGCGGGTGCTTGGCGCGCTGGCCGATGTTGAGGATTGCCGCAATCTGCCAGTCGGCCACTTTCTGCGCCGCCGCCATTTCACGCGCTTTACCTTTCACCGCCTGACGCACTGCCAGCGCAACGCGCGCGCCGGTTTGGGTGACATCTTCGCCCAGGACCAGAACCGCATCGTATGACTCGATTTCGCGCAGTGCCGGGGTATGAATACCGCCGTCACGCAGCACGCTCAGAGCCAGTTGCAGACGTTCCTGCTCGCCCTGGGCAATACCGGTATAGAAGTTATCCGCACCGACCAGTTCACGCAGCGCGAAGTTACTTTCAACGCTGGCACGCGGGGAGCCGATACCAATCACTTTCTTCGACTGACGCAGAATATCTGCCGCGCCCTGCATCGCCTGTTCGGCATTCAGCGTGATCAGGTCATCGCCACGACGCTGTACCGGCTGGCGTGGACGGTCTTTCAGGTTCACGTAACCATAGCCAAAACGACCACGGTCGCAGAGGAAGTAGTGGTTAACGGTACCGTTGTAGCGGTTTTCGATACGACGCAGTTCACCGTAGCGCTCGCCCGGGCTGATGTTACAACCAATAGAACACTGCTGGCAGATGCTCGGCGCAAACTGCATGTCCCATTTACGGTTATAACGCTCGGAGTGCGTTTTATCGGTGAAGACGCCGGTCGGGCAAATTTCCACCAGGTTACCGGAGAATTCGCTTTCGAGCGTACCGTCTTCCGGACGACCAAAGTAGACGTTGTCATGTGCGCCATAGACGCCCAGATCCGCGCCATCGGCGTAATCTTTGTAGTAACGTACGCAGCGATAGCAGGCGATGCAGCGGTTCATTTCGTGAGAGATGAACGGCCCCAGGTCCTGGTTGCGGTGAGTACGCTTCGTGAAGCGGTAGCGACGGAAGCTATGACCGGTCATGACGGTCATATCCTGAAGGTGGCAGTTACCGCCCTCTTCACAGACCGGACAGTCGTGCGGGTGGTTAGTCATCAACCACTCCACTACGCTTTCGCGAAACTGCTTCGCTTCTTCGTCATCAATTGAAATAAAGGTGCCTTCGGTGGCCGGTGTCATACAAGACATCACCAGGCGACCACGCGTGTCTTCCGCGTTTTGATATTGCTTCACCGCACACTGGCGGCAAGCACCGACGCTTCCCAGCGCCGGGTGCCAGCAAAAGTACGGAATATCAAGGCCGAGAGACAGACAAGCTTCCAGCAGGTTGTCCGCTCCGTTGACCTCATATTCTTTGCCGTCTACATGAATCGTAGCCATAGTCAGCATGCTTCCAGTTGGCTCGGTCTAAAACCGAGCGTTAATCGAATTTCTGATCGCGATTCAGGGTTACCCTGCTATTACCAGCGCTCTTTCAGCAGGTTCGGCTGAATACCACCAATCTGATGGGTATTGCTGAAGGACTGCTTGATGCCAGCTTCGAATTCTTCGCGGAAATATTTAATGGCGCTCTGCAGCGGCTCCACCGCACCCGGTGCGTGTGCACAGAAGGTTTTACCCGGGCCGAGGAAACGACACAGTTGCTCAAGCGTCTCGATATCCCCAGGCTGGCCTTCGCCACGCTCCAGCGCGCGCAGAATTTTCACACTCCACGGCAGACCGTCACGGCACGGCGTACACCAGCCGCAGGACTCGCGGGCAAAGAACTCTTCGAGGTTACGCACCAGAGGAACCATGCCAATCTCGTGATCGACGGCCATTGCCAGCGCGGTGCCCAAACGGCTACCGGCTTTACCAATGCTTTCGAATTCCATCGGCAGATCGAGGTGCGCTTCAGTCAGGAAGTCAGTACCCGCGCCGCCCGGCTGCCAGGCTTTGAATTTCAGGCCATCACGCATGCCGCCCGCGTAATCTTCGAGGATCTCGCGCGCGGTAGTACCGAAAGGCAGTTCCCACAGGCCAGGGTTCTTCACGCGACCGGAGAAGCCCATCAGCTTGGTGCCCGCGTCTTTGCTCTGCGAAATGTTCTGGTACCACTCCACGCCGTTCGCGAGGATAGCTGGTACGTTACACAGGGTTTCGACGTTGTTAACGCAGGTCGGCTTACCCCAAGCGCCAGAGCTTGCCGGGAACGGCGGCTTGGAACGTGGGTTAGCACGACGACCTTCAAGGGAGTTAATCAGCGCCGTCTCTTCACCGCAGATATAGCGCCCTGCCCCGGTGTGGACAAACAGTTCGAAGTCGAAACCGGTGCCCATGATGTTTTTGCCAAGCAAGCCGGCTTCGGTTGCTTCGGCAATCGCGCGACGCAGATGCACAGCCGCTTCGATATATTCACCACGCAGGAAGATGTAACCACGGTACGCTTTCAGCGCAAACGCGGAGATCAGCATGCCTTCTACCAGCAGGTGCGGCAGCTGTTCCATCAGCAGACGGTCTTTATAGGTACCCGGCTCCATTTCATCGGCGTTACACAGCAGGTAACGGATGTTCATGGATTCGTCTTTCGGCATCAGGCTCCACTTCAGACCGGTGGAAAAGCCCGCACCGCCGCGCCCTTTCAGGCCAGCGTCTTTTACCTGATTAACGATTTCGTCCGGTGACAGCCCGGTCAGGGCCTTACGTGCACCTTCGTAGCCGTTCTTGCTACGGTATTCGTCCAGCCAGACCGGCTGTTTGTCATCACGCAGACGCCAGGTCAGCGGATGCGTTTCGGGAGTACGGATAATGTCTTTCATTTATACCGCTCCAGCAGTTCGGGAATGCCTTCCGGGGTCAGGTGAGCATGAGTATCCTCATCGATCATCATGTTCGGCCCTTTATCGCAGTTCCCCAGGCAACAGGTCGGGAGCAGCGTAAAACGACCGTCAAAGGTCGTCTGCCCCGGCTTGATGTTGAGTTTTTTCTCAAGCGCAGCCTGGATCCCCTGATAGCCGTTGATATGGCACACCACGCTGTCGCAATAGCGGATCACGTGGCGACCTACCGGCTGGCGGAAGATCTGGCTATAGAACGTGGCAACACCTTCTACGTCGCTTGCCGGGATCCCCAGCACATCAGCGATCGCATAGATCGCCCCATCCGGCACCCAGCCACGCTGTTTCTGAACGATTTTCAGCGCTTCAATGGACGCCGCACGCGGGTCTTCGTAGTGGTGCTTCTCGTGCTCAATCGCTTCACGCTCAGCCGCACTCAGCTCAAAAGCCTCGGTTTGTGGTTGTTGATTCTCGTGCATAATTAGCGGTCCACATCTGACATAACAAAATCGATACTACCCAGGTGGACGATAAGGTCGGACACCAGGCTGCCACGTACCGCTACCGGGATCTGCTGCAGGTGCGCATAGCTCGGGGTACGGATACGGGTACGGTAACTCATGGTGCTGCCATCGCTGGTCAGGTAGTAACTGTTAATACCCTTGGTCGCTTCCACCATCTGGAAGGACTCGTTTGCCGGCATAACCGGTCCCCACGAAACTTGCAGGAAGTGGGTGATCAGGGTTTCGATATGTTGCAACGTGCGCTCTTTCGGCGGCGGCGTAGTCAGCGGGTGATCCGCTTTGAACGGGCCTTCCGGCATGTTGTTGAGGCACTGCTCAAGGATGCGCAGACTCTGGCGCAGCTCTTCAACTTTCAGCATCACGCGGGTATAGCAGTCGGACACGCCGCCGCCAACCGGGACTTCAAAGTCAAAGTTTTCGTAGCCAGAGTATGGACGCGCTTTACGCACGTCAAAATCAATACCGGTCGCACGCAGCGCAGCACCGGTACAACCCCAGTCCAGCGCTTCTTTCTTACCATAAGCGGCAACGCCCTGCGAACGGCCTTTCAGGATGGTGTTACGCAGTGCGGCTTTCTCGTAGGAATCCAGACGTTTTGGCATCCAGTCGAGGAAGTCACGCAGCAGTTTGTCCCAACCGCGCGGCAGATCGTGTGCCACACCGCCGATACGGAACCAGGCCGGGTGCATACGGAAACCGGTGATCGCTTCCACTACGTCATAGATTTTCTGACGGTCGGTAAAGGCGAAGAAGACCGGCGTCATCGCGCCGACGTCCTGGATGAACGTGGAGATGTACAGCAGATGGCTGTTGATACGGAACAGTTCAGACAACATAACGCGAATCACGTTGACGCGATCCGGCGTGGTGATGCCAGCCAGTTTCTCAACGGCCAGTACGTAAGGCATTTCGTTAACGCAGCCGCCGAGGTACTCGATACGGTCGGTGTACGGAATGTAGCTATGCCAGGACTGACGTTCACCCATCTTTTCAGCGCCACGGTGGTGGTAGCCGATGTCAGGCACGCAGTCGACGATTTCTTCGCCATCAAGCTGCAGCACAATACGGAACGCACCGTGAGAAGACGGGTGGTTAGGACCGAGGTTGAGGAACATGAAGTCCTCGTTTTCGGAACTACGCTTCATGCCCCATTCTTCTGGTTTGAAGGTCAGTGATTCCATTTCCAGATCCTGTTTGGCTTTAGTCAGCTCAAACGGATCGAATTCGGTCGCACGCGCCGGGTAGTCTTTACGCAGCGGATGACCTTCCCAGGTATGCGGCATCAGCAGACGCGTCAGGTGCGGGTGACCTTCAATGTCGATGCCAAACATTTCCCAGGTTTCACGCTCATACCAGTTGGCGTTCGGGAACAGTTTGGTGAACGTCGGTACGCGCAGGTCGTTTTCAGACAATGCCACCTTGAGCATGATATCGCGATTGCGTTCAATGGAGATCAGGTGATAGAAAACGGAAAAATCCGCGGCAGGTAACCCTTCGCGGTGCGTACGCAGACGTTCGTCCATGCCGTGTAAGTCAAACAGCATGACGTATGGTTTCGGCAGTCTCTTTAAGAAATCGCCAACTTCCAGTAATTGTTCACGCTTGACCCAAACAACAGGTACCCCGGTGCGAGTCGCCTGAACGGTAAAGGCATCCGGCCCAAAACGGTTGCGCAGTTCGCCAATGACCGGGTCATCAAGGTGATCCCGTGTTTGCCATACAGCGTCTTGCGCGGTTAAGTCGGTCATATTGTTCACCATTGCAAATGGTCCGTGGTGGTCGGCAGTGCTTCGCGCTATTTATGTAGTGATAAGCGAAGGAAGTGCTGCTGCCGACAGGCGCAAATTAAATCTCGTCTGGTGTACGAAGATTCGTTACAGCAATACGTTCGCCGCGTTTACGCTCGCGTTCTGACTGCATATTGGCGCGATAAACGCCCTGATCGCCAACCACCCAGGAGAGCGGACGGCGTTCTTTGCCAATGGAATCTTGCAGCAGCATCAGAGCCTGCATATACGCTTCCGGACGCGGCGGGCATCCCGGGATGTACACATCGACCGGAATAAATTTATCAACGCCCTGCACCACAGAATAGATGTCGTACATACCGCCGGAGTTGGCGCATGCGCCCATGGAAATAACCCATTTCGGTTCCAGCATCTGATCGTAGAGGCGCTGAATAACCGGCGCCATTTTGGTAAAGCAGGTTCCGGCTACGACCATCAAGTCAGCCTGACGCGGCGATGCACGCAGTACTTCCGCACCAAAACGGGCCACATCGTGCACGGCGGTAAACGAGGTCACCATCTCAACGTAGCAGCAGGAAAGGCCAAAGTTATATGGCCAAATTGAGTTTTTACGGCCCCAGTTAACCATGTCATGCAGCTTGCCCATGAACACGTTTTTGTTAACTTCTTGCTCCAGGGGGTCGGTTACGATCTCCTGTTTTTGCAGGGGGTAACGGTCGTTCTCACCGTTAGGATCTATGCGGGTGAGCGTATAATCCATCTTAATGCCTCGCGGTTAGCGTTGACGATTAGCGATACTGTTCGTTTCCGGGTTCATACGCTCGCGGCGTGAACGCGCGGGCGTCCAGTCCAGCGCGCCAATACGCACCAGATAAACCAGACCTGCCAGTAACACAAAAATAAAAATTGCAGCTTCCACAAAGCCAATCCAGCCGCTTTCACGGATAGAAGTTGACCATGCGAACAGATACAGCGCTTCAACGTCGAAGATAACGAAGAACATGGCTACCAGATAAAACTTGGCAGACAGGCGCAAGCGGGCGGTGCCGACCGAGTCGATACCTGATTCAAACGGCACGTTTTTAGATCTCGCGCGCGCGCGACCACCTAAAAACCAGCCGCCGACGAGCATCAGGCAGCACAGGCCAATGGCAACAATAAGAAAGATAGCGAATGCCCAGTGATGAGCGATGATTTCAGTGGATGTTGACATACTCATTGCTTACTCATCAAAAGTAGCGCCAAATTCTCTGCTCTTTTCGGCAGATGAACGCCACATCGATTCATGGGGAGGAATAAAAAAAACCTTACAATCACTGTGAAAAACCATTTTATACAGCTAATTGATGGGGTTTTTTACTCCTTTCTATAACCTTTTGTCAACTTTAACAAAAGTTTCCTCACATTATTTTACACCGCTCCAACTTCATTAACATAAAGTGCTATTTAGACCAATTTCGATCGCATCATCGGTCATTTTTAATGTTGTTGAATCGTGTCCGTAGTGAAGTAAAAAAGATAATACTCACCTATTTTGACAGGAATTCACCCAGATGCCTCCCCCTAAATGGGAGTATTTTCTTGATCTGTGACACGCTTTTGTTAATTCACCATAAAAAACAGCAACAATTTCTCTAGTTTTTTAACATGGAAACAATTAGTAACGCTGCTGCTTATTTTTCAGCCAAGTGTCAGGCCGTTTTTTTACCTTCTGATTTTGTTAAGTTTTAGTATAGCAAATGACATAAAGCGGCAATATTTACATAAAAAAAGAGCCGCTGGATGTTTTTTCATCACCAGAGGCTCTTTTTTACACTAACATTTTAAAACGATTTTTTGTGACGGATTACTCAAAGTCGCCTTCAACAATCAGCGAGTCATCTCCCCCTTCCGGGGTAAACTGATTGTATTGCCAAGGATTTTGATACGTTTGCATCGACTTAAAGATAACTTCTGCCAACTCATTTTGCGTGGACGGATCGCAGCACAACAAATACTCAGTATCAGGCAATGGCGGTAATCCGTCGGCGGCGCCCAGTACGCGTAAATCCGGACTCATCATTTCAACAGGCCGCGCAGTGACGCCGAGCCCTGCTTTTACCGCCGCGCGAACCGCAGGTAATGTTGAAGCAACATAAGCCAGACGCCACGGGATCTGAGCAGCATTTAATGTCGCCAGCACGATATCGCGAAACGGGCTCGGATCGTCCAGCAGAACCAACGGTACTGGCTCACCTTTTTGCAAAATATATTCGGCAGCACAGTACCAATGCGTTGGCGAGGTACGCAGATTCAGACATTCAAAATCGCCAGGACGGTTGGTAGTCACAACCAAGTCCACTTCTTGCGACTTCAGCATATCCACCATGTAGGCGTTACGCTTGACCCTCACATCCAGCGCAAGCTTCGGATAAACCGAACTTATCCGGTTGAGCAGGAAAGGCAGTATGGTATCGGCAGATTCATCAGAAGCACCGATAGTTAACACTCCCTGAAGATTATTAAACATTAATGATGAGCATGCCTCATCATTAAAGCGCAGTATTTTTCTGGCGTAACCCAACAGTTGTATACCATGTTCGGTCAGTAGTTTGTTGCGTCCATGGCGCGCGAACAACTCTTTCCCCACGAGTTGCTCAAGACGCTGCATTTGCTGACTCACCGCAGACTGAGTTCGACATACCGCAGCTGCCGCAGCCGCAAAGGTATTCAGGTCGGCAACAGCAACGAAGGTTCTCAGCAGATCGAGGTCGAGGTTAATTATCGGACGATTTGCATTTATCATAGTTTTTCACTTACTCGCGGGTCATACCGGGTTAATGCTGTGCATTTGGAATCAAACAACTCCATTTGTAATGTGCCTCCCTCGCAGTTTCGCTTAGTGTAACCAAGTGAAAATAAGGATGTATTTGGTTTAACAAACGAAACAATTCTCTTTCCTGGCTATTTTAATTCCCGTGATATTCATCGGAATATAGCAACGAGAAAGAGCCGAATTTTTAGCTGCTGGATGATTCTGACTTAGGGAAAACATGTAAATTTTGTAAATTTAAAAAAAAGTTAACGAACAATAATTTACACATTAAAAACTAACTTTTCAGTGTGTTAGGAACAACCAACAAACATTTGAATTATCTTAAAATTCAGACTACTTACCATTTCATGAGACTTATCTTAACCTAAAACCACTATATTTATAAGTGTTATCGTGAATAATTCCAGGCTACCAGGTGTTATGTCAGAGCATCGGTTTTCCTATTATTGGCCCATCCAATTTAATGTCGTTTAAATATTAAATAATAATTAATTAAGAATTCTTCAATTCATTAATTATGCTTAACAATGAATTCACACCGTATCACGTACGGATCAGGCCGATAACAGGTCCCGCAGTTAGAACCTCAGTATTTTCGAATTACCTCATCCAGCTTAGACACCCGTGACATTTCGCTTTACAGGCTTAACTTTTTTTGACCAAACAATTCACCACAACCAAACCAATAAAACAAAACATACTACCAACAAAACACATCTAGATAGATTATTATCTCATAATATTTACATTATTTAGTTGTTAACAGTTAATTATCACTTCATAGCTTTTCAAAATCTTCTACTAAAGACCCTTCAAAACTCACCGCCGTGGGAGTACATTGTGCTGGGCTGACTTCCATGGCAGGGAGTGGCATTCACAGCTAAAAAGGTCAACGTTCATGTCCCCCATTGAAAAATCCAGCAAATTAGAAAACGTCTGTTATGACATTCGCGGCCCGGTTCTGAAGGAAGCAAAGCGCCTGGAAGAAGAAGGCAATAAGGTTCTGAAACTGAACATCGGCAACCCGGCGCCATTCGGGTTTGAAGCGCCAGATGAAATACTGGTGGATGTGATCCGAAATTTGCCAACAGCGCAAGGATATTGCGACTCCAAAGGCCTTTATTCCGCCCGTAAAGCGATTATGCAGCATTACCAGGCCCGTGGTATGCGCGACGTAACCGTGGAAGATATTTATATCGGCAACGGCGTTTCTGAATTAATTGTGCAGGCTATGCAGGCATTGCTGAACAGTGGGGACGAAATGCTGGTTCCCGCTCCTGATTATCCGCTGTGGACGGCGGCGGTATCGCTCTCCGGCGGTAATGCCGTGCACTACCTGTGTGACGAATCATCAGACTGGTTCCCGGACCTGGATGATATCCGCGCCAAAATCACGCCGCGTACGCGTGGGATCGTCATCATCAACCCAAACAACCCAACCGGCGCTGTATACTCTAAAGAGCTGCTGATGGAGATTGTTGAGATTGCTCGCCAGAACAACCTCATCATCTTTGCGGATGAGATTTACGACAAAATTCTCTACGACGACGCTGAGCACCACTCCATCGCTGCAATGGCGCCGGACCTGCTGACCATCACCTTCAATGGCCTGTCAAAAACCTATCGCGTTGCCGGTTTCCGTCAGGGCTGGATGGTGCTGAACGGGCCGAAGAAACATGCTAAAGGGTATATTGAAGGTCTTGAGATGCTGGCCTCTATGCGCCTGTGTGCCAACGTTCCGGCGCAACATGCCATTCAGACCGCACTGGGCGGATACCAGAGCATAAGCGAATTTATCATGCCTGGTGGGCGTCTGTATGAACAACGCAACCGCGCCTGGGAACTGCTCAATGACATTCCTGGTGTCTCCTGCGTAAAACCGCGCGGCGCGCTGTATATGTTCCCGAAAATTGATGCTAAACGCTTCAACATTCATGACGACCAGAAGATGGTGCTCGACTTCCTGCTGCAGGAAAAAGTACTGCTGGTTCAGGGAACAGCGTTCAACTGGCCGTGGCCGGATCATTTCCGCATCGTCACGCTGCCGCGTATTGACGATATTGAAATGTCGCTGAGTAAATTTGAGCGTTTCCTGTCAGGGTATCACCAGCTGTAATTAAACAAAGGCTGTCGGATGAATGACGAGTATTTGCATCTGACAGCCTTCTCTGCGCAAAATGACTCTTAGGTTGCCATCATATAAGGGTCGTTATGAAGCAGAGCCATTTTTTTGCCCACCTCTCCCGTCTGAAGCTCATTAATCGCTGGCCGCTGATGCGCAACGTGCGCACCGAAAACGTGTCTGAACACAGTCTGCAAGTTGCCATGGTTGCCCATGCGCTGGCCGCGATCAAAAACCGCAAATTTGGTGGTCAGGTTAATGCTGAGCGTATTGCTCTGTTGGCGATGTATCACGATGCGTCAGAAGTGCTGACCGGTGATCTCCCTACCCCGGTGAAATATTTCAACTCGCAGATTGCGCAGGAATATAAAGCGATAGAGAAAATTGCCCAGCAAAAACTGGTCGATATGGTACCTGATGAACTGCGCGATATTTTTGCGCCGCTCATTGATGAACATGCCTTAAGTGAAGAAGAGAGATCGATTGTTAAACAGGCCGATGCCCTGTGCGCGTATCTGAAGTGTCTGGAGGAACTCTCTGCCGGTAATAACGAATTTCTGCTTGCCAAGACGCGTCTGGAAAAAACGCTGGAGTCGCGACGCAGCGAAGAGATGGACTACTTTATGGACGTGTTTGTCCCGAGTTTTCACCTCTCATTAGATGAAATCAGCCAGGATTCTCCGCTATAAACGCATGACCCGGTGGCGGCGAAGATATCTCCGTCGCCATCCGCCAACAAAATCAAAACGGAAACAGCATCGGGATCATCACCACGCACACCGCCATCACAATGATGGTAAACGGTACGCCAATCTTCACGAAATCGCTAAAGCTGTAGTTGCCAGGTCCGAGCACCAGAGTGTTTACCGGGGAAGAGACAGGTGTCATAAAGGCTGCGGATGCTGCCATCGCAATCCCCATCGCAAAAGGATACGGTGAAACGCCCATCGACTTTGCAGCCGCCAGCGCGATTGGCGCCATCAGCACCGCCGTCGCGGTGTTGGAGATAAATAGCCCGATAGTCGCACACAGCACGAACAGGCAGCCCAACATCACATACGGGCCATACCCGCCACCGACATCCATCAGCCCTTTCACCACCAAGTCGACACCGCCGGTTTTTTGTAAAGCCAGCGCGAAGGGCATCATCCCGACAATCAAAATAATGCTTGGCCAGTGAATCGCTTTATAGGCACTTTCGGCATCAATACAGCGAAATTTCCCCATCAGTAGACAGGCGATGATCGCAGCCACCGTATTGGGAATTTCATCAGTGAGCATCAGAGCGACCATCAGCACCAGACAGAAAATCGCATGCGGTGCCTGGCTGTGCGCCGGAGAAGCTTCACTGACTTCCTCGGGCATATTCAGCACGACAAAATCACGCCCTTTTTGTCCCAACAGTGTGATGAGCTTCCAGTTGCCCACCACTAATATGATATCGCCCATCAGCAATGGCTCATCCACCACCGCTCCAGCCAGAGCCGCACCATCGCGCTTCAGCCCAACGACATTCAGCCCGTAGCGGGTACGAAAAGCGATTTCCCGTACCGTTTTGCCGATCAATTCCGATTCAGGGATCAGAGAGATCTCGGCCATCCCCACATCAAGCGCCTGCTCGGAGAAGTATTCGCCGCGCAGTACCATTGGTTCCAGAAACTGTTCACTGCAAAATTCACGCAGGTCGACATCGGCCGCGGACATATCAATCAGCAATACGTCACGGGCGCGAAACTCAGAAACCCCGTTAACGTCGACTATTACGCGACGAAAGCGACGCCAGCGTTCCACGCCAATCACGTTTGCCCCGTAGCGCTCACGCAACTTCAGATCATCCAGACGCTGGCCAATCATAGGAGAACCGGGACGAATCGCCAGCCGACGCGCGCGCCCGGTCAGGCGATATTCTTTAATCAGATCGCGAAAGGTCCGGCGTTTCCAGCCGTCTCCCGGCTGCCTGGAATCTTCCCCCTTGAGCATAAAGCGCATCAGCAGCATATAAATTATGCCGAGAACCAGAACCACCAGCCCCAGCGGGGTAACGCTAAAAAAGCTGAACCCGTTAAGTCCTTCACGTAACAGTTCACTGTTGACGACCAAGTTCGGCGGCGTCGCCACCAGCGTCATCATGCCGCTTATCAGGCCGGCAAAGCTCAGCGGCATCATCAGGCGTGAAGGGGAAATTTCCATGCGCATGGAAACGCTTAAGACCACCGGGATAAAGATGGCGACCACGCCGGTCGAACTCATAAACGCCCCGAGCCCGGCAACGGTAATCATCAGCAACACCAGCATTTTGACTTCACTGCTGCCAGCCACCTTCACCAGCCAGGCACCCATTACCGTCGCCACCCCGGTACGCACCAGGCCGTCGCCGATAATGAATAATGCCGCAATCAAAATAACGTTAGGATCGCTGAATCCGGAAAAGGCTTCTGTGATGCTCAATGTTCCGCTCAGAACAAAGGCAATGATGACCAGCAAAGCGACCGCGTCCATACGCACTCTGCCAGTAACAAACAAGACGACGGCAATCGCCAGCAATGAGAGAACCCATAACAATTCACCGTTCACAACATATCCTTGTTAAATGAGAGGGATGGATCGATTCTGCCATAAAAAAGCCCCAACAATCTGGGGCTAAATCATGTTCAGGTATTTCTTACCACGACCACATTTCCGTTAGGCTGTTTGGTCACAGAAATATGTTCCAGACTGGTCAGCGAAAAATCGACCTCATCCAGACGCGGCGTGTCCACAGGCGCGTTGACCGCTATCACATGACACCCTGCCGCCAGTCCTGAAAGCACCCCAGCGGGCGCATCTTCCACCACCGCGCATTCCTGTGGCGCAAGACCCAGAAGCTGGGCGCCTAACAGATAGGCGTCAGGCTCGGGCTTGCCTCTTTTTACCCGCTCGGCGGTGACAAACACTTCAGGAGCAGGCAGCCCCGCGACACGATGACGCGCTCGTGCGACCGGCATGGACCCGGAGGTCACAATCGCCCATGGAATACCCGCTTTATTGAGGTGGTTGAGCAAATCAACCGCTCCCGGCAGCGCAGTGATCCCCGCGGTTTCCGTCGTTTCGATCTGCTCCAGGCGGGTGAATTCCGCGGCGATCTCAGCCTCAGATTTGCCCACCATAAAGTGTCGCAGGGAGGTAATGGCCTGCTTGCCATGAATAAAGCCGAGCACCTCGGCGTGATCGAGGCCAAAACGATCGGCCCAGTTGCACCACGCGCGTTCTACTGCGGGTAAGGAATCGACCAGCGTTCCATCCAGATCAAACAGAAAACCTTTGCACTGCACGCTCGCCCCCTCAGGCATTAATGATTTGGTTAATTTCATTCGCACTCAGGTGATACTGGCGCGGGCAAGAGTGCCAGACATTCAGCATACGCTGATATTTTTCCCACATCGGGGTCTGGGCGTTGAAGCCATGCGTACCCGCATCAAAGTGGGTATAACGACCTTCTACATTAACCATAAAACGTACGTACCCGAGGTAACGGGCTTCCGTTGCGGCGTCAAAGCCAAGGAAGGTCACGCGACGCTCATCAATAGCCTGCGCGTCCTTAAGATTAGTCCAGGACACATGTAATGCGTGATACATCTCCATAATATCGATAATCGTACGACAGGTTTCTTCCGTCAGCTCACCAAACTCACGATCCAGCTCGCGCATCTGCAAGCCGTAACCGCGTTCAATAATCGTCTGCAAACGACGATAACGCTCGGCGTTAGTGGGATCGAGCATAGTCATCATTTTGTACTGATTAGACAAAATCAGACGTTGAGCGTTGGTCATTTCCATTTGGGACTCCTGTATCACTACTACTGCGATGAAAAAAAAGAAGGCATCTTGTGCCTTCTTTTATATGCGTAATCAGGGGTCAATTACAAATCATCAAGGAAAGTTTTATCCAGTTGTTTGAAGGCGCGCTTAAGCGTGTCAGCCAGCGCCTGATAATCAGGCTTTCCTTCTACCGGAGTGAGCGCCTGCCCGGCTTCTTGCAATTTACCCCGAACTTCGTAGAACCAGTTGAGTATTGAAGGCGGCAGCGGCGTTACAGAACGTTTACCCAGCCACCACATGCCCTGCATCGGCAGGCTGAGCGCAAACAGCGCAGTCGCCACGGCCGGTCCCAACTGCCCCCCTAACGCAATTTGCCAGCATAAGGTGAAGACGGCGATAGGCGGCATAAAACGGATCGCGTAACGCGTCATGCGGATTACGCGGTTCTCTACAAACACAGGCGCGAGGCGCTTTTCCATTGGCCACGTCTTCGCATAGTGCTGCCCCCGGCGAAACAAGCTAAAAAAATTGACGGAACGATTATCCGGTGTCGACATGGCGGTTACCTCAACTTCACATATAAAAATTAAAAAATTTGTGCAAAACAACAACTACAAAGGACATCGTTCAAAACATTTTGTCTTTAATACCCACATTCAGGTATCCTGTGCCGGCCTGTAAGGCCTTTAGTCCAAAATCATTGAGTCGTCAAATTGACACATAGTATGCCATTGGCTGAAAAATACGCAAAATGACATAGACTCAAAGGTATTTATTCCATCGTGCCCAAAAAGACTATGGCGCATGATGTTAATCATAAACGTCGGTGTCATCATGCGCTACGCTCTATGACTTCCTGACGTTTTTTTAGCCACGTATCATAAATAGGTACTTCCATGTCGAGTAAGTTAGTACTGGTTCTGAACTGCGGTAGCTCCTCACTGAAATTTGCCATCATCGATGCAGTAAACGGTGAAGAATACCTCTCTGGTTTAGCCGAATGTTTCCATCTCCCAGAAGCACGTATCAAGTGGAAAATGGACGGCGGTAAACAAGAAGCGGCTTTAGGTGCAGGCGCCGCTCACAGTGAAGCGCTGAATTTTATCGTTAATACTATTCTGGCACAAAAACCAGAACTGTCTGCTCAGCTGACTGCGATTGGTCACCGTGTTGTTCACGGCGGCGAGAAATACACCGGCTCTGTGGTTATCGACGATTCTGTTATTCAGGGTATCAAAGACGCAGCCTCTTTTGCACCGCTGCATAACCCTGCACACCTGATCGGTATCGCAGAAGCGCTGAAATCCTTCCCGAATCTGAAAGACAAAAACGTGGCTGTGTTCGACACCGCGTTCCATCAGACCATGCCGGAAGAGTCTTACCTCTATGCTCTGCCATACAGCCTGTACAAAGAACACGGTGTTCGTCGTTACGGCGCGCACGGTACCAGCCACTTCTTCGTAACTCAGGAAGCGGCAAAAATTCTGAACAAACCGGTTGATGAGCTCAACATCATCACTTGCCACTTGGGCAACGGCGGTTCTGTTTCTGCTATCCGTAACGGTAAATGTGTTGATACCTCCATGGGTCTGACCCCGCTGGAAGGTCTGGTGATGGGTACGCGTTCCGGTGACATCGACCCGGCGATCATCTTCCACCTGCACGACACCCTGGGCATGAGCGTTGACCAGATCAACAAAATGCTGACCAAAGAGTCCGGCCTGCTGGGTCTGACCGAAGTCACCAGCGACTGCCGTTATGTTGAAGATAACTACGCGACTAAAGAAGACGCTAAACGTGCAATGGACGTTTACTGTCACCGTCTGGCGAAATACATCGGTTCTTACACTGCGCTGATGGATGGTCGTCTGGATGCAGTTGTCTTCACCGGTGGTATCGGTGAAAACGCAGCGATGGTTCGTGAACTGTCTCTGGGCAAACTGGGCGTTCTGGGCTTTGAAGTTGACCACGAACGTAACCTGGCCGCACGTTTCGGCAAATCTGGTTTCATCAACAAAGAAGGTACCCGTCCTGCGGTGGTTATCCCAACCAACGAAGAACTGGTTATCGCGCAAGACGCGAGCCGTCTGACTGCCTGATTTCACACCGCCAGCCTAGCTGGCGGTGCTGTTTTGTAACCCGTCTACATCGACGGTAACGAAAGAGGATAAACCGTGTCCCGTATTATTATGCTGATCCCTACCGGAACCAGCGTCGGTCTGACCAGCGTCAGCCTTGGCGTGATCCGCGCAATGGAACGCAAAGGCGTTCGTCTGAGCGTCTTCAAGCCGATCTCTCAACCGCGTGCCGGTGGCGATGCGCCAGACCAGACTACCAGCATCGTCCGTGCTAACTCTTCTCTGCCAGCCGCTGAGCCGCTGAAGATGAGCCACGTTGAATCTCTGTTGTCCAGCAATCAGAAAGATGTGCTGATGGAAGAGATCATCGCGAACTACCACGCGAACACTAAAGACGCTGAAGTTGTACTGGTTGAAGGCCTGGTCCCAACCCGTAAACATCAGTTCGCGCAGTCTCTGAACTACGAAATCGCGAAAACGCTGAACGCAGAAATCGTCTTCGTAATGTCTCAGGGTACCGATACCCCGGAACAGCTGAACGAGCGTATTGAACTGACTCGCAGCAGCTTCGGCGGCGCGAAAAACACCAACATCACCGGCGTAATCGTTAACAAACTGAACGCACCGGTTGATGAGCAGGGCCGTACTCGCCCGGATCTGTCCGAGATTTTCGACGACTCTTCCAAAGCGAAAGTGATCAAAGTTGATCCGGCTAAACTGCAAGAATCCAGCCCGCTGCCGGTTCTGGGCGCGGTGCCATGGAGCTTCGATCTGATCGCAACGCGTGCAATCGATATGGCGCGTCATCTGAACGCCACTATCGTTAACGAAGGTGATATCAATACCCGTCGCGTGAAGTCTGTGACTTTCTGCGCACGCAGCATTCCGCACATGCTGGAGCACTTCCGTGCCGGTTCTCTGCTGGTGACTTCCGCCGATCGTCCTGACGTGCTGGTTGCAGCATGCCTGGCAGCCATGAACGGCGTGGAAATCGGTGCCCTGCTGCTGACTGGCGGCTACGAAATGGACGCGCGTATCACTAAACTGTGCGAACGTGCATTTGAAACCGGCCTGCCGGTATTCATGGTGAACACCAACACCTGGCAGACCTCTCTGAGCCTGCAGAGCTTCAACCTGGAAGTTCCGGTTGACGATCACGAACGTATTGAGAAAGTTCAGGAATACGTTGCTAACTACATCAACGCTGACTGGATTGAATCCCTGACCGCGACCTCTGAGCGCAGCCGTCGTCTGTCTCCGCCAGCGTTCCGTTATCAGCTGACCGAGCTGGCACGTAAAGCCGGCAAGCGCGTTGTTCTGCCGGAAGGTGACGAGCCGCGTACCGTTAAAGCGGCGGCTATCTGTGCTGAACGCGGTATCGCAACCTGCGTACTGCTGGGCAACCCGGATGAGATCACCCGCGTTGCGGCCTCTCAGGGCGTTGAGCTGGGTGCTGGCGTAGAAATCGTTGATCCAGATGTGGTTCGCGAAAGCTACGTTGCTCGCCTGGTCGAACTGCGTAAAAACAAAGGTATGACCGAAACCGTTGCCCGCGAACAGCTGGAAGACAACGTGGTTCTCGGTACCCTGATGCTGGAACAGGACGACGTTGACGGTCTGGTTTCTGGTGCAGTTCATACCACCGCGAACACCATCCGTCCACCGCTGCAACTGATCAAAACTGCACCGGGTAGTTCCCTGGTGTCTTCCGTGTTCTTCATGCTGCTGCCGGATCAGGTTTACGTATACGGCGACTGCGCGATCAACCCGGATCCGACTGCAGAGCAACTGGCAGAAATCGCGATTCAGTCCGCTGAATCCGCCATTGCTTTCGGTATCGAACCGCGTGTAGCAATGCTCTCCTACTCCACCGGTACTTCTGGTGCAGGTAGCGACGTAGAAAAAGTTCGTGAAGCCACGCGTCTGGCGCAGGAAAAACGTCCTGACCTGATGATCGACGGTCCACTGCAGTATGACGCCGCCGTTATGGCTGACGTAGCAAAATCCAAAGCGCCGAACTCTCCGGTTGCAGGTCGCGCTACCGTGTTCATCTTCCCGGATCTGAACACCGGTAACACCACCTACAAAGCGGTACAGCGTTCTGCCGACCTGATCTCCATCGGGCCGATGCTGCAGGGTATGCGCAAGCCTGTGAACGACCTGTCTCGTGGCGCGCTGGTTGACGACATCGTCTACACCATCGCTCTGACCGCGATCCAGTCTTCCCAACAGCAGCAGTAATCTGTCGAGTGTGCCGGATGTCTTATCCGGCAACACTTCTGCTTATTAAACCGGAAATAGCTTATATTTCCGGTTTTTTTATACCTGTTTTTCCCGTTGGCATATTCTGAAACATTTGCCAGGATGCGCTGCATCAATGAATAACTATTCTCCTGTTTGCATACTTATCCTCTTTTGCATTGCAACAGGGATAGTCTTTCATGTCAGCAGTAACAGAAACACAGCCAGCTAAAAAATGGGCGATGCCCGATACGTTGGTGATTATTTTTTTCGTTGCCATTTTAACCAGTCTGGCGACATGGGTTGTTCCCGTCGGGATGTTCGACAGTCAGGAAGTGCAGTATCAGGTTGATGGACAAACCAAAACCCGTAAGGTGGTCGACCCCCATTCTTTTCGAATTCTGACCAACGACGCGGGCGAAGAGCAGTATCACCGGGTGCAGTTTTTCACCACCGGTGATGAGCGCCCTGGCCTGATGAATTTTCCGTTTGAAGGGTTAACCTCCGGCTCTAAATTCGGCACTGCCGTCGGCATTATTATGTTTATGCTGGTGATTGGCGGCGCATTCGGCATCGTTATGCGTACCGGTACCATCGATAACGGCATCCTGGCGCTCATCCGCCATACACGAGGAAACGAAGTCCTGTTTATCCCGGTGCTGTTTGTTCTCTTCTCATTAGGCGGCGCGGTGTTTGGCATGGGGGAAGAGGCGGTCGCCTTTGCCATTATCATCGCACCGTTAATGGTACGGTTAGGTTACGACAGTATCACCACCGTTCTGGTCACCTATATTGCGACTCAGATTGGATTTGCCAGCTCATGGATGAACCCGTTTTGCGTGGTCGTCGCGCAGGGGATTGCGGGCGTGCCGGTACTCTCTGGTTCCGGTCTGCGTATCATTGTGTGGGTGGTTGCGACCCTGATAGGGCTGACCTTCACGCTGGCCTATGCGGCACGCATCAAAAAGAATCCGCTTTTGTCCCGGGTACATGAATCCGACCGTTTCTTTCGCGAACAGCAGGACGACGTTGTGGAACGACGCTTCACGCTGGGCGACTGGCTGGTGCTGCTGGTGCTGACTGCGGTAATGATTTGGGTTGTCTGGGGCGTGATCGTCAACGCGTGGTTTATTCCTGAGATCGCCAGTCAGTTCTTCACCATGGGCCTGGTAATTGGCATCATTGGCGTGGTCTTTCGTCTCAACGGCATGACGGTCAACATCATGGCCTCCTCATTCACTGAAGGCGCACGAATGATGATTGCCCCTGCCCTGCTGGTCGGTTTTGCCAAGGGCATATTACTGCTGGTCGGTAATGGAGAAGCGGGGGAAGCCAGCGTGTTGAACACGCTGCTGCACAGCATTGCCAACGGCATCAGCGGGCTGGATAACGCCATCGCGGCGTGGTTTATGCTGCTGTTCCAGGCGGTGTTTAATTTCTTCGTTACTTCCGGCTCTGGTCAGGCTGCATTGACCATGCCGTTATTAGCACCCTTAGGCGATCTGGTTGGCGTAAACCGTCAGGTCACCGTACTGGCCTTCCAGTTTGGCGACGGATTCAGTCATATTATCTATCCTACATCGGCATCGCTGATGGCAACGTTAGGCGTGTGTCGGGTGGATTTTCGTAACTGGCTGAAGGTAGGCGCCACGCTGTTGGGGCTGCTGTTTATTATGTCCAGCGTGGTGGTAATTGGCGCGCAGATAATGGGTTACCATTAAAAAACGATTGCCCGGCCTACACGATTTCTCGACGCTGTAGGCCGGATGAGCAGATTTTACTCAGCCTCTTCCTGCTTTTCGGCTTTCGCCCCTTCATTCTTAGCGTTGCGGGTCATCCACAGCGCCAGGGCTTTCAGTGAGTCCGGCGTAAATTCGTCGCAGCGCGCGGTAATTTCTTCCGGCGTCAGCCAGCAAACTTCACTAACCTCTTCTTCCTGAAGCGCAAACGGTCCGTGGGAAACACAGCTAAACAGCCCGCCCCATACGCGACAGTTCTGGTCTTCAAAATAAAACTGCCCATGCTCGGCAAACGGCACGCCCGCAATCCCCAGTTCCTCTTCCGCTTCACGGCGCGCTGAATCCAGTAGTTGCTCGTCAGCCTGCACAACACCGCCAGCGGTGGCATCCAGCATGCCGGGCAAAAAATCTTTTGTCTCAGTACGGCGCTGAACCAGAATTTTGCCCATACCATCATGCACGACGATATACGTTGCACGATGGCGTAAGCGTTGCGCCCGCATTTGTTCCCGGCTGGATTGTGCAATGACTTCGTTGTCTTCATTCACAATATCCACCCATTCCGTACTTGCCAAACGACGCTGTTCCACCATCAGGAAACCTTCTTTTTTCTTGCGCTCTTACGGCGCGTTTATGTTTGTGGGGTAAATTACGGATTAATCTCGACCTGTGCAATAACACTTTGATCATTGAGTGCCATTACGCTGAGAACATTATCATCCAGAATCCCGTAACTTGCCGCAAAGCCCCCTTTCGGGATGCTTACCGAGCCGGGATTGAAGTGGTAAACATCCCCTTGACGCTCAGCGACGGGCAAATGTGTATGCCCATAAACCAGCACATCTCCCACGTTGAGCGCCGGCATATTTTGCGGCCCAAAAAGATGCCCGTGCGTCAAAAAGAGTCGCTGGTTTTCTGTCAGAATTTGCTGCCACGGCGCGGTCATCGGAAAATGTAGAAGCATCTGATCCACTTCGCTGTCACAATTGCCACGCACCGCGATAATCCGCGCTGCCAGCGCATTCAACCGCTCAGCAACCTGCGCAGGCGCATAGCCTTCCGGGAGCGCATTACGCGGTCCGTGGTTTAAAACATCACCCAATATCACCAGCCATTGCGCACCGCTTGCGGCAAACCGTTCAAGTACGCGTTCCGTGGCTGGCAACGAACCATGAATGTCCGATGCGAACATCAGTTTCATCACTCACTCCTCGTTGAAAAGTACCTTGTAATGATACTGGATTACGCCCCGTTTTTCAGCAGGTACGCTTCGCTGAAAGCGCGATAAAACGCTGGACTGAAGCGCGCTGCCACTGGAAGGCGGCATATTCTGCAAGCGCTTCGGGAACCTCATCGCCGTTAAGGACCAGACGATTCAGCATTAGCGCTAAATCGCAGTCGGCAATACACCATTCGCCAAATAAATTCTGCTTACCGTGGCTCAATAAATGGCTCGCAGTGGCGAACAATTTCTCCGCACTGACTTTTCCCGCTTCGCTTAACGGACCTTTCTTCACGCCAGCAAAAACTACGTCCGTTGAGCGCTCTTCACGGATAGGCATCAGATCGCTGCGGATCCACGCCTGAACCTGGCGCGCCCGCGCGCGCTTTTGCACATCGTGTGGGTAGATACGCTCCCACTGCGGTGGTGCAAAGCTCTCTTCCAGGAACTCAGTAATCGCTGATGATTCGCTCAGCTCGAAACCGTCGATTTCAAGCACCGGTACGCGCCGCGTTAACGCATACCCTTGCCATGAAGGTTGCAAGTGTTCGCCGCTGTTGAGATCAACGGTTTTCAGCGTAAAAGGCAGTCCTTTCTCTTGCAGAGCGACATAAACAGACAGCACGTAAGGGGAGAAAAAATTGGCATCTGACCACAGCGTAATTGCAGATTTGCTCATAATGTCCTCTGAAATGTATTGGCTTGCCTTCAAAATATAGAGTCTTTCTCTCACTGTCACTTGATGAAAACTCACGCACGCCAACAGGCTCTATACTTGTTATGACCCGGTTCATGACAAAACGGACGCTGAAAATGATCGATCTCTATTACACTCCATCGCCAAACGGTCACAAAATAACGCTGTTTCTTGAAGAGGCGCAGCTGCAATACCGTCTGATTCATGTCGATATCAGCAAAGGTAGCCAGTTTCACCCTGATTTTCTGCAAATCTCACCAAACAATAAAATCCCGGCCATTATCGACAGTGCCCCGGTAGACGGCGGAAAGCCCATCAGCCTGTTTGAGTCCGGAGAAATATTACTCTATCTGGCAGAAAAGAGCGGTAAGCTGCTGAGCGGTGAGTTACGTGAACGCCACACTACGCTGCAGTGGTTGTTCTGGCAGGTCAGCGGCCTCGGACCCATGCTGGGTCAGAATCATCATTTTAGCCACTACGCCCCACAAACGATTCCCTACGCCATTGAAAGATACCAGGTTGAAACCCAGCGCCTGTACAACGTGATGAATAAACGTCTGGAAACGTCCCCCTGGCTGGGAGGCGATCACTACAGCATTGCCGACATTGCCTGCTGGCCGTGGATCCACGCCCATCAGCGTCAGCGCATCGACCTCGACAACTACCCGGCGGTCAATAACTGGCATGAACGCATCCGTACGCGTCCCGCAACGGAACGCGCCATGCAACAAGCACAAAGTGAGAAGCGGTGACGCGATTCGGTTCTCGTGTATCATGCAAAGGTTCATACATGGAGGAAACCTGCAATGTCACAACCTGACGCAATTATTCGTATAAAAAACCTTCGTCTGCGCACTTTTATCGGCATCAAAGAAGAGGAGATCCTTAACCGCCAGGATATCGTCATCAACATTGCCATTCACTATCCGGCAGACAAAGCCCGTACCAGCGAAGATATCAACGACGCGCTGAATTATCGCACTATCACCAAGAGCATCATTGCCCACGTGGAGGGTAACCGCTTCTCATTGTTAGAAAAATTAACTCAAGATGTGCTCGATATCGCACGCGAACATCACTGGGTCACTTATGCTCAAGTAGAGATAGATAAACTTCACGCATTACGTTACGCCGACTCAGTCTCTATGACGCTGAGCTGGCAGCGCTAAACATAACCCGGGAGGCGACATGCAGATTCTGATTACCGGCGGTACTGGCCTGATTGGACGTCATCTGATCCCCCGCTTGCTGGAACTGGGGCATCAGATAACCGTAGTGACCCGTTCTCCAGATAAGGCGCGTCAGATTCTCGACTCCCGGGTTACGCTGTCCAAAGGGCTGGAAGAGCGGCAAAATCTCAACGACATTGATGCCGTCATTAACCTTGCCGGAGAGCCGATTGCGGACAAGCGCTGGAGTGCCCAGCAAAAGGAACGCCTGTGTCAGAGCCGCTGGGTCATTACGCAGAAGCTGGTCGATTTAATCAATGCCAGCGAGACACCGCCCGCAGTGCTAATCTCCGGTTCCGCTACCGGTTACTACGGCGATTTAGGCGAAGTGGTGGTCACAGAAGAAGAGCCGCCGCATAACGAATTTACCCATAAGCTGTGCGCCCGCTGGGAGCAAATTGCCAGCACCGCGCAAAGCGACAAAACCCGCGTGTGTATGCTGCGCACCGGCGTGGTACTGGCCTCTGCTGGCGGCATTCTGGCGAAAATGGTCCCGCCGTTTCGTCTTGGCTTAGGCGGACCAATTGGCAACGGACGCCAGTATATGGCCTGGATCCATATTGATGATATGGTCAACGGAATTCTCTGGCTGCTGGATAACGATCTGCGCGGTCCCTTCAATATGGTTTCACCGTACCCGGTGCACAATGAGCAGTTTGCCCACGCGCTGGGCCACGCCCTGAACCGTCCTGCCATTCTGCGCGTTCCCGCCACCGCAATGCGGTTGCTGATGGGCGAATCTTCGGTGCTGGTTCTCGGCGGGCAGCGAGCGTTGCCAAAACGCCTGGAAGCGTCCGGTTTCGCGTTTCGCTGGTACGATTTAGAAGAAGCGCTGGCGGATGTCATCCGATAACCCCTAAGCGCTATTCACGGTCGCCGTTGTGGTGGTAAGGTTATAGGCCAGATTTCTGCAATGGCGACGTTATGGCGATAATTTCGACTCCCCGACTTACCCTCTCTTTGTTTCAGTTTTCTGACTGGTCATTTTTCCAGAAACTACGTGAATGTCCTGAAGTCATGCGCTATATGGGCAACATCGCCCCGGTGAAAGATACGCGTCTGTTATTCGCCAGACGCCTTGCCGCACAGCACACTTTTGTCATCCGCGAGCACAACAACCCGACGCCGCTCGGCGATATTGGTCTGCAAATCAGCCATATCTACCCGCATGAAGCCGACCTCGGCTACGCCATCTTGCCACAGGCGCAGGGGAAAGGTATTGCCAGCGAAGCCGTACGCGCGGTGTGCCAGTACGCCTTCGAGCACGCGGCGGTCACGTCGATAAATGCTTACGCACTGGCGGATAATAAGGGCTCAATACGGATTCTGGAAAAAACGGGGTTCGTGCGTACGCAGGTACTGGAAAAGGCGTATGAGATTGATGGTATCGCCTACGACGACTGGGTTTATCGTCTGGAGTGCGACGCGCTAAAATCCCAGGCCCGGAAAGCGTAGCGCCTCCGGGCAGGTGACTTACTTCAACGAACCTTTGAGGAACTGCTGCAAACGCGGGCTTTGCGGATTACCAAATACCTGCTCCGGATCGCCCTCTTCTTCAATCTTCCCCTGATGCAGGAAAATCACGTGCGTGGAGACATGACGGGCAAACCCCATTTCGTGGGTCACGACCACCATGGTTTTTCCCTCTTCGGCCAGTTGTTGCATAATGCGCAGCACTTCGCCCACCAGCTCCGGGTCAAGTGCCGACGTGGGTTCATCAAACAGCAACACTTCCGGTTCCATCGCCAGCGCACGAGCAATGGAGACACGCTGCTGCTGACCACCGGACAGATGCACCGGATATTTGCCCTGAGCGCGCTCATCAATACCCACTTTCGCCAGATACTTCACCGCACGTTCGCGAGCTTCCTGCTTGCTCAGCCCCAACACCTGGATCGGCGCTTCCATCACGTTTTCCAGCACCGTCATGTGGCTCCACAGATTAAAGTGCTGAAAGACCATCGTCAGTCGCGTGCGCAGCAAGCGCAGCTGATTTTTGTCTGCAACCTTAAGCTGGCCGTCTTTGTCGCGTACCAGACCAATGTTCTGACCACTGACGACAATCGACCCGGCGCTCGGTTTCTCGAGAAAGTTAATGCAGCGCAGGAAGGTACTTTTACCGGAACCTGACGAGCCAATAATACTGATAACATCACCCGCATTGGCCTGCAGCGATACCCCTTTCAGCACTTCATGTTCACCGTAGTGCTTATGTAAATCGATAACGTTTAATTTATTTTCAGACATCGTGTTACTCGAATCATTTAGAGGATACATGCTGCAACCAGCGTTTTTCCGCTTTACGGAACAGACTGATCAGGACATACGAAATAATCAAATACAGAACAGCGGCAATACCGAAGGCGGTAAACGGCTGATACGTTGCCGAGTTGATATCGCGGGCGATTTTCAACAAATCAGGCACCGTTGCGGTAAATGCCAGCGCCGTGGAGTGCAGCATTAAAATAACTTCATTGCTGTAAGCCGGCAGCGCAATACGCAGCGCGGAAGGCAAAATAATGCAGCGATACAGTTTAAACGACGAGAAACCGTAAGCGCGCGCGGCTTCAATCTCACCATGGGGTACGGAACGAATAGCCCCGGCGAAAATCTCCGTGGTATAGGCGCAGGTATTCAGCGTCAGCGCCAGCACGGTGCAATTTAGCCCACTGCGGAAAAACGCGTTGAGGAAGTCCGTGCCTTTGACTATCTCCAGCGTATACATCCCGGAATAAAACACCAGCAACTGGACGTACAGCGGCGTCCCACGAAAAATATAGGTGAACAGCCAGATGGGAAACTGGATAAATTTATTACTGGAAACACGACCAATTGCCAAAAACAGCGCCAGTATCCCGCCCATCACCACCGACGAAATCAGAAGCCACAGGGTGATAGCCACGCCGGTGTAGCGATATCCGTCGGTCCACAGCAGGGACTTCCAGTATTCCTGAATAATCTCAATCACAGGTCAGCCCTCTTCACACCCACAGAATAGCGGCGCTCAAGGTACAGCAGCACACCATTAGAAACAGTGGTAAACACCAGATAGATGACCCCGCACACTACGGCAAAATAGAACGGCTCCCAGGTACTTTTTCCGGCAAGCTGAGTGGCTTTCACCACGTCTTCCAGGCCGAGCAACGATACCAACGCAGTGGCCTTAAGAATGACCTGCCAGTTGTTGCCAATTCCCGGTAAGGCATAGCGCATCATCGCCGGGAACATAATGCGGCGAAATATTTGTGAACTGGTAAAACCGAATGCCGTCGCGGCTTCAATATGTCCTTTTGGCACGGCCATAAATGCGCCACGAAATGTTTCGGTAAAATAGGCTCCATAGATAAACCCGAGCGTAATAATACCCGCGACCATCGGATCGATATCAATCTGGCTGATACCGATTGCATCGGTAAGGGTATTCAGCGCGATTTGTAATCCGTAAAAGATGAGCAGCATTAAGACCAGATCGGGCACGCCGCGGATAAGCGTTGTGTACCCTTCGAAAATAAGCGCCAGCGCCCGGCTTTGCGACAGCTTAGCTGCCGCGCCGACAAGGCCTATCAGAACCGCCAGTACCACCGAGCTAAGTGCCAGCTCCAGCGTAACAATTGCGCCCTGTAAAATAACACCTGAAAAGCCATACAACATGCTGCCTGTCCTGTCGTGTGTGGTGGAGTAATAAGCCTCTTTTGATTTCAGACAAACTGTTAAATGCGGGATGGCGACTTTGCCTTATCCGGCCTACAAAATCACTGTAGACCGGATACGCACAGCGCCATCAGGCATAAATTCAACACGTCAAAAATCTACGGGCTTTATCAGCACCTGCGGTGATTAACCGCCATAAACATCAAAATCGAAGTACTTTTTCGCCAGCTTCTCGTAAGTACCGTCAGCTCGCATCTCGGCAAAGGCTTTGTTCAGTGCTTCGCGCAGTTCGTTATCATCTTTGCGCAGCCCCATACCGGTACCCACGCCGAATAACTTCTCATCTTTTACAGATGGGCCGCCGAATTTGTAATCTTTACCGACCGGCTGTTTCAGGAAGCCTTCGCTGGCCGCGACTTCATCCTGGAAAGCAGCATCAATACGCCCGGCAGTCAGGTCAGAATAGATATTGTCTTGCCCCTGATAAGAGACAATTTCAATTCCTTTTGGCGCCCAGTGCTCGTTGCCGAAGGTTTCCTGAGTCGTGCCCTGCAGCACGCCAACACGTTTACCTTTCAGCGACTCAATGGTTGGCTGAATAGCAGAATCTTTAGCGACAACCAGACGCGAGTCGGCTGCATAAAGCTTGTCGGTAAAGGCGATTTCCTGCTGACGTTTTTCAGTGATGGAAAGCGAGGACATAATCGCATCGATTTTCTTCGCTTTTAACGAAGGGATAAGCGCGTCCAGCGGGTTTTCCACGAAGGTACATTGTGTATTGATACGTTTGCACAGCTCTTTAGCCAGATCGATATCAAAACCGACTAATTCACCCTGTGCATTTTTCGATTCGAACGGCGCATAAGTAGGATCGGTACCGATACGAATTTTTTGCGGAATGGCTGCAAATGCTGCGGTAGCACTGGAGAAAGCCAGGACCAGAGAAAGAGACAACACCAGTTTTTTCATAACTATCCTCAACAGACTGTCTTTTATAGGGGATCTTTACAGGACCAGGTGCAGTTATCGTGCCATTAATCGGGCCGACAAGGCAAAGCATTCTACCCTGTCGACGGTATTTATTTGCATGAAAAGCGCTTAAGTATGCACTCATGCTTATTAAGACAGCGACAAAAGCACCAAAACAGTGCACTGAATTTATTATGCACCGTAATGGTTACCCGCAATGGTGCAGTCCATTCCCCGCTGCGGCGTATTAATCGCCGTAGACATTGAAGTTAAAATACTTGCTCGCCATTTTGTCGTAGGTGCCGTCTTTGCGCAGTTCGCCCAGCGCTTTATCGAAAGCAGCTTTCAGCTCTGCATCATCTTTGCGCAAGCCAATCCCGGTGCCGTCACCAAAGTATTTTTTATCTTTCACCGACGGACCAGCAAAAGCGTAGTCCTTACCGGCAGGCTGCTTCAGGAAGCCTTCGCTGGCCGCGACTTCATCCTGCAACGCCGCGTCCAGACGACCCGCTGTCAGGTCAGAATAGATAAGGTCCTGGTTCGCATAGGCCACCACATCTACGCCTTTGCTGCGCCAGTTGTCATTAGCATAGGCTTCCTGAGTCGAGCCTTGCAGTACGCCAACATGTTTACCTTTGAGGGAATCAAGAGTCGGTTGAATTGGGGAACCTTTCGCGGCGATCAGACGTGAGTCTGCTGCGTAAAGCTTGTCTGAGAACGCAATCTCTTGCTGACGCTTCTCAGTGATTGAAAGCGAGGAGATGATGGCATCAATCTTTTTCGCTTTCAGCGACGGGATCAGCGCGTCAAAGTCGCTGGCTACCCAGGTACATTTGATCTGCATGCGCTTACACATCTCATTTCCCAGATCGATATCAAAGCCGACAAAGTCGCCTTTGGCATCTTTAGAGGAAAAAGGTGCGTACGTTGTATCTGTACCAATACGAACCGTCTGCGGAAGTGCTGCGTAGCTGGCCGCGGTGGCGGAGAGTCCTACCAGTAAAGACAAAGCAAGAACCGTCTTCTTCATACATAACCCTCAAGTGGCGTAATTTTATTATGTTTTACGTTGTGTTGTGTGTTTGCAGACTTTTTCATGCAGGTCTTATGCCATTTTCGCGTCGATGAGGATATTCGACGTTAAATATGTTAATAAAACGTTGCAATAATGTCCTGATTTTGAAGATAGCAGGTCTGACGGTTGAACCGCAGCGTTTCGTTGAGTTTTAACGAATTAAATGTTGAGGATATGATCGCGGTTACAAAATTGCCCTGAAACAGGGCAACGGATGTTTCTTTGCACGCTGATGGAACGGTTTTACGCCCCTTGCCAGCGGGTGAACAGATCCTGTGGAAGGGAGATATCAAACTGGTCGAGTACGCGGTTAACTGTTTGATTAATCACATCATCTAGCGTTTGCGGGCGATGATAGAATGCCGGAACTGGCGGCATAATCACCGCGCCAATTTCTGCCGCCTGCGTCATCAGCCGCAGATGCCCCAGATGCAGGGGCGTTTCACGCACGCACAGCACCAGCGGGCGGCGTTCTTTCAACACCACGTCTGCCGCACGGGTAAGCAGCCCATCGGTGTAACTGTGGACGATGCCTGAAAGCGTTTTGATTGAACAAGGTAATATTACCATTCCGGCGGTCTGAAAAGAGCCGGAAGAGATACTGGCGGCGATATCGCGCGTATCGTGATTTACATTCGCCAGTGCCTGCACATCGCGTACAGAGAGGTCAGTTTCCAGCGCCAGCGTCTGTCGGGCAGCAGCACTCATCACCAGATGGGTTTCCACATCAGTAACGTCACGCAAAACCTGCAGCAGGCGCACGCCATAAATCGCGCCACTGGCACCGCTAATCCCTACAATGAGTCGTTTCATTTTTTCGCCCTTACTTGCTTCAGGGCTGACTTTGCAGGTTTTTATGCGCAGTTGCAAGTCAGTCCACTCTATGTGTCCTGACCTGCAACAGAACATTACCCTTCGTTATGCATCTCGAGGTTTTCCGCTTCGTTCTGACGCAAAATTGCTTTGGCATCGTCATTACGCAGGGAGTCAAGGAAATCGAGATATTGCTGGTCGACGTCTTTGGTGACGTACACGCCGTTAAACACTGAACATTCAAACTGCTGAATATCCGGGTTCTCAGCGCGGACCGCTTCAATCAGATCGTTTAAATCCTGGAAGATAAGACCGTCTGCACCGATTATCTGGCGAATCTCGTCCACTTCGCGACCATGAGCAATCAGCTCCGTCGCCGTAGGCATATCGATACCATAAACGTTCGGGAAGCGAATTTCCGGGGCCGCAGAGGCCAGATACACTTTCTTCGCTCCGGCTTCACGCGCCATCTCGATAATCTGTTCCGAGGTGGTACCGCGCACGATGGAGTCATCCACCAGCAGCACGTTTTTATCACGGAATTCCGCACGGTTGGCGTTCAGCTTACGGCGCACGGATTTACGGCGCAGCTGCTGGCCGGGCATGATAAAGGTACGGCCCACGTAGCGGTTTTTCACAAAACCCTGACGGTACGGCTTACCGAGAATACGGGCAATTTCCAGCGCGATATCGCAGGAGGTTTCCGGAATCGGAATCACCACGTCAATGTCCAGATCTTCCCACTCGCGAGCAATTTTTTCGCCAAGCTTGGTCCCCATATTTACACGGGCGCTGTAAACGGAAATCTTGTCGATAAAGGAGTCAGGACGTGCGAAGTAAACGTATTCAAACAGGCACGGATTGCTAACCGGGTTATCGGCACACTGGCGAGTAAACAGCTGACCTTTTTCGGTGATATACACCGCTTCGCCAGGTGCCACATCGCGCAGGAATTCAAAGCCCAGCGTATCCAGCGCCACGCTCTCGGAGGCCACCATATACTCGGTACGACCATCCCCGATATCGCGTTTACCCAGTACCAGCGGACGGATACCGTTAGGATCGCGGAAGGCAACCATACCGTGGCCAATAATCATCGCCACGCAGGCATAGGCGCCGCGGATCTGGCGGTTGGTTGCCGCAATAGCAGCAAAAATATTATCGGCTTCCAGCGGATAATGTCGGAAGTTATCCAGCTCGCTGGCGAAAATATTCAGCAAAATTTCAGAGTCTGAAGTGGTATTGATGTGGCGGCGCTTTTCTTCAAACAGCTTTTTACGCAGCTCATGCGCATTGGTCAGGTTGCCATTATGGGCAAGCGTGATGCCATACGGTGAGTTGACGTAAAAAGGTTGAGCTTCGGAGGCGCTGGAGCTGCCAGCCGTTGGGTAACGCACATGACCGATGCCCATATTGCCCTGCAAACGCTGCATATGGCGCGCTTCAAAAATATCGCTCACCATTCCGTTTGCTTTACGCAAGCGGAAGCAGTTGTTGGCATCAATGGTGATGATGCCTGCGGCATCCTGACCACGATGCTGGAGCACCGTTAACGCGTCATAAATCGACTGGTTTACCGGCATAACACCGGCGATACCGACAATACCGCACATACGTCTTTTCCTCGTTCAGCAACAACCCAAAGTTTATACTTTGGGCAAGAAACTTGACGAGCTTTGCAGATAGTCAAAGAACCATCTGATGATGAAACTGAACTGCGGGATCAGCTGCGACTTGCTCCAGTCTTCACTTTTCGACAGACCGGTAAAGGTATCGAGAAAGAACAGTATGGCGGCGACGATCAGCGCTCCTCGCAGAGCACCAAAGCAGATCCCCAACACCCTGTCAGTACCCGACAGGCCTGTTTTCTCTACCAGTTGGCCTATCACAAAGTTAACGATAGCGCCGACGATAAGTGTCGCGATAAACAGTATCGCGATAGCAATCCCATTTCGAACGAGTTCGTCTTCAAAGCCCGTAAACCAGACAGACAGGTAAGTGTAGTAATGGCTGGCGACAAAGAAAGCACAACCCCAAGTCACCAACGATAATGCTTCACGAACAAAGCCACGGATCAGGCTAACCAGACAGGAAAAACCAATCACCGCGATAATGGCGTAATCAATCCAGACCATAAGTGTCCCACGATTTAACGCCCTGTCGTCCTGTTCGGGGCGCATTCTAACAGAAAAAGAAAACGTTTGCGTAGGGATTTCCTTTCCACGCGTAAATAAAAATGGCGCTGAAAAAATCTTCAACGCCATACCGTTTTATGCCTCTTCGGGCACTGCCGGATAGCGGTAAAAACGCCCTATCCGGCCTGAATTAAGAGCAGCGCCGTGAACAGCGCAATCCCTTAATTAGGGGTGTACCCCATCACTACGCCGCTCAGACCGGAGATCTTCTGCAGCTCGCCCAGCGAGTTCTTCAGCTTATCTTTGGAGGCGTCAGGTCCTACGAGAATACGGGTTATTTTACCCTGCACCGGCGTTGACGGGGAAGTATATACCCGGAAGCCCGCGCCACGAAGTTTACCCACGATCTCATTGACCTTATCCGCATTTTTCAGCGCACCGAGCTGTACAACGTACGCTTTGCCGGTTGGAGCTGGCGGTTCCACCGCGGCCGGTTTCGGCGCTGGAGCCGGTGCTGGCGTCGGAGCGACGGCAATCGGCTGCGGCTTCGGTTTGGGTTTCGGCTGTTCTACAGGCGCGGGGACAGGATCTAACTCCGCGCTGTTTGCCGTCGTCAAACGTGACGGATCCAACGATGGCGCGGCAGCATCGCCCGCGCGCACCTCTTCAGCCGCCCCTTCCGGTGGCTGCGTCGGCAGCGCCTGCGTGGCTGCAGGCATCATGTCTGGTTCATCGCGATCGCCGGGTTTCGGCACCAGCGGGATCGCCGCAAACTCATCCTGATAATGCTTTTTCTGCCCGTCAAGCAGCCCGGGGAGCACAATCACCCCCAGCGCGACCAGCACAATTGTGCCGACTAATCGATTCTGAAACTTACTCGCCACCGCTTCTCCCCACGTCTATCACTTCCATGACATGTGCGACAGTGTGAAACGATCCACACACCAACACGGTATCTTCTGGCTTCGCCTCAGCTAGCGCCGCAGACCATGCCTGCGCCACGCTGTCATAGGCGTAGCCTTTGCCCAGATGCTCCAGCAGTTGTTCTGCAGTAGCACCACGCGGCCCTTCCAGGGGCGCACAGTACCAGGCGTCAACCACGCTTTTTAACCAGGCTAACGTACCGGCAATATCTTTATCATGTAGCATACCGATAACCGCAAGTACACGCCCGCTTTTCACTAATTTTTTCAGACGGCCGGTCAGATACTCCGCCGCATGCGGGTTATGGGCAACATCAAAAATCACCCGCGGCGACTCGCTCACAATCTGGAAGCGCCCCGGTAAAATCGCCTGTTCAATACCGTCACGAATGGCCTGCTCGCTGACGTTAAGCCCGCTTGCGCGCAGTGCTGCCAGTGCGGTAGCGGCGTTAGGTTGTGGGACCTGCGGCAACGGCAGGTGCGCCAACGTACCGTGATCGTCCGTAAAGGACCAGTCGTTCTCCGTAACCGCATAGCGCCAGTCCACGCCGCAGCGTTGCAAAATCGCCCCGCTCTCTTGCGCAACATCGGCAATGGTGTAAGGCATTTCCGGCTCGCCAACGATAGCCGGTTTCTCTGCACGGAAAATTCCTGCCTTCTCACGACCAATGCTTTCGCGATCCGGGCCCAGCCAGTCAGTATGGTCAAGCGCAATGCTGGTGACCACCGCAACATCGGCATCCACGATATTGGTCGCGTCAAGGCGACCGCCTAACCCAACTTCCAGAATGACGACATCCAGTTGGGCCTGTTTAAACAGCCAGAGCGCCGATAACGTGCCGTATTCAAAGTAGGTCAGGGAAATGTCGCCACGCGCGTCTTCAATCTCAGCAAACGAGGCGGTATGCGCTGATTCCGGCAGTTCACGCCCCTGCACGCGTACGCGTTCCGTGTAGCGCACCAGATGCGGCGAACTGTAAACGCCGACTTTATAACCTGCTGCGGTCAGCACAGATTCCAGCGTACGGCAGGTTGTGCCTTTCCCGTTGGTTCCCGCCACCGTAAAAACAAATGGCGCGGGTTTCAACACACCCAGTTTGCTCGCCACCTGACTTACGCGTTCCAGGCCGAGATCGATGGTTTTACTGTGCAGGTTTTCCAGATAAGAAAGCCACGATGCCAGGGGCGACGCGGCTTGAGGAATACGTTTATTGTCCATGATGGCTGTAGATTCTTTACGTTGAGAAAAGCAAAAGGGCAGCACCAACCGGCCTGCCCTTTTTTACACGTTGTTTTTCACGTTGCAGATGCGTTGGCTGTGCTCGCTCACCCGAATCACTTACCTGTGTAAGCTCATCGGGATCAACTCTCTTATCGCCTGCCTGCAACCCGAAACCCATAGAGTAAACTATCAGGCCTCTGATTCCTGATCGGGAACCGGAGGTACCACCTCGCCTTCACGCGGCTCATCCGGATTCGGCGTAGGAAGATTCATCAGCTTCGCCAGAATGCTTGCCAGTTTCAGGCGCATTTCCGGACGGCGGACGATCATATCGATAGCGCCTTTTTCAATCAGGAACTCGCTACGCTGGAATCCCGGCGGCAGTTTCTCACGTACGGTTTGCTCGATAACACGCGGACCAGCAAAGCCGATCAGTGCTTTCGGTTCTGCAATGTTGAGATCGCCCAGCATCGCGAAGCTAGCAGAAACACCGCCCATTGTTGGGTCGGTCAGTACAGAAATATACGGTAAACCGCGTTCCTGCATTTTCGCCAGCGCAGCAGAGGTTTTCGCCATCTGCATCAGAGACATCAGCGCTTCCTGCATACGCGCCCCGCCAGAAGCGGAGAAGCAGATCAGCGGACAGTTATCTTCCAGCGCCTGCTCAACGGCACGGACAAAACGCGCGCCGACCACAGAGCCCATGGAGCCGCCCATAAACGCGAACTCGAATGCAGCAGCAACGACCGGCATACCGTGCAGCGTGCCTTTCATTACCACCAGCGCATCTTTCTCGCCAGTTTCTTTCTGCGCAGAAGCCAGTCTGTCTTTGTACTTTTTGGAGTCACGAAACTTCAGCACATCTTTCGGCTCAAGCTCGCTACCCAGTTCCATAAGAGAACCTTCATCTAACAGGCTATGCAGGCGATTGCGCGCCGACATGCGCATATGATGGTCACACTTCGGACAGACCTCAAGATTACGTTCCAGCTCAGCACGGTATAAAACCTGACCGCAGCTATCACACTTGGTCCACACCCCTTCAGGAATGCTTGCCTTGCGGGTGGGAGTAATGTTGCTTTTAATTCGTTCAATCCAGCTCATTGGTGACCTTTCTGCCTGAACCCTAGTCAGCTTTGTTATAAGGGGCGCATAATGCCATTTTTGCCCCTAACAGACCATGAATGTTGCACATTAAAACATAACAGCCCGAAACTTTGGATAAAAAAGTGGTCGAACCGCTGAGTTACTTTCTATTTTGCAGCCCGTGACGCAGCGCGTTTATGGCGAATCACTTCAATTATGCCCGGCAATACGGAAAGGACGATGATCGCCACAATCAGTAATTTCAGGTTTTCCTGAACGATCGGCAGATCGCCGAACAGATAGCCTGCATAGGTGAACAGCAATACCCACAGCAGCGCGCCTGCGACGTTATACATCGCAAAGTGACGGTAGGACATGTGCCCCATACCGGCAACAAACGGTGCAAATGTACGTACGATAGGTACGAAACGCGCGAGGATAATCGTTTTGCCGCCATGACGCTCGTAGAACGCATGGGTTTTATCCAAGTAACTGCGACGGAAAATTTTAGAGTTCGGGTTACTGAAGAGTTTTTCACCGAACAAACGGCCAATCGTGTAGTTCACCGCATCGCCGATAATTGCCGCCACAATCATCAACATCACCATCAGATGAACATTGAGATCGTTAGTTGGCAGCGCAGAAAGCGCGCCAGCGACAAACAGCAGCGAGTCTCCCGGCAGGAACGGCGTCACCACCAGACCGGTTTCGCAGAACAAGATCAGAAACAGAATCGCGTATACCCAGATACCGTATTCCGCAACCAGCTCCGCCAGATGCACATCAATGTGCAGGATAAAATCGATAAGAAAGTAAATCAGGTCCATAGTTTTGCCTTTATACGACTCAAATTAGTCCGCCAGAAATAGCGGGCCCATAGGCGGCTTTGGCAGGTCGAACCGTTCCGGGTAATCTACTGCAACCAGATACAGTCCTTCCGCTTTCGCCGTTGCCGCTGCCAGCGTTCTGTCCTTCGCCGCTAGCAGTTCTGCTATCCAGCTCTCCGGCTGGTTGTTGGCGCCTACTTCCATCAGGCTGCCGACAATATTCCTGACCATATGATGTACAAAGGCATTCGCTTTAATATCCACCACCACATATGCACCAAAACGTTCAACGTTAATGTGCATCACGTTACGCCACGGTGTGCGCGACTGACACTGCACCGCCCGAAACGAGGTAAAATCATTTTCGCCAATCAAACACTGGGCCGCACGATGCATACGATCAGCGTCCAGCGGTTCATAGTAATGGGTTACCCCTTTACCTAAAACCGCAGGGCGCAACCGATGATTGTAGATGATGTAGCGATAACGGCGAGCCGTAGCGCTAAATCGGGCATGGAAATCATCGGGTACAGCTTTCACCCAGCGCACAGCAATGTCACCAGGTAAATTCGCATTTACCCCCAGTGTCCAGGCTGCATCTTTACGCTGGGCAGTCGTTTCAAAGTGCACGACCTGCCCTGTGCCATGAACGCCCGCATCCGTGCGTCCCGCACAAAAGACAGTGATGCGTTCATTCGCCACCTGAGAGAGCGCTTTTTCCAGTTTTTCCTGAACGCTACGCACTTCGTTCTGGCGCTGCCAGCCATAATATTTGCTGCCGTCATACTCTATGCCCAGCGCAATTTTATGGGTTGACGGCTGTTGCAGGTCAGACATTAGTACAGGTACTCCTGCACCAGTTTTTCCGCAATTTTTACTGCCATCAACGCGCCGCCAAAGCGTACGTTGTCTGCCACAGACCAGAACTGAACCTGTTCCGGCATCCCGTAATCGTTATGCACACAGCCAACTGAAAGGTGCGGAGTACCTGACGCATCGCCAACCTGCGTCGGGATATAGGTCTCTTCTGATAACACTACGTCCTCACCGCGTGAAAACGCATCACGTGCTTCTTCCGCCGCCAACGGACGCAGAGCTTCAAAATTCACCATCTGCGCGTGGCCATAAAATACCGGCGACTGCACGATGCTGGCGGAGATAAGTAGCCCGTCGTCCTGCATAATTTTGCGCACTTCATCGACGATACGGCGCTCTTCGCGCACGCTACCTTCGCGATCCGGCAGCAGCGGCAGCATGTTGAACGCCAGCTGACGGCCAAAGAAATCGTCATCGTCAATCGGGATGCCGTTCAGTAGTTTCGCGCTCTGTCCGGCAAGCGCATCTACGGCTTTTTTACCGTGAGCGGAAGCGGAAATAATATTGGTCACCGTAATACGTGACAGCCCGCCGTCATCAATTAGCGGCTTCAGCGCAGACAGCAGTTGGCTGGTCAGGCTGGAAGGGACCGCAATCACATTACGGTTGCGGTAATCCGCCAGTGCGAACGGGTTAACGTCCGGAACCACCAGCGGAACGTCCGGCTCAAGCGCGAACAGGCCACTGCTGTCGATAACCAGGCAACCGGCATTGGTCGCTTCTTCCACCCATGCGGCGGTGGCTTCAGCGCCCGCAACAAAAAATGCCAGTTGCGCCTGCGTCCAGTCAAAGTCTACAACGTCCTGAACAAGGACCGATTTACCGTTAAAACGCAGATGCTCACCCGCGCTTTCATTACGCGCCAGCGCATAAATTTCACCGACCGGGAACTGGCGTTCAGCCAGCGTATCGAGCAGGGCTTCGCCTACGGCGCCCGTTGCGCCCAGAATGGCAATATTCCAGCCTTCAGACATGGTGATTTACTCCAGAAATACGTAAGCGTCCCTGTCGCATTATTCGACAGGGAGCATTAAGAAGACATTAATGTGCCGGGTGATAAACAGCGTTAAAACCTAGCTTACACAGCAAGGCAGCAGCCGTTGCGTCGTCACACATCACGTATAAAGACGACCATTCACGGCGCTCAAGATAATTTTTACGCAGCTTATCAAACTCACCCGGAATTCCAGCGACTTTACGCAGCGGCGCATCATCGCGGCGCACATCATACACTAAATGCACCAGCCTTTTCAGCGTTGGCTGATCTAACGGGCCATGCAGTGTGATACGACCAAATTCCGGCGCAGGTAACAGGGTATTGAGCGCAACGTGTTGTTCGCGACCAATAAACTTGCTAAAAGCCTCAAAGACCTGTGTGGTGCCGCGCGCTTTTCCTTCCAGGGTATACCCGGCAATGTGCGCCGTGCCGATATCGGCTTTCTCCAGCAATGCCACATTGAGATCCGGCTCCCCTTCCCAGACATCCAGCACGACGCTCAGCGACTGCCCGGCATTCAATCGGTTCAGCAATGCCGTATTGTCGATGACTGGCCCGCGGCAGGCGTTGATCACAATGGTGCCCGGCTTCAGCCGGCTAATCAGCGCATCATCTGCCAGGTGCAGCGTTTTGTACGGTCCGTTTTTAAACAACGGCGTATGGAAAGTCAACACATCGGCTTGCTCTACCAGTTCGTCCAGCGAGCGGAAATCTCCCTCGTCACCGCGATCGGCTCGCGGCGGATCGCACAGCAGCGTGCGGATCCCCAGTGCTTCCAGACGTGCCTGCAAACGTCCGCCCACATTGCCCACGCCTACGATGCCTACAGTACGATCGCGTAACGCAAACCCGTCGCGCTCCGCCAGCATCAGCAACGCTGAAAAAACATATTCTACGACCGCAATCGCGTTACAGCCGGGCGCTGCGGAAAAGCCGATCTTCGACTGCGCAAGCCAGGCTTCATCCACATGGTCCGTGCCTGCGGTTGCCGTGCCGACAAATTGAACCGGTTTTCCGCTAAGCAGTGATTCATTTACTTTCGTCACCGAGCGCACCATTAAGGCATCCGCATCATCCAGTTCGGCAACGGGAATCGGGCGACCGGGAACCGCTTTGACCTCCCCCAAACGACTGAACAGTTCGCGGGCATAGGGCATATTTTCATCAACGAGGATTTTCACGTCTTTCGCACCTGTTTGAGAACGAGAGTTAACCGGGCAAGTGTGCCATAATCTCGCCGCCAGGCATACTGCGAGACCTGGTCAGCACAGATTTAAGGAACAGAGATGATGCAGCCCATTTCAGGTACACCCGCACGCCCTCCCGGCGAAGGCCAAAATGCCCCTTCTGCTGCGGGTGAACAACCGTTATCCACACAACAACGTACCGTGCTGGAACGACTGATTACCCGTCTGATTTCACTCACCCAACAGCAAAGCGCCGAGGTGTGGGCCGGAATGAAGCACGATCTGGGCGTCAAAAGTGATACGCCGCTGCAATCACGTCACTTTCCTGCCGCGGAGCAAAACCTGAATCAGCGGCTGGGTGTTGCTCAGCAAAATCATGCTAATCGTCAGGTTCTCTCACAGCTCACTGAATTACTGAGTCAGGGAAATAACCGCCAGGCGGTAAGTGATTTTATCCGTCAGCAGTATGGGCAAACGGCGCTCAGCCAGCTCACGCCTGAGCAGTTGAAGAACGTGCTCACGCTGCTGCAACAAGGACAGCTTTCTATACCGCAACCGCAACAGCGCCCGGCCACCGATCGTCCGTTATTACCCGCAGAGCACAATACGCTGAACCAGTTGGTTACCAAACTGGCGGCGGCCACGGGGGAGTCAGGTAAGATGATCTGGCAGTCAATGTTAGAGCTGTCTGGCGTAAAAAGCGGTGAGCTGATCCCCGCCAAACAGTTTACTCATCTGGTCACCTGGCTGCAGGCGCGCCAGACGCTCAGCCTGCAAAGTGCCCCGACGTTACAAACGCTCCAGGCTGCGTTGAAGCTACCATTAGAGCCGAATGAGCTGACGGCAATAAAAGAGTATGCGCAGCAGACGTATCAGATCCAACCACAAACGATTCTGACCACGGTGCAGGTGCAGGACTTGCTGAATCAAATCTTCCTGCGCCGCGTTGAACGGGAACGCGAGCTAAACGATCCGCGCCATCTTCAGCCTATTTACAGCCCGTTCGCGCCGATGATTGAAACGGTTAAATCTCTGTCGGCACGACCGGGACTGCTGTTTGTCGCGTTAATGATCGCATTAGCCATTTTCTGGCTGGTCGCTTAACCTTTGCGCAGCGTAAGCAGCGTCACGACAATCCCCACCACGGCGGATATCGCTCCGGCAAGGAATACCGAGGGATAACCGTACGCGGTGGCCAGCACCCCGGCGACCGGGCCGCTTATGCCGTAGGAGATATCCTGAAACGCGGCGTAACCGCCCAGCGCCGTACCGCGAACCTGCGCGGGCACTCGCTTCACAACCTCTACGCCCAATGCCGGGAAGATAAGCGAACATCCTGCCCCGGTTAATGCCGCCCCGAGCAGCGCAATCCATGCTGATGGGGCCTGCCACAGCAGAATCAGCCCCGCGGTTTCAACCAGTAAGGAGACAACGGCTACCTTCACGCCTCCGAACCGATCCGGCATCCAGCCAAACAGAATGCGCATCAACACAAACGCCCCGCCAAACGCGGTCAGGGTGAACCCCGCCATCGTCCAGCCGTTGCTGACAAAATAGAGTGAAATAAACGTACCGATCACCGCAAAGCCAACGCCCTGCAGCGCCAGGCCCAGGCCCGGTTTCCAGATAAGCCCTACCACGCTCCATAACGAAGGGCGTTCTCCTGCATGAGCAGGCACTTTGCGAACGGTGCCGTTGAATGCCCATGCCAGCAGCGGTAATACCATTGTCGTTCCCGCCAGCGCCGCAAAGCCAAAGTGGCTATGGATCAGCAAGCCCAGCGGTGCACCGGCGGCGAGCGCACCGTAAATCGCCATCCCGTTCCACGACATCACCTTACCCGAGCGTGTTGGACCGACCAGCCCAAGCCCCCAGGTCAGCGTTCCGGTGAGCAGTTGGCTTTCGCCAAAACCGAGGATCAAACGCCCGACGATTAACAATGCAAATTTTACAGGGACAGAGACAGGCAATAGCGCGGCTAACAGCCACGCCGCGCCCGCCAACCCACAGGCAAACATCCCCTGTAGCGCCGAACGTTTGGCGCCATATTGATCGGCTAAGCGCCCGGCGTAGCCGCGCGTTAATACCGTTGCCAGAAACTGTACGCCTACGGCGATACCAACCATGGTGTTGCCATAGCCCAGCTCCTGATGCACAAACAGAGGAATAACGGGCAAAGGTAGGCCGACCGTCATATAGGTCAGGAAAACTGCAAAAGCGATACGAAACAGCGAAAAGTTCGCCGAAGGTGTTTTTTCTTGTTGGGTTACAGCTGTCATGCGTTACTCCAAAATGCAGAGTAAGGCGAGGAATGTCCACGCCCCCTCTACCTGACTTTCAGGATTAAGGTGCGTTGGATAACGTTAAACGCTTACGCATTATCAGATAGATAATGTTGAGTGCGAAGTCTGCCTGTGAGCCACTAAATTTGTCAACCCTGAACCAACCTTTTGCCATTAATTTCTTTCCTTTCTGCCTGTGGAATAAAAAATTTTTCCTTTTGCGCGAAATTTCAGTTTTATTCTGGCAATATTCCAGTGACAAAAAAGAAAGTTACGTTATTTTGTTACTCTGGTTTATACCCTGAAAAAAAATATCGGCACCGATAACACATTAACTTAGGTTTACAGAATGGAACACAAAAGCCAAGACTGGCATCGTGCAGATATTGAAAGTGCACTGGAAAAAAAGAATCACGCTCAGAGATCTTTCTCGTGCGGCTGGATTATCACCCGATTCACTGCGCAATGTATTTACACGAAGCTGGCCCAGAGCGGAACAGTTCATTGCGCAGGCGCTCGAAACCTCGCCAGACGTGATTTGGCCATCACGCTATCCACGCCAGCAGCCAGAGGATAAAACAAGTAATACTGAATATTAAATAGATCACTCGTAATTTATCGAGCATATAAATTAATAAATATCCGAGCTTAATATATTGAGAATATTAATAGCACTATTTGCCATTTCCAATTGCGTAAATACTGTTAAAGCATCACGTAATTGTTATTACGTATGTTATTAACAGGAGTCGTTATGAGTTGGGATAAAAAGGTGGCGGTCAATTACACCAAATCGCACGCGAGTTCATATTCACAAGGGCGCGGTGCGGAATATACCTGCAAAGCCGTCATACACCATTTACAGGAAGAAGTAATGAAAGCCTTTCCACTGATTGTTCTCATCCTGCTGATTTGTGGCTGTACCCCTTCTCACCGTGACAGCACGCAGGATGTGAAACAGTTCTATCTTTCGTGGATGAAGAACTACACTCAGGATCCGGATACGCCCCGCGAAACATCAGCATTACTGCAACGCTATGTCGCAAAAGAGGTTATCGGGCGTCTGGCGCTGATTGATACGCTTTATGAGCAGGAGATCGTGCAAGCGGACTACTTTATGTATGTGCAGGATTACGCACCGGCATGGATCCCGCTGTTGCGGGTTGGACAGGCGCAGCCATTCCTCGGCGGTGAAAAACTGAACCTGCAGTTAGGCACTGAGTCAGCCCCTATTCAACTGGAGGTATATACCCGTTGGGAGGAAGGACGGTGGAAAATTTATCGTGTCCGGGACGCGGGTCGTCATTACGAGCAGCCTATTTACAATGCCGGAGAGATTACGCGAGCCAGAGCATGGTCCGCTGAGATCGCGCCGGAATACGAAAAAATGCCGAAGTAAACACAGTAAAAAGGGAGCCTGTTGGCTCCCTTTTTTCGTATTCAAGCTGAGACTTACGCCTTCAGCTTACGCATAACCAGCGTAGCGTTGGTGCCGCCAAAGCCGAAGCTGTTGGACATCACGGTGGTCAGCGCCTGCTCGGTCGGTTTGGTCACGATGTTCAGACCTGCCGCCTGCTCATCCAGCTCTTCAATGTTGATGCTTGGCGCGATAAAGCCATGTTCCAGCATCAGCAGAGAGTAGATAGCTTCCTGCACGCCAGCCGCGCCCAGTGAGTGACCGGTCATCGCTTTGGTTGCGGAGATTGCCGGGCTGTTGTTGCCAAACACTTCGCGGATTGCGCCCAGTTCTTTCACGTCGCCAACCGGAGTCGAGGTACCGTGAGAGTTCAGGTAGTCGATCGGCGTGTCTACACCGTGCATCGCCATCTGCATGCAACGTACTGCGCCTTCGCCAGACGGAGCAACCATGTCTGCGCCATCGGACGTTGCGCCGTAACCGACGATTTCCGCATAGATGTGCGCGCCACGTGCCAGAGCGTGCTCCAGTTCTTCAACCACGACCATACCGCCGCCGCCAGCAATAACGAAACCGTCGCGGTTTGCGTCATAGGTACGGGAAGCTTTTGACGGATCGTCGTTGTATTTGGTAGACAGCGCACCCATGGCATCGAATTCACACGCCATTTCCCAGCAGAGCTCTTCGCCGCCGCCAGCAAAAACGATGTCCTGTTTGCCCAGCTGAATTTGTTCTACCGCGTTGCCGATGCAGTGCGCAGATGTCGCACAGGCAGAACTGATGGAGTAGTTTACGCCGTGGATTTTGAACGGCGTTGCGAGGCAGGCAGAAACGCCGGACGCCATCGCTTTGGTGACCACATACGGGCCAACCGCTTTCAGACCACGTGGGCTACGCATTGCGTCAGCGCCGAACACCTGAAAACGTGGGGAGCCGCCGCCGGAACCTGCAATCAGGCCAACGCGCGGGTTGTTCTGGTAATCTTCTGCAGCAAGGCCGGCATCAGCCACTGCCTGCTCCATTGATAGGAATGCATAGATGGATGCGTCGCTCATGAAGCGCACTACTTTGCGGTCAATGAGGCCAGTGGTATCCAGTTTTACGTTGCCCCAAACGTGGCTACGCATGCCGGAGTCCTTCAGCTCCTGAGAGAAAGTGATCCCTGAACGTCCTTCACGCAGAGATGCCAGGACTTCCTGCTGGTTATTACCGATGCTGGAAACGATGCCCAAGCCAGTAATCACTGCACGTTTCATTCAATACCTCTGTAAGTCGCACTATTTTAAAGTTTCGAGTGGCACAATAGCGTACACTTGTACGCCGAACAAGTCCGATCAGCCATTTTATGTGGAAATTTGCGCAGCCAGGCACTCATCGCTAAGATCGGGGCACAGCCTGTCAGACGAGTAACTTACGTGAAACAATACGCTATACAACCTGCCAACCTTGAATTCAACGCTGAGGGTACACCTGTTTCCCGAGATTTTGACGATGTCTATTTTTCTAATGATAACGGGCTGGAAGAGACACGTTACGTCTTTCTCGGCGGTAACCATCTCGCACAACGATTCCCTGCGCATTCACGTCCTCTCTTCGTGGTGGCAGAAAGCGGGTTTGGCACCGGACTTAACTTCCTCACGCTCTGGCAGGCATTTGCCGATTTTCGCGATACCCATCCAGAAGCTACCCTGGAAAGATTACATTTCATCAGCTTTGAAAAATATCCGCTGACGCGAGAAGATCTCACCTTAGCCCACCAGCACTGGCCAGAACTTGCCCCGTGGGCCACGGCACTGCAAGAACAATGGCCGTTGCCGCTGGCGGGATGTCATCGCCTGCTGCTTGATGATGGGCGCGTCACGCTGGATCTGTGGTTTGGCGATATTAACGAACTGACCAGTACGCTGGATGACTCTCTGAATCAAAAGGTGGACGCCTGGTTCCTGGACGGTTTCGCACCGGCAAAAAACCCGGATATGTGGACGCCAACGCTGTTTAACGCGATGGCCCGACTGGCTCGTCCCGGCGGGACGCTGGCAACCTTTACATCGGCAGGCTTTGTACGTCGGGGGTTGCAGGAAGCCGGGTTTACAATGCAAAAATGCAAAGGCTTTGGGCGCAAACGCGAAATGCTCTGTGGCGTGATGGAACAGACTCAGGCGCTCACGTCCTCGGCGCCATGGTTTGCGCGTACGGGAACAGATAAGCGCGAAGCCGCCATTATTGGTGGAGGAATTGCCAGCGCATTGCTGTCACTGGCGTTATTGCGCCGCGGCTGGCAGGTCACGCTGTATTGTGCCGACGATAAACCTGCCGGAGGCGCATCCGGTAATCGCCAGGGGGCGCTCTACCCCCTACTTAGCAAACATGACGCGGCCATTAATCTCTTTTTCCCCACTGCGTTTACCTTCGCCCGTCGACTGTATGACGCCCTCCCCGTTGAGTTCGCGCATGACTGGTGCGGCGTGACGCAACTCGCGTGGGATGAGAAAAGCCAGCAAAAAATCACCCAGATGCTGTCCCTTGAACTGCCCGCTGCGCTCGCCGTCGGGGTTGACGCACAGCAGGTTTTACAAACAACAGGTGTGGAAACCGGATGCGGCGGGATTCAGTATCCGGCCGGAGGATGGCTGTACCCGGCGCAGTTAACCGCCGCGGTACTGGACTATGCAACAACCCTGGGATTACGCACCCGCTACCAACATACGCTGGCCTCACTGACTCGCCAGACAGCAAGCTGGCAATTGCAGTTTTCCAGTGGAGAAACCGCCTCTCACGCAGCAGTCGTTCTGGCTAACGGTCATCGCATTAGCGGCTTTGAGCAAACGCAGCCGCTACCGGTGTACTCCGTGGGCGGTCAGGTGAGTCATATTCCCACCACACCTGCACTTTCAGCGTTACGTCAGGTGCTGTGCTATGACGGCTACCTCACGCCGCACAACCCGCAAAATCAGCAGCACTGCATTGGCGCCAGCTATCATCGAGGGAGTGAAGAGACAGCGTATCGCGAGGACGATCAGCAACAAAACCGTCAACGCTTAATCGACTGCTTCCCGAACGCTGTGTGGGCAAAAGAGGTAGACGTTAGTGACAATGCCGCCCGCTGTGGAGTGCGCTGCGCCACGCGCGATCACATGCCAATGGTCGGCAACGTCGCGGACTATGACGCCACGCTCAGCCAGTACACCACACTTGCTGCAGACAAAGAACACGCCGTAAGCGCGCCGGTTTATTCCGATTTATTTATGCTGGGCGCGCTGGGATCGCGCGGGCTGTGTACTGCCCCGCTGTGTGCAGAAATTCTGGCTTCGCAAATGAGCAATGAACCGATTCCCATGGATGCCAGCACGCTGGCGGCGCTAAATCCAAATCGTCTGTGGGTCAGGAAGTTATTGAAGGGTAAAGCGGTGAAATAAAAGAATGGCCTGATGACGCTACGCTGATCAGGCCTACAAACACCCCAACAAGGTAGGCCGGATAAGACACCAGAGCGTCGCCATCCGGCACAATTTACCGCAATTATTGTGCAGTAGCCTTCTGGAACAGAGTGTCCCACATTTCTTTCACTAACGCCTGGTCACGCGGCGATAGTTCGCCTGCGCTGATGGCTTTTTCCAGGCTGCTGGTCACATTGGCGTACAATGCCTCAGCGGAATGGTCCTCGCCAGCGTCCAGTTCGGCCACGGCCAGCGTCAGGTGTCCACGCAAATAGCCACTGGCAAACAACTCATCATCGCTGGCGTGCTCTACCATATCGTCGATTAATGCCAGAATGCGTGATTCAAACTCCGCGATCATCTTCTTTCCTCATTGTAAACGTGGCAGCGACTTCAGTTGAGCGCCTCGGGCCACGGGAATTGTTCCGCCTTAAGTTCAGGCGTGTGATAATAATTCTGTAACGCGTTAATGAAGCGCGCCGGACGTTCAGGGATCCCCTTTTCCAGGTACTCCATCACCTGAGCATGGACACGGCGCTGGAATACCACGCGATCCGGTTCAAAGTCCCCTTCAAGGTTGTCGCAACTGACGTTAAACGGGTAGCCCGCCGCCATGCAAAACAGCCAGTCAAACGCCTGCGGCTTCACTTCCACATCTTCAAACTGGCATTGCGTCTTCGCGTCGCGTCCGTCCGGACAGTACCAGTAACCGAAGTCGACCAGTTCACGCCGCGCCTTACCGGCGATGCACCAGTGTGAAATTTCGTGTAACGCGCTGGCATAATAGCCATGCGCAAAAACGATACGGTGATACGGTAATTCCGCATCCGCAGGAAGATAGATCGGTTCGTCATCGCCTTTAATCAGACGGGTATTAAATTCATCGGCAAAGCAGCCGTTAAAAATCTCAATTAACTGTTCGTAGTGATGGGTATTATTCATTAGTTCATCCCCAGCCAGTGGAGAATCTCCTGTCCATGATTATCATAAAGTAGCTTGGCGCTCATCACGGCGGAGACAATGACGATCATTGGCCGAATGAGTTTTTGTCCTTTACTGAGCACCAGCCGTGAGCCCATCCGTGCGCCAATAAACTGGCCAATGAGCATCACAAATCCGGTCGCCCAAATCACTTTGCCGCCGAGGGCAAACAGCAACAGCCCGCCGATATTCGATGTGGCATTTAATACTTTGGCGTGGGCCGTCGATTTCGCCAGGTTGTAGCCGCACAGCATGACAAAAGCCAGCGCGTAGAACGACCCCGCAGCCGGACCAAAAAAGCCATCGTAAAAGCCGACGCAGCCCCCGGCCACCAGCGCGAAAGGCAACCCATGCAACCGACGCTGTCGGTCCTCCTCCCCCACTTTCGGCATCAACAGAAAGTAAAGGCCAATACAGATAACCAGAACCGGCAGGATCTGGCGCAGAATATCTGACTGCACGTGCTGAACCAACAGCGCGCCGCTCATTGAGCCGATAAAAGTCATGAAGATATTGAGCTTCTGATCCGCCAGATTAACCACGCCCCGGCGAATAAAATAGAGGGAGGAAGAGATAGATCCTCCACAGGCCTGTAGCTTATTGGTGGCCAGCGCTTGCGCGGGTGGCATCCCGGCCGCCATCAATGCCGGGATAGTGAGTAAACCACCGCCTCCGGCCAGAGAATCAATAAAACCTGCCAGCATCGCCACGAAAAAAAGCACACCTAACAGCAGTGGCGACACCATAAACAGAGAGGCAAAATGATCCATTAGAGTACATGCTCGTCCAGTAGCGCCTGGCAGGAAGGCGGCAACGGCGGCGGTGTCATCTTCTCAGGCTTGGTGGTTCCAGGTTTCGGAGGTTCGAACCAGCTTTGCAGCTCCGCGCCGCAGCCGTCACCCGGTGGTGGTAACGGTTGATCTTCGCACTCAAGACTGTCGGCAGGACAACGTAACCGTACGTGCATATGCGCACGATGCTGGAACCATGGCCGCACTTTACGCAACCAGTCCCTGTCGGTCCCTGCATCCAGACAAAGTTGCTGCTTAATCGCCGGATTCACGAAAATACGCGTGACTTCATTATCTTTTGCCGCCACCCTGATCAGGCTGAAAATCTCCGGCTTCCAGAGTGACGGCACGACACGTTTGCCATCCTGTGAGACCAGATCTAACGCCTGCGGCCGCAGCAGTTGCGACTGGGTCCAGCGGGTTTTCGGCAATTGCAGGAAAATATCTACATCCAGTCCCGTCTGGTGGCTGGCGTGACCGCCATTGAATCGCCCACCGGCCGGCATGCCCATATCGCCGATTAACACCGTACCCAGCCCCAGATTGTTGGCCTGATTACTCAGACGCTGGATAAACATCACCAGATCCGGATGGCCAAAGTAACGGCGCTGATCGGTGCGCATCACCTGATAGTGTTCTGACTGTACAGGCAGCGTATCTGCGCCAACAATACAGCCATTGGAGAACGCGCCGATAGACTGCGCGCTGCCTGCAACCGGATGGGTAATTTTCTGCCAGGGCGTCGCCGCCAGACAGGCGGTGCTGGCAAACAGAGCCAGCGCCGCAAGTGCCGTTTTTTTCATCTCTTACCAGCGTGGAATATCGGTCTTCACGTCCGCATTTTGCGCCCGCTGACGCAGCAGGTGATCCATCAACACGATCGCCAGCATCGCTTCGGCGATTGGCACGGCGCGGATCCCAACACACGGATCGTGACGACCTTTGGTGATCATTTCGACTTCTTCACCAAAGCGATTAATAGTGCGCCCTGGAACGGTAATACTGGAGGTCGGTTTCAGCGCCATATGAGCAATGATTTGTTGCCCACTGCTGATCCCACCAAGAATGCCGCCCGCATGATTACTCTGGAAACCTTCTTTGGTGATTTCATCACGGTTCTGGCTGCCGCGCAGTGCAACAACGTCAAAACCGTCGCCAATCTCAACGCCTTTAACGGCGTTAATGCTCATCAGCGCGTGAGCGATATCAGCATCCAGGCGGTCAAATACAGGTTCGCCGAGACCCGCTGGTACGCCGCTTGCAACAACGGTCACCTTCGCCCCGATGGAGTCGCCCTCTTTCTTCAGCCCACGCATCAGTTCGTCCAGCGCCTCGAGTTTATCCGGATCTGGACAAAAGAACGGGTTAAGTTCCACCTGGGACCAGTCTTTGATCTCCAGCGGAATATCTCCCATCTGCGTCAGACAGCCGCGAATTTCAACGCCGAATTTTTCCGCCAGATATTTTTTGGCAATCGCTCCGGCCGCAACGCGCATCGCCGTTTCACGTGCGGATGAGCGTCCGCCGCCACGGTAGTCACGCAGGCCATATTTCTGCTCATAGGTATAGTCGGCGTGTCCTGGACGAAAAACGTCCTTAATCGCACCGTAATCCTGTGAACGCTGATCGGTATTTTCGATCAACAGGCCAATGCTGGTGCCGGTGGTAACGCCCTCGAACACACCGGAGAGGATTTTCACCTGATCCGGCTCACGACGCTGCGTAGTGTAGCGCGATGTGCCCGGACGGCGTCTGTCGAGATCGTGCTGCAGGTCAGCTTCTGTCAGAGAAATGCCCGGCGGAACACCATCGACAATACAACCGAGCGCCAGCCCGTGTGATTCACCGAAAGTGGTTACGCGAAAGAGTTGCCCAATTGTGTTTCCTGCCATCACGGCTCCGTTATGAGTGTTGTGTATGTGCGCGTGTATTTAGTCTTTATAAATGCTGAAGTGCTCGCGAGCAGCAACTAACTGCTCTTTGGTCAGCATGAATACACCTTCACCGCCGTTGTCGAACTCCAGCCAGGTGAACGGTACATCCGGGTATTGCTCTATCAGATGTACCATGCTGTTTCCGACTTCACAAATCAGAATACCGTTATCTGACAGGTAGTCCGGAGCGTTACCCAGAATGCGACGGGTAAGTTTTAGTCCATCGCTGCCGGACGCCAGACCCAGCTCAGGTTCATGACGATATTCGTTTGGCAGATCGGACATATCTTCCGCATCGACATACGGCGGATTGGTCACAATCAGGTCATACTGGACTTTCAGCAGATCGCGGAACAGATCGGAACGGATCGGCGTAACATGATGGATCAGGCCGTGCTCTTCAATATTGTGTTCGGTCACCGCCAGCGCGTCGGTGGAAATATCCACCGCATCCACTTCGGCCTCCGGGAAAGCATAGGCGCAGGCAATGGCAATACAGCCGCTGCCGGTACACATATCCAGGATATGCTGCGGCTGCTCATTAATAAGGCCCGCAAAGCGGTTATTAATAAGCTCGCCAATCGGCGAACGTGGTACCAGCACGCGCTCATCAACATAAAACTCATGCCCGCAGAACCAGGCTTTGTTGGTCAAATAAGCGACCGGAATGCGCTCGTTGACGCGGCGAATCACGCGTTCAACAATGCGATGGCGCTCGCTGGAAGTCAGACGCGCGGTACGCATATCTTCTGGAATATCCAGCGGCAGATAAAGTGACGGCAGCACCAGCTGTACGGCCTCGTCCCATGGGTTATCCGTGCCATGGCCATACCAGATGTTCGCCGCGCTAAAACGGCTGACCGCCCAACGCAACATGTCCTGAATGGTATGCAGTTCACTCACTGCTTCATCGACGAAAATTTTATCCACGTATTCCTCCAGGGCATGCTCGTATTAATTTCGGCGGCTAGTTTGCCACGAAGACGGCGATAAATCAGCATTCACACAGGGCCTGAGCGCGAAAATTGCGTTTTAAGCGATCGGATGCCCGCCGAGTCGGGTTAAACTAACGAAAAATAAAAGATGAGACTCTCGAATGAAAAAGAAAACATCGCTCAGCGAGGAGGATCAGACGCTGTTTCGCCAGCTGATGACCGGCACGCGTAAAATGAAACAGGACACCATTGTTCACCGACCGCTACGTAAAAAAATTACCGAGGTTCCGGTTAAAAGGCTGCTGCAGGAACAAGCTGATGCCAGTCACTATTTCTCGGACGAGTTTCAGCCGCTGCTAAATACGGACGGCCCGGTAAGATATCTGCGTGCCGACGTCAGCCATTTCGAACTGAAGAAAATGCGCCGTGGCGATTACTCCCCGGAGCTGTTTCTCGATCTGCACGGGCTGACCCAGCAGCAGGCCAAACAGGAGTTAGGCGCGCTGATTGCCGCCTGTCGTCGTGAGCATGTGTTTTGCGCTTGCGTAATGCATGGTCACGGAAAACATATTCTTAAGCAGCAAACGCCGCTCTGGCTGGCGCAGCATCCGCACGTGATGGCCTTTCATCAAGCGCCAAAAGAGTACGGTGGCGACGCCGCGCTGCTGCTGCTGATTGAAGTGGAAGAGTGGCAACCGCCCGAACTTCCCTGATGCAGAAAAACAGAAAGAGCCGCATTTGCGGCTCTTTGATTTTCCGGATGACGGCTGTGCCTTATCCGATTCCAGGCTTTTTAAATCGCTTTTGCCATTTTCAGGTTACACGGGCTCATCTGCCAGTTAAAAGTACCCTTCCCGCTCTCATCAAGCGTTACGCTGGCAATCGCTGATGTGGTAAACATCGGCGGTGTTTCGCCAGGGCAAAGTTCAGACACCAGATACCCCACTAAAGGTAAGTGAGAGATGACCAGCGCCGTGGCGATACCTTCATTGGCCAGAGCCTGTAAATAGGCGCTGACCAGACCGACATCGCCGCAGGGAGTCAACTCCGGCAAAACATCCACACCGGTTGGCAGGTTCATACACTCCCCCACCACATCCAGCGTTTGTTCGGCTCGTAGGAACGGGCTCACCAGAACACGTTCGATATCCACTTTTTGACCTTTCAGCCAGTTCGCCATCAGGCGAGATTCGTCACAACCACAGGAGGTTAAGGGACGAACCGAATCACTGGCGGCATCGAGGGCTGCGTCGCCGTGACGCATGATAAAAACTTGCATATTGCACCGCTTTTGTTAACCAGAATCACCGACACCTTTATCCACAGCCCCTATTGACCGTGGTAACGATGTGGTGGCCGGCATTGTGCCTTATCCATTCACCGAATGAAACGCTGTTTTTTACCTCAACGGCGTAAGTATAGTCAATCTCTGTTTACATTTTGAGCACGACCCATACATTCAGTGCGGATTCATCCTACCTTTGACCTCATGAATTCAGGTCAGTTTCCCCATTACTCCAGAATCTTTCACCGCGTTCCGCCATCTGCAATAACTGCTCACACGGCGTAAACCGCGAGCCGTATTGCGTGGTCAGTCGTTGCAGAGCAGCAACCACTTCACCCGCGCCAAGCGAATCCATATACCGGAACGGGCCGCCGAGGAAGGGCGGAAAACCAATACCAAATACAGCGCCGATATCGCCATCACGCGCGCTGCGGATAATCTTCTCATCGAAACAGCGTGCTGCTTCATTGAGCATTAACATGACGCACCGCTCGGCGATCTGCGCGGCGGTGAGTCGGCCCTGCCCCTGGACGCCAATAAGCGTATAAATTGCAGGGTCGACCTGTTTTTTGCTTTTACGCCCTTTCGCTCCATAAAGATAGAAACCCCGACCATTTTTTCTACCTTTGCGATCGTCATTCAAAATTGAAGCAACAACATTTGCAGGCGCGCTAAAACGTTCTCCATATGCAGCCTCAAGCACTGGTATAATTTTAGTGCCCGTATCAATTCCGACCTCATCCAAAAGTTGGATTGGCCCGACCGGAAAACCAAACTTAACCAGCGCGGCGTCAATGGCTTCAACCCGCTCGCCTTCGGTCAGCATACGAATAGCTTCGTTAATGTATGGCGCTAAAATGCGGTTAACATAAAATCCGGCCTTATCTCTGACCACTATCGGCGTTTTGCCCTGCTTTTTCGCCAGTTTAACGGTTGTGGCAATTGTCTGCTCAGAGGTCGTGGCATGCGGGATAACCTCGACCAGCGGCATTTTTTCCACCGGGCTAAAGAAGTGCAAACCAATTACTTGTTGAGGCCTGGCAGCGTTCGCCGCAATATCGCCAATCGGCAAAGATGAGGTGTTAGAGGCAAAAATGGTATGAGATGCGCAATTTTGCTCAACTTCTGCCACCATCTGTTGTTTTAACGCCAGATCTTCAAATACGGCTTCAATAACCAGATCGCGATGAGCGAAGCCACGGTAATCGGTTGATCCCGAAATCAGCGCCAGCTGTTTATCACGCTCGCTGGCTTTGATATGACGGCGGCGAACCTTCGTTTCAAGCTGATCCCAACTGTACTTCAGCGCGTGGTTGATTCCCTTGGCATTTATATCTTTGATACGCACTGGCAAGCCGCCTTTACAGGCCGTCACATAGGCAATACCGCCCCCCATCAGACCGCCGCCCAAAATGCCTACACTGTTTAGCGGGCCGGGCTTCACATCACTTCCGGGATCCTTTTTCACATCGGTGTTGGCAAAAAAGATGTGCCGCAGCGCCTGAGACTGAGATGTCATCGCCAGTTCGCCAAACGCGCGGGCTTCGGCGTCGTAACCGCTGCTGCTGCCTTGCGCCAGGCCGGTTTCGATGACCTCAAGGATACGTTCTGTTGCAGGGTAGTTGCCCTGCGTTTTTTGCGCCGTCTTTTTACTGGCCATGCGGAACAACAGCGCCCGCCCCAGCGGCCCCGCTAGCACACGCTCTCGCACCGGCAGAGTACGGTGTGCGGGACTATCCTTTTTGGCCAGTTCTACGGCCGCTTCCAGCAAAATGGTATGCGGTACAACTTCATCCACTAAACCCACTTTCAGCGCCTGTTTTGCGCGTAGTTGTTTTCCGGTGAGGATCATATCCAGCGCGGTACTGACGCCAATCAGACGGGGCAACCGCTGGGTACCGCCAGAGCCGGGCAGCAGACCAAGCTGCACTTCAGGTAAACCCAGTACGGTTTTAGCATCATCGGTACAAATACGATTGTGGCACGCCAGCGCCATCTCCAGGCCACCGCCGAGACAGGCGCCATGAATTGCGGCGATTACGGGGATCGGCAAGGCGTTTATTTCCGCCATAATCTGCTGCCCCTGGCGTGCCAGCGTTTCAGCTTCCTGCGCGCTGCGACAGCGACCAATCATGTTGATATCCGCCCCGGCAATGAAGTTATCGGGTTTCGCCGAAATGAACACCACGCCGCGTAATGCTGTGTTATCGCGAATTTGTTTCAGAATGACCCGAACCTGAGAGGCAAATTCCGCCTTCAGGGTATTCATTTTCTCTCCGGGCACATCAATGGTAACAACAGCGACGTTATCCAGACGTACGTTTAGCGTAAAAGCCGATGCCATTTCCATTATTCTGCCTCCAGAACCATTGCCGCACCCAGACCACCTGCTGCACAGGCTGTCACTAAACCAAAACCACCACCACGACGTCGTAACTCATGGAGAGTTTGGGTGATCATGCGAGCACCGGTGGCGGCGAAGGGATGTCCATAGGCAATCGATCCGCCCAGCACGTTAAATTTACTGTCATCGACCTCGCCCGTGGCATGCGCCCTGCCGAGCACTTCGCGGGCAAAACGTTCGCTACCCAGCAGTTGAAGATTCGCCAGCGTTTGTGCGGCAAATGCTTCATGCATATCGATCAGGGTTAAATCAGCCATGGTCAGACCCGCTCTCTCCAGGGCAAGCGGCGTTGACCACGCCGGCCCCAACAGCATGTCCTGCCAGACATCGATGGCGGTAAAGGCAAAACTACGCAGGTATCCCAGCGGCACCAGCCCCAACTCTTTCGCACGCGATTCCGTCATCATAATCACGGCGGCTGCGCCGTCGGTTAGCGGGGTACTGTTCGCCGCGGTAACGGTGCCGTGTTTTCGGTCAAAGGCCGGACGCAGTTTGGCGTAATCGGCCAGCGTAGAGTTGCCGCGAATATTGTTATCTTCTGAAAAAGGATCTTTGAAAGGTGGCGCGTAGGTGGTCATCACCTCATCTGCCAGTTTTCCTTCAGACCACGCCTGAGCGGCGCGCTGATGAGAACGGTGCGCCAGGGCATCCTGTTGCTCTCGCGTAATCCCATAAGTTTTGGCCATTTGCTCGGCCGTATCCCCCATGCGTAAACCGGTGGAATACTCGGCGACGGCTGGCGGTACGGGCATCAGGTCACGTAAGCGCAGTCGGGAGAAAAGCTTAAGACGCTGACCGGTGGTCCGGGCCTTATTGACATCCACCAGCACCCGCGCCAGCTTTTTGCTAACGCCAATAGGCAGAACTGACGAGGAGTCCGCACCGCCGGCAATTCCTGCGCGAATAGTCCCCGCCATCAGGCTTTCCGCGACATTCGCCACCGCCTGGAAGCTGGTGGCGCAGGCTCTGCTTACGCTGTAGGCATCGGTGTGCACATTCATCCCGGTTCCCAGCACGATTTCACGAGCAATATTTGGGGCTTCGGGCATTTGCACCACCTGGCCAAAGACCAGTTGCTCAATCACATCAGCAGAAATTTCGCTGCGCGCCAGCAGCTCGCCAACGACCATTTTCCCCAAATCTACGGCGGGAATGCCATGAAACGCGGTTGCCTGGCGGGCAAATGGCGTACGCAATCCGCTTACGATGGCGATGCGATCGCCCTGGCGGGTAATCAGCGGTAAAGCCTGACTCATAACACTCCCCTGTAAAAAATAAAAATAAGTGGTCTGACCTGATCACAGTCTTAACCAATTTTTTACATTTAGCCAAGCAGGGAGAAAAGAAAGTGGGAGCTAAGACACAGTGAATAATCACTGACAGTGACGAAAAAGCCCTTGCTACCGGGTAACAAGGGCTTTTAAAGAAGGGATTAACGCAGACCCAGTTGGAAGATCAGCGTTTCAGCTTCACAGGCAAAAACAAAGTCGATATCCAGACGCACACCTTCAGACTCTTCAGTAAAGGTCGAGGTGATTTGGCAAGGCTCAGATTCCACGCCACGCGCCTTCTCAGTCAGAGCGGCCAGCGTTTCTTCTGCCTCTGCACGATTCGCGAACACACGGCTGTATGACGCGGTGCAATCGGAGTTGTCCATGATGGTGCCAACATCCATACAGCAGCAAACCGGGGTTTCATCAGCACTGCATTTACTCATTGTAGATTTCCTCTGTATTCGCACCTGTGGTGCCAGATAAACGATGGGGATATTTTACGCTCCCATTATTCGCCTCTCCAGTCGTTAATTGTATGAAATGGGATAAGTGACCGAAATCACACTTAAAAATGATCTAAAACAAAAATCACCCAAACAGGTGAGTGTGCATACCCGCAATTTTGCCAGCTGGATCGCGTTTCCGAGATCAGAATTGAAAATATTTATAAACATACTTGCAACATTTCAGCTGGTCAGACCTATACTCTCGGCACTGGTCTGATTTCTAAGTTGTACCTCAGACCCTACACTTCGCGCTCCTGTTACGGTATGTAACATTGTTTGTATAAAAATAAATCAATGAGGTTATGGTCATGAGCCAGAAAACCCTGTTTACAAAGTCTGCTCTCGCAGTCGCAGTGGCAATTATTTCCACACAGGCCTGGTCTGCAGGCTTTCAGTTAAACGAATTTTCTTCCTCTGGCCTTGGCCGGGCATATTCGGGTGAAGGCGCTATTGCAGATGATGCAGGTAACGCCAGTCGTAACCCGGCGCTGATTATGATGTTTGACCGCCCTACTTTTTCAGCGGGTGCGGTGTATATCGATCCAGACGTGAATATTTCCGGTAAATCGCCATATACAGGACGCAGCACCGATGCGGACAACATCGCGCCTACGGCGTGGGTTCCCAATGCTCACTTCGTGATGCCGATCAACGAACAGTTTGGTTGGGGGGCTTCTGTCACGTCAAACTATGGCCTGGCAACCGAATTTAACGACAGCTACATCGTCGGCGAATACGGCGGGAAGACCGATCTTAAAACGGTCAACCTGAACCTGAGCGGTGCCTACCGTCTGAATGATAGCTGGAGCTTTGGCGTTGGTTTTAATGCCGTCTATGCCGATGCAAAAATTGAGCGTTATTCCGGTGAACAAACTGCTGCATTGCCAAAAGTCAGCCAGAAAATTGCCAGCCTGAAAGGTGACGAATGGGGTTACGGCTGGAACGCCGGTATTTTGTACGAGCTGGATAAAAATAACCGCTACGGTTTAACGTATCGGTCTGAAGTCAAAATCGACTTCGATGGCGATTACAAGAGCGGCATCCGCACCCAGGCCAACGCGTTACCTGGCGCAGGCACGGCGTTCCCTTGGGGAACCACCAACGCCACCGTCCCAGGTTCTCTGACGCTTAACCTGCCGGAAATGTGGGAACTGTCGGGTTACAACCGCGTTGCACCACAGTGGGCTATTCACTACAGCATGGCTTACACCAGTTGGAGTCAGTTCCAGGAGCTGAAAGCAACCGGCACCAACGGGCAGACGCTGTTCTATAAAGAAGAAGGGTTCAAAGATTCTTACCGCATCGCGCTGGGTACGACTTATTACATGGATAAAAGCTGGACCTTCCGTACCGGTATCGCCTATGACGATAGCCCGGTTCCTGCGAGCAAGCGTTCCATCTCCATTCCGGACCAGGACCGTCTGTGGTTGAGTGCGGGTACCACTTACGCCTTCAATGATGACGCATCCATTGACGTAGGCGTTTCTTATATGCACGGCCAGAAAGTGACCGTCAAAGAAGGCCCGTATACTTTCGATTCTGAAGGTAAAGCCTGGCTGTTCGGTACCAACTTCAACTACGCATTCTGATTTTCTTCAGATATAAAAAAGGTGAGCTTTTTAGCTCACCTTTTTATTTTCATCCTTCCTTACTCAGAATCGATCTCTTTTAAATCGTCCTGAATATCTTTCGCGTTCGGGTTTTCTTCTGGTTTGAGTTTCCCACCGTTCGCAATAAAGTCATGACGCTGGAAGTAAGCTTCTCGCACCATGATGTAAGGGTCGGAAGACTGACGCAGCAGACCGTCGGAATCAAGCAGTTGCGCGCGGGTTTCAATCCCTTCAACCGTCCATTTACCTATCGACAACGGCCAGGTCAGCCAGGACAGTACCGGATACAGCGTATCCACCATGTCGCCGCCATCATCACGCAGCGTGAAGCTGCCGTAGAATGGAAGCTGCATATACGGTCCATAACCAACGTCATAGTGGCCTAACGTACTACCAAAACGGTGTGGTTCAACGCGCTGTAACTTCGGATTAGCCATACCCGCCACGTCGATAAATCCGCCCATACCTAACAGGGTGTTCAGGAAGAAACGGGTGAAGTGCACCATACCCTGATAGGGGTCGCCTTGCAGGAAGTAGTTGACCATAACGGCCGGCTCTTCAAGGTTGCCGGTAAAATTGCTCAAACCGTTACGCGCCGGCTGCGGGACATAATCACGCCAGGCAACTGCCACCGGTCGAACAACGTATGGATCTAAAACATTAAAGTTGAAGTTGTACATGGTGCGGTTGAACCCTTCAAATGGGTCCGAACGCCCCTGCTGTTCAGTACCAGAGCTCGCACACCCCACCAAAAGTGTGGTTCCCAGCGCAAGCGCCGACAGGCGAAGCTTCATAAGTGTCTCCCTGTGTATTATGGCTATCGCTGATTGCCATCCATGACGGAACGATGACGTATCCGCCTGTTTAGATGTGAGCGATTGTAACAGCACGTCAAATGATGTCTATATACCCTGTGTTACTGATTTGATCATAGCCTGGTAATGCGCACTCCGCGGCGGCTCTATTCTAGCTACCCCAATAAAAACAAACGTTACCATTTTTGCTATCTCAGACTTTCTCCCGCTGATTTTCGGACAAAAGCCGCTACGCTTTAGCAATACGTGCTAATTCAGGATTCGGCTATGAATGACATTGAGAACGAAAAGATTGATCGGCACAGCGACGAACTCCAGGTCGACAGTGACGAAAAGCTAGAGGGTAAAAAGATTGAGGTCGATGAGGACAGACTCCCCTCCCGCGCCATGGCGATCCATGAACATATCCGCCAGGATGGGGAGAAAGAAATGGAGCGCGACGCGATGGCGCTACTGTGGTCAGCCATCGCTGCGGGACTCTCGATGGGCGCCTCGCTACTGGCTAAAGGAATTTTTCATGTGCAACTGGAAGGTGTGCCTGGAGGATTTTTGCTGGAGAACCTCGGTTATACCTTCGGCTTTATAATTGTCATTATGGCTCGCCAGCAACTGTTTACCGAAAATACCGTCACCGCCGTCCTGCCGGTAATGCAAAACCCTACGCTCGGCAATTTTGGCCTGCTGATGCGCCTGTGGAGTGTGGTTCTGCTAGGTAATATTATTGGCACTGGGGTTGCCGCATGGGCGTTTGAGCATATGCCGATTTTTGATGAAGAAACCCGCGATGCTTTTGTCAAAATCGGCATGGATGTGATGAAAAACACGCCAACGGAGATGTTTTCCAACGCCATCATTTCCGGCTGGTTAATTGCCACAATGGTATGGATGTTTCCCGCCGCCGGGGCAGCAAAAATTGTGGTCATTATTCTGATGACCTGGCTGATTGCGCTGGGCGATACCACGCACATCGTCGTCGGTTCGGTGGAAATTCTCTATCTGGTCTTTAATGGTACGCTGCACTGGAGTGATTTCTTCTGGCCCTTTGCTCTCCCTACGCTCGCCGGGAATATCTGTGGCGGGACGTTTATCTTCGCGCTGATGAGCCACGCGCAGATCCGCAATGATATGAGCAATAAACGCAAAGAAGAAGCCAGGTTACAAGCCAGGCGGGATGAGCAAAAGCAGAAAAACCAGAAAAAACAGGCTTGAATGGTGACGGTTTGAGCAGTTGGGCGGCCTGAGGCTTACCGTTGTGAGTAAAAAACGCTATACTCGTGCCGCTTCGTCCCCTTAGTTAAATGGATATAACGAGCCCCTCCTAAGGGCTAGTTGCAGGTTCGATTCCTGCAGGGGACACCATCTCGCCGTACACCAACGTCTACTACCGTCCACAAATCCCCTGCAACTATCTAAAAACAAAGATATTTTGCTCTCTAGACGTCTATTACCGTCTATTGAAATCAAGTAAGTCTATGGGGCATAATTTGGGGCATTGTTGGTTCGATTGTATATGTGCCCCCAATATGACCAGAAACACCCTCAACAGATTGACAGATCGTCAGTGCAAAATAGCCAAGCCACGAGACAAAGCTTATAAGCTGTCTGATGGCGGTGGTCTTTATCTTGAAGTATCCCAAATCGGTTCGAAATATTGGCGTATGAAGTATCGCCGCCCATCAGACAAGAAAGAAGACAGGCTTGCTTTTGGGGTATATCCAACCACCAGCTTACAAGACGCCAGAGAAAAAAGAGACGACGCCAGGAAGCTGCTATCCAGGGGAATAGATCCCAAAGCCGAGCAAAGAGCAGCAAAAGCGGAAGAAAAAGGCGCATTCACTTTTGAGACGATAGGACGTCAATGGGTTGAAAGCCACCAGATGTGGAACGAAGACCACCGAAAACGCGTACTTAGAAGCCTTGAAATGTATATTTTCCCTCACATTGGCACTTCGGATATTCGCAAACTGGAGGCGATGACAATTTTACCTTTGTTTAAGAAGGTAGATGATGCCGGGAAACACGATACAGCCAACCGACTTAAACAACGGGTTAAGGACATCATACATAGCGCCCGTCTGAGCGGCATTAAGACAGAAATCATCACGAATGATCTCGATGTCCGGTTAATGCAATATGAAACTAAGCATCATGCCGCACTACATCCCAGAGATTTACCAGACTTTTTCACTCGATTGGGCAGCTTTAAAGGTAATCCTCTTACCCGCCTTGCCATTGAGCTAAACATGTTGACCTTTGTTCGTTCAAGCGAGTTAAGGTTTGCCCGTTGGAAAGAGTTTGACCTTGATCGGGCTGAGTGGATTATCCCTAAAAAAAGAGAGCCTATCGATGGTGTGAGGTTTTCCACCCGTGGCACAAAGACGGGAAAAGACGAACATATCGTGCTTCTTAGCCGTCAGGCTGTTTCTATTGTAAAGCAGTTGAGAGAACTAAGCGGAAGCTACGATGTTGTGTTTCCGAATGAAAGAAACACCAAAGGCGTGATGAGTGAAAACACGGTAAACAAGGCATTACGCTTAATGGGCTATAACACGCAAGAGGACGTAACTGGACATGGATTCCGTGCCACAGCCTGTAGTTCCCTGATGGAGTCCGGTTTGTGGCAGGAGGACGCAGTAGAGCGCCAGATGAGCCACAAAGAATATAAAGACGTTAAAAGAGCCTACAAGCACAAGGCTGATTACTTAGAAGAGCGCAAACTAATGCTTCAATGGTGGGCAGATTATCTGGACGCCAATCGAGAAATACATATAAGCCCTTACGAGTTCGGAAGGAGAACACGCCGTGACTAAGATGACAGGACTAGATGCGTTTTATAACGAGTCAGAAGATAAAATCTGGTTTGGTAATCTGATCAGCGAACTGGCAAGACTAAACAATGAAAATGAAAGAATGATAGCTGCCGCCATCTTAAGTAACTACAGATTGAGCAAGGCAAAACCAGATACTTTAGGGAGGCTGGGCTTTTATCAGTTCGATTGGGTGTCAGGTTTTACGACTAATGAAGACTTTGAAAAGCAGTGTGTGGAGTTTTTAGGGCTTCTGGCTATGGGACATGAATACAGGGAGAGCCCAATACCGGGGGAAGAAGGGACTTTCAACGTTAGGAAAGGCGAAGACTTTTTATATCACGATGATGAGGATGATTGGTATGGGTCCTACGATTCGTTTTATTTCAGGCGCTCCGAGCTTGTGAACTTCTTCCCAGAACTGGATATGTGCAATGTTGATTGCACTCTTGTTAGCGACTCACAGCTAAAAGATGCGGAAAGTATGCCAGACTGGAGAGGCAAAGATACAGTAATGAGGGTATTGGCAGCGATGTATATATTGCTTAGCAAGGATCCAAATTTTAAATGGGGGGATGGCGCAAGTATGGACAAAATAGTCAAAGAAATCTCTTACACCATATTGGAAACGGCAAAGGAGGATGTAAACGGAACTAAACCTAGGAACATTAAGAAAATTATTGCTTGTGCATTTGATGTTCTCAATTCCAAAAAATAGTAAGCAGATTCACAAGTTAATAATTGACGTTGCCAAAGTCACTAAAATGACTAAAAAATCAGCAAAAAACATTACTAAACCCGCAAGATTTCATTACCAAACTTTTTTTGCAAAATTACCACACTTTCATAAAAAACAATGATTTACTATCTCACATAGTCAAGCAACGTATTACGAGGTAGATATGAAAAAGTCGCTGATTCGGCTATCTGAGGTTTTGAAACGCACTGGCTATAGCAAGGCGTGGGTATATGCTCTGATGAGCCGAGGACAATTCCCCCAATCAGTCAAGATTGGTGCTCGCGCAATAGCTTTTATTGAAAGCGAGATCGATGACTGGATCGATCAACGTATAGCCGAATCGCGTAGCAACTAAAGAACAGAAATAAACAGGATACAAACAATACGTTATTAGGTATTAAGAATGCAGTTGAAACCTACCAATCAAAAGCTGAACGTAACCCATGTTGATTTTGAAACCTTCGCGGCACTGATTAGATCAGAGCCACAAAAGGTGAGCACCAGCACCTGGGTTTATGATGTGAAATCCACCAGCGGTGGAAAAGCTATCGGCATTGCCTCTGGCGATGATTACTTAGTAATAGTTCTGATTTAATCGCACAAAAATTGTAGAGTAATTTGGGGAGACAGGAAGTCTCCCCCGTATTGCATTTTGGTACAACAGTAAGGGAATAAAATGATTAATTACCTGACCGCTAAAGACGCAGCAGAATATCTTGGCGTCTGTCTGTCACGCTTCTATCAGTTAAAGCGATATATCCCAAGCTTTCCTCCCTATATAAATCAGACCATCAATGGACGCAAGCGCCGGGTGTGGCTTGCCTCCAGCCTTGATCAATTTGCCGACAGATTTCTGGGGGGACGAAAATGAGCACTCTTACACGCTCTCAGGTCGCCGCGAATATGCGCGATATCCTACTAAGTGGCAGGAAGCTTACCCCAAAGGAGTTTGACGACATATTAAGGAAAGCCGGAAATCACGAACGTAGTCGCGTTTTAACGCTGTTACGCAACGATTGGGGAATTCCTGTTGAGCAGTTTAAAACAGGGGCGTATCACGTCACAGAACGCAATTTAGAAGCATACCACAGCGATAAAGACGAAACATTGAAGATCTGGAGGACGAACGCCAGATATGTAAAGACATTGCGTAAGGTAAACATAACGTTGTCGTTGTTGCGTGGGCTGGTGGGCAAAGTGCCTGAAGACACGCTTAGAACTGTTTACAAGGGTATTGAAACCAAATACCTGTGATTGACAAAGCAGAAAGCCGACTTTGCGAGAGTCGGCTTTGAAGCAATTGAAATATATGAACTTTACACATGGAATTATACGATAAAGACGCGAGTCTATCCACAAAATCACAAGCCGTAATCAATCACATCAATGGTCGCACATTAGCTTATGTGAAATCAGTTACGCACAAACGTAATGAATTAAAGGCGGAGAATAAACGCCAATCATCAAAGGCTAACCACTGCATACCACCAGCCTGGACAAAGAAGAAATGGCGTACAATGAGGCGAGCTTTGTTTACTCTGGATGTCGAATCAACTAGTGGTATCCCCTACTCCTTTACCTTCAGACCCGTTAAGGGAACAACGCCAGAGAAATTCAACAAAGTGTTAAAGGCACTTACCAGATGGTTGACTTCGAAAGGCAATCAGTGGGTTTACGTCATGGAGTGGGCTCAACACCAGTCAGAGCCGCATGTACACGCAATAATCATGGTGAACGAAAGAAGCATTAATGGGCAAGCTGGCAAAATTGTCAGCAAATGGGTAACACTGGCAAACAATGCAATCCCATCAAATGTTCCTCCCCAGTGGGATCTAGATTTGAAAGGTCAGCAATATTCAGAGCCTACAAAGTGTATAGGTAAACAGATTGATTACATGGCAAAGCCCGAAACTAAGTTAAATGACTTTAATAGAGAGGCGAGCAAGAGCCTATATGATTGGTCAGATGCCAACGTTTGGGGTTATTCGAATGGCTGGGCGCGGCATGAGATAAAAAAAGAAACACTTTCTATCACTGGCTTTCATGCTGTAAGACGCATACTAAAAGCCGTTCAGGCATCAAGGAAAGACAACTACAAAGCTAAGAGACAGATACAGCGTACATTGAAACGACAAGACATAAATCGCTCACCAATCACCCCGTTCCAAGCACCGTTAATTAGCAAACACGATTGGGATTTATCAGTGATAGCGGTCACCAAAGAGGCAGAGACAGAGCGCAGGGAGTTACTATCCTCACAGATAATAAACTCGAACAAAGTACAAACCCACCCACTGTTAAGGATGTTAAGAAGAGCACGAGTGAGAGCATCCAGAGCCAGAAGAGAAAGCGGAGGTTATGACCATTACTACTAGTAGTGACAGATCGTGACAAGGCAGTGCAAAAAACGACCAATAATAAGAGAGATATGCCAGCCAAACCGCCAAAAGCGCGGAGCGCGGCAAACGCCGCGAGAGGCGCAAGAAGGCGAACCTATCCATTGAAACGGTCAGAAGAGCGCATCGCGCTCGATGACCGGAATCCCCACTAACACCATCAACGAAAGATCAAAGTCTTAGAAAAAAATGACGTTTCTTTGATGGGTTTCCATCCATAGAAATCAAATTTTGAGAAAAAGTACTTATAGAAATTAATCGCTCTATAAGGATAAGTTGACGTTGGTCTGAAGTGAACAACATATTAAAAAATAAATAATTATCAAATAGATAACACCAACCACTAAGCAAAAACTTCCAGAAAACAACATCAACGTAACGTCAATTCTGTAAGTACTTTTTAGGTCGCTTTTTGGGTTGATTCCATGTAGAAAGATACAGCTCTAGAATTTTAGCAAGCAAATACTACTCTGAGCTTTATGCTTTAATAGACTGATTTATAGGAGAATCTCCCAAATGAGATACCAAAACACTTAGGTGTCAGGAGCATGAAGATACTACGTTCAACTCTAAATCCTATATGATATTTACCTTGCTTTTTATAAAAAAAACATGTACTTATTTACATTCACCTCCAAAAATACAATTTCCGTTAAGGATATCGGGATAGATTATGCAAAGTGAAAATACCACAAAAGAGCCCAAAAAGAACAAACTAACAGCGAGCATACTAACAACGCCTAGCCAGGCGAACAATACTTCCACCAGCAACACAACAAATGAAAATAACTCGTCGGTTGAAAAGCAATTAACTTTAACAGGAGCAAATAGCGATAAAATCAATGCTGCAATACTAATTGGTGTATCAGATTACGGCTCGCAATCAACAAACTTACCACAATGTGAAAATGATATTTCACTAATAAAGGAAGTAGTCACCAAAATAAAAAACCCCAGTTATATACTATATATTTCTGGCAACTGCACTGGTCAGGAAGCCGCAGATAAAATAATATCATTCTTTCGCGACATAAAAGAAAAAGAAGAAAAAATAGATGAACTTTTATTTTATTTTACAGGGCACGGAATAGCCCATGAAAAAAACAATGGTGAAATAGAGTCTAGACTTGTTTTCTCAGATTATGCTTCAAATAGAATAAATCAAACTACTGTATCATCTGAATTCATAGATAATCAAGCTAGAAGCATATCACCAAATACTTACGTAAAAATAATAGACTCGTGCTATAGTGGTAGCAAAATAATAAAAGGAAACATTGAGCAAAGAGAGAAATTTTTAAACGAATTATCTAAAGATGAAAAACATTATACTAATGTTGGGTTTAACAGTGTATATGTTATGGCTTCGTCAAGAAGCGACCAGGTTTCCTTCGCTAATAGTAAGTTTAGCGATTTTTCTGAATCATTATTTTTATCTCTTTACGAACTTCCTGGAGATGTAAAATACCGTCATATTGTAAACCGCCTTGCTGATGATTTCACATCAAAAGAACAACGACCTGTTTTCGTAACTCAAGGGTCTCTTGATGAAGGCTTTGGCATAATAAATCAAGAACTTAAAGATTACATTTATAATAAACTAACTACTGAAGAAACAACAAATACAAAAGATAACAAAAGCAAAAATAACAGTGAAGAACAAATTATAAAAGAACTTTCCCAAAAAATTAAAGAAAAGACGTCGACAAAACTCTTTAGCAAATCTGATTTTCATGAATTTTTAAATCTCGTCCACGAAAAAAGCTCTATACTTTTTGAGTTGTTATCACCATTTTATGATGTAGAAATAGAAGCGAGCGAAAAACAAATAGTCCCAAATGAAGTATTCATTGGCAATTGGTTGAAGAACAATAGCCATTCATATTTTGCAAGAGTTAGATACAGAAAACCTGAAAGCGATGTCAGCAGGACTATAGCATCTCGCATTATAAATACAAATATTGACAGTTTTCAATCAAATACAAAGCCGATATCTACCAATAACATAGAGGAGAGTCAACCTATAATTGGATTTACCCCAGTAGGAATGGTTGAAGATGCAGAAGTTGTAAATAGCCGAGTTAGAGAAATAAAGCTGACACCAAAAGAAGACATGAAGATACTGGACTCAATATTGATCCACATAGTAATCATCAACTCCCAGGAGAGGGTTGCCCTGTTTACATCGATTGAATCATGCCCATTAATCGATTGGGATAGATATTCGAGAGCCAAATGCCCATTGTGGAAGGTTCATGAAATTAAATCTGCAAAACGCACGCCGGAAATATCAAGTGAATTAGATACTATTTTCAATAGTATGAAATTAATAGCATTAGCCCTAATAACATCCAAGAGTCTTGATCAAGAAAAAAATAGTCAGGAGAACTAGGAGCTAAAACCGGTGGATATAGTATAGCTGGGCTATTAGACGAACCTATACCACAAAACTGACGGTATGGTTAGGTTCGTCCCTGATAAGCAGCAGTGTCAACTCAAACCTAATCTAAGACAATGAATACGCTATTAACTGAAACAAGCTAAACAAATTAAACGCGCCAGCAAAGGCGCGTTCTGTATCAGGCAAATTGACTGGCATCTAGGGAATCTATCCAATCTGGAGCTATTCCCAGACGTTCCGCGATCTCTTCGTTGGTCACGTCCTCCGTTGAGAGATTCACCTGACAATCGTTAGATTCAGGATAGTCAGGGGTAAGTAACAAGTACTCCCGCAACTCTTTCAGGTCTTTTTCCATCTTAACACTCCTTGTTAATAGACCGCCGAACGATGGTGCAGATTTGCACCATCCCAAGTGCAGGCAAGCAAACCCACCAGCACAACAAATTATCTCATATGGTAAAAACGGTGTCGGGCTGTTTCTTTCGACTAGCTCAACATATCGCCTTAACTGCCAGCCATTATCCTTGTCTCAATTGGGTATACCGTAATGACAATGTGACACAAAGTCTCAATAGGGTTGCATAGGAACATTTTGACTACACAAAATGCCTTATGTATCATTTGCACTTAAATTCATAACCCTATTGAGACAATGCAATGAACGTTAGAATTTACTGCCGGGCATCAACTGAGGGGCAACACGCTGATCGAGCACTTACCAGCCTACGTGAATTTTCAAAATTAAAAGGCTGGCAGATTGCTGGAGAGTACATAGAAAATGCTAGCGGGGCGAAGCTTGAGCGCGTAGAGCTTATGCGGCTATTGTCCGAAGCCCAGCCCGACGATCTGTTGCTAGTGGAAGCTATAGATCGTCTGAGTCGCCTAGAACATAGCGCATGGGTTGAACTGAAAGATACGCTCAACCGAAAAGGGTTAATCATCGTATCAATGGATTTGCCAACGAGCTGGCAGATGGTCGAGATGGCAGGCAATGACCTAACCAGCGGCATCCTGAGAGCTGTAAATGCCATGTTGATAGATATCCTTGCCACAATGGCGCGACAGGATTACGAAACACGCCGTAAACGCCAACAGCAAGGCATAGAGCGGGCTAAAAGCGAAGGCATATACATTGGCAGGGAGAAAAATCAGGAAGCCCGTGAGATCGTTCAAGAGATGTTGGAGCAAGGAGTAAAACCTGAACTCATCATGAAGGCAGCAGAAATCAGCCGAGCGACTTACTACCGTATAAAAAGTGAGCTGTCAGTCGTAAAATCAGAATAACCTTTGAAAGGTCGTCAGGCTTGTTTCATCAGATAAAACCAGCTTTTCTGACCACAACGTCTGGGGGCACCCATTGGGGCACCCACCAAAATCGAAAACAAAATTAATTAGAATTCAAATTGTTAATTGATTTTTCGATTCCTGCAGGGGACACTTTTAATTAAATGCATCCGGCTAAATCCTTTCATTTACCTGTCAGTTCATCCCTAAGCCAGGCGATAAAACGGCACATTCCTCACCGTTGCAGTAAGATTGTCGGACACCATTGTCTGCTCAGTAGCTATCCGCATCCCTGATTTTCTCAGCCTCAGTACGTCAGCAGCAATACGTTGACTGCCAAACCAGAAAAGCCCGTCCAAAGCAGTGACATCAAGGCCTGATTCCAGTGCCAGCTTCAGACGCTCACGTGGTGCTTTTACCGTTTTAGCAATTTGCTGATATGGCGCTTCGCTTGAACCTGCACGATTAATGCGTCGAATACGATGCGACAGGCGGTACTGAAATTCATCCGGTATCCCGCCGAGACTCGCTTTCAGGCTGTAAACACAACCAAAGCGTTTGCCGTTAAAGATTACGTTTTTCTGACTAAGCTGTAGCTCTTCACGAACGCTGGCAATCAGTTGCGGGGTACGGAGTAATAACAAACGGAAAGGCAGCTCAAAGCTGGTCACATAGTCCACATTCAATAAAGCAATACGCAGACGCTCTTCCGGACCCGCCTTCATTTCCCGACATTCAGCAATAACATCAGCCCACTGGCCAGCCAGACGGGAACTTTCAGTCGCCTCAGTAAAGCTGTATTTTTCAGTCTGATAATCAATACGTTCGGTCACTCGGAATTCCCTTCTGGTCACATCTCGGTATTGGTTGCTCACTTTACCAGCGACAGACTGCAACCGGAAGCCTGCGAGTATGGTCAGTGGAATGATAGAAACTTCTGCGGAAACGCTTCATTTTTTGATAAATCAATCATTAAAAATATATTTTGACTAAAATCAATTAACCAAAATTATGATTATTGAAGTATAGCCATGATTAATCTTTAGCCAGTTTGTCAGGAATAAGTTCTCCATAAACAGGCTGATTAATACCGGTAATGAGAAACATTATCGGAAATGATTCATCACTCAGAAAAAAGGAATTTATTCATATGATCAGAATCAAGACCAGTATCGCTACTTTGACCCTTTGTACCTTACTGACAGCTCCCGCATGGGGAGACGCGCAATCGCCGATAAGGCTGGTGATCCATGGTGGTGCCGGTACCATTACAAAAGATACCATCACACCAGAACAGGAAAAGCAGTATACAGAAAAACTCACTGAAGCTCTGAATGCAGGTTATGCGGTTCTGAATAAAGGCGGTAGCAGCCTGGAAGCCGTTCAGAAAGCGATTAATGTGATGGAAGATTCTCCTCTCTTCAATGCAGGTAAAGGTGCCGTGTTTACCCACGATGGCCGCAATGAACTGGATGCGTCCATTATGGATGGGAAAACCCGAAAAGCCGGTGCCGTTGCCGGTGTAACCACGGTTAAAAACCCAATTAATGCGGCGTATGCCGTTATGACTCAAAGCCCGCACGTACTCATGGTCTCGACAGGCGCGGATACCTTTGCAAAAGAACAGGGACTCGCAACCGTTGATCCTGCTTATTTCAAAACAGATTTTCGCTGGCAGCAATTACAGAATGCAATCCAAAAAGAAAAAGTGCTCCTTGATCACGATGGAAAGAGCGCTGCCCTGTTCGCTGATCCAATGATGTATGACTATAAATATGGCACTGTCGGCGCTGTTGCTCTGGATAAAGACGGTAATCTCGCTGCCGGAACGTCTACAGGCGGAATGACCAACAAACGTTACGGACGTGTAGGGGATTCACCTATCATTGGCGCAGGAAATTATGCCGACAATGAAACCGTGGCGGTATCCGCAACCGGCTCAGGAGAAATGTTTATCCGCACGCTGACCGCGTATAACATTGCAGCCCAGGTGAAATACCGCAATACCCCTTTAAAAGCCGCAGCGCAGAATGCTCTGGATGAAGTTAAGGCGCTGAATGGCAGCGGTGGAGTAATTGTGCTTGATAAAGCCGGTAATTACACCATGTCCTTCAACTCTGAAGGTATGTACCGGGGAACCATAGGCGATGACGGAAAACCCGTTGTAGCCATTTATCGTTAATACTATTTCCCCGCCAGGGGATGAACCGACCCGGTATATTGTCCGGGTCGGTTAAACGGCGTCAGGTCAGACAACAAAACGATTGACCAGATCCTTCATGGTGACAGACAGATTGTCCAGGCGCTGGCTGTCGCTTGCGGCCTGAGAAACCAACGCCGCGTTTTGCTGCGTGACCTGCTCCATAGGTCGCAGTGCCAGGTTAATCTGAGTTACCCCTTGCGATTGTTCCGTCGCTACACGAGCGATATCCGCAATATATTGCTTCATGCTGGTGGTATTGTCCGCCGCGGCTTCTAGCGCGGTAGCGGACGCCGTAACCCGCTCAACACCCTCACTAATTTTTACCATATTCTGCGCGACCAGCTCGCGGATCTGATTAGCTTCTTTGGCACAACGCTGCGAAAGATTTCGCACTTCACTGGCCACAACTGCAAACCCCCTGCCCATCTCTCCTGCCCGTGCAGCTTCCACTGCCGCATTCAGCGCCAGCAAGTTAGTCTGAAACGAAATATCGTCAATCGAGGTCACAATATTCGAGATTTTCTCACTGGAAGAGCGAATATCCCCCATGCTCTGATTTGCCGCACTGGCGACGTTACTGGCCTGGCGGACCTCTTTTTCCAGCCTGATTGTCAGATGCTCCGCTTCGCGGGCATTGTCTGCCGTTTGCGTAATCGTCGTGGAGAGCTGTTCCATACTGGCCACCGCTTGTACTATTGATGCTGCCTGTTCATCCGTGCGTTGGGCCAGGTCCTGATTACCCGCCGTAATACTGCTGCTGGCATCGGATAAAACCACGGAGCCTTGTTTAATCTCCTGGACGATATGCTGAATACTTTCCAGCATCGTGTTATAGGCGCGATTAAGTGAGGAAAGCTCATCTTTCCCTGGGGTCGCCAGTCGTTGAGTCAGATCGCCGTTCATACCCGCAATCTTGCGGAGCGTGTCACTAAATTGACGATGCATATTGATAGCGATTGCCCCTGCGAACGCCAATGATGCCAGGAGCGCTAACAAGCTGACAATCATATATATTTGCCAGTTTTTTCGTGCATCCTGCGCGAGTTTTTCCGCATTCGCTAACAGAAGATTCGCCGTCACATCTTCTATCTGCCGCATCACTTCAATACGCTGGGTTTGAACCTTGAACCAGACAGTAGGATCGACATCAAATCCACCGTTCGCGGCATGACTAAACGCGGTTTCACGTAATGAGAGGGCTTTTGACGCTTCTGTGGACTGTAAGCGGCTTTCCAGCATGGCCGCCTGTTCCGGTGGGCTCAGACGCAACGATTGTGCCAGCCAGACGTTCTGTTTACTGACGACATCACTGAGTTGATGTAACTGCCCCTCGGCGAAATGACCGGAGGAAAAGATATTTGACAGCAGCGCGCGTTCAATACCTGCTTGTTCTTTCAAATTCAGCAAGTTGTAGTAGGCGGCGAATGCGTTCGCCATCTCGCCTGAATCCGTCAACTGCCCCAACCTGCCCACAAAACTCAGCACATCAGCAATGACATTAGTATAAAACTTAACGACATCTGAGGCCGGAAGCCCCAATCGCGTGACGTTTTCCCGGATGGTGGCAAGCGACAGAATGTTTTTCTTGAACGTGGTGACAGAATTGGCGGCATCCCCTTCTGGCAATGCAGTATCGGACAGTGAACGCACAAAGACCTCGATCTCGCGATCGGTTAAAGCCCGCTGCGCGGTTAACTCATCTTTGAACGTCTTCCCTTCAGCCCCCAGAAATCCGACGCTCATTCCCCGTTCTTTTTGCAGCTCATGCACCACATTTCCGGCACTACGCGCGAGCACTGTCAGTTGAGCAATATTTTCCATCTGCCGTTCTGTCTCAATGCGCGTCAATATTCCTGAACCAGCAAACCAACATAACGCCAATAATAGTGGTTGTAGCGCGATTATTAACTTCATTTTCATCGGCATTCGATAAACCCACCACATACCACTTCCCTCCATTGTCCATATTTTCATTATGGTTATCGGCGCAATGAGGCTGCACTTTAAATTTGATCAAGAGACAACTGATTGTTTTTTAGATTAAATACCTGCCAAAATAACTCTATTTGATTATGACAAACAGGATAAATCACTGGAATATTTATATTTATGATATCTATCCTCAAGTTAGTTAAATCATTCAGCATATTATTTCTTATTAAAAAACGGGTTAACTATCAACACGATTCGGAAAGGGAGTAAGACACAGAACGGTGACGCCTACTGGAGATAACCGTCGTGGCACGGCCATTTTCTGGCATCCCGCCGAACGTTAAGGTTATAATCCTGACAACGATTTTATTGGATTAGAAGCGACGATGACAAAACTTACCCTACAAGAACAGATGCTTAAGGCAGGTCTGGTCAGCAGCAAAAAAGTGGCCAAAGTGCAAAGAACGGCGAAGAAATCGCGCGTTCAGGCTCGCGAAGCCAGAGAAGCGGTTGAAGAGAATAAAAAAGCGCAAATTGAGCGCGACAAGCAGCTCAGCGAACAGCAGAAACAGGCCGCGCTGTCTAAAGAATATAAAGCGCAGATCAAGCAACTGATTGAAATGAATAAAATCACCATTACCCGTGGCGATATTGGTTACAACTTTACTGATAATAATCTGATCAAAAAAGTCTATGTTGATAAGGTGACTCAGTCTCAGCTGATCAAGGGCCGTCTGGCCATTGCCCGACTGACGGCTGAAAGCGGCAACGATAGCGAATACGCCATTATCCCGGCGGTCGTCGCCGACAAGATTGCGCAGCGCGATGCAAGTTATATTGTTTTAAATTGCGAGCTGAGCCAGGAAGCGAAGGACGAAGACGATCCGTATGCTGATTTTGTCATCCCTGATGATTTGATGTGGTAAGAAAAACAACCAGATAATCACCTGGACTTCCGTTGCCTATTTCGGTGAACGCCAACGCCGCCACCGAAATACTCTCGACGTCCCTTCTCCTCCAATCCTGTCGACTAAAACTTATAGTGTTCTTTGCTCAGCCCGTATTTTCTCATGCGTAAATACAATTTTTTACGCGGGATTTGTAAATACTCCGCCACTTCATTAATGCGCCCCTGATGAATATTTAGCGCTTCAGTAATGATCTGTCGCTCATACTCTTCAACCCGCCGATCGAGCGGTGTTGGTTCAGGCAGATGCAGTTGCGGATTCGCGGTTTCAGCCAGCGGGAGTAGCCCAACGGCAAAAAGCTCGGCGGCATTCGCCAGTTCCCGAACATTACTTAACCACACGCGACGCCGCATGCCTTTCAGTAACTCCCCTTCAACCTCGGGCACGGGATGATTCAGGCGCAGACAGGCTTTCTGCAGGTAATGACGAAACAGCGGCTCAATATCATCCGGACGCTGTGATAGCGGCTGGCAACCGATTTGCGTCATCGCAAAACAGTAGTAGAGTTCGGCCACAATCTGGTTGGTTGCCGCCAGTTCCACCAACGATGTGTCACCAATGCCTATCAGACGAAACGGACGCCGCTCCTGGCTTTGTAGATGCGCCAGATGGTGCTGCTGTTCACGCGTCAGGCATTCAATATGGCTCAGGACCAGCGTTCCTCCTTGCGCCTGTGCAATAAGGTCATTGAGTAGTCCCGCGTTCCCGGGCGTTAGTTCACCGCGGATAAACGGTCCATCAGCGCTGCGCCCAAGCTGATGCAAATACCGGGCTCCGGTCATACGTCCTGTCCCCGGCTCGCCATAAAACCAGACGGCAATATCCGTTTCCGCCAGGTGTTGCAGACGTTGACGATACTGATTGACCCAGTCACTGTAGCCGAGCAGTTCAACCTGAAGCTTTTGCTGGCAATAATGGCGACGGGCAATCACGGATTGTCTCTGACGCAGCGCATCCTCTACCAGCGACAGCAGTTTGCCGGGGTCGACCGGTTTTTGCAGAAAGTCCCATGCGCCTTTCTTTACTGCCTCCACCGCCATCGGGACATCGCCATGCCCGGTGATAAGCAGGATTGGCAACTGATTATCATCCTGATGAAACAACGTCATCAGGTCTATTCCATTGCAGCCAGGCATACACACATCGCTCAGAACAATCCCCGACCAGTCGGCCTGCAGCCAGTTTCGGGCATCAAAAGGGTTATTGCATGCGTAAACACGGTACCCCTCTTGTTCAAGCAACAGAGTGTAAGCGTCGAGAACATCGGCATCATCATCAATCAGCAGAACAGAATAGTCATCACACAACATCGTTTACATCCGTCAGATTAAATTGCAGAACGACGCAGGCATTACGCCCCGGTGTCGACGCCAGGCGCAGCTCGCCGTTCATTTGCCCCATTAACGATACACAAATCGATAAGCCAATACCGAGCCCCACATCCTTACTGGTGGTAAACGGCTTTAACAGTGATGGCAATAACGCCTCAGGCCAGCCGGGGCCGTTATCGCAGACAAAGACGCACAATCGGCTGCCCTCAGCCTGCCAGTGAACCTCTATTTGCGCGCCAGTCGGACTGGCATCCAGCGCATTTGCCAGTACGTTTACCAGCACCTGCTGAATACGCACTTCATCACCTGTCACCCATACACTCTGGGCTGGAAGCGTCAGCGAACCCTGCTGAGGCTTATGCCGCATGGCCAACAGTTCCCAGGCGGCGCTGAATGTTTGTCGCAGATCGACCGGATGCAAAGGCGCGCCCGGCTCGGCCCGACGTGCAAACTGACGCAGCGAACGGATAATGGCATCAATACGGGTAATCAGCCCCTCCGCTTTGGTTAACGTACTTCTGGCCTGAGCGGATTGTCCTTGTTCAATTGCCCTTCCCGCCGTAAACAGGTACATCGACAGCGCATTCAGCGGTTGGTTAATCTCGTGCGCCAGCGTGGTCATGGTCTGTCCAACCACTGCCAGTTTTGCCGTCTGGATCAGTTCATCCTGCGTTGCCCGGAGATCGGACTCTATCTCCTTGCGCTCTGTCACTTCCTGCTCCAGCTGATTTTTTTGCGCACTCAACTGGCCCAGAGTATGGCGCAGCAATCCTGCGATGCGCCCCAGCTCATCGCGCCCATAAACCGGGATGGTGGCATCCGTTCTGCCAAGACCAATTTGCACCACGGCCTGGTTGAGTGCGGTAAAACGCTTCACCAGACGCGAACGAATAAAGTAATGGTTGAGCCCCCAGGCGAGAAGTAGCGCCAGCAGCGTCGCCAGCAGAATAAGTCCACCGCTGACGCGAACAATTTGTTCCAGCCGCTGGTTAAACATCTGCATTTGCTGATGGCTACTCCCCAACTGCGCCTCAAGCAGTGTTCGAAAGCGCCCGAGCGTTGCCTCTCTGGCATGGTTGGCATCAACGAGCGCTTTTTGCGCGGCGACATAATCGCGCATGGTATCGGGCATTTTATTTTTCATCATCCCGATTTCCAGTAACTCATCAATGGTTTGCCGCAGGGTGATAGTACTGGGCCAGTCATCGAGGGTACGGATATTTTCATCCGCCGTTTTCTTCAGGTTCTCCAGATAGCGGATATGATTCTCCACCAGCATTCCGTCGTCGCTACCCGACTTCAGTTCATTGAGCCTGTCGCGTAAATCATCCACGATCTGATTTTCAATTCTTGCCAGGGTGTAAACCTGCTGCTGCTCGTTTTGTACCTCTCTGGCACGTTTGAGATACTGCGCTGCATCGCCGTTTTTGGCCTCAATTTGATCCAGCAACGTCCCCTGCTGCCAGGTAAAATCCTGCACCAGCGAATTCAGCTCGGTAGTAAAATCATCATGTAGCCAGTCGATGCGCGCGGAGAGTTCACTCACCTTTTCGCGCACGAGGAACATGTTGTAGAGCACCCGGTCCAGCTCCGCCATCAGCGCCCGGCTGTCTTGCAAAATCACCGCCAACTGCTGTTGTTCTGCCGATTGTAATCCCCGGCTCAGCACCTCAATTTTGTCCAGATGAGAAATAATTTGATTGCGCAGTTGCAGCCTCACCGTGGTGTTGGGGGCCAACAGGAATTCATTAAGCTGATCCACAACCAGGTTGAGATTTCCTTCTATCAAAAAAGCGGAATGTACGCGCGGGAAGTAATCATCAAGTGAATAGCGTATCTGCGAGCTCTGCTCATGCCAGGAGTACAAACTGACGCAGCTTACGCTCAACGTCAGTAATGCGCCCGTCAGAAACGCTCCCCGCAGGCTGCTGCTAATGCTGAGCTGGCGCAGGCGTTGCAGTATCGAACCACCTTTCATTTTAACTCTTCCAGTTTGGATATCGCCTGACGCTGATTTTTAAGAAACCAGAGCTGCCACTCCATCATCTGCTGTTCGGCTACGCTTTTATTCTCAAATTGCGCAAGCCAGGCCTCATCTTCACTACTTCTGGCGTCTATCGGGACGCTGGTCAGTAATGCTCTGATTTCGGGTAGCGGGCGTTTCAGGCGCGCTTCCGCACTGTATAGCGCCCGCCAGGCATCTTTCAGCTGCGCGAGTCGAAAACTGATGGCGGTATCAAACATCCGCTGCACCAACTGTTGCCGCTTAAGGATCAGCCGATAATTAAGCGCGGGCTGGCTCATCAAAATAGCCTGCTGAGCGGCGCGTGGGTTATCAGGCGCGAGCTGCGTGACCGGATATTTCCCCGTGTTCGCATCCGCAAGGATCCGCTGTCCTTCCGGGCTTAACAGATAGCGGATAAAGCGACGCGCTTCGTTGGGGTGCTGGCTATTCTTGAGTACGGCAACATAGGTGGGTGACACCGCCGAGCGAGGGAAATAGGTAAAAGTAAGGTGCGGATCGTTAAGCAACAGGTTGGCATAGTTATCAATAACCGGCCCCGCCACGCCCAGACCGCTCTTAATTTTGTCGGCCACGCCAAAACTGCGTGATGAAATCGTTACCAGATTACCGGCGCTGGCCAACAGCGTCGCCCAGCCCTCTTCCCACCCTTTCTGTTGCAGCAGCGACTCAACCATCAGGTGGTTGGTATCGGAACGCGACGGGCTACTCATCAACAGCGCGTTCTGATATTTAGGCTGCGTTAAATCCCCCCAGTCGGCAGGCGGCGGAAGATGCCGCGCTGCCAGCGCAGAACGATTAATCAACAGGCCAAACCCTGATATCGCCACAGCCACGGAGGTCGAGCGAATCGAGTCTGGCACCAGCCGCTGGCTTTCAGGCAGCGCATTATCGAAAGGCGCCAGCTTCTGATGCTCCTGAAGATGCTGCAACAGCATGGGTGATGAGGTCAAAATCAGATCGACGTTTTCTGCATTCGCAGTATCCAGCAACTGTTCCAGCGAACCGCTGGTCCGGTTTAACGTGCGAATCATCACTGACCCTGGCTCCGTCTGCCAGCGCTGGATAATCCAGGCCGTGGCCCCTGGGGAAAAGGTGGTCGCCATCACCAGCTCTTTACCCAGGACCTGGCAGCTCGCCGACAGCGACATAAAACAGAGCAAGAATGCCCAAAAACGCCCCCGGCCCAACAGTCTGTTTGTGATCCCGTTCATAAATACCAACATGTACAAAAAATAATATTGAGACAAAACTTACCCGTTTATCACCGCTGGGGGAAAGAATAAGGTTATTCGTAGAATAACCAAACGGAAAGTGACGACATCAGTAAAGAATACCCGAAAATGCAGCCTGAATTTGTTAATACCCGCACACGCCGATGATAAAAATTCCCGTGAAAGAATAGAATTGAAAATCCATTATTAAAAAAGAGTCAAAATCTGCCACGCCGCCCGAAAATTGAGTCAATAGTGACACATTTCATCAACTTGAGTTTCTTCGCCGTCTATTTCACTCTTCACTGCGAAAAATCCTGATATTCACATCAATAAAAAATTAGGTGATGATATGTTATCAATATTTAAGGCAGGACCAGCGGCGAATAAAGTCCCGGCGGAGAAAGTCCAGGCAACTTATGGCCGATACCGAATTCAGGCATTACTCAGCGTATTTCTTGGCTATCTTGCGTACTATATTGTGCGCAATAACTTCACGCTTTCGACTCCATATCTGAAGGAGCACCTGGATCTCAGCGCTACGCAGATTGGTTTACTCAGCAGCTGCATGCTTATTGCCTATGGGATCAGTAAAGGCATTATGAGCAGTCTGGCAGACAAGGCCAGCCCGAAAGTCTTCATGGCATGCGGCCTGATCCTGTGCGCTATCGTCAACGTAGGCCTGGGGTTCAGTACCGGATTCTGGATATTCGCCGCGTTGGTCGTTTTCAACGGTTTGTTTCAGGGGATGGGCGTTGGCCCTTCATTTATTACCATCGCTAACTGGTTTCCACGTAAAGAACGTGGACGCGTTGGCGCATTCTGGAATATCTCACACAACGTTGGCGGTGGTATTGTCGCCCCGATTGTTGGCGCCGCATTTGCCATTTTGGGGAGCGAACACTGGCAAAGCGCCAGCTATATTGTTCCGGCCTGTGTTGCCGTACTGTTTGCTTTTATTGTGCTGATGCTGGGGAAAGGTTCACCACGCCAGGAGGGTTTACCGGCTCTGGAACAAATGATGCCGGAAGAAAAAGTCGTATTAAATTCCCGACACGCTGTCCAGGCGCCAGAAAATATGAGTGCCTTCCAGATCTTCTGCACCTATGTATTGCGTAATAAAAATGCCTGGTATGTTTCACTGGTAGACGTTTTTGTCTATATGGTGCGTTTTGGTATGATTAGCTGGCTGCCAATTTATTTATTAACCGAAAAACATTTCTCGAAAGAGCAAATGAGCATAGCTTTTCTGTTTTTCGAATGGGCGGCAATTCCTTCCACATTACTGGCGGGTTGGCTCACCGATAAACTGTTTAAAGGCCGTCGCATGCCGCTGGCCATGATCTGTATGGCGCTGATTTTCGTCTGCCTGATCGGTTACTGGAAAAGTGAATCGCTGCTGATGGTCACTATTTTTGCCGCCATCGTGGGTTGCCTGATTTATGTTCCGCAGTTCCTGGCCTCCGTTCAGACCATGGAAATCGTCCCCAGCTTCGCAGTAGGTTCTGCAGTAGGGTTACGCGGATTCATGAGCTACATTTTTGGCGCATCGCTGGGAACCAGCCTGTTTGGCGTGATGGTCGATAAAATGGGATGGCATGGCGGCTTCTATCTGTTGATGGGCGGGATTGTCTGCTGCATCCTGTTCTGCTACCTCTCCCATCGCGGCGCGCTGGAACTCGAACAACAACGGAAAAACGCTCAGCAAGAGGAAGCGTCACTCCAGTTGGCTGATGCCCGGTAACCGATTTGAGTCTCGCAAAAAGTGCCAGCGATGCTGGCACTTCATTACATTCAGATAAAGAATAAATAGCTCAACGTGATAATTTATTGCTTACCGTAACCCACCATAAAGCGGATGATCAAACCGCATGCTGGGGCAAGAAAAAGGAATAATCCGGTAACCATCTCGTTACCATTGGTCAACTGCATAGTAAAAACGTAAATTAATGCCGTGAGTATGGCCATGCCGATAAAAGCACTTATTGACGCCGCAGCCCCCATAACCTGCCAGATATAGCAACTGACGCTCAGAATGCTCAACGCGAGAAAGATCCAAAAATAGAACATAGCGATACCTCCTGTTTGCCGTAAAAATTTACGTAAGTCCTTACACTCCCTTGAGTTTATATTCTAAGACAATTCCCAATGGTTCGCAATTTAAGCAACATTTTCGTTACAAAAATCACTCAATCGCTGACTACTAATTTATTCGACAGCCGTTTATTTAATCGTCATAAAAACAACGCATTATATATCGACTCATTTTTGACCTTAATCGCCGTAAAAACATTTACGCATCTTGAGTAATTATTTCTGGCTGACATTAATATTCGGGTGTACATTGAGCGTCCGATCATTCATGCCCCTTCCTGGTTTTGTCCTGACTCAGTTTTACACTCTTTACAGGAACCAATGTCGTTCATGGCGGCCTAACGATCAGTACAGACTGTAAAGCGGCAGACTAAAGAATCTTCGCGATACACCTATTTCGTATCAACAACAGGTGCTTATGTTCCCCCAATGTAAATTTTCACGCGCGTTTTTGCATCCGCGCTACTGGCTCACATGGTTTGGCGTCGGTGTGCTCTGGTTACTGGTACAACTTCCCTATCCCGTGTTGTGTTTTCTTGGTACCCGTACAGGAACGCTGGCTCGTCCATTTTTAAAGCGCCGTGAATCTATTGCTCATAAAAATCTCGAACTCTGTTTCCCAAATCTGTCGCAAGAAGAAAGAGACAAACTGGTCGATGAGAACTTCCGTTCACTCGGCATGGCGCTGCTTGAAACGGGTATGGCCTGGTTCTGGCCGGATCGCCGGGTACGCAAATGGTTTGATGTAGAAGGGCTGGACAACCTGAAACGCGCACAGATGCAAAACCGTGGCGTGATGGTGGTAGGCGTACACTTTATGTCACTCGAGTTGGGTGGTCGCGTAATGGGACTTTGCCAACCGATGATGGCAACCTATCGCCCGCACAACAATAAGTTGATGGAGTGGATCCAAACCCGCGGTCGTATGCGCTCCAACAAGGCCATGATCGGCAGAAATAATCTGCGAGGTATTGTCGGCGCCCTGAAAAAAGGGGAAGCAGTATGGTTTGCCCCCGATCAGGACTACGGTCGTAAAGGGAGTTCATTCGCCCCCTTCTTCGCAGTCAAAAACGTCGCGACCACCAACGGTACTTACGTGCTGTCACGGTTATCGGGAGCAGCGATGCTGACCGTAACCATGGTGAGAAAAGCAGATAACTCCGGTTACCGCCTGTTCATCACGCCAGAAATGGAAGGTTATCCAACAGATGAAAGCCAGGCAGCGGCGTATATGAACAAAATTATCGAAAAAGAGATCATGCGCGCGCCCGAGCAGTATCTCTGGATCCACCGTCGCTTCAAAACTCGCCCGATGGGTGAAGCCTCGTTGTACATCTAAAAAGAAAGGCCGAAAGGCCTTTCTTTTTTTCTGCGCCTGAATTACTTCACGCCCCACTTGTTCTGTAATTCAGCCATTCGCTCATTGTAGTTACGGGCTATACACGCTGGCTTATCCTGCTCTTTCCAGCATTCGTTACGCCCTTTCACCCAGCCGCGTTGCTCTGCTTTGAGCGTCGGGTTATTACTCGATTTCACCAGCGCCTGCTTGTAGGCCCCGTTCATTGCCAAATCCATGGCTGAGAGCGAAGGACTTTGACAGATAACCTCTTCGATACTGCCCTTTGCTACCGCAGAACAGGAAAAAGAAGGCCCGTTGCTGGTCGATTTCTTTGCCCCTGAAAAGTCGATATTGTCTTCAGGCAGGCAAATCCCGTGCTTACGATTAGGCCCGGTCCAGGAAACGTCCGGATTCCCGTCATCTTTACGGGAGATAGACACGGTATTGTTACCGCTTTTTGCTTCCCAGTAATTTTCATTGAAGGCCTTTACCGTCGCCTTAGTGCCATCAATCCAGATATTGCCTTTACCATCACTATTCACACCACCAATACTTGCGCAGCTGAAATTGAATGCCATCGGCGAGGCCGCCATCGACGTCACTGGCGTAAGAACGAGTGCTAACATCATTAATCTGGTCATTTTTAACCTTTTCATAATCTCATTCCGCGAAAAATTAACCGCATTAACATCATGGAGATATGAGAATTCTCCGAGTAAACATTTCGTCGCTCAATAGCAATTTATTACCGACAGAAATTAAACTGTCGCCGAATCACGACACTTGTAAGTTATTAAAATTAAATAAAAAAATGCCTCTTGTCTCACCTCATTTTTAGGCGTACATTAGCGCCGTCTGGAGCATAAAAGCTCAGAATTCTGAGGTGATGCAGACAAGCAAACGAAGGGAATTCTCCATTTCGTTTACGCGTGCATCAGCTCTCTGTCAGGTTAGCATATGTTCATTTAGACGTACCTCAGGTACGCGGAGAGATGAAAAGTGAAATATTTCTTTATGGGCATTTCTTTTATGGTCATCGTTTGGGCCGGTACTTTCGCCCTGATGATCTAAATTAAAAGACGCAGCAAAAAAAACAGGAGCCTGATGGCTCCTGTTTGCTTTTGGGGAAACGTGTTGTTAGTCGGTACTTTCAGTGGCCGATTTTGCACTGGCAGGCAGTAAGCCATCGGCGCGGAACATTGCTTTGATGCCACGGATCGCCTGGCGGGTACGGTCGCGGTTTTCAATTAACGCAAAGCGCACGTGCGTATCACCATAATCACCAAAACCAATCCCCGGCGAAACGCACACCTTCGCCTCGTTCAGCAGTTTCTTGGCAAATTCAAGTGAGCCCATTGCGGCGTATTGCTCTGGGATTTTCGCCCAAACGTACATCGAGGCCTTGGGCATCTCGACCATCCACCCGGCTTCATGCAGCCCCTTAACCAGCACATCTCGACGACGTTTATATTGCTCAGCAATATCCCGCACGCACTGCTGATCGCCTTCCAGCGCGGCGATTGCTGCAACCTGCAACGGAGTAAATGTTCCGTAATCGTGATAGCTCTTAATTCGAGCCAGCGCGTTCACCAGCGTTTTGTTACCTACCATAAAACCGATACGCCAGCCCGCCATGTTGTAGCTTTTCGATAGGGTGAAAAACTCCACCGCGACATCACGAGCGCCCGGTACCTCCATAATCGACGGCGCTTTCCAGCCATCGTAGACGATATCGGCATAGGCCAGGTCATGAACCACCAGCACGTCATAGCGTTTAGCCAGGGCCACAACTTTTTCGAAGAACTCCAGCTCGACGCACTGCGCAGTCGGGTTGGAGGGAAAACCTAAGATCATCATCTTCGGTTTCGGGTAGCTTTCGCGAATCGCGCGCTCCAGCTCATTAAAGAAATCGACGCCTTCGACCAGCGGCACTGAGCGTACCTGCGCGCCGGCAATCACCGCGCCATAAATATGGATCGGATAGCTCGGGTTCGGTACGAGGACCGTATCGCCGTGATCCAGCGTGGCCAGCATCAGGTGCGCCAATCCTTCTTTCGAGCCAATCGTCACAATCGCTTCGGATTCCGGATCGATCTCAACGTCATAGCGTTCCTGGTACCAACGGGAAATTGCCCGACGCAGACGCGGAATGCCGCGCGAGGTGGAGTAACCGTGCGTATCCGGGCGCTGCGCCACGGTACAGAGTTTTTCGACGATGTGAGGAGGCGTGGCCCCATCCGGGTTCCCCATGCTGAAATCGATAATATCTTCGCCGCGCCGACGCGCAGCCATCTTCAGTTCAGCAGTAATGTTAAAAACGTAAGGGGGAAGGCGATCAATACGCGTAAAGCGACGTTCAGGGCGGGAGTCAGCCATAATATCCTCAGATTAACGTTAGCGCCCGGACCGTCCGAGCGACGCTGCCACGATGGTGGCACGTTTAGAAAATAGCCTGAATAATTTCCTTCTGTCGAGAGGCAAAACAAAATATTTTTTATTGAGATAAAAGAGGAATAGCCAGAAAAAATGAGGAAATAAAATTTTTCACACTCCGCTTAAAATTACCACTATTTAACATTTTATTGTTAAACATATTACTTTGTGCGCTCCGTTGACAGGACAGGCATTGTAAATACAACAATCATGCAACAATCCCCTTTTAATATTAAGGTTTTTCCCCATTAGCTACAGGCTGCGGGTGTGCTGGTCATCCAGCCTCAGGTTACCTATCATAGAGGTTTAACCCTTGCGCAAGAGTCACCCGTGCACGAAATATTCAATATGCTGCTGGCGGTATTCGACCGGGCAGCGCTGATGCTGTTCTGTCTGTTTTTCCTGATTCGTATCCGCCTGTTTCGCGAACTGTTGCACAAGTCAGCCCACTCCCCGAAAGAGCTGCTCGCCGTTACCGCGATGTTCTCAATGTTTGCCCTGTTCAGTACCTGGTCCGGCGTACCGGTAGAAGGCTCACTGGTTAACGTACGTATTATCGCCGTCATGTCAGGGGGAATTCTGTTCGGTCCCTGGGTCGGTATCATTACAGGCCTGATCGCGGGCACCCACCGCTACCTGATCGACATCGGCGGCGTAACCGCCCTGCCCTGCTTTATCACCAGCATTATGGCAGGCTGCATTGCCGGCTGGATCAACCGTAGGATCCCCAAAGCGCAGCACTGGCGTGCGGGTATTTTAGGCGGAATGCTGTGCGAATCTCTGACCATGATCCTCGTCGTCGCCTGGGCGCCCACCACCGAACTGGGGCTGGATATCGTCTCGAAAATCGGCATCCCAATGATTCTTGGTAGTGTCTGCATTGGTTTTATCGTCATGCTGGTGCAAAGCGTGGAAGGCGAGAAAGAAGCTAGCGCCGCGAAGCAGGCTAAGCTTGCTCTGGATATCGCCAACAAAACTCTGCCACTTTTTCGCCAGGTCAATAGCGAATCGCTTCGCCAGGTGTGCGAAATTATCCGCCATGATATCCATGCTGATGCCGTCGCTATTACCAACACCCAGCACGTGCTGGCCTACGTTGGCGTGGGTGAACTTAACTACCGCGATAATGATGATTTCGTCAGTCCGACTACGCAACAGGCGATCAATTACGGAAAAATCATCATTAAAAACAATGATGAAGCGCACCGTACGCCGGAAATACACTCCATGCTGGTGATTCCGCTTTGGGAGAAAGGTGTTGTCACCGGTACGCTAAAAATCTACTACTGTCACGCCCACCAGATAACCTCCTCACTACAAGAAATGGCCATCGGCCTGTCGCAAATTATCTCGACTCAGCTGGAAGTCTCCCGGGCGGAGCAGCTACGCGAAATGGCAAATAAGGCAGAGCTGCGTGCGCTACAAAGTAAAATAAATCCCCATTTCCTGTTTAACGCCCTGAACGCAATTTCATCGTCGGTGCGGCTGAATCCAGACACTGCGCGCCAGCTGATTTTTAATTTATCGCGCTATCTTCGCTATAATATTGAATTAAAAGACGATGAGCAGATCGACATCAAAAAAGAGCTATATCAAATCAAGGATTACATCGCCATCGAACAGGCCCGTTTTGGCGACAAGCTGACGGTTATTTATGATATCGATGAAGAGGTAAGCTGTTATATTCCCAGCCTGCTGATTCAGCCGCTGGTAGAGAACGCTATCGTCCATGGGATTCAACCCTGCAAAGGAAAAGGGGTGGTCACCATCAGCGTTGCGGAGTGCGGTAATCGGGTACGGATTGCCGTGCGGGATACGGGCCACGGCATCGATCCAAAAGTGATTGAACGGGTCGAATCCAATGAAATGCCGGGCAATAAAATTGGTCTGTTAAATGTGCATCATCGCGTTAAGCTGCTCTACGGCGAGGGCCTCCATATCCGCCGTCTGGAGCCAGGCACAGAGATTGCCTTTTATGTGCCTAATCAGCACTCGCCCGCAGCCGCACCGGCCACATTGTTGCTTTAACCAGGAGTGAAGTCGTGAAAGTCATCATTGTTGAAGATGAATTCCTGGCCCAACAGGAACTTAGCTGGCTGATAAAAGAGCACAGCCAAATGGAGATTGTCGGCACATTTGACGACGGTCTGGACGTGCTGAAATACCTCCAGCACAACCGCGTTGACGCCATTTTTCTGGATATCAATATTCCCTCGCTGGATGGAGTCCTGTTGGCGCAAAACATCAGCCAGTTCGCGCACAAGCCCTTTATTGTCTTTATTACCGCGTGGAAAGAGCACGCTGTTGAAGCCTTTGAACTGGAGGCTTTTGACTACATCCTGAAGCCGTATCAGGAATCACGCATCGTCGGCATGCTGCAAAAGCTGGAAGCAGCCTGGCAGCAACAGCAAACGGGAACCTCGCCTGCCAGTCCGGTGACCCGCGAAAACGATACGATCAATCTGATCAAAGATGAGCGGATCATCGTGACCCCGATCAACGACATCTACTACGCAGAAGCCCATGAAAAGATGACGTTTGTCTACACCCGGCGCGAATCGTACGTGATGCCGATGAACATCACTGAATTTTGCAGCAAATTGCCTGCTTCGCATTTCTTCCGCTGCCACCGCTCGTTCTGTGTGAATCTGAATAAAATCCGCGAGATCGAACCCTGGTTTAACAACACCTACATTTTGCGCTTAAAAGATCTGGAATTTGAAATCCCGGTGAGTCGGAGTAAAGTGAAAGAGTTCAGGCAGTTAATGCACTTATAGCGCAGAGAAAGAGCGATGAAAGAGCCAGGCCTCCCCGCAGACCAACAGTTTTTCGCCGATCTGTTCAGCGGCCTGGTATTGAACCCGCAGCGTCTTGGCCGCGTGTGGTTCGCGACCCATCCCCCCACGTTTCCGTCCGGCAGTTTGTGTATTGACCTTCCGCGCCTCGATATCGTGCTGCGTGGCGAATACAGTAATCAACTGGAAAAACAGCAGCATAGTCTACCTGAAGGCGACATGCTGTTTATCCCGGCGAAGGCAGCGAATTTGCCCGGCAGCGATAAACCCGTGATGCTACTGAGTCTGGTGTTTTCTCCGGCCTGGCTGGGGCTCTCTTTTTACGATAATCGAACGGCATCGCTGTTACGTCCGATCCGCCGTATTGAGTTACCACATCCGCAGCGCGGCGAAGGCGAGGCGATGCTCACCGCATTAACCCATTTAAGCCGCTCTCCTCAGGCCCAGGATATTATTCAGCCGCTGGTGCTTAGCCTGCTGCATCTGTGTCGTAGCGTGGTGAATACCCGCCCTGACACAGAACGTCCGCGCGCTGAATTTCTCTATCACAGTATGTGTAACTGGGTGCAGGATAACTATGCCCAACCGCTGACCCGAGAAAGCGTAGCGCAGTTTTTTAATATCACGCCCAACCACCTGTCAAAAGTGTTTGCCCAGCACGGCACCATGGGTTTCGTCGAGTACCTGCGGTGGGTCAGAATGGCGAAGGCGCGCATCATCTTACAGAAATACCATCTGTCGATTAGCGAAGTCGCACAGCGGTGCGGGTATCAGGACAGTAATTATTTCTGCCGCCTGTTCCGGCGTCAGTTTGGCCTGACGCCGGGAGAGTACAGCGTACGTTTTCAGTCAGCACGTTAAGTGAGACAACACCAACAGGTTAGTAATATCCGTTTGCATCGTTGTAAAATAACGGCATGTAGCTCCCCCTGCAGGCTTACTCAATAAAGTGAATATGCGATGAAAAACAGACGTGCACTCTCCCTGATGTGTTTTCAGATGCTGGAATCAGGTGCGGATCGTCAGACCGTGAAAAGAGCCCTTACCTCCCGCCGTGTTAAAGCTCGCCAGGCGGTAGTTCTGCTCTGTAAGCAAGAAATGACGCTCTTAAGAGCCGGGAAACTGCCGGTGCCAAACGCGCCGCATTGATGATGTCGCTTTCCGGTCGCGTTCATCCAGCCTGCAACCAGATCGTCGCAGGCTGGAGAGCGCTCTTTCAGTGAAGCTTAAAACGTCAGTTCCGCCTCCAGCAACGCGAGAATACTGTCGGCATTTTCAGCGGCAAACAACGACTGGCGGAACGGCTTGTTCACCAGCTTACGCGCCAGCTGCGAGAAGACCTTCACGTGGTTAATGCCTTCATCAGCTCCCAGCGTCAGCATGATAACCAGTTCCACTTCGCCCATCTCTGACTGCCAGTCAACGGGATGAGCAAGCCGGGCAATACTGATGCTGGAATGGCGGATCCACTGGGACTTAGTGTGCGGAATAGCCACACCAAAACCGACAGCAGTGGTGACTATCTCTTCGCGCTGCCAGATATCTTCCTCCAGCTCAAACGGATGTTCAGTTCGCCCATTAACACCAAGATTGCCGCACAGAAACTGAATCACCTGCTCTTTGTTACTCAGAGATTCACCAACAAAGATGTTCTCCCGCGCCAGCAGCGGACGCACGTCTTTCTGCGGTGCAAACTGGTTGAGCAGATCTTCTATCTCTTGAGCGCTACGGCACTCACAGGCCCGTATGGCGAGTTCACGGCATGCCTGGCCCTCCAGTTGACGAAGCTGACTTTTCACCGCCGGAATACGTGGACTGCTCATGCTCAGCTCGTCGAGTCCTAAGCCCAGTAGCAGCGGTAAATAGCGTCCTTCGCCCCCCAGTTCACCGCAAATGCCCACCCATTTACCGCGTTCGTGCGCCACACGGACAATCTGCTGCAACATTCGCAGGAACGACGGCGTAATCGGGTTGTACAACGGCGAAACGCGCGGGTTATTACGATCGACGGCGTACAGGTACTGGGTCATGTCGTTTGAACCAATACTGAAGAAATCCACCTCATCGCAGAAATGGTCGATGATGTAACACACCGACGGCACTTCAACCATAATCCCCAATGAAATTGTCGGAGCATGGCGTAAACCGTCGGCTTTCAGTGCCACCAGCGCTTTTTGCAGTTCGCTTTTTACCCACAAAATCTGGTCAAGGCTGTGCACCATTGGGATCATCAGCTGCGCATTGCCGAAGGTTGCCGCACGTAAGATGGCGCGCAGCTGCGTGCGAAACAGTCCGGCAAACTGCGGATAAATTCGCACCGCGCGGTAGCCCAGGAACGGATTCTCTTCCTGCGGAATATTGAGGTAACGGATATTTTTATCCCCCCCAATATCCATGGTGCGAAAGATAACCGGCTTGTCGCCCGCGGCCAATAAGACCTGCTGGTAGGCTTCAAACTGTTCCTGCTCGTCGGGAGCGCTGTCGCGGTCCATAAACAGCATTTCAGTACGAAACAGCCCAATCCCTTCCGCGCCATTGGCAAACGCCCCCGGCGCTTCCAGCGCGGTACCGATATTCGCTGCAACGTCAATACGCTGATTATCTTTGGTCAGCGCGGGCTGGGCGGCATCCAGCGCCTGCCGCCGCTGGCATTCATCGGCCAGCTTCTGCGCAATCGCGTAATAACCGCGAACCGCATCGTCTGGATTGATGGCCAGTACCCCACAGCGGGCATCCAGTACCGCATGCTGGCCTGCATAGCGGCTAATGGCCTCCAGCGGCAAGCCGCTAAGCACCGGTATAGCCGACGCGCGAGCGAGGATCAGGGTATGCGATGTACGCCCTGTTTTCTCCAGGATCATGCCTGACAGATGCTGCAAATTGAGGCTTAAAAACTGGCTGGGCGTCAAATCCTCAGCGACCAGAATCGTCGGCTTATTCAGCACCAGCGCATTGCGCGGACGTCTTTCAGGCCAGGTGATGTGCAGCAGTTGTTCGCTGATATCACGGATATCGCTAACGCGCTCGCGCAGGTAATCGCTACCGGAGGCCGACAGCTTGTCGCACACCTGCTCCATATTGGCGATAATCGCCGCCCCTAACCCCAGATGCTGCTCCAGCATTAAGCGACGAATATTCCCGGCAAACCCGTCGTCCTGAATCAGAGACAGATGGGCGCTGAGGATGGTTTTACTCTCACCCTCACGCTCGCGCAGTTGCTGATTGAGCTGTTCGGCAAGCGTCGCCAGACTATGCTCCAGCCGGGTATTGTCTTTCGCACTCGGCGCAATCGCGCGATAGATTTCCAGATTATCGCTCTGCCAAAGCGTGAGCGAACCCGCCCCTACGCCCCCTGCAAGCACGGTGCCATAAAGAAGGTCTGGGTTGAGGCGAATCAGCGAACGCGGCAACGGATGCGCCGCCAGTTCCGCCGGCGTCGGCTGAACGCTGTCGCTGTCAATAAACCGGTGCAGGAGGTACTCCTCCAGCGCTCGCCGGGCCTGTTCTTCATCGCGACCGGTGATGGTTAAGCTACAACTGTCATTAAACAGCGTCCCGGTGCCAATCAGCGCCAGCGAACTTTTCGCATCTGCCCTGGCGTTCTGGCGATGGTTAAGAAATATCACCTCACTTTGCCACTGGCTGCACTGCTCTTTCAGCTCCCACGCCGGACGCGCATGCAGGCCATTGGGTAGCGGGCAAAGAAATTGAATCGTTAGCATAACAACTCCTGATTAGCGCGAAATCAGCACCTGAAATCCGTCAGATGAACCACGGTTTCGCACGTAAGATGTGAAAGAAGAGCCGACAACAACTGCTGCGTCTGGATGATGTCACGGCAGTCGGCAATCGACGCCGCGCAGTGTCCATGCCGCGTAGCTGGCCCCATGACAACCGTGGGGATCCCCGTGCCGCTTACGTGCACCGCCCCGCCGTCAGTGCCGCCGTTACTGAACATGTCAAACTGCAGGGTAATGCCCGCATCGGTGGCCACGCTTTCAACCCACGCGGTCAGCTTTGGCGAGGCAATCAGCGATTTATCGCTTAACACCAGCATCGGGCCTTTACCAAGCTGCCGATGGTTGGCCGCACCATGATCAAAGTTTTTGGCCCAGCAGGCGGTATCCAGCACGATCGCCACATCCGGGGCGACCGCGCGTGCTGCCGTTTGTCCTCCGCGCAGTCCCACTTCTTCACTGGAACTGGCCACCAGCCAGACCTCACATGGGAGAATGGCGTTATGCCATTCGCGCAGCAGCGCCACCAGCAAATAACATCCAAGTCGATCATCAAAGGCTTTGCCCATGACTCGCTGGTGCGGCAAAACCTGAAACGTCGTGTCAAAGGTGACGCGATCGCCAGGGCGTACGCCGGCCTGAAGTACCTCGTCATAAGACCGCGCGCCAATGTCCACCTGCAGCGCACTGACGTCATTACCGCTGCGCACTCCGTCGAGCAGACCGGGAATTTTGCTCTCTTCACGGGTGGTGATCCGCACTGGCTGCAATTGCCTGGCCGCCATACGCACATTTCCCACCGGCAATACATCGATCGCTCCTTCGCTGGAAATACTGCGCACGATAAATCCCACTTCATCCATATGCGCGCAGATCATTACCTTCGGACCGGTTGATTCATTCAGACGGATCAGCACCGATCCCAGGCCGTCAAAGCGCACCTTTTTATGTAGACGATCCGCCTCTTCAAGCAGGATCTGACGCACTTCCTGTTCTGAAGAGGCGATCGCGTCCGCCTCACTCAGCGCCTTCAGTAGCGATAAGTCCATTACGCTTCTCCCGTGTGTAACAATGTCTTCGCCATGGTGTAGAGCACCTCGCCGCCGTCTGGCGTAACCAGCACCACATCCTCAATACGCACGCCTCCCTGCCCCGGCAGATAAATACCCGGCTCAACGGTGAGCAGCATGCCAACCGCCAGAGGCGTCGCGTCGGTGGGGGAAAAACGGGGATTTTCATGCACCTCAATGCCGATAGCGTGTCCGGTATTGTGACCAAACTCATCGCCATAACCCGCCAGCGTAATGACCTGCCTGGCTGCGGCGTCAACCTCATGGCAACGCCGACCTGGTCGAATTGCCGCCACCGCCGCACGCTGCGCCGCCAGGACAATCTGATACACGGAAAACAGCGGGCTTTCTTGCGCTGGCTGGTTTGCGTCTGGGATGCGAAAGGTTCTCGTCATATCCGAACAATAGCCCTGATACTGCGCGCCAAAATCCAGCGTGATGAACTCACCCGCCTCGACACGCTTGTCGCTGGCTTTACCGTGCGGCAGCGCGCCGCGCCAGCCGCTGGCGACAATGGTGTCAAAAGAGGGTTTGTCTGCACCGAGCGTACGCATGTACCACTCCAGTTCAGCGGCGATTTCGCGCTCACTGAGGCCAGGTTGAATAAAGCGGCGAATATGTTCAGCACTAAGGTCAGCTATCCGGCAGGCTTCGCGAATGCAGGCTATCTCCTGCGCCGTTTTTACCTGCCGGAGCACATCCGGCACGGCACTCACTAGTCGGGCACGCAGTTTGCCCGACCATCCATTCACCGTATTCCAGCTTACCTGCTCGCCTTCAAATCCCACCGTCTGCAGCTTTTCGTCAGCAATAATGTGATTCACTCGTGAATACAGCGTCTGCGCGCCATCAAGTAGATGGATCTGATAGCCCTGAGTACGCGTAGCGACATCGGTGTAGTAACGGGCGTCGACCAGAATATGCGCGCTTTGATGGCTGATAAACACAAACCCTGAACCGCTGGAGATCCCCATATGCGGCTGTTTATTCTGCCGCGATGACAGCAGCATCGCATCGAGATGTTGCGCCGTTAGCCAGTCACGCAGCGAGGCAAGTAAGCTCATGGTCACAATCCTTTTAATCAGAGGCTCTCAATCAGCAATTTGCCTTTGCGGTACATCATGTTGCGCAGGAACACCACCATCAGCGCCGTAATCACCGCACCTAACAGGATCCCCGCCATATAGACGCCGAGGTTAGTGACCAGCGGCCATGCCCAGATAGCCGATTCCGGGAACCACTGCACCGCCCCCAGCCAGACGGCAGCCGTCGATCCGACAATAGCGCCAACCATATAGGATGGAATTGCCGTGATGGGGCTTTCCAGCGCAAACGGGATTGCCCCTTCGCTGATGCCCATAAATGCGAGGAACATTGCCGTTTTCCCTTGAGGGTAGAGCTGTGCGCTGAACAGGCGTTTGCCGGTTAAGCGCCGATCGAGAAGCGTAGCCAACCCGAGGCCAATTGGAGGAATCACGATGGCAATGGAGCGTGCGGTTACCGGCAGAACGTGATCGGTAGTAAAGCTAAAGGCGACAAATCCTGCGGCTTTATTAATCGGACCGCCGAGGTCAATCGCCGTTGCCGCAGAAATCCCCATCGCGTACATCAGCGTGCCTTTCTCTCCAGCCGCCGTAAGCAGAGAACGAATTCCGCCGTTGATCCACCCGCCAAACGGCGTTATCACGTAATACATCGCCAACATGACGAAGATCGCGGAAAGAATGGGCAGTAAAAAGGTGGTTTTGAATGCCAGCAGGAAATCAGGCAACTGGATTTTTTGATTCATCCACTTCACCAGATACCCGGCGACAATCGAGATAATCAGCGCGCCAATAAAGGTTGACGGGACGGGGGTACTGGTTGCCCATTGCAGCGTCGCTGGGTCAAAATTCAGTATCTGTGTGGGCTGAGTGGACATAAGTCCACCAATGAACCCCGCCGGAAACGCCAGCTTACCGCCGATAGAGTTGGCGACAAACGCGGCAAACATCGGAATAGCAAAACCAAACAGCACGCCGCCAAAAGATTGCGACAGCCAGGCAAACTTCAGTAATGAGAGATTAAAACCGCTGAATTTTCCGCTGTTCAGCGCATCCATGATGCCGGTGTCAGCAGGTATATCGAGCCAGCTATAGGCGATCAGTTGCGAGAAGGCGAGAATTACCCCGCCCATAATTAACGTCGGTACCATGCGCGAAATACCCGACATCACATGCTGCGGAAGTTCGCCCCAGAAGCTATTGCGGGAGGCCGGTGGATTTTTTATTGCCGCTGCCGCACCAGATGCGCCAGGCACAACGGTTGCACTGCGTTTTTTAATGGCCATACGTAATTCCCTGTCGATGATTATTGTTGTTCAGCGGCAACCATCTCTTCGATCTCTTTGATGATGCCAGCTGCATTTTTTATCGCGTCCTGTAACGTAATTTCGTAGACGTCACGCGACTCAAAACGCTCGTTATCTTCCGGAGTAACGGCAACAGAATGGATGATCAACGTTGCCTCTGCGATATCCTGCGCCGTCAGGCGATTTTGAATTCCGTCCGCACCCTGGGTTTCAATTTTCACTTCATAACCCGCTTCAACCGCGGCTTCTTCCAGCGCCTGAGCCGCCATAAAGGTATGGGCCAGCCCCATTGGGCACGCGCAAACGGCAATCAGTTTTTTGCTCATAATCATTTCCTCGTAATAGTTAACGAGTGAAATTATGGTCCGGGGAAAGTAACGACCGTTATCAGACAAATAATGCTTTTACTGGACAAATAATCCCGCCATTCGGAAATGTGACGAAGGTCGGAAAGGCGGGCGGCAGGCATAAAAAAACCGCGTAATAAACGCGGTTTTGCGGGATATATGTAAGCCGGATAAGCGCTGTGCACCGTCCGGCATTGGTCTTACAAAATATGGCCCAGCGTCTGGCGCAGATGCGCACCGGAACCAAGCAGGCCCGGGTTATCATGCACGATCAGATATACCGGAATATCCTGTACGTAGGCTTTAAAACGCCCCTTATCCTCAAAACCACCACGGAAACCCGAAGCTTTAAAGAAGTCGAGGAAGCGTGGTACGATGCCGCCAGCGATGTACACACCGCCAAACGTGCCCAGCGTTAATGCCAGATCGCCGCCAAAACGCCCCATGATGACGCAGAACAGCGACAGCGCGCGACGACAGTCGATACAGGAATCAGCCAGCGCACGCCCGGTGATATCCTTCGGCTGCAGATTTTCCGGCAGGCGCCCGTCTGATTTGACGATGGCGCGATACAGATTAACCAGCCCCGGACCTGACAGTACGCGCTCTGCGGAAACGTGACCAATTTCCGCACGCAGGACCTCAAGGATAATTCCTTCTTCTTCGCTGTTAGGCGCAAAATCCACGTGACCGCCTTCACCAGGCAGGCTCACCCAGCGTTTATCTACATGCACCAAATGCGCCACGCCGAGTCCGGTACCTGCGCCATAGACAGCAATCGGTTTACCTTCAACAGGTTCCGCACCGCCAAACTGGATCAAATGCTCTTTCTTCAGCATCGGGATCGCCATCGACACGGCGGTGAAATCATTGATGATTTCCAGATGGCTGAAGCCCAGATTTTTTTTCATCTCAGCAATAGAGAATGCCCAGGTATGGTTGGTCATTGCCACCCAGTCACCGGTTATCGGACAGGCAATGGCAATACAACCATCCTCGACGCTGACGCTATGCTCATCCAGGTATACGCGTACTACCGCCTCGAGGCTTGGGTAATCCAGCCCGGAATAGGTTTTTGCCTGCGAAATCTCGCCGCTGGCAATGTCGCACAGAGCAAGACGCGCGTTGGTGCCGCCAACATCACCTACTAAAGCATATTTTGTCATTCTTCCACTGCTCCGCTAAAGTCAGAATAAATCTTTGCCACACTGTAAATTCATGGGGGCATAACAACAACGCCCTGAAGGCTGATGCCCGTGGAAAATCGATCCAGATCACATAATTACTTTATCGTTTCAGCACCATTTGCAGCGATGCGGTTGCGCAGGCTGTGCAAACTATGTCTATGACTCTGTTTTAAGGAATAGAATATGCTTCATCCACGAGCCAGAACGATGCTCTTGCTATCAACTCCTGCGCTAATTATTGGTATTGCCTCCAGCCTGGTGTTGATCGTTGTGATGAAAGTGGCGTCCGTTTTACAGCAATTTTTGTGGGAACGCCTGCCCGTTAGCATCGGTATTGCCCAGGACTCTCCGCTGTGGATTATCGGCATGCTGACGCTCACGGGGATCATGGTCGGGTTAGTTATTCGCTACAGCCAGGGTCACGCGGGACCGGATCCTGCCTGTGAGCCGTTAATTGGAATGCCGGTCCCCACCTCAGCAATTCCGGGCTTGCTGGCAGCGCTCATCCTCGGCCTGGCGGGTGGCGTCAGTTTGGGTCCGGAACACCCGATCATGACCGTGAATATCGCACTGGCTGTGGCGCTCGGCAGCCGTATGTTTCCCCGCATTGCTAAGCTGGACTGGACCATCCTCGCCTCTGCCGGCACCATCGGCGCGCTATTTGGCACCCCCGTTGCCGCCGCGCTGGTCTTTTCACAAACGCTGAATAGCTCGGACAATGTTCCTTTGTGGGATCGCCTGTTTGCACCGTTAATGGCCGCCGCCGCGGGCTCGCTGACCACCAGTCTGTTTTTTCACCCCCATTTTTCACTGCCCATCGCGCACTACACGCAGATGCACGTGATCGATATCCTCAGCGGTGCGGTCGTTGCCGCCATCGCCATTGCCGCCGGGATGGTGGCTGTCTGGTGTCTGCCGCGTTTACACCATTTAATGCATCGATTGAAACACCCGGTCCTGATTCTTGGGGCTGGCGGCTTAATCCTCGGCATTTTAGGCGTTATCGGCGGACCGCTTACCTTGTTTAAAGGACTGGACGAAATGCAGCAAATGGCATTTAGCCAGACGCTGGGAGCATCGGATTATTTCATGCTCGCCGTGATCAAATTGGCGGCATTAGTGGTTGCAGCTGCGAGTGGTTTTCGCGGCGGGCGAATTTTCCCGGCAGTATTCGTTGGGGTCGCGCTTGGCCTGATGCTGCACGCCCACGTTGAAGCGGTGCCAGCGGCCATTACCGTCTCCTGCGCGATTCTTGGACTGGTGCTGGTCGTCACCCGTGACGCCTGGCTGAGCCTGTTTATGGCAGCAGTGGTGGTGCCAGATTCCACCCTGCTGCCGCTACTGTGCATCGTCATGCTGCCCGCCTGGCTGCTGCTGGCGGGCAAACCGATGATGATCGCCGAGCGTACCGATAAGTAGTTAGCCTCCGTTACGCGTTTCCAGCGCACGGGTCACCGTGCGCAATAGCTCAGGAAGATCGGCTTTCGGTAGCACCACCTCAATTAACGACAATCGTTGCGGATGGGACAAACGGGCCAGCACTTCTTCCAGTTGTACCGCCTGCTCCACACGCCAGCACTCCGCCTGACATTCACGACGAAACGCCTGCGGCACCTGCGTCCAGTTCCAGGCGGCGATATCGTTATAGCGCTGATTTGCCCCATGTATAGCCCGCTCCACGGTATAGCCGTCATTATTTAGCAGCAAAATAACGGGAGATTGCCCGTCTCTGAGCATAGAGCCCAGTTCCTGAATGGTGAGCTGCGCCGCACCATCGCCAATAATCAGGATCACCCGGCGGTCCGGGCAGGCGGTTTGCGCGCCAAATGCAGCCGGGAGCGCGTAGCCGATAGACCCCCACAGCGGCTGAACCAGCACCTCCGCTCCACCGGGTAGCGTGAGCGCAGCCGCGCCAAATGCAGCGGTCCCCTGGTCGACGAGGATAATGTCATTGGGTGCCAGATACTGCTGCACCGTATACCAGAAATTTTCCTGCGTCAGAGGTCCCTTCTCAACCTGAATACGCCTAACTGGCGGGCGTTCTGGCGGCAGTGAAAAGGACATCTCCAGACACAGCTCCCGCAAGGTGGTTACCGCCTGCTCCATCGGGACGTTAAACCAACGGTTTCCAATCCGTGAGGCATGTGGCTGCACCTCAATCGTGCGCTCCTGTGGTAACTGTTGCGTAAACCCGGCGGTCAAAGTGTCAACAAATTGTGTGCCAACACATACTATCGTGTCGGCATCTTCTATCGCCTGACGTACATAGTCGCTGCTGGCTCCAGCGCTGTAGGTGCCGACAAACGCCGGATGACGCTCATCGAATAGTCCTTTGCCCATCAACAACGTGGCGTGGGCCATCGGCGTTTCCGCCATCCAGCGTTGCAATACCGGCTGCAGGCCAAAGCGTTGCGCGAGAACGTCTGCCAGAAGCGCTACGCGCGGGCTGTCCAGTAACCGCTCGCGGGCATGGTAGCGAAACGCTTCTGCCACGCTGCTTTCTGGCTCGCTCAGAGGAACAATCAGGATGTCATTCGGCGGCGTGGTCCGCTGTTTTGCCACATCAGCAGGTAACATCAGATAGCCCGGTCTGCGTTCGATGAGCATTGTTCGCAGCACGCGGTCAATTTCATAACAGGCGTTTTGTTCATCCAGCACTGCGCTGGCCGTCGTCACCGCCTGCTGCATACGATAAAAATGCTGAAAATCACCGTCTCCAAGGGTGTGATGCATCAACTCCCCGCGACGTTGAGCACCGCGACAGGGCGCGCCAACAATATGCAAAACAGGAACATATTCCGCATAGCTTCCCGCGATACCGTTAATCGCGCTTAACTCACCTACGCCAAACGTGGTGAGCAGCGCCCCCACCCCGGATACCCGGGCATAGCCATCCGCAGCATAAGCCGCATTCAACTCGTTCGCACACCCGGCCCAACGTACGCTGGGATGTTCAATCACGTGATCAAGAAACTGCAAATTATAATCGCCAGGCACACCAAAGAGATGGCCAACACCACAGCCTGCCAGCCTGTCCAGCAGATAATCAGCAACGGAATACGGGGTTTGCATGACAGCTTTCCTTCTGACGGTAACCTCATGTTGAGTATCGAAGAACTGTGATGACTGTCCAGGAAAGTCGCTGTGAAGGGGGTGGAAAGCAAGATGTACAGTTTTCATCCCTAAATTTAATTGCAGCTGGCCTTGTGTAAACGTATACACTCAAAGTCACACCTTATCTGACAGGAGGCTATATGGCTTATCAGGCTGCTGAAAATCGTTATCAGACAATGGAGTACCGCCGCTGCGGTCAGAGCGGCCTCAAGCTCCCGATTGTATCACTGGGGTTGTGGCACAATTTTGGTGATACCACGCAGGTCGAAAACAGTCGGGCGCTGTTACAGCGTGCATTCGATCTGGGGATCACCCATTTTGATCTGGCGAATAACTATGGTCCACCGCCGGGTTCAGCGGAGCGAAATTTTGGTCGCATCCTGCAGGAAGATTTTTTACCGTGGCGAGATGAGCTGATCATCTCCACCAAAGCGGGTTACACCATGTGGGAAGGCCCTTACGGGGACTGGGGCTCACGCAAATACCTGATTGCCAGCCTCGATCAAAGCCTGAAGCGTCTGGGGCTGGAGTATGTCGATATCTTCTACCACCATCGCCCCGACCCTGAAACACCGCTCAGAGAAACCATGCGCGCACTGGATCATATCGTCCGTCAGGGCAAAGCGCTGTACGTAGGCCTCTCTAACTATCCGGCTGAACTTGCCAGGCAAGCGATTGAAATACTCGACGATTTAGGTACGCCATGCCTTATTCATCAGCCCAAATATTCTATGTTTGAGCGTTGGGTCGAAGAGAGCCTGCTGTCGCTTTTACAGGAAAAAGGCGTCGGTAGTATCGCCTTCTCACCGCTGGCTGGCGGGCAGTTAACCGACCGCTATCTGAACGGTATTCCTGCGGATTCTCGCGCCGCAAGCACCAGCCGTTTTCTGAATCCGGACCAGATCACCCCACAAAAACTGGAAAAAGTTCGAGCGCTGAACGCACTGGCAGAGCGACGGGGACAAAAGCTGTCTCAGATGGCGCTCGCGTGGGTTCTTCGGGAAGACAAAGTTACGTCTGTGCTGATTGGCGCCAGTAAACCGGCGCAAATTGAAGATGCCGTCGGCATGCTGGCAAACCGTCACTTTACGCCTGAAGAGTGCGCGGAGATTGATGCCATTCTGAGTCGGTTGAAATAAAGACACATTTATTAACAAAAAGTGCTCTCACTTGCGATTTAAGAGTTGTGGCGATGAAACGGGGCTTTACTGCCCCGTAATATTACGTTAACAGGCCGGCTACGGCTCGATCGTGAAGGAGAGAAAACATGTTCAGGTCACTGATTCTGGCGGCAGTCTTAATGGCTTTTACACCGCTGGCCGCGAACGCTGGCGAAATCACCCTGCTGCCATCAATAAAATTGCAAATTGGCGATCGCGATAATTACGGTAACTACTGGGATGGCGGCCGCTGGCGCGACCGGGATTACTGGCACCATAACTATGAGTGGCGCAAAAATCGCTGGTGGCGTCATGACAACGGCTACCATCGTGGCTGGGATAAACGCAAAGCTTATGAACGCGGCTACCGAGAAGGCTGGAATGACCGTGACGACCATCGCGGTCGTGGGCGCGGCGGTCACGGGCATCGTCATTAAGAAAAGGAACCTGTGGTAACAGAGAATTTTTAACAATGGCAAAGGGTTCCGTTCACCGTATGTTCATTGTTTATCTGAAACCCTCATTCCCGTAACGGGCAAGGGAGGCTCACCGTCTCCCTTGCCACCTAGGCTTCCGGCAGGAAAAATCGTCACTTCGTGATCCATTCGCCTTATGTCGTCTTCCTTCGGATCGCTTCAGTACGCTGACTTTCAGTTCAATCCGTTTCGCTTTAATAAAAAATACCTTTGCAGCTAATCAATCCTTAAGTGACCAGCATTAGCCTGCAGTCTGCTTTTTTATGGTCAAATCCTGCGCTTTTTATTTTTCACTATTTGCCCTTGAGCAAAAATCTCCTGAACGTATCTTATCCTCAAGAGAATTCACGTCAGGATTAACTTATGAATGCTAATTTTAAGAATGAAATTCAGACATTCGGTCGATCGCTATTATTACCGATCGCCGTACTGGCGCCTGTGGGGATGGTCATGGGAATTAGCGCTGCGTTAGGGCAGAGCTATATGATTGATAAACTCCCCTTTCTGGGCAATGAAATTTTCAGAGCAATTCTCTCTTCTCTGGGATTAATCAGCAGCGTCGTTTTTAATAATATTCCTTTACTGTTCGCGATGGGTGTCGCCTACGGTATGTCTAAAAAAGAAAAAGGGATTGCTGTATTTGCGTCCGTCGTGGCTTACCTGACTCTGCTTATCGCCATGCATGTGCATCTTAAGCTGGCAGGTACGCTGGCGAAAGAGGATATGGCTTTCGTCGGACAGGGAATGGTATTAGGTATTCAGACGCTGAAAATCGAAGCGCTGGGCGGCATTATTGCCGGGCTGCTGGCAGCTAAAATAACCGACCGTTTTTACCGGCTGCAATTACCTCTCGCTTTCGCCTTTTTCAGCGGTAAAAAATCCGTCGCGATCTTAGCCATTGCTTTTTCCATTCCCGTCGGCTTGATCATTCCTTTTATCTGGGATCTGTTTACCGCAGGTATGCGCGCCATATCAACAATAATGATGGCACCCAACATTGGTGCAGGTATCTATATGACGCTCAATCGCCTGCTGATCCCGTTTGGCCTGCACCACGTCCTCAGTTCCACCGTGCGTTTCACCGCGGCAGGCGGTACGTACCTGATTGACGGGCAGACCTATGTCGGTATTTTACCCGCTATCAATAAAATCCTGTTTGAGCTTGGTCCCACCCATCCGGCCTGGAAAGAGTATATGCCGACGCTCACCAGCTATCTTGCCTCATCACAAATGCTCACGACGCTGTTCCGCGTTCCGGCGATTGGTCTGGCGATGTACCACATGGCCTATTTCAAGAATAAGAAATTTGCCAAAGGGATGATCCTGACCGTGGTGCTAACCGCCATGCTGGGGAATATTACCGAACCGCTGGAGTTCTCCTTCCTGTTTATCGCGCCAAAACTCTTTATTGTCTATGCGGTACTCTGTGGCTTATTGACCATTCCACTGCAATTACTGGAAGTCTCCATCGGCTATATCCGCGGCACTATTTTTGATTTTGGTATTTTCGGTTTGATGTATGAACACACCCAATGGATTAATTTAATTATCCTCGGCGTGATTAACTTTGTTGTCTTCTATTTCGTCTTCCGCTTCGCGATCGGTAAATTTGATATTAAGACCCCAGGCCGCGAGAGTGAAATCGCTGACAGCACCTTACTGAACAATAAAGAGTACGACAAAGTCGCCGAACTGGTGATTCAGGGGCTGGGCGGGACAGACAATATCAAGCGCGTTGAAAACTGCGTTTCACGGTTACGTATTGATTTGAAAGATCAGAAAAAAATGGACATGGCCATTCTTAAAGAATCTGGCTCGCTGGGAACCTTTATCCCCTCCAGCAACCATGTTCATGTGGTATTCGGCCCACACGTAGAATTTGTCCGTAACGCGGTAGACGACCGCCTCGTCGGTGCGAAATAAATTCAAGGAGATAGTAATGCGTGCACTGTATGATTCAAAAAGCAAAACGATCGACGATCGAGGAATGAAATCTCTGCTCGCGCAGCCAGCGCGGGTACAGTCATGGCTCGATGTTGAAGCCGCCCTGGCTCAGGCTCAGGCCGGACACGGCATGATCCCCGCCAGCGCCGCAGTCAATATTACCGCTAACTGCCACGTGGATAAGATTGACCTGACGGAAATGGAACGCCTGCTGCGCGAGATTGGTCACGGCTTCGTTCCGGTCATCAAAGTGCTGGTCAAAGCCTGTGACAGTGAAAGCGGAAAATACGTGCATTACGGCGTCACCACGCAGAATATTCAGCAAACAGCACAGCTTTATCTGGCAAAGCAGTTCGATACCATCATGCAGGGTTTTGTGGACGATATTCTGCGTAACCTGGCAAAGATGGCATCTGACCATAAAGCAACGATTATGGCCGGACGTACCCACGGTAAGCACGCGCTACCCATAACCTGGGGCTATAAAGCCGCCGTGTGGATTGATGAGTTACTGAGCGCCCAGCAGCGCATGCGGGAAGCGGAAAAACGCGTCTTTACCGTGATGATGGGGGGAGCCGTGGGCGCCTTCCACGCAACCGGTGAAACCGGCCGCCGGGTTCAGGATAGCGTTGCCCAAAAGCTGGGAATGCATTCAATGGCGATTCCCTCCCGCAACTCGCGCATTTACCGCACTGAATACATCAGTAATTTGTGCCTGCTGGCGACGACGTTACACAAAATAGCCGAAGAGGTTTATCAGACCTCAAGCGAAGAGTTTGCCGAAGTTTCAGAAGCCTTCACTAAAGGCACCGTTGGCAGCAGCACCATGCCGCAAAAAGTGAATCCTAAACTGGCGAAGGGGATCATCGCCAACGCGCAGAAATTGTACTCAGTAATGACCTCCTGCCTGTATGTCAGCCCACGTCCCTTCGAAGCAGACAGCTCCGCTTACTTTATCTTTGACGGTAATATTCAGGAGAGTATGGAGTTAATGGCTGAGATTGTGATGCGAGCCGAAGAGTTGACGCGAACGCTGGTCATCAATCCTGGTCGTATGCGCCAGAATGTGCAGTTAACGCATGGTCTTATTAATAGCGAAAAAATCATGATGCAGCTGGTGGAAAGGCTGGGCAAAGATGCCGCACATGAACGCGTCTACCAACTGGCAATGCGCAGCACGCATGAAGGCATCCCCTACGCTGATGTGCTGCGTGATGACCCTCTTATTCGCCAGCACTTTAGCGACTCAGAAATTAATACGCTGCTGGATCCTGCTCACTACATCGGCCTTTGCGCAGAAATCGCCGAGGAAACGGCCGCTCGCGTATGGGAGAAAGACAATGGCTGATCCCCTGCTTTCTCTGGCAAGTGAACGCATTGTCACCCCGAATGGAATCGAAAGCGGCTATCTGCATATTGAAAGCGGACGTATTTCTGGCCTCGACAGTACACCGCGAGGAAAAATCGTCGATTATCGCGATGCCATGCTGATGCCCGGTTTTGTGGATATTCACGTTCACGGCTGGGGGAGAGGGTCGTTTGCCTGGAGAGGTGAACGCCGTTCTTTGCAGGCGATGAGCCGGGATCTGGTTAACGCCGGGGTTACCGCGTGGCTTGCAACATCAGCCACCCAGTCGGAAACGTTCTTGCTGGAGAGTCTTTCCACCGCCGCAGACTGGATTGCAGACGCAAAAGCGGAAGATGGTGCCGAAGCGGTGGGTATTCATATGGAAGGCCCCTTTATTAACCCTGCATACAGCGGAATGCAGAGCAAGGACGCGATTCAACCACCCGGTATCGAAGGATTCAAACGCTATCAGCACGCCGCGAGGGGAAATATCCGTCTGATGACGCTCGCACCTGAACTGCCGGGCGCCCTGGTGCTAATCCGCTATTTACGCCAGTCTGGCGTCACCGTGTCAGCCGGTCATACCGACGCCACCTTTGATGAAACCACTCTCGCTATTGAAGCCGGTTTAACCCACTTTACCCATGCCTTTAGCGCCATGCGCGGGCTGCATCACCGAGAGCCTGGCGTGGTGGGGGCGCTGATGTACCATCAGAATACGTATGCCGAAGTGGCAAAGCAGAGCGGGATTACGTTGCGACCAGAAGTGTTCGACATTCTTTATCGGTTGAAAAAAGATCGCCGGTTGGTCATGGTCAGCGATTGTCTGGGATATGTGGATTTTCCCGAAGGATCAGAATTCCACCATTACCTGCGCCAGGAGACGTTTCGTATTCACAATCATTGTCTTGAAATCACCGACCACAGCGGAAAGACCCGAACGGTTTCACCCACGGAGTGGTCCGAAGTGTGCAAACTGGAGATGAGCTTTCTGGACTCCGTGAAAAATGTGGTCGACAGGCTGGAAAACGGCTGGGTTTCAGCCGCGCAGATTGCCTGCCTTAATCCGGCAATCCTGGCTGGTGTTGACGCGAGAAAAGGCAGCCTGACGTCAGGAAAAGATGCCGATATTCTCGTGTTGGGTGCAGAGTTAAACCTGGAAGCCGTCTGGTGTCGCGGCGTTTCGCAACCTCTGGCTAAATAAAAATATCACTGTAATGCGTATCAAGAAAAATTTTTAACGCCTCCTGGCTCATTCCCTGAACCTGCTGAATAAAGTCCTCAGCAGGTATTTTTTTGCGCGCGGAGGGAAGTCCATTTTCGCGTAATAACAGGAGATCGTCCTGCGTGAGCCAGAAATTCACTTTGACATAATCCAGCCCGGCGTAGCGGAGATGACTCGATATCTTGTTTGTAAAGGTAATCAGCAGGTCGAATTCGAGCTGCTGAAGCCGCGCAATCTCATTGATGTTGATGCAGGCGGGGATTTCAATATGGAAGCGGGAGAAAAGCATCTCTTTAAAATAGCCGACCTTACTCTCTGACGAGTTCGTCACAATAATGACCCGCTTTTTCTTATCGCCAACAACCCGATTTTTGAGCGCATACTTTTTGATAATCAGCACCAGGGTTGCCAGGTGAATAGCAGAAAAGGTCGTTTGCCAGTGATGTTCAATCTCTTTCACCGCATACTGGACATGTTCCCATAGCTCAGGATAGCGTCGCTGGACATCATGGAGCTTTTTATCATCGAACCAGAGATGAAATTTATTCTGGATGATGGCGGCATAGATAAAATTATAAATCTCCGCAAACCAGGCGTGCTGATTGTGAATGGTGTTTTCCAGACATCCGGCTAAAGCGTGACAGGTGCGCTTAACGTAAGAGACCAGCCGGGCGTCGTATAATGTGAAGGGGCGATGAGTAAAAGTCAGTGAAGCAATCAGCAGATCCAGACAGATATTTTCATCCGCATCAGGCAATACGCCATAAGGAAAGGTGGTCAAAAACTTAGCCGCCGAACTCTCCGTAATTCTGTGTCCCCTGCGGATACGGTGCAGGGCAAGGCTAAGATAGACCAGTAAGTATTTTCTGCCGTTATATCCCAGGGCGATGACCGGACTGATTTTATCTTCGTAATAGTCTGCCGCCTGGTTTATCTCTGCAGCACACTCATGAAGAAACTGTTCGGCAATTGAACGGCCTGTCGGCTCATTGGCCTGGTGGGCGATTAGTCGGTGATCCTCACCAATTTCGACCGTTTTTAGTATCGTCATGCACGCCGCCAGCCGCAGCTGGAACTCATCCCCCGCAAGCCGGGAGCCCTTACGCGGGATACTTTGCACAATCAGATCGCGTTCCTGCACCAGGCTCATCATGACGGGATTATCATTTTTTACCGTTCCCGCACTGACATAAAATTTTTTGTAATAATCATTTTTATTCACGACATCGTGCAAACAGAGCGCCACAAAGAGATCCTTCACCCTCTCTTCTGCCGTAGTGATATAGCGATTAAACTGGACGCGCGCTAAAAACTGTCGGTATTCGCTGTAGCCAATCCGGGTGGTAATAAACTGATTATCCTGATGTAGCTGGACATTTTCTGGCAGAAGTTCATTGAGCTCTTTCATTGTCCGTTTTAGCGTGGAGAGCGTTTTACCGAAACGCTCGACGGCCTCTTCAACGGGGAGCGGACTGTTGTCCTGGAGATATTTCAGGAACGAGAGATCAAAGTGATTCATGAACGCCTGCCAGTTAATTATGCAGGGCACATCATAGAGGAAAAGCTCAATTAAAACCGTGACCCGTCGCGAGTCACGGTTGATTATAGCCCCATCGCCGTGCCTGCCAGTAGCCAGAGATTGAGCGCCACGACCAGTATCACAATGACCCAGCCAATCTGTTTAACGCAACGACGATTGACCAGATCCCCCATCAGCTTACTGTCGCTGGTGAAGATCAGCAGCGGCACCAGCGCCAGCGCGATACCAAAACTGAGCAACACCTGACTCATCACCAGAATACGGGTCGGATCCAATCCCATCAGAATCACAATAAATGATGGCATCATGGTGACGGTACGGCGTACCCATAGCGGAATGTGAAAACGGATAAACCCTTGCATCACCACCTGCCCCGCCAGCGTACCGACCACGGTAGAAGAGAGTCCCGCAGCCACCAGGCTTAAACCAAACACCGTCGCTGCAGCGTGACTCAACAACGGTTCAAGGGTCAGATACGCCTGATCGAGATCGGCAATACCGGTATGCCCGCTAAAATGAAATGCGGCGGCAGCCGTCGCCATCATCGCCAGATTGACAAATCCGGCAATCGTCATGGCGATAGCCACATCCCATTTAGTGGCCGCATAGCGCTGTTGGCGTGTTCCGCCGTGCAAATGCTGAGTTAAGGAAGAGTGCAGATAAATGACGTGCGGCATGATAGTCGCACCGAGCACCCCAGCGGCCAGGAACACCGCTTCGGAATTAGGCAGGCTTGGGATCACCATTCCCTTACTAAGCTGCGCGAAGTTCGGTTGGGAAAAAACCAGCTCCACAATGTAAGCCGCGGCCACAAACAGCAGCAGGCCGCCAATCACCTTTTCCAACGGTTTTTGACCGCGACGCTGCAGCATCAGAATTAAGAACGTCGCGATACCGGTGAGTACGGCCCCTTGCAATAAGGAAACGCCGAGGATCAGTTTGAAGCCAATCGCAGCGCCAATAAATTCAGCAAGGTCTGTTGCCATAGCGATAATTTCTGCCTGCACCCAGTAGAACCACACCACCGGGCGAGGATAATGATCGCGAATTTGCTCCGCCAGGTTTTTACCCGTAGCAATGCCGAGTTTTGCCGACAGCACCTGAATCAGCATCGCCATCAGGTTTGCCCAGACCACCACCCACAGCAATTGATAACCAAAGCTGGCCCCTGCCTGGATATTGGTGGCGAAGTTACCCGGATCGATATAACCGATCGCCGCGATGAACGCAGGTCCCATTAATGCGAGCTTCAACTTGCGCGCTGCCCGCCCACTGCTACTCTCAACGCGATCGTTAGTCATTTTAATGCCTCAGAAACATAGCCTTTGCTATGTTTCAAGCTACGCCTACTGAGAATGATTATCAAATTCATTTTAATGGGTGACGTTGATTTCTCTGATAGCGTTTGTCTATGGATCGATAAGGATTCTGGAAATACCGGCGAGATGTTTAATTATTGTTATGAGAATAGCACAATGACATAACTTTTCACTTCCATACTAAACATAACGGAAGTGTATCACCGATCACTAATTTTGAATCTCGTCACAGGTCCTTATTATAGTGTGTGTTTGATCTCGTTTTCTTTATGGTTGTTACATAGAATGTGCACGAAAACTAAACCTGCCTCATATTTGGAGCAAATATGGACCGCGTTCTTCATTTTGTCCTGGCCCTTGCCGTGGTTGCGGTACTCGCACTGCTGGTAAGCAGTGACCGTAAAAAAATCCGCATTCGTTATGTTATTCAATTGCTTGTTATCGAAGTGTTACTGGCATGGTTCTTCCTGAACTCTGATGTCGGTCTGGGCTTCGTGAGAGGCTTCTCCGAGATGTTTGAGAAACTGCTCGGGTTTGCTAATGAAGGGACAAACTTTGTCTTCGGTAGCATGAACGATAAAGGCCTGGCATTCTTCTTCCTGAAAGTGCTTTGCCCGATCGTCTTCATCTCCGCCCTGATCGGTATTTTGCAACATATCCGCGTACTGCCGGTAATCATCCGCGCGATTGGTTTCCTGTTATCCAAAGTAAACGGTATGGGCAAACTGGAATCCTTCAACGCCGTCAGCTCTCTGATCCTGGGTCAGTCTGAGAACTTTATCGCCTATAAAGATATTCTCGGCAAAATGTCTCGCAACCGTATGTACACCATGGCAGCAACGGCGATGTCGACCGTTTCCATGTCTATCGTCGGCGCGTACATGACCATGCTTGAGCCGAAATACGTGGTTGCGGCGCTGGTTCTGAACATGTTCAGCACCTTTATCGTGCTGTCGCTGATCAACCCTTACCGCGTTGATGCCAGCGAAGAAAATATCCAGATGTCTAACCTGCACGAAGGCCAGAGTTTCTTCGAAATGCTGGGTGAATACATTCTGGCTGGTTTCAAAGTGGCAATTATCGTTGCGGCGATGCTGATTGGTTTCATCGCACTGATCGCTGCCCTGAACGCCCTGTTCGCCACCGTGACCGGTTGGTTTGGCTACAGCATCTCCTTCCAGGGCATCCTGGGTTACATCTTCTACCCGGTTGCATGGGTAATGGGTGTGCCGTCCAGCGAAGCGCTGCAGGTGGGCAGTATCATGGCGACTAAACTGGTTTCCAACGAGTTCGTTGCGATGATGGATCTGCAGAAAATCGCCGCTACGCTCTCCCCGCGCGCAGAAGGCATCCTGTCCGTGTTCCTGGTTTCCTTCGCTAACTTCTCTTCCATCGGTATTATCGCCGGTGCGATTAAAGGCCTGAACGAAGAGCAAGGTAACGTGGTTTCTCGCTTTGGTCTGAAGCTGGTGTACGGCTCTACGCTGGTGAGCGTACTGTCTGCATCTATCGCCGCACTGGTGCTGTAAGCGTAAGACAACGTCGCAGTGATAAAACCGGGGAGATTCAGATTCTCCCCGGTTTTTTTATGCCTGCGATTCAGCAAACCAAAGAGATAAAGAGTAAGAACTGGCTGGATGCAGAAACAAAAAACCCCCGCTTTTCAGCGAGGGTTTAAATTTTGGTGGAGCTAAGCGGGATCGAACCGCTGACCTCTTGCATGCCATGCAAGCGCTCTCCCAGCTGAGCTATAGCCCCACGATGCTTTTACGTACGTACCAAATTCATTGGGATTAAATTTGGTGGAGCTAAGCGGGATCGAACCGCTGACCTCTTGCATGCCATGCAAGCGCTCTCCCAGCTGAGCTATAGCCCCATTACGTAAAGCTTGTCGAGTTGACGGGCGGCATCATATGAATTCCCTTCGCGTGTGTCAACGGCAAAATTAACTCATAGAATTCAATCGCTGAAAAAGCAGTCAAATGAAGAACATTGCGTAACAACTCGCATTCAGTAGTTAAACGCGTCACGGTTTCTACTAAAATGGTGCTATAAAATGAACCACTAATTAACCCCACGACTATTCAGGGAATCGTTATGTTCAAGGAACGGATGACGCCAGAAGAACTTGCTAATCTGACCGGATACAGCCGACAGACCATCAATAAATGGGTGCGCAAAGAAGGTTGGGCGACATCACCAAAACCAGGCGTTCAGGGCGGTAAAGCCCGGCTGGTTCACGTCACCGAACAAGTTCGTGAATACATTCGCAGCGCTGAGCGTTCAGCCGAAGGTTTATCAGATAACTTATCGTTATCCGGCGATACCTCTGTTGAAGCGCTGCTGATTAGGCTCGCTAAAGAAATGACGCCGACAGAACAGAAAATGTTTACCTCACTGATCCTGCGTGAAGGCATTACGGGTTTATTACAGCGTTTAGGGATCCGCGAAAACAAATAATATGAAAAAATTACGCAGCAAAATGACGACCGAAGAGCTGGCGGAATGTCTCGGGGTTGCCAAACAAACCGTCAATCGTTGGATCAGAGAACAAAACTGGACTACCGAAAAGTTTCCCGGCGTTAAAGGTGGTCGTGCCAGACTGATTCATATTGACTCCAGCGTCCGCGCGTTTCTGCTCAATATTCCCGCTTTTCGCAAAGTTCCTGAAGTTTATCAGGCTGAAGAACCGCTGGCAGAATACACCCACGTAGTACGCAGCCACGCGTGTCGCCAGATAATTAGCGCACTGGACAACATGTCCCCAACGGAACAAGAAAAGCTGGCGATGTATATTTCGCGCGAAGGTATTCGCACTTTTCTTACTCGTTTGGGTATTGATGAGTCTGAATAACAGGCAAAAAAACGGCAGGATACGCTCCTGCCGTTGTTTCATCGGTCAATCAGTCTTATTGCTGGCTTTCACGCTCAGCAATAAACGCCAGCGCTTTATTAATACGCTCAATGCTGCGGGATTTACCAATCGCATGCACCGTAACGTCTAGCGCCGGGGACTGACCCGCGCCGGTAACGGCTACGCGCAGCGGCATCCCGACTTTACCCATACCAACTTCCAGCTCATCAGCCGTTGCCTGAATCGCATGGTGCACGTTTTCTGCCGTCCACTCGCTAATCGCAGCCAGCTTGTCACGAACCACTTCCAGCGGCTGACGTGCAACCGGGCGCAGGTGTTTCTTCGCTGCATCAGCGTCGAACTCGGCAAAGTCTTCGTAGAAGTAGCGGCAGCTCTGCGCCATCTCTTTCAGCGTTTTGCAGCGCTCACCGAGCAGTTTAACCAGCTCTGACAGCTGCGGGCCTACGCGAGTATCGATATTTTCCTGCTCAATGTGCCATTGCAGATGGGTTGCTACATATTCCGGCGCCAGCGCATTAATATAGTGATGGTTCAGCCACTGCAGTTTTTCAGTGTTAAACGCACTCGCAGACTTGCTCACCGCACCAAGGGAGAACAGTTTGATCATCTCTTCACGGGTGAAAATTTCCTGATCGCCACTGGACCAGCCCAGACGCACCAGATAGTTCAGCAGCGCTTCCGGCAGGTAACCGTCGTCGCGGTATTGCATAACGCTGACCGCACCGTGACGTTTGGAGAGTTTTTTACCATCGTCACCGTTGATCATTGATACGTGTGCGTAAACTGGCACCGGCGCGTTCAGCGCTTTCAGGATATTGATTTGACGCGGAGTGTTGTTGATATGGTCTTCACCACGAATAACGTGGGTGATTTCCATATCCCAGTCGTCGACAACAACGCAGAAGTTGTAGGTCGGGGAACCGTCGGTACGGCGAATGATCAAATCATCCAGCTCCTGGTTGCTGAATTCGATCGGCCCACGGATCTGGTCGTCAAAAATAACGGAACCGTCCTGCGGGTTGGCAAAACGTACCACGCAAGGTTCATCAGCGGCATGATGCTCGTGGCCGTGGCGGCAGCGGCCGTCGTAACGCGGCTTCTCACCGTTCGCCATCTGCTCTTCGCGCAGCGCGTCCAGACGCTCTTTAGAGCAGTAGCATTTATATGCGGTGCCTGCTTCCAGCATTTCATCAATCACCGCGTTGTAGCGATCAAAACGTTTGGTCTGGAAGTACGGGCCTTCATCCCATTCCAGATTCAGCCAGTTCATGCCATCCATAATGGCTTCAATAGCTTCCGGAGTGGAGCGTTCGAGATCGGTGTCTTCAATACGCAGCACAAACTCACCGCCATGGTTGCGTGCAAAAAGCCAGGAATAAAGAGCAGTACGCGCACCGCCGACGTGCAGGTAGCCTGTCGGGCTTGGCGCGAAGCGAGTTTTGATTTTCATGAAATGGCCTTACGTTTATAAAGATGCCGACAACCGGCAAATCCAGGGAAGATTATCAGGCTCGTATTCTATCACCGTGGTCTGATTCCTCAATGTTGTTCAGGTTGGAACATTACGCTTTGCCATTTTCGTATACAAATCATGCCGCACGGATTGTTTTGCGATCGTTTTGTTTAAATTTACGACGAACGAACAATTTCTTTAGAAAATGCGTTGACTCATTTTCAACTCTCCCTATAATGCGACTCCACACAGCGGGGGTGATTAGCTCAGCTGGGAGAGCACCTCCCTTACAAGGAGGGGGTCGGCGGTTCGATCCCGTCATCACCCACCACTTCGGGTCGTTAGCTCAGTTGGTAGAGCAGTTGACTTTTAATCAATTGGTCGCAGGTTCGAATCCTGCACGACCCACCAATGTAAAAAGGCGCCCTAAAGGCGCCTTTTTGCTATCTGCAATTTATAAGATTCGAACCTGCAGCAGGTCGAGTCGGACGCAGTGAGACAACGGAGCCGTTTACGGCGACGGCCCGAAGGGCGAGCGAAGCGAGTCATCCTGCACGACCCACCAATGTAAAAAGGCGCCCTAAAGGCGCCTTTTTGCTATGCAGAGAAGAACCATTTCCCCTCTGATAACCATCAGCGTGAGCGTTATAACTGATACAACGGATCGCGGGAGCGGGCTGCGGTTAATTCACTGGCCTGCATACGCACCACATCCCACAGCGCCTGAGCAGCGGTTGATAAAGAGCGGTTTTTACGTCGGGCCAGCATCAGTTGCCGTTCAACAACCGGCGTCAGGCGCTTAACCTGCAAGTGACTGCCCTGCGGTAAGGGGAGCGCCAGCGCGGGCAGCACGCTGATGCCAATCCCCGCCTCAACCATCGGAAACAGCGTGGCGGGATGGCCAATCTCCTGAACGATATTGGCATCAATGGAAAAATGGGCCAGCGCAGCGTCGATCAGCGGTCGACTACCGGAAGCATAATCCTGTAGCACCAGGCGTTCGTGATACAAATCCTGCCAGTTCACCCACTCTCGTTGGGCTAACGGATGATCCTGGCGACACAGCAGCAGGAACGGTTCGGACAGCACGGCTTCACACTGCAAATCGGTGACTGCGCCGGGATCAATCACAATGCCAAAATCCACTTCTCCCTGGCGAATACTCTCCAGCACCCACTGCTGTGGCCGGTCGTGCAGCACAAAATCGATAGCCGGATAAAGCTGATTACTCTGGGCAATACACTGCGGAATAAGATGAGCAGAGATCGTCTGGCTGGCGGCAACCCGCACCGTGCCGGTTAACTGCGTTCCTACCTGTCCGGCTTCGCGCAGCGTGCTGTGCAATTCATCCAGAATACGTTCCAGCCGCGCCGCCAACTGGTGTCCGGCCTCCGTCAGCACCACTTCCCGCGTCGTTCTGTCCAATAACCGCACACCTGTCTGCCCTTCCAGCTCTTTGACACTATGGCTGACCGCCGACTGGCTTAAGCCGATGATATCCCCCGCCCGGCTAAAGCTTTTGGCCTGAGCGACGGTGACAAAGATACGCAACTGACGTAGAGAGTAATTCATCTATTCGATTCATATATGGATGCAATAAATCAATTTTATTTCTCAAACGGAAAAAAGCAAAATGTTACTACCGAATTTCAGGAGTCTTTATGAAACTTTTTCGTATTCTTGATCCGTTCACGATAACGCTGATTACCGTTGTTTTGCTGGCGTCCTTTTTCCCGGCCGAAGGTGGTTTTGTGCCTTTCTTTGAAGGCTTAACCACCGCCGCCATTGCCCTGCTGTTTTTTATGCACGGAGCGAAACTCTCGCGTGAAGCCATTATTGCCGGTGGTAGCCACTGGCGTTTGCATCTGTGGGTGATGTGCAGCACGTTTGTTGTCTTCCCGGTTCTGGGCGTTCTGTTCGCCTGGTGGGCGCCGGTCAACGTTGACCCGATGCTGTACACCGGTTTCCTGTACCTGTGTATTTTGCCTGCCACTGTGCAGTCAGCCATCGCTTTTACGTCGCTGGCGGGCGGTAACGTTGCCGCCGCCGTTTGTTCTGCTTCGGCCTCCAGTCTGCTGGGTATTTTTCTCTCGCCGCTGCTGGTAGGGCTGGTGATGAATATGCACGGCGCAGAAGGCAGCCTGGAGCAGGTGGGAAAAATCATGTTGCAGCTGCTGCTGCCGTTCGTGCTGGGTCACCTTTCACGTCCGTGGATTGGAAACTGGGTTTCTCGACATAAAAAATGGATCGCGAAAACGGATCAATCCTCTATTTTGCTGGTGGTGTACTCCGCCTTCAGTGAAGCCGTCGTTAACGGGATCTGGCACAAAGTGGGGGTGGGTTCACTGCTGTTTATCGTGGTGGTCAGCATCATACTGCTGGCAATCGTGATTGGCATAAATGTCTTTGTTGCGCGCAAATGCGGCTTTAACAAAGCTGATGAAATCACCATTGTATTCTGCGGTTCGAAAAAGAGCCTGGCGAACGGGATCCCAATGGCAAATATTTTGTTCCCGACTTCGGTGATTGGGATGATGGTGCTGCCGTTGATGATCTTCCATCAAATACAGCTAATGGTGTGCGCCGTGCTGGCGCGTCGCTACAAGCAACAGACGGACGCATTGCAGGCGCAACAGAAAAGCCGCGCCGCGAAGGCTTAAAGAGGACGTTTCAGGGGCTGCACCAGTTGCGTCAGCCCCTCAGTTTTAATCAGCAGCGTGATTTGCATCAGCTCGCCAAGCTTGCCCGGCGGGAATTCATCCTTACGGGCAAACCACAGCAGATACTCTTCCGGGACATCAATCAACCGACGCCCTTTATATTTGCCAAAGGGCATCACAGTATTGGCGATGTCAACCAGCTGCTCTTTTTCCATCTCAGGCACCCAGTAAGCGGATCATTTCAGCTTCATCGATCACGGCAATACCCAGTTCCTGTGCTTTTGCCAGTTTCGAACCCGCCGCTTCACCGGCAATCACCAGATCGGTTTTCTTCGACACGCTACCGGCCACTTTTGCACCTAACTCGGTCAGTCTCGCTTTGGCGTCATCGCGCGACATCAGGCTCAGGCTCCCGGTCAGCACTACCGTTTTACCAGCGAAGGGGCTGTCGATTTCTTCAGCGTTAATGACCACCGGCGCTGGCCAGTGGATCCCCTGCGCCAGCAGTTGAACAATTACCTCGCGGTTGCTCTCTTCGGCGAAGAAATTAAACACGTGCGTCGCCACCACAATGCCGACATCCGGCACTTTTTGCAGCTCTTCAATAGAAGCGGCTTCCAGCGCGTCGAGCGTGCCAAAATACGCCGCCAGACCAGCAGCCGTAGCTTCGCCGACTTCACGAATGCCTAGCGCATAGAGGAAACGGGCAAACGTGGTTTCTTTCGCTTTTTCCAGCGCATTGACCACGTTTTGCGCCGACTTCGGCCCCATACGATCAAGCCCCGTCAGTTTACCGGCGGTCAGGGTGAAAAGATCCGCCGGCGTGTGGACATACTCTTTATCGACCAGTTGATCGATAATTTTGTCGCCCATACCGTCAACGTCGAGCGCGCGGCGGGAAACAAAGTGTTTCAGCGATTCCTTACGCTGTGCTCCACAGATTAAACCGCCGGTGCAGCGAGTGATCGCTTCGCCTTCCACACGTTCAACATCAGAGTTGCAAACCGGACAATGCGCTGGAAACACAATTTCGCGGGTATCTTCCGGGCGTTCAGAAAGCACGACGTTCACCACCTGCGGGATGACATCGCCCGCACGGCGAATGACGACTTTATCGCCAATACGCAACCCCAGACGCTCGATTTCATCAGCGTTATGCAGCGTTGCGTTACTGACCAGCACCCCGGCAACCTGGACCGGCTCAAGGCGAGCGACGGGCGTAATCGCCCCGGTACGTCCAACCTGAAACTCAACATCGCGTACAAAAGTCATCTGCTCCTGCGCCGGGAACTTAAAGGCCACAGCCCAGCGCGGCGCGCGGGCAACAAAGCCCAGTTGCTCCTGCAACGCCATGGAGTTGACTTTGATCACCACGCCATCGATATCAAATCCCAGCGTTGGTCGGTCTTCTTCAACCTTGTGATAGTAAGCAAGTACTTCCTCCGGGGAGTCGCAAAGCGCCACTCTGTCGCTTACCGGCAGGCCCCACTCTTTAAATTGCAGCAGGCGGCCCAGATGGGTATCTGGCAGCGTGCCGCCTTCCAACACACCAACGCCATAGCAGAAGAAAGTAAGCGGTCGCTTCGCTGTGATACGCGGATCGAGCTGGCGCAATGAACCGGCCGCTGCGTTACGCGGGTTAGCAAACACTTTGTTGCCAGTGCGGCGGGCCTCTTCGTTAATTTTTTCAAATCCGGCCTGCGGCAGGAACACTTCACCGCGCACTTCCAGACGTGAAGGGATGTTTTCGCCACGCAGTTTTAACGGGATTGCGCGAATGGTGCGCACGTTAGAGGTAATATCCTCACCCGTGGTGCCATCACCACGCGTTGCGGCGCTGACCAGCACACCGTTTTCATACAGGATACTGACTGCCAGGCCGTCCAGTTTCAGTTCACAGCACCAGGTCAGTTTATCGGTACTCTTTAGTCTGTCCTGCACGCGCTTGTTGAAGGCGAGAAAACTCTCTTCATCAAACACGTTATCCAGCGACAGCATCGGCACTTCATGACGAATCTGGCTGAACGCGGTTAACGGCGCGGCGCCAACGCGTTGGGTTGGCGAGTCGGGGGTAACAAGGTCCGGATGCTGCGCTTCCAGCTCGCGCAGTTCGCGCATCAGGCGATCGTATTCCGCATCGGGAATTTCCGGCGCGTCCATCACATGGTAGAGATACTCATGATGGCGAAGCGTGGTTCGCAGTTCTGTCAGTTGTTGTTCGATTGATTCCATATCGCACCATCAATGATAAAAAACCCCCGACAGGCGGGGGTTTAGAAAGGAAATGTCACGCCAGAGGAAAATCAGGCGCGAGATTCTTTAACTTCGCGGATGCGGTCCTGATACTCGCGCAGTTTCTGCGGCGTCATCATGCGACGTTGATCGTCGAGCACCACACCACCCACTTCATCGGCAATGTGCTGTGCGGACTGCAGCATCAGCTTAAAGTTTTGCAGCTCGTCCCCGTAGGACGGAACCTGCATAAAAATAGTCACACCAGGGGTGCTGAAGTCGCCCGTCATTTCTGGGTCAAACGTTCCCGGATTAACCATATTAGCGAGGCTGAACAGCGACGGACCGCTGCCATCCGGGCTCAAATGACGATGGAAAATATTCATATCGCCAAATTTGAAACCGGCCTGCTGAATGCTGTTGAGCAGCACTTCCCCGTTGAGCTCGCTACCATGATGAGCCGCAACGTTCATAATGATGACCGCTTCTTTACGCTGCGGTTTTTCAGCAACAGGCGCTTCTTCTACTACCGGCTCGGGCTGCGGTTGATGTTCAACAACAGGCTCTGCTGGCTGGAAGGTCTGCGGCGCAGGTTGCGGTGCTTGCTGAGCAGGTTGCTGAACCTGCGGGGCAACAGGTTGCTGCACAGGTGGCTGCTGAACAGGCTGATGTTGCACCGGCTGCTGCGGTTGTACAGGCTGCTGCTGAACATGCGGCGGCGGTACCGGCGCTTGTGCAGGCTGCTGCGCAGGCTGACGCGGCTGAGCAGACGCATAAGGCGGCTGGTACTGGTGTTGCGGCGACTGAGGAGGAACACCATGTTCCTGCGCATTACCGGGAGCATGATTCACACGATGAACGCGAACTTCACCCACGCCTTCGTCTTCCTCGACGTTGTCGTCGAACGAATCCTCGTCTTCACGTTTAGACTTCATGCGTTTCAGTGGGCGATCGCGGAATATAGAAGACCGCTCTTTACGGCTAGTCCAAAAACCATGTACCAGTAAAGCGATTATGGCGATCGCGCCAACAATGATTAATATCAGACGCAAATCCTGCATCATTATATTCTCTGTTGTTCTAACACCTTGCCACCACGGCAAACATTTACTCACTAAGAGTATTTGTCGATTACGCCAAGTGCAAGTGTACTCTTGGCTTTCACGGCATAAAGATGAACAAAATTGTGCTTTTTGCTGTTTTTTCGAACATTTCCGAACAGCTTAACGCTCAACAACCCGGTAAGATACGCACAGTTTACCAGAGCTTATATAACAAGGAGTACGTCCTGACCATGGTTTCATCATCTGCAGTTGTACCTCGCAGCGGCCTTTATTACTTTTCTCAGGGATGGAAGCTCATCACCCAACCGGGCATTCGTCGTTTTGTTATTCTGCCTTTGCTGGTGAATATCCTGCTGATGGGCGGCGCATTCTGGTGGTTATTTACACAACTCGGTAACTGGGTTCCCGCGCTGATGAGTCACGTCCCTGACTGGCTTCAGTGGCTCAGCTATTTACTGTGGCCGATTGTGACCATTTCCGTGCTGTTGGTGTTCGGCTACCTGTTCTCCACTATCGCCAACTGGATCGCCGCACCGTTTAACGGTCTGCTGGCTGAACAGCTGGAAGCGCGCTTAACGGGCGCAACACCGCCCGACACCGGCATTCTCGGCATTATGAAAGACGTTCCGCGCATTATGAAACGCGAATGGCAAAAGCTGGCGTGGTATCTCCCGCGCGCCTTCGTATTGCTGATTCTCTATTTTATTCCTGGCATTGGGCAGACCGTCGCCCCGGTCCTGTGGTTCCTGTTCAGCGCGTGGATGCTGGCTATTCAGTACTGCGATTATCCTTTTGATAACCATAAGGTCCCTTTTAAGGAGATGCGCGTCGCGCTGCGCACGCGCAAGGTGACCAATATGCAGTTTGGCGCATTGACCAGCCTGTTCACCATGATTCCGGTGCTCAATCTGTTCATCATGCCGGTAGCGGTTTGTGGTGCCACGGCGATGTGGGTAGACTGCTATCGTGCTAAGCATGCGTTATGGAAGTAATGCAAAAATGTGTAAAAGCGGGCTGGCTTATGCCCGCTCTTATTCCATACTGCTACGCATTATTTCTCATCAGCATATAGATATGCGAATTCCTTACTTCCCCATACTTTCTCAACAGGTATGCTGAAGCGGTATCCCAATTTCATACAGTTAAGGACAGGCCATGAGTAAGATTTTTGAAGATAACTCGCTGACTATCGGTCATACGCCGCTGGTTCGACTGAACCGTATCGGTAACGGACGCATTCTGGCGAAGGTGGAATCACGCAACCCAAGCTTTAGCGTCAAATGCCGTATCGGTGCCAATATGATTTGGGATGCCGAAAAACGTGGTGTACTGAAACCGGGCGTTGAGCTGGTAGAACCGACCAGCGGCAACACGGGGATTGCGCTGGCCTACGTTGCCGCCGCCCGTGGTTACAAACTGACTCTGACCATGCCGGAAACCATGAGCATTGAGCGCCGCAAGCTTTTAAAAGCGCTGGGCGCGAACCTGGTGCTGACTGAAGGCGCAAAAGGTATGAAGGGCGCAATTCAGAAAGCGGAAGAAATCGTAGCCAGCGATCCGGAAAAATTCCTGCTGCTGCAGCAGTTCAGCAACCCGGCGAACCCGGAAATTCACGAAAAAACCACCGGCCCGGAAATCTGGGAAGATACCGATGGCCAGGTTGATGTCTTTATTTCCGGTGTCGGCACCGGCGGTACGCTAACTGGCGTGACCCGTTACATTAAAGGCACTAAAGGCAAAACCGATCTGATTACCGTCGCGGTAGAACCTACTGACTCCCCTGTTATCGCCCAGGCATTGGCGGGTGAAGAACTCAAACCTGGCCCGCATAAAATTCAGGGTATTGGCGCGGGCTTCATTCCTGGCAACCTTGATCTGAAGCTTATCGATAAAGTCGTTGCCATCACCAATGATGAAGCTATTTCTACCGCGCGCCGCCTGATGGAAGAAGAAGGTATTCTGGCGGGGATCTCTTCTGGCGCAGCCGTGGCTGCCGCGCTTAAGCTCCAGGAAGATGAATCCTTTACCAATAAGAATATTGTGGTTATCCTACCGTCATCGGGTGAGCGTTATCTGAGCACTGCACTGTTTGCCGATCTCTTCACAGAGAAAGAACTGCAACAGTAATGCCAGCATGTTAAAAACGCGTAAAAAAGCACCCTTTGGGGTGCTTTTTTGTGGCCTGCTTCAAATTTTCAACTCTCCTGGCATTGATTCAACCCGCCGGAACTGGTATTTAACCAAACTAATTATTTTGATGCGCGAAATTAATCGTTACAGGAAAAGCGCTAGCTGAATCGATTTTATGATTTGGTTCAACTCTTCCTTTCGCGGCATAATGTTTAATGACGAACGAAACGTCAGCGGCAAGAAGTTGCCAGCAACGGATTGCACCGAACTCCTTTTGTGTCGCGTCCAGTTTACGCCGATGCTAACAATACAGGCTAAAGTTGAACCGCCAGGCTAGACTTTAGTTCCACAACACTAAACCTATAAGTTGGGGAAATATAATGTTCCAGCAAGAAGTTACCATTACCGCTCCGAACGGTCTGCATACTCGCCCTGCTGCTCAGTTTGTTAAAGAAGCAAAAGGCTTTACTTCTGAAATTACTGTGACTTCCAACGGCAAAAGCGCTAGCGCCAAAAGCCTGTTTAAACTGCAGACTCTGGGCCTGACTCAGGGTACCGTTGTCACCCTGTCCGCAGAAGGTGAAGACGAGCAGAAAGCAGTTGAGCATCTGGTTAAACTGATGGCTGAACTCGAGTAAGTTCAACGAGTTCTTTTAAATATCAGTCACAAGTAAGGTAGGGTTATGATTTCAGGCATTTTAGCATCCCCGGGTATCGCTTTCGGTAAAGCATTGCTGCTGAAAGAAGACGAGATCGTCATTGACCGGAAAAAAATTTCTGCCGACAAGGTTGATCAGGAAGTTGAACGTTTTCTGAGCGGTCGTGCCAAGGCATCTGCGCAACTGGAAGCGATCAAAACCAAAGCTGGTGAAACGTTCGGTGAAGAAAAAGAAGCCATCTTTGAAGGGCATATCATGCTGCTCGAAGATGAGGAGCTGGAGCAGGAAATCATAGCCCTGATTAAAGATAAGCACATGACGGCTGATGCAGCTGCGCATGAAGTTATCGAAGGTCAGGCCACAGCCCTTGAAGAGCTGGATGATGAATACCTGAAAGAACGTGCGGCTGACGTACGTGACATCGGTAAACGCCTGCTGCGTAACATCCTGGGTCTGGCTATTATCGACCTGAGCGCTATTCAGGAAGAAGTTATCCTGGTAGCCGCAGACCTGACCCCGTCAGAAACCGCACAGCTGAACCTGAACAAGGTGCTGGGTTTCATCACCGACGCGGGCGGACGGACTTCCCATACTTCTATCATGGCGCGTTCTCTGGAACTGCCAGCCATCGTAGGTACGGGTAGCGTCACCTCTCAGGTTAAAAACGACGACTATCTGATTCTGGATGCCGTAAACAACCAGGTTTACGTCAATCCGACCAATGAAGTTATTGAGCAACTGCGCGCCGTTCAGGAGCAGGTTGCTACCGAAAAAGCGGAACTCGCTAAGCTGAAAGATCTCCCGGCTATCACGCTGGACGGACATCAGGTAGAAGTTTGCGCCAACATCGGTACCGTTCGTGACGTTGAAGGCGCTGAGCGTAATGGCGCCGAAGGTGTTGGTCTGTACCGCACCGAATTCCTGTTCATGGACCGTGAATCGCTGCCGACTGAAGAAGAACAGTTTGCCGCGTATAAAGCCGTTGCTGAAGCCTGTGGCTCTCAGGCGGTCATCGTCCGTACCATGGACATCGGCGGCGATAAAGAGCTGCCGTACATGAACTTCCCGAAAGAAGAGAACCCGTTCTTGGGCTGGCGTGCCGTACGTATCGCCATGGATCGTAAAGAGATCCTGCGGGATCAGGTTCGCGCTATCCTGCGCGCCTCTGCTTTCGGCAAACTGCGCATCATGTTCCCAATGATCATCTCTGTTGAAGAAGTGCGCGCACTACGCAAAGAGATCGAAATCTACAAACAGGAACTGCGCGACGAAGGTAAAGCATTTGACGAAAGCATTGAGATTGGCGTGATGGTGGAAACACCGGCAGCGGCAACAATTGCGCGTCATTTAGCCAAAGAAGTTGATTTCTTTAGTATCGGCACCAATGATTTAACGCAGTACACCCTGGCAGTTGACCGTGGTAATGATATGATTTCACACCTTTACCAACCGATGTCGCCATCTGTGCTGACGCTGATCAAGCAAGTTATTGATGCTTCTCATGCGGAAGGCAAATGGACTGGCATGTGTGGTGAGCTTGCAGGCGACGAACGTGCTACACTTCTGTTGCTGGGGATGGGTCTGGACGAATTCTCTATGAGCGCCATTTCTATCCCGCGCATTAAGAAGATTATCCGTAACACGAACTTCGAAGATGCGAAGGTGTTAGCAGAGCAGGCTCTTGCTCAACCGACAACGGACGAGTTAATGACGCTGGTTAACAAGTTCATTGAAGAAAAAACAATCTGCTAATCCACGAGATGCGGCCCAATTTACTGCTTAGGAGAAGATCATGGGTTTGTTCGATAAACTGAAATCTCTGGTTTCTGATGATAAGAAAGACACCGGAACTATTGAGATTGTTGCTCCGCTCTCTGGCGAGATCGTCAACATCGAAGACGTGCCGGATGTAGTTTTTGCTGAAAAAATCGTTGGTGATGGCATCGCTATCAAACCAACCGGTAACAAAATGGTCGCCCCTGTTGATGGCACCATCGGCAAAATCTTTGAAACCAACCACGCTTTCTCTATCGAATCCGACAGCGGCATTGAGCTGTTTGTTCACTTCGGTATTGATACCGTTGAACTGAAAGGCGAAGGCTTTAAGCGCATCGCTGAAGAAGGTCAGCGCGTTAAAGTGGGCGACCCGGTTATTGAATTCGATCTGCCGCTGCTGGAAGAAAAAGCCAAGTCTACCCTGACTCCGGTTGTTATCTCCAACATGGACGAAATCAAAGAGCTGATCAAACTGTCCGGTAGCGTGACAGTGGGTGAAACTCCGGTTATCCGCATCAAGAAGTAATTCTTGCTGCAGAGAAGAATGGCGCCTGATGGCGCCATTTTTTTATCTGGCAGACCTCAAAATCTGCCGGATAACGCTAAATTTGTGAGGTGACTGGTCGGTAACACGCTTCGCGCATCAGGATTTTCATCCCTTCCGGCCCGCTTTCCAGCATCCGTCGCTCCGAATCCGCCACTAACAGTTCACAATTGTAGCCACCCGCGATGCCAAACATGGCCCGCGCCACACAGATATCTTCCAGCGCCGTTGCCCCGCTGGTGTCAAAATGTCCAACCATACGCCCATTCTGGCGAACCACCAGCCGGTAACTCTTCATCGCGCCTCCCCTGCCGGTGGCAGAATTAACTCATCACAACCGCACAGATTGGTCCATTTCATCACTTCCAGTACGCGCTGAGCTGCATCGTGCGTCGCGGTTGTCAGCGCTTTACCCAGCACAATACCGCTCACCAGCTCAGCACAAAACAGATCGCCAGTTCCCTTCAGATCCGTTTTAACCCGTGGATGAGCGAACACCTCAACCGTTTCAGCCGTCACTACCGCCACGTTAATAATATCTTCGCTATCCCCCGGCGCACTGGTGATCACCACCCATTTCAGCGTTTCGGTAAGCAGCAATTGCGCCGCCGTGATGGCTTCATCAAGCGTACGACACGGCTTTCCGCTCAGCATTTGCAGTTCAAACACGTTCGGCGTCAGTCCCTGAGCCAGCGGCAGCAGGTGCTGACGGTAGGCCTGCGGAATTTCAGCTTTTACATACATACCGCTGTCCGTATCGCCAATCACCGGGTCGACCAAAATGCACACTGTCGGATGCGTAGCCCGTACCGTTTCCAGCCACTGTGCTAACAGAGCGATTTGCTCTGCACTGCCCATATAGCCTGTAGTCACCGCCTTCAGCTCGCGTAAAGCATCACGCTCATTCAAGGCGCGGAGATACCCGCTAAACCAGTCGGCCGGAATAACGCCGCCGTAAAATGTTTCATAATGCGGGGTATTACTGAACAGCACCGTTGGCACTGCCGTCACGCGTAATCCCTGCGCTTTAATGGCCGGAACGGCGATGCTGTTGCCTACGCTGCCATAAACCACCTGTGACTGGACGGCGACGATATCGGTCTGTAACGCCCGATGCTTGTCGCCGAAGAGCACTGACTGAATATCACTCCCCTGCTCCATAAATTTCTCCTCTCGCTGGACAGCGGGCTTACGCCTCACTATTATCGTCATATGCTAAAATTCATTTTGTCATAGGTCAATAATGATCGACGGAAAAACCGCTAACGAAATTTTTGACAGTATTCGTCAACATGTCGCTACAGGCACGTTGGCAGCAGGAGAAACGTTACCGCCGGTGCGTGAACTGGCAACAGCATTGAACGTTAACCGTAATACTGTTGCGGCGGCTTATAAACGCCTGGTCACCTCCGGGCTGGCACAAAGCCAGGGACGTAACGGCACGGTAATCAAGGGGATTTCAGCCCCCGTTGCGCTGGAAGGCGGCAATCCGGATACCGCGCTTATCGATCTTTCCGGCGGTAATCCAGCCCCCGCGCGTCTTCCCGACCTCAGCCGTTATTTCGCGCAAATAAATAAGAATCCTCGTTTGTACGGTGATGCCGCTGTATCACCCGGCCTTAAGGCGTGGGCCGCACAATGGATGCAAGATGCGATGCCAGCCAAGGGAGAAATTGATATCACCAGCGGCGCCATTGATGCCATTGAGCGGCTGCTGTGCGCCCATTTACTGCCTGGCGACAGCGTTGTGGTAGAAGATCCATGCTTTTTGAGCAGCATCAACATGCTGCGTTATGCCGGATTCTCCGCCAGTCCGGTCAACGTTGACAGCGAAGGCATGCAGCCAGACATGCTGGAAATCGCGCTACAGAAAGGCGCGCGGGCGGTGATTCTGACGCCGCGCGCCCATAATCCGACAGGATGCAGTCTGAGCGCATCCCGCGCGGCGCAATTGCAGGAAATCCTGACCCGCTATCCGCAGACGCTGGTGATCGTCGACGACCACTTTGCGCTGCTGTCCGCATGCCGTTGGTATCCGGTGATTGCGAAGGAAACCACGCACTGGGCGATTGTCCGCTCAATGTCGAAAACTTTAGGCCCGGATTTACGCCTGGCCATCGTCGCCAGCGATCCACTCACTTCCGCGAAACTGCGTTTACGGCTCAACGCCGGCAGTCAGTGGGTCAGCCATCTGCTGCAGGATCTGGCCTGCGCCTGCCTGAGTGACGAGACTTATCAACACACGCTGGCGCAAACTCAGCAGTTTTACGCCGCCCAGCAGCAAAAGCTGACAGCGGCTCTGCGGCTTCATGGCATTACGCTGCCCGACAGCGACGGTCTTAATCTGTGGCTGCCGCTAGAAGATAACAGCCAGGCGATCGCTTTTGCGCTGGCAAAGTCCGGCTGGCTGGTACGTGAAGGCGAAGTGTTTGGCGTCAATACGCCTGCGCATGGCCTGCGCATTACGCTGTCAACATTAGCAGACAGCGACATTGATAAGCTGGCGACTGATATCCATCAGGCGCTAAAGCGCTAACAGGAGAGAAAAAGTGCGAGTTCATTTTGTTATTCATGAGTCTTTCGAATCTGCTGGCGCGTACCTGCCGTGGGCCGAATCACGCGGCTATACCATCAGTTGGTCGCGCGTTTACGCCGGAGAAACTGTTCCCGCTAATGCCGATGGCTTCGATATGTTGGTGGTATTTGGTGGGCCGCAGTCACCCCGCACCACGCTCGCAGAGTGCCCATACTTTGACTCTCAGGCAGAGCAACATCTGATAAACCAGGCGATTGCGGCACGAAAAATCGTGGTGGGGATCTGTTTGGGGTCGCAGTTAATCGGCGAAGCACTGGGCGCGAAGGTGTGCCAAAGCCCGGAAAAAGAGATTGGTCACTATCCGATCGCCCTGACCGAGGCAGGCCGACAGCATCCGTTGTTCAGCCATTTCGGCTCACCGCTCAACGTGGGTCACTGGCACAATGACATGCCGGGATTAACCGACCAGGCGACAATTCTTGCCACAAGCGAGGGATGTCCGCGACAAATCGTACAATACGGTAATTTCGTCTATGGTTTTCAGTGCCATATGGAGTTTACCGCCGAAGCGGTCGAAGGATTAATTCAGCACTCTGAGCAAGAACTGGCCGAAGCGAAAGGGAAGCGCTTTATTCGCGCTGTTGAAGAGATGCGCACCTGGGATTACCAGCAGATGAATGAGACGCTGTGGCAATTCCTTGATAAGTTGGTAGAAAAACGTAACGATTGAACAGTGCGGGCCGGAGAAGACGCTTTGCGTCGTCATCCGGCGATCCTGCCGTACGGTTGCCTGCTAGCGCTACGCTTATCAGGCCGACAAATTAAATACCTAATCCCTGGCTGAAATGCTCTTCGCCAAAGACCCCGGTGGAAAGGTAGCGATCGCCGCGATCGCAGATGATCGCCACCACCACCGCCCCCGGTGTCGCGCGCGCCACGCGTAACGCGCCCGCAACCGCGCCGCCAGAACTCACTCCGCAAAAAATCCCTTCGCGAACGGCCAGTTCACGCATGGTGTTTTCCGCATCGTTCTGATGAATATCCAGCACCTCATCCACCAGCGAGGCGTTGAAAATGCCCGGCATATATTCCGCAGGCCAGCGACGAATGCCCGGAATACTACTGCCTTCTTCCGGCTGCAGGCCAACGATGGTGACGGGTTTTTCCTGTTCACGCAGAAAACGTGACACACCGGTAATGGTGCCTGTCGTCCCCATGCTGGAGACGAAATGGGTAATACGGCCTGACGTCTGCTGCCAGATTTCGGGTCCGGTAGTCGTGTAGTGCGCATACGGGTTATCAGGATTATTAAACTGATCGAGAAGTTTACCTTCTCCGCGCTGCGCCATCTCAAGGGCTAAATCACGCGCCCCTTCCATCCCCTGCTCTTTGGTCACCAGAACCAGTTCAGCCCCGTAAGCACGCATCGCCGCACGTCGCTCCTGGCTCATGTTGTCTGGCATCAGGAGCTTCATGCGGTAGCCTTTCAGCGCGGCAATCATCGCCAGCGCAATACCCGTATTACCACTGGTAGCCTCAATCAGCACGTCGCCTGGCTGAATTTCCCCGCGCTTTTCCGCTTCAACGATCATCGACAACGCCGCGCGGTCTTTCACTGAACCTGCAGGATTATTGCCTTCCAGCTTGACCCAAATTTCACTGCCGTTATCCGCCGTCAGACGTTGTAATTTCACCAAAGGCGTATTGCCAATTGTTTGTTCTAATGTGTTCACGTTTTCAGCTCAATAAAATGCCGGGTGGCGCTGCGC
>NZ_JAOWCZ010000035.1:2666-216777 GCF_030336705.1 Citrobacter sp. Cb028 | reverse complement strand
GGCTTACAGGTCATGCACCACCCGTTAAGCCCGGTAAGCGCAGCGCCACCGGATGATAACTATACGAATTAACCTATCAGGCACTTTGCGCCAGGGCAAGTTCCTCTTCACGCGTTTCAATACGCTGGTCGCCATTATACAAACGCGCATTTTGCAGCCCAACAAACAGACGTTCGCCGCGGTTCGGAGAATCATCGCCCTGCATAACCACCGTCAGCGGTTCGTTATACCACCCCAAGGGTTGCACAACTAATTGGGTGTAGTGTCCTTTCGGGCTGGCTTCCAGCACCTGTACTGGCAACGGTGAATCCAGACTGGTACGGCGGCTGACGTCCACTTCCCACGGACGCAGGAACAGATCCACCGGGCCCTGATAGCCAGGCGTATAGCCCAACGGCCAGCGATGTGCGCCCACGTGGAATTGTCCACCGCGAATCGTCCCTTGCAGGCGGTTAACTTCACCCATAAATTCCAGGACAAAACGGGTAGCCGGTTCGCGCCATACCTGATCGGGCGCATCGGCCTGCTCGATATGACCCTGGCTCATCACCACCACGCGGTCTGCGACTTCCGTCGCTTCTTCCTGATCGTGGGTAACAAACACGCTGGTGAACTTCAGCTCTTCATGCAACTGACGCAGCCAGCGACGCAGTTCTTTACGCACCTGAGCATCGAGCGCGCCAAACGGCTCGTCGAGCAACAAGATCTGCGGCTCTACCGCCAGCGCACGCGCCAATGCCACGCGCTGCTTTTGCCCTCCGGAAAGCTGTGCCGGGAAACGGTCCGCCAGATGAGCCAGTTGAACCATCTCCAGCAGTTTGGTCACTTTTGCTTTGATCGTCACCGCATTCGGGCGCTCACGCCGTGGCAGAACAGTCAGACCAAAAGCGATATTGTCGAAAACGGTCATATGACGAAACAGCGCATAGTGCTGAAACACGAACCCCACCTTACGGTCGCGGGCGTGCAAACGACTGACGTCAGTGCCGTGGAAACGGATATGCCCGCTGGACTGATGCTCCAGCCCGGCGATGATGCGCAGCAGCGTAGTTTTGCCCGATCCGGAAGGCCCCAACAGGGCGACCATCTGACCTGAAGGAATATCCAGCGAGATATCGTTCAGCACCTGTGTGCGACCAAAAGACTTCTTAATATTGGCAATCTCAATGCTCATGATTTTCCTCCTGCTGCGCGCGTTTCTCCTGGTTTTCCAGACGCCATTGCAACATGCTCTTCAAAAACAGGGTAATAATCGCCATCAGCGTTAATAGCGCCGCGGCGGTAAAGGAGCCGACTGTGTTGTAGTCCTGCTCCAGTAATTCAATCTGTAACGGCAAAGACAAGGTTTCACCGCGAATCGAGCCAGAAACCACCGATACCGCGCCGAACTCGCCAATCGCACGGGCGTTGGTCAGCACCACACCGTACAGCAATGCCCAACGGATATTCGGCAGCGTAACGCGACGGAACATTTGCCAGCCGGATGCGCCAAGCAGAACCGCCGCCTCATCTTCATGGCTGCCCTGGCTTAACATCACCGGCACCAGTTCGCGCACCACAAACGGACAGGTCACGAACACCGTCACCAGCACCATTCCCGGCCAGGCAAACATAATTTGCAGGTTGTGTTCATCCAGCCATCCGCCAAGCGGGCCGTTAGAGCCGTAAAACAGCAGATAGACCAGGCCAGCGACCACCGGTGAAACGGCAAATGGAATATCCAGTAATGTGAGCAACAACTGGCGTCCAGGGAAGTTAAAGCGGGTCACCAGCCAGGCCAGTAACACGCCAAACACCAGGTTCACCGGCACCGCAATCAGCGCAATCAGCACCGTCAGCCAGATGGCGTGCAGCATGTCCGGATCAGCCAGGTTCTGTAATACCGGCATCAACCCCTTGCTGAACGCCTGCACGAAGATGTAAACCATCGGCACCAGCAAAATAAAGGCGGATACCAGCATGCCCGTGCCGATCAGAAACCATTTCCCCCAGTTGATGCGGGGTGCGCCATAACGTTTCAATTGGGTAATGTCTGCCATCAGTGACCTACCACGCGTCGACCAAAGCGACTTTGCAGGGTGTTAATTGAAAACAGCAGCAGCAACGAAGCCCCGAGGATCACAGATGCAATCGCGCTGGCGGCCGGGTAGTCAAACTCCTGCAAACGAACAAAAATCATCAGCGAGGTCACTTCCGTTTTCCATGCGATGTTTCCGGCGATAAAGATAACCGCGCCAAACTCACCGAGGCTGCGGGTAAACGAGAGCGCAACGCCCGCGACTAGCGCGGGAGACAGCTCAGGCAGTACCACTTTACGAAAGCTCTGCCAGCGCGTAGCGCCGAGCGTTTCCGCCGCTTCTTCATACTCCGGACCTAACTCTTCCAGCACCGGCTGCACGGTACGCACCACGAATGGAATGCTGGTAAAAGCCATCGCCACCGCAATGCCAAGCCAGGTGTAGGTCACTTTAATATCCAGCTTCGCCAGCCACTCGCCGTAGAAACCATTGACCGAAAACAGCGATGCCAGCGTCAGACCTGCTACCGCCGTAGGCAGCGCAAACGGCAGATCCATCAGCGCATCCAGCAGCGTACGGCCCGGAAAGCGATAGCGGGTTAAGATCCACGCCATCAGCAAACCAAACACGCCGTTAAAAATCGACGCCACAAACGCCGACAGCAGCGTCACTTTATAAGCCGCCACCACCTGCGGGTTGGTAATCACATCCCAGTATTGCGCCCAGCTCATTTGCGCCAATTGCATCACCAGCGCGCTAAGCGGCAGCAGCAAAATCAGGCAGACAAACAGTAAGCTGGTGCCCAGGCTCAAGGTGAAGCCGGGCAGTACGCGTCGGGAAGAAACAGCAAACATTTACTTACGCCCCGCCGCCAACAGTTTGTCCAACTCACCGCCGCTGACAAAGTGCGTTTTCATTACCTCAGGCCACGAGCCAAACCTGTCTTCCACGCGGAAAAGTTCGGTCTGCGGGAATTTATCCTGCAGTTTGTCCATCACCTGCGGGTTATTCACGCGGTAGTAGAAATCGGTAATGATGGTTTGCGCCTGCGGGCTATACAGCCAGTTCAGGTAAGCTTTTGCCGCTTTTTCAGTACCGTTAGCCTGCACATTTTTATCTACCCAGGCCACCGGGAACTCCGCCAGAATGTTGACCTTCGGCACTACCACTTCGAAGCCCTGGTCTTCATACTGTTTACGGATGTTGTTCACTTCTGATTCAAAGGTGATCAGCACATCGCCCAGGCCGCGTTCCACGAATGTGGTGGTTGCCCCGCGACCGCCGGTATCAAACACTTCCACGTTTTTCAGAAACTGGGTCATGAACTGTTCAGTTTTGGCTTTATCCCCACCATCCGCTTTATCTGCCGCGCCCCACGCAGCCAGATAGGTATAACGCGCGTTACCGGAGGTTTTCGGATTCGGGAAAATCAGTTTCACGTCCGGGCGAACCAGGTCGTTCCATTCGTGGATATTCTTCGGGTTACCCTTACGCACCAAAAATGCCATGGTGGAATAGAATGGCGAACTGTTATTCGGTAGACGGCTTTGCCAGTCGGTCGGGATCAGCTTGCCTTTGTCATGCAGGATCTGTACATCGGTCACCTGGTTATAGGTCACCACATCGGCTTTCAGCCCCTGCAGAATCGCCAGCGCCTGTTTTGATGACCCGGCATGAGATTGTTTAATCGTCAGTTTGTCACCGCCGTTATCCTTCGCCCATTGCTGTTCAAACGGCGGGTTAAGGGCGGCAAACAGCTCGCGAGAGACATCGTATGAACTGTTCAGCAGCTCCGTTGCCTGCGCCTGACCCACCAGCAACAGCATTGCTGCCAGCGTCAGGGTTCTTTTTTTCAGTAAGTTAACGGCCATTGCGCACCCTTATAAATTTAATGACTTTCTTATGGTCATCATATTTATAACCAGTGCTAAAGGAGTAACGGTTTTATATACCGTTTGATGATTTGAAAGTTGAAAAGAGAATAAGGGTACCTCCTCCCCAGCGCACGGGGAGGAGACCGGCATCAATCAGACGCCGACGCTAACGCTTTCAGGCAGGGTGCTGCCACCATCAATCACGTTTTGCGTGCCAGTCAAGTAACTGGACTCATCCGACGCCAGGAATGCCGCCAGTTCACCAACCTCAAGTGGGCAGGCCAAGCGGCGCATCGGGATCGCTTTTGCCATTTCGACTAATACGGATTCAGGATCCTCCGGATTAGACTGACGAGCGATATTTTCCGCCATCGGCGTACGAACGTAGCCCGGGCAAATGGCATTAACGCGAATGCCGGACTGCGCGTATTCCACCGCCAGAGATTTGGTCAAACCGATGATTGCGGCTTTCGACAGCGCGTAGGCCGTTTCGCCCGGATCGGCAACCATATCGCCGGTCACAGATGACATCATCACGATGCGCCCGTCTTTGCGCGCAATCATCTCCGGCAGAACGGCTTTCGTCACGTTCCAGACACCTTTAATGTTGATATCAATGTGGAAATCGCGATCTTCATCGCTCATATCAAGGAAGTTGCCGAGGCGACATACGCCCGCATTGTTGACCAGAATATCGATTTTGCCTTCAATCTTCTTCGCGCGTTTTACCGCTTCCGTGACCGACGCAAAATCTCTGACGTCAGCGTGTACGGCGGTGCAACGGTGTCCGCGCCCAGCCAACTCATCCGCCAGTTTTTCAATCTCATCGGAGATATCCAGCAGGATTAGGTTCGCGCCATGGCGGGCAAATGTTCTGGCGATCCCTTCGCCAATACCCTGAGATGCGCCCGTAATCAATGCTGTTTTGCCCGTGAGTTTTCCCATTTCAATATTCTCCTTTTGAATATGAAGCATTCGCTTCATTCACGCAGAAGATACAGCAATAACAAATAAGTGCTGAGGAATAGCTCACTAAATCAGGTTAATCTCAGGTAAAAAAAGTCCCCGGCATTGCGGGGACCCAACGGTAAACATGCTCTGACCAGGTTAACAGAAGACTTACAGCCGTTTTTCCAGCAAATGGGCTCTCATCAACTCCGATGCCATCTGCGCATCCCCTTTTTTAATATGAAGCAGTATTTCCCTCTGTTTTGCCGCCGTATCAAGAAAATACTGACGATCGTTCGCAGGTAACGACTCCCTTGTTTTCTCAAAATAAGTAATGAGGACATCAGAGAAAACCTGCAGCACCCGGTTGCCACTCGCCTGTAGCAAGAGCAAATGAAAATCTCTATCGTGACGATCGGCCACCTGGGGGTTATCCGCATTCTCTTCAATAAGCCTTAGCTCATTTTCAAGTTTGGAGAGCATCGCCGGGAAAATTCTACGCGTTGCCAGAGGGATAATCGCGCATTCAATCAGGATCCTTGCCTCTGTAAATTCTGTGATATCAAACCCAGACAAATCAAACTGCATTAACAACTGGTGATTTATGTTGTGCTGTTCCAAATTCTTCAAGACGCTGCCACGACGAGGAGATCGTTCCAACATTCCCATCTGCACCAGTGTGCTGAGCGCCTGACGAACTTTATATCTTGATGTATTAAAACGAACGGCAAGCTCAGTTTCAGTTTCAATGCGACCATCAGCATTGCGGTTAGCATCATCAAGCAGATAATTTTTAATATTTTCAAACAGTTCGTTTTTGTTATCCATAAACACTCTCGGATTAAAGTGCTGCAAAACTGATGAGTATAAATAATCTAATAAGTTAGATTGCTTAATATACTGTTATGGTAAGATTATAGCCCCTATTATTCAAATTATACCAAGCCATTTGTTAATAAAAAGGAATTAATTATGGTGTTATTCGTAACTCAGTTTGCGATAGTACTTATATGTATCGGTATAGGTGGGCGTTTTGGTGGGATTGGCCTGGGGGCTGCTGGCGGGTTAGGACTCGCTATCCTGACTTTTGGTTTTGGACTCCCTCCCGACTCACCTCCTTTCACTGTTATTTCTATTATCCTTGCGGTTATCACTTGCATCACAATCCTCCAGGCGGCTGGCGGGCTTGATTTATTCGTTACGATGGCAGAACGGATCCTCAGAAAGTGGCCGGGCGCGATCACTTTCCTCGGCCCCGCAGTCGCTTACCTTTTTACTGCTATCTGCGGAACAGGATATGTTGCCTTTTCGGTTTATCCAGTCATTGCTGAAATTGCAGCAGATGCCAGAGTACGGCCAGAGAGAGCCATGTCGATGTCAGTAATCGCTGCCAATTTTGGGCTTATTGCCAGCCCGGTCAGTGCGGTCGTTACAGGGACAATTGCTGTCCTTGCTGGATTACATGTCTCTGCTTTAGATATCTTGTTAGTCACCGTTCCCGGAACGTTCCTTGGCTGCGTTGTCGGCTGCCTGTTCGTCTTTAAAAGAGGTCATGAGCTTAAAAATGATCCGGAATTCCAACGCAGGGTTGCTGAAGGTGAGTTTGAATCAGTAAAAGCTGAAGAGCGAACAGCCAATATAGTGACAAAAGAGGCGAAGAGAGGATTGCTGATTTTCCTTACCGGTATCATTCTGGTCGTACTTATGGGTTCAATTCCTGAATTACGTCCTGAATGGAATAACGGTACCGGAATGGAGCGTATGAGTATCCCTACCACGCTGCAAATAGTTATGCTGACAACAGCATGTATTATTATGATGGTATGTCGAATTTCTCCGTCAAAACTCGATTCAGGTTCTGTTTTTAAAGCTGGTCTTGTGGGTGTTGTCGCCATATTTGGTCTGTCATGGATGATGAACTCCTTTTTTGAGGCATGGCACGAATTATTTAACACGGCTTTCCACGGTTTCCAGAATCCAGTCTTGTTCGGCATTATTGTTTTTGGTCTTTCAGCCGTAATTTATAGCCCCGCAGCGACTGCCGTAGCGCTACTCCCCGCTGGCGTGTTAATGGGATATCCGGCAGAAACCCTGGTCGCCCTGCTCCCGCTGACTTGTGGATCATTCATTATTCCAGGGGGGGCACAGATTGGCTGTGTGGCGTTTGATCGTACCGGGACAACTCGAATTGGCAAGTATGTGGTTAATCACAGCTACATGCTACCTGGTCTTGTCACCGTTGTAGCATCAACTCTTTTTTGCTTCCTTTTTTCCAAAATGCTGATGTAGTGAGAGAGCAATTTAATTGTGGTAAACCTTTTCTTCATGGCATCCCCCCTGAATGAATTCAGAGAGGATGCCTGGTACTCACTTCTGAATAGCACCACTGCAATTTTCCATAGAATGTACTTTACAGAACAACCTGAGCAATGAGATAAGCAAAAATTACCTGAGAGATAACCATCACAAAGCCCGGACGAATATAGCTATGGTTGACAACAAAGCGTCCAATCTTTGTGGTACCTGTTCGATCAAATGCAACACAGCCGATTTGATTTGCTCCAGGTATAATAAAGTCACCACAGGTACAAGCAAAAATAGCGATAAGAAACGGGGCTGGAATACCTAAGGTAACACCGAGTGGCATGATAGCGGCTACCGTCGCCGCCGGACTCATAATGACCAGCGAGAACAAGAATACAACCACACCAAATAGCATTGGTGCATCATTGACAATGCCACCAAAGACCTTAATCAGTTCTGGCTGATAGGCATCAAAAAACGTCGCCGTCATCCATGAAACGCCGAGTATTGCTACCACTCCCATCAAACCTGCACGGAAGACTGAGCCGCTATTCAAGGTACTACTTGGTACTTTACTGACAATCATAATAAACAAAGCGGCTGTCAACATGACCATCTGAATAACCATTGGGGTTGACAGTCTTTTTCCATCCCAGGAAGGGAGTAACTCAGTAAAAGAACCTAAAATAAGTACCAGTACCACACCAATCGCAAAGATAACGACACCTTTTTTAGCGCCAGTTGAAGCAACAAATTCTTTTTTCTGCTCAGTATGCATGAACTCATATTCACCAGCAGCAACTCTCCTCTGGAATTCCGGATCATCCTCCAGCTCTTTTCCGCGTTTATAAACTGAAAAGCTGGTAACAATAGCAGCCATAAAGAATGATGGGAGAGCAATCGTCAGTATTTGCCCAAGGCTAATCCCGGCATATTCATGCAGAATAGCCAGCATCCCCGCGGTTGCCGCACTCATCGGACTGGCAGCAACCGCGACACTGGCCGCAATAACCGTTGCGGACAACGCTCGCTCCGGACGGACCTTTGCTTCAGCAGCAACTTCAGCGACAACCGGATACAAAGAGAAAGCAACGTAGGTAGTTCCACAGAATAGCGTAAATATGGAAGTTAATATGGGGGCAACAAAAGTAATTGCCTGTGGTTTTTTACGGAGTAATTTTTCAGCCACGCGCACAAGATAATCAAGCCCACCAGCGGCCTGTAATACGCTGACAGCGCCAATCACACAAATAATAATTAGCATTGCAGTAATAGATGGTGCGGAGGGTTTTAGTCCAAAACCCAGAACTAATATTGCAACACCAAGTCCTCCACCAGCACCCAGCCCCATTCCGCCATAACGTCCGCCTATACCAATACAGGCGAGTACAATAAATAATTGTATAAAAAATAAAGCATCCATTTTTCACCTCAAAGCGTCTCCCGGATATTGCATCCGGGAGATATTAATTACTATGCTCGGGATTAGTTTAAATATGATTTAGCAATTTCGATCTGTTTTTTAACAGCATCAGTCCCTGTGCCACCATAAGACATTCTTGATTTAATACATGCTTCGAGAGATATACTCTCATATATATCATTTTCGATTTTATCATCAAATGTGTGGAATTCATTCAGAGTAAGCTCTTCCAACATTTTTCTATGTTTTATACAGTAATTAACAGCGCTGCCAACAATATGGTGAGCTTCTCTAAAAGGAATGCCTTTACGAACCAGGTAGTCAGCCATATCGGTTGCGTTTGAAAATCCTCTTGCCGCTGCGCTGCGAGTATTATCTGAAAGAATAACCATTTTTTCGAGCATCGGCGCCATAATTTTCAGACTGGTCTGTAAGGTATCCATAGAGTCATAGACCTGCTCTTTATCCTCACTCATATCAGTATTATAGGCCAGAGGGATACCTTTCATAATGGTCAACATCGCCATTAGATTTCCGTACATACGCCCCCCTTTACCGCGCATTTTTTCAGCCACGTCGGGGTTTTTCTTCTGTGGCATGATGCTGGAACCGGTACAGAAATCATCTGAAAGCTCAATAAATTTAAAATCCTGACTTGAGAATAAAACCAGTTCTTCTGACAAACGGGTAAGATGCATAAAGCACATAGCAGCGGCGGCAGTGAATTCAACCATATGGTCACGATCGCTGACAGAATCAATACTGTTTTCAGTCGGCTTGTCAAAGCCAAGCTCTTTAGCCGTGAAATCACGATCAATGGGGAAAGTAGTACCGGCAAGGGCTGCTGAACCTAAAGGGCATTCCCCCATGCGTTGATAAAGATCTGCAAAACGAGTCCAGTCACGGCGTAACATCCAATAATATGCCATTATCCAGTGCGACAGCAGAATAGGCTGACCGGTCTGTAAATGAGTATAGCCAGGCATGATCGCATTAATGTTATTTTCAGCTTTGCTGATAATAACTTTTTGTAGATGAACGATATCCTGCTGAATTTCACGAATAGTCGATCTCATGTGCATTTTCGAATCGACAGTCGTCTGGTCATTACGACTGCGGCCGGTATGTAGCTTCCCGCCTACAGGACCAATTATTTCTGTCATACGTCTTTCTATCGCCATATGAATATCTTCATCAACGGTATCAAAAACGAATTGCCCTTCCTCAATCTCTTTATTGACCTGCCTTAACCCGCCAATAATCGCATTCGCTTCATCCTGCGTGATAATCCCCTGACGGCCCAGCATAGTGGCGTGAGCAATACTCCCCTGAATATCAAAAGGGCAGAGACGTTGTTCCAGCATAATTGTCGCATTATAAGATTCGACCAGTTTATTTGTAGGCATATCAAAACGCCCACCCCATAATTTTGTAGACATAAAACCTCCAATGACCCTTTGTTGCAAAATGGTTAAATATAAATTCCGTTATTTTTCGGTCATTTTCAGATTACAAGACAGCCATTTTAATTGTCAACAAATGAAGACATTAAATCAATTTATAGCGAAATTAATTACACTTATTATTTATTTTATTTTCATAAATTGCATTAAAAAATCTGATCTTCCTCACATTTAAATTGTGATTTAATTCAGATATATTCAGAATTTTTAAAGTAATAAATTGGTATTAATAGTTTATTAATTCTAAATAATTCCATTTAATACCGTTCTCATAACCAATAAACTGGCAGGTAAATAATAATGAACGTGGGAGGTGATTTTTCAGGATGAGCGTCAACGCGAGTGCATCATCAGCATAGCGGACGTTGGGTGATTCGGGGGAGAGCTATATTGTGCCAGATGGCGGCATCAGCGCCATCTGGCATCAAAAAATTACAGGGCCAGCAAACGATCCAGCGATGGCGCGAAATAATAGCCGCCGGTCACCGGTTTAGTGAAACGCAGCATCGCATCGCGCTTGCCGTCAGTGTCGCCAAACATGCTCAGCAGTTGCTGCTCGATGTTGTGCAAACGGGCGCAATAGGCACAGAAATAGAGGCCGTGCGTACCGCTGGCGGTGCCGTATGGCAGGCTCTGGCGCACAATTTTCAGTCCTTTACCATCTTCTTTGAGATCGACACGGCTCAGGTGAGAAGTAACCGGACGGTCATCACCGTCGATCTCTTCGTTGGCTTCCTTGGTACGCCCAATCATCATTTCCTGGTCATGAATGCTCATGCGGTTAAGCTGCTTCAGGTTATGTTCCCAACGCTGCACAAACACATAGCTGCCACCAGCATCCACGCCATCTTTAATAACCGCGACTTCACGGCGCGTTTCAACGCCTGCCGGGTTTTCCGTTCCGTCAACAAAGCCGCTGAGATCGCGCTCTTCAACCCAACGGAAACCGTGGATCTCTTCTTTGACTTCAATACAGTCGCCAAAGGCTTCCATTGCCGCCTGTGCAACGGAGAAATTCACGTCATGACGCAAAGAGAGAATATGAATCAGCACATCATACTGGGTGGCTGGCGCAAGACCTTTACCGTAAGGGATAAAGTCTTTTAACTCTTCTGCGCCAACGCCGCCGCTCAGTGTACGCCAGGTGTTGTTGCCAAAAGCAACAACCGCGCCCAGATGCGCATCCGGGAACTTCGCTTCAAAGGTCGCCAGCTTATCGGCGAAGGTTTTGCTGGCCCCACGCAGAGCCTCAACGTCGCCTTTAACATTGGCTTCAATCCAAATCGCCGCACGGCAATGTTCTGGCAAAATGCCACTCTGAACCTGAGACATTGTTCCTCCTGAAAAAAAAGATGCCACGACATCGTGGCATTGATGGGCGCTATTCTACCTGTTTTTTTAACAAGCCGATTTGTTCAGACGCAAATTAACGCCGCCAGATAATTTTGCTTACTTTCCATGCTTTCAACGTATCGTCAGACGGCATTAAGCCCTCAGGCCCGCTCCACTCACCGGAAAAGACGTAGCTAATATGTTGACTTCCTTCAGCTTTGCATTCAACGCCCGCGCTGTCATCGCCAGTCGCCTTCTGACAATTACCAAAGGCTTTAGTGTAAAGGTCGCTAAACGGTGTACCGATTTCGACACCCGCAGAAGAGGGAATATCGCTGTCGACTACATCAATACGGCTAATCGTTCCCTGATTGCCATTGATGACCATCGCCAGCTTGTCATCTTTCATCGCTTCATAAAAGCGCACCACATTACCGTTATCGGTCTTCATCCCGCTACGCAGGCGGTAATCACCGTCCAGCGCATCAGCAATGGTTTTTTCATCCAGCGGCGTAGCGCCAGTCAACGCTCCGACGCCCTGCTCAGTGACCTGCGTTGAAGAACCAAACCAGTTCCACGGATTGGCGGCAGACCAGTTCACCGATGACAACGTTGAACACCCGGTCAATAGCAGCGGCATCGCGCATAAAGTCAAACGCAGTGATTTCATTTCACTTCCTTCCTTATTTATCAACGTTGCTTGGAGTCCGGTTTCGCCAAAAAGTGCCGTTATTCTTTCTCGAGGGAAAAACAGGCGCGCAGACGTTGATTAGTTAACAGCCAGATCAGCGCAACGACATCCGCCACCAGCAGCGCCAGCCCGACGCCGTTGACCGGATCGCCTGCCAGCCACATCACCGGCTGCCAACACAGTAGCACCAGTTGAGCGAGGATCAGTAATCCTCGCAGCCAGCGCCATACCACCGGAAACGCAAAGCGTCGCCCGCTGAGTAAAAATGCTAATACCGCGGGAACGCCGGGAAGCAAACCCAGCCAGAAAGCGTCGTGATCGGGATAAAACAGATTCAGCAACGTGTTGCCCTGCTCACGGGAAGAACCGGCAATCACAAACAGAACCCAGGTGCGCGCCTGCAGCAGCAGCACGCACCAGAAGAGAAAAGGCAGGCGCAGACGCCCATGAGCGTCATAGTCGGCCGGATGAAACTCAGTACTCTTCATCTTCGATCAAACGCTTGCCCAGATTGAGTACATCCGCATGTTCATAACCCAGACGTTCATACATACCCTGTACGACGTCATTATCGTCACGCACCATGATTTGAATCTTCGGACAACCACGGGCAATGAGCTTTTTCTCCAGCCGGTTGAGCAGCGCATTGGCAATGCCGCGACCGCGAAACTCAGGATGTACGCCCAGGTAATAGGCCGAGCCGCGATGCCCGTCATATCCGCCCATCACCGTACCGACCACCTCGCCATTCACTTCAGCGACCAGGAACAAGCTGACGTCATGATTGACTTTACGCTCAATGTCCATTTCAGGATCGTTCCATGGACGCAGCAAATCACAGCGCTCCCAGAGGGTGATCACCTCTTCGAAATCTTCCTGGCGAAAAACGCGTATTTCCATGGTATTGGGTACCTTTTCAGGACGTTAAAAAGCGATTATGGCGCGAACGGCTGATTTAGCCAATATCTGACGCGAAGCGGCGGAAAAAATGGCATAATACGGAATTGTCACGTATTGAAATGAAAAGTAAAACAATTCTTATCCCGATCCGTCGCAACGGACAACGCGATACGATATAACGTTTAGAACCTTTTTTTACAACTCAGGCCGTATGAGCACTTTTAAACCACTAAAAACACTCACATCGCGCCGCCAGGTGTTGAAAGCCGGGCTGGCCGCCCTAACGCTGTCAGGCATGTCGCAAGCCATCGCTAAAGAAGAAGCGCTTAAGACCAGCAATGGACACAGCAAACCGAAAGCGAAAAAAGCCGGCGCTAAGCGCGTTGTTGTCCTTGATCCGGGTCACGGAGGGATTGATACCGGCGCAATTGGTCGCAATGGGTCGAAGGAAAAGCACGTGGTACTGGCGATTGCCAAAAACGTGCGCTCGATTCTACGCAACCAGGGGATTGATGCGCGCCTAACGCGCTCCGGCGATACATTTATTCCGCTTTACGATCGCGTCGAGATCGCACATAAGCATGGCGCGGACCTGTTCATGTCGATCCACGCCGATGGTTTTACCAATCCGAGCGCTGCAGGTGCGTCGGTCTTTGCGTTGTCCAATCGCGGTGCCAGTAGCGCCATGGCGAAGTATCTGTCCGATCGTGAAAACCGGGCCGATGAAGTGGCCGGGAAGAAGACCACCGATAAAGACCATTTGCTGCAGCAGGTGCTGTTCGATCTGGTGCAAACGGATACCATTAAAAACAGCCTGACGTTAGGCTCGCATATTCTCAAGAAGATCAAGCCGGTACACCGTCTTCACAGCCGCAGCACGGAACAAGCCGCCTTCGTGGTGCTAAAATCACCATCAATTCCGTCGGTACTGGTCGAAACCTCGTTCATAACCAACCCGGAAGAAGAACGTCTGCTGGGTACGGCGGCATTTCGCCAGAAAATCGCCACCGCTATCGCCAATGGCATCATCAGCTATTTCCACTGGTTTGATAACCAGAAAGCACACTCGAAGAAACGTTAACCATGAAGCCCGATGCACAGCGCGTAAAACAGTTCCTGCTCAGCCTGCAAGATGATATTTGCCAGCAGTTATCCGCCGTAGACGGCGCCGAGTTTGTTGAGGATAACTGGCAACGTGAAGCAGGCGGCGGCGGGCGCAGCCGGGTGCTGCGTAACGGCGGTATTTTCGAGCAAGCGGGCGTCAACTTCTCCCACGTTCACGGCGAGGCAATGCCGGCCTCGGCTACCGCCCATCGCCCCGAGCTTGCGGGACGCAGCTTTGAGGCCATGGGCGTCTCGCTGGTGGTACATCCGCAGAATCCCTACATTCCGACCAGTCACGCCAACGTGCGATTTTTTATCGCGGAAAAACCGGGCACTGACCCGGTCTGGTGGTTTGGCGGCGGCTTTGACTTAACGCCCTACTACGGCTTTGATGAGGATGCGGTTCACTGGCACCGCACGGCGCGAGATCTGTGCCAGCCGTTCGGCGAAGACGTTTATTCCCGTTACAAGAAGTGGTGCGATGACTACTTCTTCCTCAAGCATCGCAACGAACAGCGCGGCATTGGCGGACTGTTTTTCGATGATTTGAATACGCCGGATTTCGACCACGGCTTCGCCTTTATGCAGGCGGTAGGTCAAGGCTATACCGAAGCGTATCTGCCCATCGTTGAGCGCCGCAAAGCAATGAGCTGGGGCGAACGTGAACGCAATTTTCAGCTTTACCGTCGCGGACGCTATGTGGAATTTAACCTGGTGTGGGATCGCGGCACGTTATTCGGTCTGCAGACCGGCGGCCGTACGGAATCGATTCTGATGTCGATGCCGCCGCTGGTGCGCTGGGAGTATGACTGGCAGCCGGAAGCGAACAGCCCGGAAGCCGCCCTTAGCGCGTTTATTCAGGTTCGCGACTGGGTGTAACCCCAGACAATACCAGCCCCCAGGCCGGATAAAACGCATTTGCGTCACATCCGGCACATTCATCGCATCATGCCCACTGGCGCATGCGCTGATGCAGCGTCAATGAAGGTTTTTCCGCAAACAGCTGCTGGTAGTCGGTGGCAAACTGCCCTAAATGCCAGAATCCCCACTGCATGGCGGCGTCTTTCACCGTCGTACTCTGCGACCACGGGCTTATCAGCTCGCGACGTACGGCATTAAGGCGAATGCGTTTTAACCAGGCATTCGGACCGATACCAAGGATCGCGTGAAAGGCGTTTTGCAACGTCCGGCGGCTGACGTGCAGTTGATTACACAGATCGAGCACGGTCAGCGGTTCTGACATATTTTCCAGCACATATTCCCGCGCACGCGACAGCAGGCGACGATAGCTCTGATGGCTGATGCTCTCAGCCGTGATAATCGGCTGCGCTTCTTCCAGCATAGTGCCCATCGCCAGCAGCAGGTTATCGCCCAGCACTTTGCGTACCGCAGGTTGATGGAGGTTTTCCGGATTTTCGCTAAACGTCGCCAGCGCCTGCTGCACAAAGCCCCATAACGCGGCTTTGTGTTGTTCTTTAACTTCCAGCGCCGACTGGTTGCGCAGCATATGCAGCACTCTTTCCGGGTTATGCAGGAAGTTGGCCTGACGGGCAATCGCCTCTTCCGAAATGACGACACCCAGAATGGTGTAATCATCCGGCGTACTCAGTTCAAACTCTGTCCCGCCAGGGCGGGTGGCAATTTCAGCGTTCCCCAGACACTGGGTGCCAATAAATCCCTGTTCGCCGCGCGTGGCCGGAATACCAAACCAGAAAGAGTTCGGCCAGACAAGACACGACTGACGCAACGCCAGTCCGGTGTATTCACGGAACACCTGAATATCATCGAGCAGGATTTCCGTGAACTCGCCATGAAATTTTCCCGGATGTAACTGGTCGTAGATCTGCTGCCATGCGGTAATCGTCAGCGCATGCTCATACACATCCGTTGTTCGCCGCTGGTGAACGTTGTCCACCTCCACTTTCGGCGTAAGTTTAACGTCTTCGGGTAATACTTCATGATAAAGATGGTGCAGGTTTGCAGTACGGTTCTTTTTCATGATCTTTTAAGCCGGAAGCTTCAACGAAGCCCCCGGCCCTCCGACAGGTTAATTTTTTAAGCGATAGCGACTACTGCGTTTACGCAACGCTCCGTCAGAAAAGAGCTGTTCCAGCGCCTTTCTGGCTTCATCAAGTGACCAGCCAAAGTGGGCAGCCACTTCCCCTGCCGTCATTCCTTGACGGACCGATGCCAACAGCGTCAGAAGTTGATCAGAGGATTCAGGCGTCAACGGGGCGTCCTGCGTCTTCTGCGTTTTTACATCTGTTTTCACTTCTGGCTTCTGTTCTGGTTTCTTCGGCTGGCGCTTAAAACCGCCGATCAGCCACTGGGTATCATCGTCCGGTCGGCCGATTTCCTTACGGCTGATAACACGGCCTGTACGCGCAGCAGCGGCGCTGCCGGCATCCAGCGCTGCGCGGCACGCCGCCAGATCGCCTTCCACCACCAGCGTCAACCGGCCAGGATCGAGCACTTCGTGGCTAAGCAGGCGCACGTTCGCGGCTTTCAGCATGGCATCCGCCGCATCCACGGCAGCGACCATGCCATCCACTTCCAGTAATCCCAGTGCATTGATCATCACAACCTCTCTTACGCGCGCTGGATTGGGTTACGGGCAATATCCAGAACGGCATCGGCAAAGGCGTTACATGCAGCTTTACAAGCGGCCTGGCTACCGGTCATAAACGCAGCCGAATAGTTGGTTTCTGACGGTGGCGGAACGTAAGTCACCAGTTGTACATCGGCCGATTTCAGCGCAGCATCAATACCAAATGTCGCTTCCAGCGGCGGCGCCACCAGATACGCCATCGGATCGCCAAGCCGGCATCCTGCGGTCGCCGAGAGATACGAGCCGGTACGCGAAACCACATGCGCCAGGAAGGCGGTATCTTCTGCGTCATTCGCCCACTGAAACGCCGCGCCGCTTTCAATATTGGCTACCATCGCGTCCAGACCTGCGCGAACTTCTGCCGGGTTGGGTCCACCGAGCATAATCAGCACTTCACCCGAAGTTGGAGAGGGACTGTGCGCCGCGCCGGCATACAGCGAGCGGCCATAAACCACTTCCACCATTGCCTGTTTTGTCGCTTCGTCTGCGGCAATATACGCCACGTCATCAGAATCTGCTGTGATGAGTCCGAGGCTACGTATATGTGGCGGTAATTTAAGTTCACGGGCAAAACCGTCATTTACCGAGGCAATCACGCGCATTGCGGTGACTGAAGGTCTAATCAAATCTAATGCTGGCATGATGCCTCCTTAACGGGTCATATTGATGCCGGATGCTTTTTGCTCCAGCATGCGCTTGGCCAAATCCACAATGACCGCCGCCGCTTCAACCGGTGGCGTACCGCCCTGGTGAATGTTCGAGATACAGGTACGGTCAGCTTCAACGGTCGTCGCCACACGCGGCGAATAGACGGCGTAGCAAGAAAGGCTTTCCGACTGGCCCAGGCCCGGACGTTCCCCAACCAGCAGGATCACCGCTTTCGCGCCCAGCAGTTCGCCGATCTGATCTTCGATTTTCACGCGACCATAGCGAACAAAGAACGGCGTCCCGACCTTCAATCCGGCCTGTTTTAAGCCAGACAACAGCGGCGGCAGGATCTCTTCGTAGTTTGCGGTGATAGCGTCCGTAGACAGGCCATCAGAGATAATCACCTGCACATCCGGGTTCATTACACACTGTGATTTCAGCGCTTCAATGGCTTCCGCACTCAGACGGCGCCCCAGATCCGGACGCGTCAGATACAGGTTTTTGTCACTGATTTCCGAGCGCACTTCTAGCAGCCCCTGGGCTTTTACCCACTCTTCCGGCACTTCTTTCAATACCGTATCTTTCGAACGCGAGTGGTCGGCCAGGAAGCGCAGCAGCGCCTGGGTACGCGGACGTGGACCGGCTCGACCGGTACATACACGCGCCGCAGTGCTGCGACGCAGTTCAGTCAACACCTCTGCGCGGTGCGGATTCTCAACGCCAATCCACGCTTTAGCCTCGGCTGAGCCTAAATCCATCGCACAGCTTTCACCGGTCGGCGCGGCGCACTGGGTGGTGCTGCATTGCGCTTGTACTGCCGGCGCTTGCGCCTGCGGCTGCGACTCACCCATTGACGCCATCACGCTGCGTACAATTTCTTCAATCTGTTTTTGATCCATCGTGTGTCATCCCCGCGTCATCAGAAGAACAGTGACGGATCGCCCGCCCGTTTGGTCAGGCTACCGTTTGCCATAATGCCCATGGTTTCCAGCCAGCGTTCAAACTCCGGCGACGGACGCAGGTTCAGCAACTGGCGCACGGTCGCGGTGTCGTGGAAGGCGGTGGTCTGATAGTTGAGCATGATGTCGTCACCGAGCGGCATGCCCATGATGTAGTTGCAGCCAGCGGTGGCGAGCAGAATCATCAGGTTTTCGTTGAGGTTCTGGTCAGCATCAGCATGGTTGGTATAGCAGCAGTCGCAGCCCATTGAGATGCCGCTCAGCTTGCCCATAAAGTGATCTTCCAGACCCGCGCGAATAATCTGACGGTCGTTGTAGAGATACTCCGGCCCGATAAAGCCGACAACGGTGTTCACCAGGAACGGATCGTAGTGACGCGCCAGACCGTAGTTACGTGCTTCCATCGTCACCTGATCGGCACCGAAGTTAGCGCCAGCAGAAAGCGCAGACCCTTGTCCGGTTTCGAAGTACAGGCAGTTTTCCCCGGCGATACGGTTAAACTCAGCGCCCACTGCACGCGCTTCATCCAGCATGGCCAGCTCAACGCCAAACTCTTTTAAGCCTTTCTCGCTGCCGCAGATACTCTGGAAAATCAGCCCGCCCGGCGCGCCGCGACGAATGGCTTCGATCTGGGTAGTAACGTGCGCCAGGACGCAGCCCTGGGTCGGGATATTGAATTTGTCGATGACGCCGTACACGGTATCAAGTACGCGGCTTAAGTTTTCCACGTCATCGGTTACCGGGTTAACGCCAATCACCGCATCGCCCGCCCCGAAGGACAGCCCTTCGTAGATTTGTGCCGCAATACTCTGCACGTCATCACGGGTGTCGTTCGGCTGTAAACGACAGCTGAAGGTGCCCGGCAGACCAATGGTGGTGTTGGCCTTTTTGATCACCGGCATTTTCTTACCGCCGTAGATAAGGTCCGCGTTAGAGCAGATTTTTGCTACCGCTGCGACCACTTCCGACGTTAATCCTTTGCGCGTAAACGCAATGTCATCAACGGAGGTTTCATCGCTCAGCACGTACTCGCGCAGCTCGCTGATACTCCAGTTTTTGATGCGGTTATAGGCCGTTTCGTTGACGTCGTCCTGAATCAGACGCGTCACGCAGTCCTCTTCATAGGAAATCACCGGGTTGTTGCGGATATCCGCTACCGTCATTTCCGACAGCACCTGTTTGGCCGCCACTCGCTCTTGCGAACTGGTTGCAGCTACCCCTGCCAGCACATCCCCCGAACGCAGTTCGTTGGCTTTTGCCAGCACCTCTTTAACATCCTTAAACTGATAAACATTGCCGAACAATGTGGTCTTTAGTTTCATAAGTCGTTCCCTCAGGAAGGAAATGCGAGTGATTTCACCGTCACCGGCACAACCGATCCGCCAAAAAGAGGCGTACCAATGTCGATATAGTCCCCCGCCCGGACAACCACCTCATCGATGACTGCCAGCGGGTGTTGCTGTAACTGTGGGCGTAACAGCATGCCCAGGGCTTTACCAAAATCCTGCTCGGCTACCACCAGCAGGGGATGCGGATTCGGATGGCGCGCGACAAAGGCCAGTAGCGCATCAATAACCGTTAACAGCGCGGCGTAGCGCACAGGCAGCGAACCGGGTAGCGCCAGCACGTAAGCGTCTGTTTGCGGGTCCAGATCGAGCTGCATCAGCGCTTGTTGCCAGGCGGCCACCAAATCAGCCTCATCAACCGGAATCGCCACCGGCAGATTGCGCAGCGGAAGCGCCACACCTTCCAGCCAGATGGTGCTGCCCGAAAGCGACAGCGTATGCGCACCGGCGCCAATCACCGTGGCACGCACGGTTTGCGCCGGGAACTGCACGTTCATCTCACGCAGGCGCGGATGTTCATGCAGCGCCGTCGCTAACAGCGGCCCAATATCGGAAAAACAGAATGGATCGGCAGGCTGGTTGCGGTAGCACTCGCCCACCCCGCCGGACAACGTAATCACTTCCGGCTTCACACCCGTCGGCAACAGACCGGTTTGCATCAGCGCCTGCGCCAGCGGTGACAGCGTGCCGTCAATCACCTCAACGATCAGCGCCGCCATCCGTCGGGCCACCTGAACAAGCTGCGCCGCATTGAGGGTCCGGGCGTCGGTGCCTGGACCAAATACGTCATCAACAATCATCTGTCCTGGCTGATGCGCATGCACCACCCGCCCCTGACCGTCCGTTTCCAGCAGCCGTCCGCCGACGTTCAGGCAGGCCGAACCGCTGACTTTTCCGGCATCGAACAGGACGTAGTTCGACGTCCCGCCACCGATGTCGATATTCAGTACGCGGCACAACTTCTGCTCTGACAGGGTTTGAGCCCCTGCGCCGTGACCGGCAATCACTGATTCCAGATGCGGACCGGCGCTGGCAACCACGAAGTCCCCCAGCGACTGAGAGAGCGTCATCACCGCAGGTCGCGCGTTGCGGGTTTTGGCACTTTCTCCGGTAATGATGATCGCGCCGGAATCGACGGTCTCAGGCGCAATCCCCGCCGCCTGATACTGGGCGAGGATCAGCGCCTTAAGTTCGGCCTCTTTCAGCCCGCCCTGCTTATCAACGGGGGTAAAGAACACCGGGCTTTGCCAGCTAATTTCGCGTTTGATGAATTCGTAACGCGGCACCTGCGACACTGCCGCACGGTTGACCAGCTCAAGGCGCGAGAAGATCACCTGAGTGGTGGTGGTGCCGATATCGATACCGACGCTGAGTAGCTGGCGAGTATTCACGATTGCGCCTCCGGGTTGGTTTCTGCTGGTGCCGGAACATCTTCGTCTTTCGGTACCAACAGCATAGCCACACCAATCGCCGTCACGCCGCCAATCAGCTTGCCGACAATCATTGGGAAGATCATCGCGTTCATGTTGGCCGCGGCGAAACCTAAGTGGTCACCCAGAGCGAAGGCTGCGGAGACCGCAAAAGCGCAGTTGATCACTTTGCCGCGGGTATCCATATTCTTCATCATGCCGAACATTGGGATGTTGTTCGCCAGCGTCGCCACCATGCCCGCAGCCGCAATATTATTGATTTTTAACAGGTTACCGACGCTCATCAGCGGCTTTTCAAACCAGCGGGTCAGCAGCAGTACCATTGGGTACGCACCCAGCAGCACGCAGGAGATAGAACCGATAACTTCGATGGCGCGCATCACTTCACCCGGCTTGTCACCCGGTGCCATGAAGATAGGATCAAGACCCGGAATCAGTTCCCAGCCGAGCAGGAATTTGATCACCGCTGCCGCCAGACCGATGGTGATCAGCGCCACCAGGAATTTCGCGAAGATCTGGAAGCCGTTGATCATTTTTTCCGGGATGAATTTCAGTCCCAGCGCCACCAGCACGGCAACGATCAGCACCGGGATCATGTTCATCAGGATCAGCGCGAAGGTGAACTCCACCGGCTGTCCGTTGATTTCGACACCGGAGTACATCGCGATCAAACCACCCGCAATACAGCCAATCGGAATGGTGACGATCCCAGCCAGCACGCCCAGCGCCAGATAACGACGGTCGGACGGCTCAATAATCCCCAGCGCAACCGGAATAGAGAAGACCAGCGTCGGCCCCATCATCGCCCCGAGGATCAGGCCAGAGTACAGCCACGCCGCAACGTCGCCGCCCGCCAGTTCTTTCGCCAGGAAGAAGCCGCCCATATCGCACGCCAGCAGCGTTCCGGCAAACATCGACGGGTTAGCGCCCAACATTTCGTACAGTGGAATAATCACCGGCCCGAGCACATGCGCCAGTACCGGTGCCAGCGCGGTCATACCGACCATCGCCAGACCCAGCGCGCCCATCGCCATAAAACCTTCTTCAAACTGGCCGCCCGATCCCTCAATACTCTTCCCGAACTTACCGAGGAAGCGTGCCGAACCGCCGAACTGCGACAGGATCCTGTCCACGGCGGCAATCAGCATAAAGAACATCATGATGTACATGATGATTTCGTTAATTCCCATAACCTTCACTCCCTGTCATATGTGTATTTATTGTGCCGCCGCATACAACGCGATAATGTCGGCCTGCGTGGCGGTGCGTGGGTTACTGCGAATACAAATATCCTCCAGCGCGGCGTGAGCCCATGCGCTGTAATGCTCGGGCTTTGCCCCAACGTCAGAGAGTCGTTTGGTCTGGCCCACTTCGCTAATCAACTCGCTGACGGCGTTGATGGCATCGCGATCGTCCGACTTCTTGTTGGTTAACGCCCGTCCGATATGGCTGAAACGCTCACGACACACCATGCGGTTGAAACCCATTACTGTGGGCAGCAGCATGGCGTTAGCCTGTCCATGTGGGATGTGCAGCGTCGCACCCGGCTGGTGCGCCATCGCGTGACACAGGCCCAGTCCCGCGCTGGAAAACGCCATCCCGGCCATACAGGAAGCCAGTAGCATGCTTTCTCGCGCCGCCAGATCCTGACCATAGCCAACGGCCTTCGGCAGCGATTTACCTATCATCGCAATCGCGCCAATCGCCAGACTGTCGGTAAACGGCGTCGCGTTCAGAGCGCTATACGCTTCAACAGCGTGCGTCAGCGCATCGATCCCGGTCATCGCCGTTACGTGTGCGGGCACACCTTCCGTCAGCGCGGCGTCAAGAATCGCCACATCCGGCATCAGGGTTGCGTGGGCCAGCACTTTTTTAAGCCCGGTCGCGGCGTCGATAATCACCGTGACATTAGTGGTTTCTGAACCCGTTCCGGCGGTAGTCGGTACGGCAATCAGCGGCAGACGCGGGCGTAACGCGCTGCTCTCATCCATGTCTGCCAGCGTCTGGGTAGGATTGGTCACCAGCAACGCCACAGCCTTTGCGGCATCCAATACGGAACCGCCACCAAAGGCCACTACGCCATCGCACTTCGATTCACGCAGTTGCGCGACCGCCGCGCAGACGTCCGTAATGCACGGTTCGCCCACCGGACATGGCCACAGCGTCATCGCCACGCCTTTCATCGCCAGGCTGCGTTCCAGTGCGGCGGTCATCCCCGCCTGGTGCAGGAAACTGTCGACCATGACGAACATATGCGTCAGGCCGCGCGTTTGTGCTTCCTGTCCGCAGGTACTGAGCGCTCCCAGTCCACACAACGTAACCGGTGGAACGCTAAACGTTTTTACGCGTTGCAGATTCAGGGTATCGAATGCCTGAAAGAGCGCGGTCTGCAATTCAGCTTGCATAGATTCCTTCCGCTTTTTCTTTTCCGCTATTTGCAATCGCCAGCGGGGTCATAAACAGGCTGTGCTGGGGTAAATGCACCTGCAGTTCCGGGAAACGCTTACGAAACAGTTCATCAACGCCCGGCTGCATACAGGAACCACCGGCCAGCCATAAATCTGCCACGCCCTGTCCGGCAATATGGTGAGCCACAATTTCCGCCATTTTTTCGTAGACCGGCTTAACCACCGGCCAGATTTCTTTACCGTTGCTGCGTTTGTACTGCTCCGCCTCTTCCAACTGGATGCGACGGTTCCCGGCAAGCGTCAGAGAAATGTGGTGCCCGCCGGTCGCTTCATCGGCGGAGTAAGTCACCTTGCCTCGCTTCACAATCGCAATCCCGGTGGTACCGCCACCGATATCCACCACGCCAGCGTTATCAAGCTGCAACAGGTCCGCCACCGCGGTCGGTTCGTCGAGCACATGACTGACTTCAAGCCCGGCAGATTCCAGCACGTTGATCGAGATCCGTGGGTCAGTTCCCGGTGGAAACGAGGTTGCCGCGTGGGTAAAGCGGCAACCCAACTGTTGTTCGAGCGTATCGAGATGGCGACGAACGATAGTCACCGCACCGAAGAAATCCCAGACGATGCCATCGCGCACGACGTCGGCCCAGTCCAGGCAAACCGCAACCGGCTGTCCGTCACTGTCGACAACCATCGACACCACATCACACGTCCCCAAATCCACGCCCAGCCACAGCGGTGAATCGCTCTTTACGGGCGTCTGGTTACATAGCGTTGCCGCTTTTAGCAATCTGGGTGTCAGCCAACGTTGTTCGTCGTGCGCCATGTCGTTCACTCCTTATACAATTCTGAAGGCGTCCACCAACACACAGCGACGCAGACGCACAAATGTGCGTGCGCTGGTCACCCCTTCCCCGGTTGGCGTGGTAATGGTCATCGTGGTCCAGCCTTCGCCGCCGAGTCCAAGACCGGCAATGCACGGTCCGTTCTTAACGAAAATGCTGGTATCAATGGCGTTTGCCATGCGGTTCATGTTGTCGATATTGCGCGAGTGCATCGCCGCCGTATGGTGACAACCGCCCTCAAGCTTGACCGCCAGTTCAATGGCCTCATCGACGTTGGCGACCCGCACGACCGGCAGAACCGGCATCATCAGTTCGGTTACGGCAAACGGGTGAGTCGCAGAGGTTTCGACGAACAACAGCCGGGTTTGCTCCGGTACGTTCAGACCAATCGCCGCAGCGATTTTTCCTGCGTCGCGGCCAACCCAGTCACGACTGACCGTGCCTTTACCGCGTTCATCGACATTTTTAAGCAGCACCGGTTGCAGCTGTTCGGCCTGAGCCGTGGTCAGCTTGACTGCATGCTGGCTTTCCATCAGACGCATCAGCTCATCAGCGACGCTATCGACCACGATCAGCACTTTTTCGTCGGCGCAGATAATGTTGTTGTCAAACGAAGCGCCTTTGACGATCGACTGGGCTGCGCGTGCCAGATCAGCCGTTTCATCAACCACCACCGGCGGATTTCCCGCACCGGCGGCAATCAGACGTTTGTTGGTGTGCTTACGCGCGGCATCCACTACGGCTTCACCGCCGGTCACCACCAGCAGGCCGATGCCTGGGTACTTAAACAGACGCTGGGCGGTTTCGATATCCGGATTGGCCACGGTAACCAGCAGGTTTGCCGGTCCGCCTGCTGCAACTACCGCCTGGTTAAGCAGAGTGATAGCGCGCTGAGACACGCCCTTGGCAGCCGGATGCGGTGCGAAGACCACGCTGTTGCCAGCCGCAATCAGGCTGATGGCGTTGTTAATAACGGTCGCAGCCGGGTTGGTGGACGGTGTCACCGAGGCCACCACGCCCCACGGCGCATTTTCAATCAGCGTCAGGCCGTTATCACCGGTCAGAACCTGTGGAGACAGGCATTCCACGCCCGGCGTGGCGCGTGCCTGCGCCACATTTTTGGCAAATTTATCTTCAACGCGTCCCATGCCGGTTTCTGTGACGGCAAGTTCCGCTAATTCTCGGGCATGTTTTTCGCCCGCCTCACGTAGAGCCGTGATAGCCAGTTGGCGCATGGCAACGCTTTTCAGCCCTTGCTGGGCCAGTTTTGCTGCCGCCACTGCGTCATCCAGGGAGGCAAAAACGCCCATTTCTTGAACGGCACTGACGGGTTGGCTGCTGTCTTTCATTTTCAGCAGTACCGCTTTCACGACCTGTTCAATATCCTGTTGATTCATGATTTTCTGCCTTATTTATGGAAGATCACCTGACCACCTGCCACCACTTCATCAACAATGCCAATCACGCACAGATCGACAGGTGATGATTCGTTACGGTGCGCCTGACGGGCTGAGCTTCCGCTGACCAGCAGCACCCACTCTCCGGTTCCCGCCCCAATGCTGTCGATAGCAACAGCACATTGCCCGTCGGGATTTCCGCAGGCATCAATCATTTCCACCATCAGCAACTTGTCGTGCGCGAGCCCCTGATGGCGTACGGTACAAACAATTTGTCCTGTGACGATTGCCAGTTTCATACGCGCCTCCGTGGCATATTTCAGGTAAAACCTCCCCCTACCCTCCGCAGAAGGTAATGTGAAAAGGAGAGAGGGTGACGCCAGCAATGAAGTCTGTGGCGTCACATGGACGACTTACATGTCGTTGCTGTCGCCTTTAAAGCTGATCGGGAACACTTCTTCCAGATCGCCATGCGGACGCGGGATTACGTGTACGGAAACCAGCTCACCAATACGCTGTGCAGCAGCAGCACCAGCATCCGTTGCGGCTTTACATGCCGCTACGTCGCCACGGACCATTGCAGTAACCAGACCGCCGCCGATCTGCTTCACGCCGACCAGTTTCACGCGTGCCGCTTTAACCATTGCGTCAGAAGCCTCAATCAGTGCAACCAGGCCCCGGGTTTCAATCATTCCTAATGCTTCCATTGTGTTTTCCTCTCATTAAGGGGTCCAGAACGGGACCTAAACAACCAGTGTGTGTGAGGCGTTTTCACGACTCATGTCAGTCTGACGCGGCACTGCTGCCACCAACGCCAGTTCGATAATTTCCTGTACGCTACAGCCGCGAGAGAGGTCATGAAGCGGTGCGGCAAGCCCTTGGATCAACGGACCTACGGCACGATACCCTCCCAGACGCTGGGCGATTTTGTAGCCAATATTGCCTGCCTCCAGCGATGGGAAGACCATCACATTGGCATTGCCCTTTAACGGACTGGCGGGCGCTTTTTGCGCGGCGACATCCGGAACAAAGGCGGCATCAAATTGCAGTTCCCCATCCACGGTAAGCTGCGGGGCACGCTCATGAACGATCTCCGTAGCCTGCTGCACGTTAGCGACGTTGGGATGACGAGCGCTGCCTTGACTTGAAAACGACAGCATGGCCACGCGCGGTTCTTCACCGGTGATCGCCTGCCATGTCTGCGCGCTGGCAATCGCAATATCCGCCAGCTGTGCGGCTGTGGGCTGCGGCACGACGCTGCAATCGGCAAACCCTAATGCCGGCCCGAGGTACTGCGGCAGCATCAGGAAAATTGACGACAGCGTTTTACAGCCTGGCTGTAGCCCAATAATGCGTAACCCAGCGCGCAGCACGTTTGCTGTCGACGACAAATTGCCCGCAATACAGACGTCAGCTTTACCCGCGCTAACCATGGCGGCGGCGAACATCAGCGGATCGTTGAGTTTTTCCAGCGCATCTGCAGGCGTTTTATCTCCCGCGCGGGCCAGCCAGCGCAGCGCAAACTCTTCACGCATGGACTGGTTGCTTTGCGGGTCGATAACCTGAATGCCATCCATCGCCACCCGATGGCTGAGGGCAAACTGGCGCAGCGCAAACGGACTGGCGACGAGAACAGGATGTGCCAGACCGTGCTGATGCAGGTAATTTGCCGCTTTCAACACCCGAACATCCAGCGCATCCGGGAACACCACCCGTGCAGGTGAGCGCTGGGCGAGTTGACGAGCACGTTCAATGATCATTGCTTCTCCCCCAGTCGCTGTTGAATTTGGCTAACCGTCAGTGGATGCTTCGCTACGCTCAGAATCATCATCACGTAGACCGTACTGGAAAGGCGATTGAGCGCCTGCATGATGTCCGGTCGCATCACGTCAAAACTACGGGTGATGAATACCTGGGCCGCCACCGTCTCCGTTTCACGAACTTTGGTACGCAGCAGATTAAGCAACGCGCAATCACGGCCATGACTGGCTTCAGGCACCAGATGGTCGTGGTCCAGATAGCGCAGCGGCTGATGCGAAAGCCGGTGTAAATCTTCGTCGCTTAAACCGACGATAGCTTGTGCTGCCAGCGGCTCGTCGATAGCGTCGGCGCGCATAATGTTGCCCAGACGCGAACGGATATCCGCCAGCCATGGCTGCCACGGTTCCGCCAGCTCTATCTGCAACCACACGGCCAGGGCGATGGTGCTGTCCAGCGCGGCGCGAAATCCCAGCCGCGGGTCACTTTTAGCGACCATCTTGTCCGCTGTCAGATGCGTCAGCGTGTCTGCTTTCTTCACCACCGGTTGATGACACAGTTCGCAACTGGCCTGTGGATGCGTATCGCTGCTGGTTAAACCATGCACCGGCTGCGGCTGCTGTGCTTCGTCATCAATAAACAGGCTGCCCTGCTCGTCGATAAACTTAATGCGCAGATGTCGGCTTTCCAGTAATTCCCGGGCAGATGGCGTCAGGCGAGCATCAGCGGGGAGATGAATTTCAGCCCCTTCGCTGAGCGTATGATTCGCTCTGAGCCATGCTTCGGTAATGAAATCCTTCATACATCCGCCTTAGCAGGACTGCCAGTTCGCAGGCCAGGCTACATACAGAAATTTCACCGTCGATGGCGTACCAAATTCGATGCTGGAGCCTTTCGGGATAAACATCACGTCCCCAGCTTTAGCAATCATGGTTTCGCCTTCGTGGCGAACGTGCAGCTCGCCTTCCAGAATCATGTCGATTTCGTCGTAGTTCAGCGTCCATGGGAAAAAAGCGTTATCCCACTGCATGAACCCGGCGGCCATGCTGCTACCGTCCTGGTCGGTCACCAGATCGGTTAAACCCACGCAGTGCGGCTGTGCGCCGTCAAAACGACCAAACTTCACGCTGCTGCCGTCGATGACTTTGACGCCGCCTTTGCCGGTCACCCAGTTAAAGCTCGGCTGCATTCCGCCCTGCTCCAGCGACTGTTTCTCCTTCATGACTTTGTCCATCAGTTGGGCGACCAGGCTTTCGGTAAACTGCCCTTCCGGTAACTGCGCAATGATGGTTTCGCGAATGCGCTGGCTTTCCGTTTTGCCATCATCCACCGCAACCGGTGCAGCAGCAGCGGTTGGCGCGGATTCATCGCATTCACTGATGGTGACGCCCAGCAGCTCCGCAACTTCGCGCGCCTCCGGGGTGATGATGCTGGCGCGCAGAACAACCGACATTTCCTGTTCGCCGCGTGCGTGGGCCGCACGAATATCGTTAGCTGTGATGAGTTTTTTCACCTGCCCTTTCCTCCTTTTGGCTGAGCTCAGTCAGATAATCCACCAGGTGCTGCACGCTGCGCGGGTCATGGCTGTTGAGTTCGAAAATCGGCTCCTGGAACCCTATCCCGCGAAGTAGTTGTCGCGTTGCGGCGACGTCGGCATCCGGCATGTCCGTTTTGCTGATAACGGCGATTTGTCGTTTACTGGCGCCGATATCCAACAGCCCGGCAGGTAAGCGACTTTCTTTATCATTTGCCGCGTGTATATAAATCAACGTATCAACATCCTGCAGCGTAGTAATTAAGGCGTGATACCAGCGCGGATGGCTAAAATATTCTCCTGGCGTGTCGATATCGCCATTTTCATTAAACTCCACGGCCTGTGTTTTTCTGGCGAGGGAATAATTTCCCTGTAGCGCATTAAAGAGCGTTGTTTTCCCCGCCCCCACCGTACCGACAAACGCAATACGTTTCATCGCCGCCTCTGATTAACTTTTTGTCAGGTTGCACAAAGTGAAATTTAATAACCGACCCAGACCGCTTACCGTCTGTAATAACGCTTCTTCTACCGCGCCTACCGAGCCGTAGATGACCAGCGCACCGCTGAATCGATCGAGAAAGCCGATATGTACATCTGCCGCCTTCATAGCTAAGTCACCGGCAATCATCGCGGTTTCGCCTGGCGTCAGCGTCATGATGCCGATAGCGCCCGCTTCGGGAACGCCGATCTTTTTCGCCAGTTCCTCACCAGGGTGCGCAATGAGATGCGCCAGCGTAACCTGTTTCCCCGGCACAAATTCCTGAATAATGCGTTCTTTTTCCATTGCTCACCGCCTCCGCTAAAACTGCCCTCATCGTGGCAATTTTTTGTCAGAGTAAATAACAAAATTCGGCAACCATGTTTAAAAGGTGAAGTGGATCACTAAGAAAGGGGAAATAAAAAGGCGCGGGAGAAACCCGCGCCGGAAATAAATTAAAGTGAAATTACAGCGGTTGAGTTTGGGCTTCTACGACCGCCAGCGCCACCATATTAACGATACGACGAACAGAAGCGATCGGCGTTAATACGTGAACCGGTTTCGCAACCCCCATCAGCACCGGGCCGACCGTTACGCCTTCAGAGCTGGAAACGCGTAGTAAGTTGTAACTAATACGGGCAGCTTCCATATTCGGCATCACCAGAATATTCGCTGAGCCTTTCAGCGGACTGTCCGGCATGCGGTCATGACGGATGCTTTCCACCAGCGCGGCATCGCCGTGCATTTCGCCATCAATCATCAACTCTGGCGCACGCGCCTTAATCAGCTCCAGCGCTTCGCGCATTTTGCTGGCCGACGGACAGTTAGATGAGCCAAAGTTGGAGTGCGACAGCAGCGCTACCTTTGGTTCGATACCAAAGCGACGCACGGTTTCTGCCGCCATCACGGCGATTTCCGCCAGTTGCTCCGGCGTAGGATCGTCGTTAACGTAGGTATCGGCGATAAAGGTGTTACCGCTTGGCAGCAGCAAGGCGTTCATCGCCCCGGCAGTATGCACGCCATCGCGATGACCAAACACCTCTTTCACCACGCTGAAGTGCTCATGGTAGTCGCCTATCGTACCGCAGATCATCGCATCCGCTTCGCCGCGCTGCACCATGATCGCGCCGATCACCGTGGTGTTGGCAATTACCGCACGCTGCGCCTGCTCCTGGGTAATACCACGACGTTTCATAATCTGGTAGTACTCGCTCCAGTACTCTTTAAAGCGCGGATCTGACTCATTGTTGACGATCTCAAAATCGACGCCCGCTTTGATCTGCAGACCCAGTTTCTGGATACGCATTTCGATAACGCTCGGACGACCGATCAGGATCGGTTTCGCCAGACCTAAAGTGATCAGCTCCTGCGTGGCATGCAGTACACGCGCCTCTTCCCCTTCAGTCAGCACCACGCGCTTCGGCGCTTTGCGTGCCAGGGAGAAAATCGGCTTCATGAACAGGTTGGTTTTGTAGACGAATTCGGTCAGCTTATCGATGTAAGCGTCAAAGTCGGCAATCGGACGCGTTGCCACACCGGAATCCATCGCCGCCTTCGCCACCGCAGGGGCGATTTTGACGATCAGACGCGGGTCGAACGGTTTCGGAATAATGTATTCCGGCCCGAAGCTCAGGTCCTGGTCGCCATAGGCGGAGGCCACCACTTCGCTCTGCTCGGCGTGCGCCAGCTCAGCAATGGCGTGTACCGCAGCCAGTTTCATCTCTTCGTTGATGGCAGTAGCGCCGACGTCCAGCGCGCCGCGGAAGATGAACGGGAAGCACAGAACGTTGTTAACCTGGTTCGGGTAGTCGGAACGGCCGGTGCAAATGATGGCGTCAGAACGCACCTCTTTCGCCAGCGGCGGCAGGATTTCCGGTTCCGGGTTGGCGAGGGCCAGGATCATTGGCGCACGCGCCATCTTCTTAACCATTTCCTGCGTCAGCACTTTCGGACCCGAGCAACCGAGGAAAATATCCGCGCCGTCAATGACATCATCCAGCGTACGCTTACCGTCATCCACCACTGCGTAAGCCGCTTTGGTTTCCGCCATGTTTGGTTCACGATCTTTGTAAATCACCCCTTTGGAGTCACAGACCACAATGTTGTGTTTCTGCATACCCAGCGCCACCAGCAGGTTCATACAGGCAATCGCCGCCGCACCTGCACCGGACACCACCATGCGCACATCAGAGATATTTTTCTCAACCACCCGCAGACCGTTAAGGATTGCGGCAGTACTGATGATTGCCGTACCGTGCTGGTCATCGTGGAATACCGGAATATTCATGCGCTCACGGAGTTTTTGCTCAATGTAGAAGCACTCCGGCGCTTTGATATCTTCGAGGTTAATGCCGCCAAACGTTGGTTCAAGCGCCGCTACCACGTTGATAAATTTATCCGGATCGAGTTCATCAACTTCGATGTCGAACACGTCAATCCCGGCGAATTTCTTAAACAGAACGCCTTTACCTTCCATCACTGGTTTACCGGCCAGCGCGCCAATATTACCCAGGCCCAGAACCGCAGTACCGTTGGAAATAACCGCAACCAGGTTGCCGCGTGCGGTGTATTTGTAGGCTGCCAGCGGGTCCTTTTCAATTTCAAGACACGGTGCAGCCACGCCCGGCGAGTAGGCCAACGCGAGGTCGCGCTGGGTTGCCAGAGGCTTGGTCGGAGAAACCTGGATTTTACCGGGTACCGGAAATTCGTGGAAATCGAGGGCGCTTTGTTTTAACTGGTCATCCATCTTGTTGTTCCTTTCACGTATCTATCAAAAAAGTGGCGCGGGTAACCATTCTACTGAGCCGCACATTATCACCTCAGTCAACGGCACAAACTTTGAAGGTCCCCATACTCTCACCATTCAAAGAAAGAATTTGTTATCAATTTATAACATCTATGTTACCTGCTTAAGCCAGCAATACCATGCTTGTCTGCTATGCTTTTTGCTGACAACGCCCGCAATTATCTCAAAAGTGTGAATCACAACACGCATCTAACACTTTACTTTTCAAGGAGTATTTCCTATGACCCGTAAAGAGCTTGCCAATGCCATTCGTGCGCTAAGTATGGATGCCGTCCAAAAAGCTAACTCTGGCCACCCTGGCGCACCAATGGGGATGGCTGATATCGCCGAAGTACTGTGGAACGATTTCCTGCGCCATAACCCGTCCGATCCCACCTGGTACGATCGTGACCGGTTTATTTTGTCCAATGGCCACGCCTCAATGCTGCTTTACAGCCTGTTGCATCTTTCCGGCTACAACCTGCCGCTCGAAGAGTTAAAGAACTTCCGCCAGCTCCATTCGAAGACGCCAGGACACCCGGAAATTGGCTATACGCCGGGCGTGGAGACCACCACCGGACCGTTGGGTCAGGGTTTAGCCAACGCTGTTGGAATGGCGATTGCAGAACGCACGCTGGCGGCGCAGTTTAACCAGCCAGACCACGAGATTGTTAATCACTATACCTGGGTCTTTATGGGCGACGGCTGTCTGATGGAGGGCATTTCTCACGAAGTGTGCTCGCTGGCGGGCACCCTGGGACTTGGCAAACTCATCGGCTTTTACGATCACAACGGCATCTCAATTGATGGCGAAACCGACGGCTGGTTTACCGACGATACCGCGAAACGCTTTGAGGCCTATCACTGGCATGTAGTGCACGAGATTGACGGCCATGACCCTGAGGCGGTGAAAAAAGCGATTCAGGAAGCACAGGCCGTTACCGATAAACCGTCGCTGATTATCTGCCGCACGGTGATTGGTTTTGGTTCACCGAATAAAGCCGGGAAAGAGGAAGCGCACGGCGCTGCGCTGGGTGAAGAAGAAGTGGCGCTGACCCGACAGAAGTTGGGGTGGCATCATCCTGCCTTTGAAATCCCCAAAGAGATTTACCGGGCGTGGGACGCTCGTGAAAAAGGCGAGAAAGCCCAACAGAGCTGGAATGAGAAATTCGCCGCTTATCGACATGCGCATCCGGATCTGGCGGCAGAGTTTACCCGCCGGATGAGCGGTGGACTGCCGGAAGAGTGGGAAGAAACGACCCAGAAATATATCACCGAGCTGCAGGCCAATCCGGCCAAAATCGCCACCCGTAAGGCCTCGCAAAATACCCTGAACGCTTACGGGCCGATACTGCCTGAGCTGCTTGGCGGTTCGGCGGATCTGGCGCCCAGCAACCTGACCATCTGGAAAGGCTCCACTTCTCTTAAAGAGGATCATGCAGGAAACTACATCCACTACGGCGTGCGGGAGTTTGGCATGACCGCAATTGCCAACGGTATCGCTCACCACGGGGGCTTCGTACCGTACACCGCAACGTTCCTGATGTTTGTCGAATATGCCCGTAATGCCGCACGCATGGCGGCGCTGATGAAAGCCCGACAAATCATGGTTTATACCCACGACTCGATTGGCCTTGGGGAAGATGGTCCCACGCACCAGGCCGTCGAACAGCTCGCCAGCCTGCGTCTGACGCCTAATTTCAGCACCTGGCGACCCTGCGATCAGGTTGAAGCGGCGGTAGGCTGGAAGCTGGCGGTCGAACGCCATGACGGGCCAACGGCGCTGATCCTCTCGCGGCAAAATCTGGCGCAGGTTGAGCGGACGCCTGAGCAAGTGCAGCAGATTGCCCGCGGCGGCTATGTGCTGAAGGATGGTGGTGGTAAGCCGGATGTTATTCTGATTGCTACCGGTTCAGAAATGGAAATCACGCTGCTGGCGGCGGAAAAACTGACCGGTGAAGGTCGTAACGTGCGAGTGGTTTCTCTGCCCTCAACCGATATCTTCGACGCCCAGGATGAAGCGTATCGGGAATCGGTCCTCCCCTCAAACGTCAGCGCGCGCGTGGCGGTAGAAGCAGGAATTGCCGACTACTGGTACAAATATGTTGGGCTGAAAGGGGCGATTGTCGGTATGACGGGTTATGGGGAGTCGGCTCCGGCAGACAAGCTGTTCCCGTTCTTCGGCTTTACGGTGGATAACATTGTCGACAAAGCGCATAAGGTGCTTAACGTGTGATCCACAGCGTGGGCCAGGCATCTGGCCCATGCCAGTTATCGCAGCTTGGCTCTTGGGCATAGCGCACCAGACGAAAACGCTGGCCGTCGTAGCGCCAGCGGGTCTGGATACCGCAATCTGCCAACCCTCGTCCTTTAGCGAGGGTTACCAGCTCGCGCGACTTCTCATCAAACGTGGCGTTGGTCAGCTCCATATCGCGACTTTCCGCATCCGTTTTAAAAGGCAGGCTTAGCCGTACCGCCCGTGACGTCAACGGGGTAGTACGTGAAACCACCCACGCCAGATCGATGGTGTTATATGCCCCGGCTTCACAGCCGATCATAAGCAGCGCTTTATCATCCGTTAAGGCCGTGACGCGCATCTCGCGACGCAGCGGATCGATCGAACAGCGAATACCGTTGATCCGCCAGTTACCGTAATCCAGCAATTCACTGCGCTCTTGTTGCGTGAGAGGCGTTGGCGTTGGGTTAATCACAGCCACGCCTTTTAAAGCGGGAGCGGGAGGTACGCTGAGCGGAGGCTCGTCGCCTTTTTCGATCCATGCGGTTTCGCTGCCGACCCGTTTTTGCTGGGCGTCGATAAAAAGCAGCGCGGCTTTTAGCCCGACCAGGGACAGGTTTTGCGCCCCTTTTTGCAGGGTTATCGCCTTCGCGTCCTGTACGGTTGTTAAAAATGCGCTGATGGTGGCCGGATCATCGGTCATCAGTTGCCAGGGGGTAATACGCCAGTGTTCGCCGCGAAGCGGGAGCGCTGAGCCATCCAGTAGCAGACGTGGAGCAATATCGCTCTCTTTGGCTGTGGGCGATTCCAGCCCACCCAGTTCAATACGCAACACGGCGTCGGTATGTGCCCCGGCACTGCGGCTCAAGGTCATGACCAGGCCGTGATGTTCTCCGGTATTGCGCGCCACGCAAAAGTTTTGGTTATTGCACGTCACCTGCCAGTCAGAAAACGTCTGTTGCGCGGGCGCGGCCCACAGCAAACGGACGGGTAACAACCCGAGCAGGAAAAGTAAAATAACGCGATAGCGCATGGACGGTACAACCCCGAAGTCAAAACACACAGCCTAAGCGGTATCTTCCTTGCGCGACTGATGTGGCTCAATAAGAATCGTCGGATTGGCCGAAAATTTGTAAAGAAATATAAATCCCGCGCATTAGTCCATGAGATGCGACGACTGCAAATAGTTCAGCAATAGCACCGTCTTACCGTCACGGATTTCACCCGTTTTAATCATTTCCAGCGCCTGGGTGAACGGCAGCTCCAGAACCTCAATATCTTCATCTTCCACCCCTCCGCCCGCATTTGCCCGCTGGCTGTCGCTGTATTGCGCAATAAAGAAATGAATTATCTCCGTCACGCCGCCCGGCGACATATAGAGCTCAAACAGCTTACGCACTTCACCCACTTCAAAGCCGGTCTCTTCAATGGCCTCTTTCCGAATGCACGCTTCCGGTTCGTCGTTATCCAGCAGCCCGGCGCAGGTTTCAATCAGTTGACCGCTTTCATTACCATTGACCCAGGTGGCGACGCGAAACTGGCGGATGAGCACCACCGTTTTCTTCTCCGGGTTATACAGCAGGATAGTGGCGCCGTTGCCGCGATCGTAAACCTCGCGTTTGTGGCGAATCACCTCACCATTGCTACAGGTCAGGTCATAGGTAATATTGCGCAGGATGAAGTAGTTATCGGAAAGGACTTTATCTTTGATGAGGGTAATTTTTTGCGACATACCGGCTCCACAGCAAGAAGTGAGAAATAATACTACGCCGTGAAACCGGGTTTGTCTTGGTGCAATGTCGGCCTGATAAGCGAAGCACCATCAGGCAATTATGCGGCACAGAGCCGGATAGCAACGCTAACGCGCCTTATCCGGCCTTCTTAGCGACTTAGTGAGATTTGACTGATTTTACGCCCAGCCAGTCGACGATCCCCTGGGCGGCATGCCGTCCTTCCGCCATGGCCGTAACCACCAGATCCGCACCGCGTACCGCGTCACCACCAGCGAAGATTTTCGGGTTACTGGTTTGATAACGGTATGCGCTTTCAACATTGGCGGCTATGCGCCCCCAGTTATCGACCTTAACCCCATGCGTCTCCAGCCACGGCATGCCATGTGGGTGAAAACCAAACGCCATGATCACCGCATCTGCGGGCATGACAAACTCACTCCCGGCGAGGGGAACCGGGCGACGACGCCCCTGCGCGTCTGGCTCGCCAAGCTGGGTACGTAAAAAACGCACGCCGCTGACTCGCCCATCATCATGTAACACCAGCTCAACCGGCTGGACGTTAAACTCGAAGTTCGCCCCCTCTTCCCGGGCGTTCTTCACCTCTTTTTTCGAACCGGGCATGTTGGCTTCATCACGACGATAAGCGCAGGTCACCTGGCGTGCGCCGTGACGCAGCGCGGTACGCACGCAGTCCATCGCCGTATCGCCTCCGCCCAGTACAACCACGTTCAGTCCGGCGGTATCGATGAACGGCTCTTCAGGCAGTTCATCCAGCCCCATCACCTGCTTGGTGTTGGCAATCAGGAACGGTAACGCGTCATAAACGCCAGGCGCGTCTTCATTCGGCAGATCCGCCTTCATGGAACGATAGGTTCCTACGCCCACGAACACGGCATCGTAATCCTCCAGCAGCGCCGACAGCGCCACATCCTTACCCACTTCACAGTTAAGTTCGAAATGAATACCCATGGCGCTGAAGATTTCACGGCGGCGGGCCAGCAGCGATTTGTCCAGCTTGAAGGCCGGAATGCCGAACGTCAGCAAACCGCCGATTTCAGGGTGGCGATCGTATACGGTGGCGCTGACTCCGCTGCGCGCCAGCACATCCGCGCAGGCCAGACCCGCCGGACCCGCGCCGATGATAGCAACGCGCTTATCCACTTTCTGCACGTGGCTTAAGTCCGGTCGCCATCCTTTGCTCAGGGCCCGATCAGAGATGTAACGCTCAATATTTCCGATAGTGACCGCCCCATGCTCGCTACGCACCGTACATGCCCCTTCGCAAAGTCGGTCCTGCGGACATACGCGCCCGGTCACTTCCGGCAGGCAGTTGGTCTGGTGAGAAAGCTCAACCGCCGCGTCGATATTCCCGGCTTTGACCAGTTCAATCCACTGCGGAATATGGTTATGCAATGGGCAGGTCCATTCGCAAATACTGTGGTCGCCGCATTTCAGGCAGCGGGACGCTTCCCGTTCCGCCTGCGCCGTACGAAACGGCAGATAGATCTCCTCAAAGCTGGTTTTACGGGCCTCAATTGCCAGCTTATCCGGCTCACCACGCGCAGGCGTCGCCTGCATTTGCTCACGTTTGGTAATTGCATGCGAAACGAAATCGGTGGCGTTGGCATGCCAGGGCTGGCTTTCCAGACTGGCGGTGCGTAGCCTGCGCGCTTTTGACAGACCGGTAAGCGAATTTTCCGTCACCAGTTGTAACGCTTGCGCCGGACAGTTCTCTACGCAGGCGGGTCCTTGTTCGCGTCCCTGACACAAATCGCATTTGTGCGCAGTGGCTTTCACCTTCCCTTTAGCGACAGGAGTGAGTACGATCTGCATCGTGCCGAAAGGACAAGCAACGACGCACGATTTACAGCCAATACACTTTTTCGGGTTCACCTGAACGCTGTCGTTATCATGGCTGATTGCCCCGTTCGGGCAGCTTCTGGCGCAGGGCGCATCTTCACAGTGATGGCAGGTTACCGCACTGCGCTGCTGCTGATGCTTGATGACGGTAATTCGGGGCTGGAAATGCCGTTGACTCAGGACATGCTGCTCGCCATTGTGAGCCATGACGCAGGCGACCTCACAGGCATGGCATCCCAGGCACTGCTGGCTATTAACCATAATAAAACGATTCATGGCTTCCTTCTTTTTTGGTTGCAAAAACCTTATTCTTTATATGAGTGTTGTTATTAACCGACACGGAAGGAAGCGGCAATGTTCATTTGCCCAGGAAGCACAACTATTTATCCAGAACCTGTGGCAGATCAATTTATTTCATCGCATATGAAATTGTGTTTCAGTTACCATCCAGTTTCATGGCGTTTTATTAACATTTATCAAATACACCGCATCGTTCGGGCTGTTTTAAGGCGCGACGTGTATTGTGTGAGGATGCACAAGTGACGGTAAAGCGTCCGGTCTCGGCCAGTCTGGCTAAAGCTTTTTTCTACATAGTGCTGTTGTCGATTCTCTCAACGGGTATTGCTCTGCTCACGCTGACCAGCAGCTTACGAGATGCCGAAGCCATCAACGTGGCTGGCTCATTGCGCATGCAAAGTTACCGTCTGGGTTACGATCTGCAAAGCCAAAGTCCACAGCTTAACGCTCACCGCCAGCTTTTCCAGCAGGCGCTAAATTCGCCAGCACTACAGAACCTGAACGCGTGGTACGTGCCTCAAGCGGTAAAAAGTCGCTATGGACGTCTACATGCAAACTGGCTGGAAATGAACGCCCGTCTGATCGATGGCGATTTAAATTGGTACCAGAGCAATATCAATAACTATGTCGATCAAATCGATCTCTTCGTGCTGGCGCTGCAACATTATGCCGAACGCAAAGTGATGCTGGTTTTTGGTATTTCACTGGCAGGCGGGATCGGCATTTTCACCCTCGTTTTCTTTACCTTGCGGCGTATTCGCCAGCAGGTGGTGCGTCCGCTGAATAAGCTGGTGGTGGCCAGCCAGCACATTGAACACGGTCAGTTTGACATCCCGTCGCTGGATACTGATTTGCCCAACGAACTCGGGTTGTTGGGCAAGACCTTCAGCCAGATGTCGAGTGAATTACACAAGCTGTACCGCTCGCTGGAAGCGTCTGTCGCTGAGAAGACCCACGATCTCCACGAAGCTAATCGTCGTCTGGAAGTGTTGTATCAGTGCTCTCAGGCGTTAAATACCAGTCAGATTGATGTGTACTGCTTCCGCCATATTTTACAGATCGTCCGCGAGCATGACGCCGCCTATTTCCTGGAACTCACCGTCGGAGATAACTGGCGAATTAGCGAAGGCGCAAAAAGCCCCGAGCTGCCGATGCAGATCCTGCCGGTCACCATGCAGGAAACCGTCTACGGTGAACTGCACTGGCAAAGCCCGAACGTCAATGCTTCTACCCCTCTGCTCAACAGCGTCTCCTCGATGCTGGGTCGCGGGTTGTACTTCAACCAGGCGCAAAAACATTTTCAGCAGCTGTTATTAATGGAGGAACGGGCGACGATTGCGCGCGAGCTGCACGACTCGCTGGCGCAAGTGCTCTCTTATTTACGCATTCAGCTCACGCTGCTGAAGCGTTCGATTCCCGAAGATAACGCCCCAGCGCAAAGCATTATGGCGGATTTCTCTCAGGCGCTGAACGATGCCTACCGCCAGCTACGCGAACTGCTCACCACCTTCCGCCTGACTTTACAGCAGGCCGATCTCCCCTCCGCCCTGCATGAAATGCTGGAAACGCTGCAAAATCAGACATCGGCTAAACTGACGCTTGATTGCCGGTTACCGACGCTGGCGCTGGACGCGCAAATGCAGGTGCATCTGCTGCAGATCGTCCGTGAAGCAGTGCTGAACGCGATTAAACATGCCAGCGCAACCGAAATTGCCGTCAGTTGCGTGACCGCGCCGGATGGTAATCACACGGTTTATATTCGCGATAACGGCATCGGCATTGGCGAGCCGCATGAGCCTTCGGGGCACTATGGGTTAAATATTATGCGCGAGCGGGCGGAAAGGCTGAGCGGCACGCTGACTTTCTCTCAACCCTCCGGAGGGGGAACGCTGGTGAGTATCAGTTTTCGTTCGGCAGAATCCGACGGAGAGCTAACGTAAAGAACCGCAAAGCGCCGTCGGTTCTCGATCCAGGCCTGACGGCGTTGGCACGAAAGGTATGCTGTAAACGGGCATGATAATTTACATTATCTTCTTTTTTTCTCCACGTTTGCCCCGTACCTTGCCGCTAAAGTGAAGCAATTCACACCCATAACGATACGCAGAAACACGAGGTCCCCTTTTAATGGCGAATTTTTTCATCGATCGCCCCATTTTTGCCTGGGTGTTAGCAATCCTGTTGTGCCTGACAGGAGCCCTGGCTATTTTTTCGCTGCCCGTTGAGCAATACCCCGATCTGGCACCGCCAAACGTGCGGGTAACCGCGAACTACCCTGGCGCGTCCGCACAAACCCTGGAAAATACCGTCACCCAGGTTATCGAGCAGAACATGACTGGTCTCGATAATCTGATGTACATGTCGTCGCAGAGCAGCGGGACAGGCCAGGCGTCAGTTACGCTGAGCTTCCTCGCGGGAACCGATCCTGATGAGGCCGTCCAGCAGGTGCAAAACCAGCTGCAATCGGCAATGCGTAAGCTGCCGCAGGCGGTACAGAATCAAGGGGTCACGGTGCGCAAGACCGGTGACACCAATATTCTGACCATCGCCTTCGTCTCCACCGATGGCTCAATGGATAAGCAGGACATCGCCGACTACGTCGCCAGTAATATCCAGGATCCGCTCAGTCGTATAAACGGCGTGGGCGATATTGACGCCTACGGTTCACAATATTCCATGCGTATCTGGCTCGACCCGGTCAAACTTAACAGCTTCCAGATGACCGCCAAAGATGTGACCGATGCTATCGAGTCACAGAATGCGCAGATTGCCGTCGGGCAACTTGGCGGCACGCCTTCGGTGGACAAACAAGCGCTGAATGCGACGATCAACGCCCAGTCGCTGCTGCAGACTCCGGATGAATTCCGCGCGATTACGCTACGCGTCAACCAGGACGGCTCAGAAGTTAAACTGGGTGATGTGGCGACGGTCGAAATGGGTGCGGAAAAGTACGACTATCTCAGCCGCTTCAACGGCCACCCGGCTTCCGGTCTGGGGGTAAAACTGGCCTCCGGTGCTAATGAAATGGCAACTGCGGAGCTGGTTATCGACCGCCTGAATGAGCTCTCTCAGTATTTTCCGCACGGGCTGGAATACAAGGTGGCGTATGAAACTACCTCCTTTGTCAAAGCCTCAATCATCGACGTGGTGAAAACACTGCTGGAAGCGATCGCGCTGGTATTCCTTGTGATGTACCTGTTCCTGCAAAACTTCCGCGCCACGCTGATTCCTACAATCGCCGTTCCCGTCGTCCTGATGGGTACTTTTTCCGTCCTCTACGCCTTTGGCTACAGCGTTAACACCCTGACGATGTTTGCGATGGTGCTGGCGATCGGCCTGCTGGTCGATGATGCCATTGTGGTGGTGGAAAACGTCGAGCGAATTATGAGTGAGGAAGGCCTCTCGCCGCGGGAAGCGACGCGGAAATCGATGGGGCAAATCCAGGGAGCGCTGGTCGGTATCGCCATGGTGCTATCGGCGGTGTTTATCCCGATGGCCTTCTTCGGCGGCACTACCGGGGCTATTTACCGCCAGTTCTCGATTACCATCGTCTCCGCAATGGTTCTTTCAGTTCTGGTGGCGATGATCCTCACCCCTGCCCTGTGCGCCACTCTGCTCAAACCGTTACATAAAGGCGAGCATCACGGGCAAACCGGTTTCTTTGGCTGGTTTAACCGGATGTTTAACCGCAACGCCGAACGCTACGAAAAAGGCGTCGCCAGGATCCTGCACCGCAGCCTGCGCTGGATACTGATTTACGGCCTGCTGCTCGGCGGTATGGTTTTCCTGTTCCTGCGCCTGCCAACCTCCTTCCTGCCGCTCGAAGACCGCGGCATGTTTACCACCTCGATACAGTTGCCCAGCGGCTCGACCCAGCAGCAAACATTGAAAGTAGTTGAGGAAGTGGAGAAGTATTACTTCACCCATGAGAAAGACAACATTACGTCGGTCTTTTCCACGGTCGGTTCCGGCCCTGGCGGGAACGGTCAAAACGTGGCGCGGATGTTTGTCCGCTTAAAAGACTGGGATGATCGCGACACCACCACCGGAACCTCTTTCGCCATCATCGAGCGCGCGACCAAAGCCTTTAATAAGATTAAGGAAGCCCGCGTCTTCGCCAGCAGCCCTCCGGCGATTAGCGGTCTCGGGAGCTCTGCCGGTTTCGATATGGAGCTGCAAGATCACGCCGGTGCGGGCCATGATGCGTTAATGGCCGCGCGCGACAAGCTGATTGAGCTGGCCGGGAAAGACGCGTCTCTGACACGTGTTCGTCATAATGGTCTGGACGACAGCCCGCAGTTGCAAATTGATATCGATCAGCGCAAAGCCCAGGCACTGGGCGTTTCCATTGATGACATCAACGACACCTTGCAAACGGCCTGGGGCTCCAGCTACGTCAATGACTTTATGGACCGGGGTCGCGTGAAGAAGGTTTACGTGCAGGCGGCGGCAAAATATCGCATGCTCCCGGACGACATCAATCTGTGGTACGTCCGCAATAATAGCGGCGGCATGGTGCCTTTCTCGGCCTTTGCCACGTCGCGCTGGGAAACGGGTTCACCGCGTCTGGAACGCTATAACGGCTACTCCGCCGTCGAGATTGTTGGCGAAGCCGCTCCCGGCATCAGTACTGGTACGGCGATGGACATTATGGAATCGCTGGTCCACCAGTTGCCGACCGGATTCGGCCTCGAATGGACCGCGATGTCTTACCAGGAACGGCTGTCGGGCTCTCAGGCGCCAGCTCTGTACGCCATTTCTTTGCTGGTGGTGTTCCTGTGTCTGGCGGCGTTGTACGAAAGCTGGTCGGTTCCCTTCTCCGTCATGCTGGTTGTACCGCTGGGGGTCATTGGCGCGCTGCTCGCTACCTGGATGCGCGGTCTGGAAAACGACGTGTACTTTCAGGTCGGGTTACTCACCGTGATCGGGCTTTCGGCGAAGAACGCAATATTGATTGTTGAATTCGCCAATGAGATGAACGAGAAAGGTCACGACTTGCTCGACGCCACGCTGCATGCCTGTCGCCAACGCTTACGCCCAATTCTGATGACGTCACTGGCGTTTATCTTTGGGGTGTTGCCGATGACCATCAGCAGTGGCGCAGGTTCCGGCGGTCAGCATGCGGTGGGGACTGGTGTAATGGGCGGGATGATTTCAGCCACTGTCCTGGCGATTTACTTCGTTCCTCTGTTCTTTGTGCTGGTACGCAGACGCTTCCCGTTGAAGCCACGCCCAGAATAATCGGACACAAAAAAGGCGACTTACGTTGAGTCGCCTTTTATTATCCTTTGCAGGATATGAATTTCTTCCAGAAAATTATTTACGAAGCATCACTTCGATAAAGTCTTTCCAGTTCCCCAGTTCACGTTCAATCATAACAACCTCTCTTATTATTATGGGCATTCTACGAAATCATCATCATAAAAAGAAGATCATTTAACCAATGGTTGCGATTACATCCTCCAGTGTTCGGGGGTATATGTAATCACTATGCGCTAACCCCATAAATTTTATGTGACTTACTGCAATATTTTGAAATATTCATACATCATCTACGACTTTGGCAATTCTGATGGAAAAACAGGCTGATGCAAACAGGCAAAATCTGATTTTCAGTTCCCCGTGAATTTTGGAACTTTCAGGAATCATTATTCACCATTCAACAACAATGTTATATTTTTCTATAACGGTTCGATGACAATATGTATTATTCATGTTTATAGAACACGAGAATAAATATTCAAATTACGTCAATAAGGATTCAAATGATCACCCTCTACGGCATTAAGAATTGCGATACGATTAAAAAAGCCAGACGCTGGCTGGAAGACAATGGGGTCGACTACCGCTTCCATGATTATCGCGTCGACGGCCTGGACAACGCGTTATTACACGCCTTTATCAGCGAATTAGGTTGGGAGGCGCTGCTCAATACACGTGGAACCACCTGGCGCAAACTGGATGAAGCCACACGTAACCAAATCACCGATGCGTCCTCTGCTGCTGCATTGATGATTGAAATGCCTGCAATTATCAAACGCCCATTGCTCTGCGCGCCGGGTAAGCCTATGCTGCTTGGCTTTAGTGAATCCAGTTATACGCAGTTTTTTAATGAGGTATAGTCTATGTCGTGCCCGGTTATTGAGCTGACACAGCAGCTTATTCGCCGTCCTTCCCTGAGCCCGGATGATGCCGGGTGCCAGGCGTTAATGATTGAACGCCTGCGCGCGGTAGGTTTTACCGTTGAGCGTATGGATTTTGGTGACACACAGAATTTTTGGGCATGGCGCGGCAAAGGTGAGACTCTGGCATTTGCCGGTCACACTGACATAGTGCCTGTCGGCGATGTCGATCGTTGGATTAATCCACCGTTCGAACCGACCATTCGCGATGGCATGTTGTTCGGGCGTGGCGCAGCCGATATGAAAGGCTCACTGGCGGCAATGGTCGTGGCCGCAGAACGTTTTGTCGCCCAGCATCCGAACCATCAGGGTCGTCTGGCGTTTTTGATAACCTCTGACGAAGAGGCCAGCGCCCAAAACGGCACCGTAAAAGTGGTTGAAGCACTTATGGCGCGCAATGAACGACTGGATTATTGTCTGGTTGGCGAGCCGTCCAGCACGGAAATCGTTGGCGACGTGGTGAAAAATGGGCGTCGTGGTTCACTGACCTGCAATCTGACCATTCACGGCGTGCAGGGCCACGTAGCCTACCCGCATCTGGCCGATAACCCGGTACACCGCGCAGCGCCAATGCTCAATGAACTGGTGGCGATTGAGTGGGATCAGGGCAACGAATTCTTCCCGGCGACCAGCATGCAGATTGCCAATATTCAGGCAGGAACCGGCAGCAACAATGTTATTCCCGGCGAACTGTTTATCCAGTTCAACTTCCGTTTCAGCACCGAATTAAACGATGAAATGATTAAGTCCCGGGTGCTGGAGCTGCTGGAGAAACATCAGCTGCGTTATACCGTCGACTGGTGGCTTTCCGGTCAGCCGTTCCTGACCGCACGCGGTAAACTGGTGGATGCGGTGGTGAACGCCATTGAGCACTATAATGAGATTAAACCGCAGTTACTGACTACAGGCGGGACGTCCGACGGGCGTTTTATTGCCCGCATGGGGGCACAGGTAGTAGAACTGGGGCCGGTCAACGCGACCATTCATAAAATTAATGAATGTGTTAATGCCGCCGACCTGCAGCTGCTTGCCCGTATGTATCAACGTATCATGGAGCAACTCGTCGCCTGATGAGTGTTCCTGTAAGAGGAAATGAGCATGGACTGGCTGGCAAAATACTGGTGGATTCTGGTGTTGGTGTTTCTGGTAGGCGTATTGCTGAACGTGATTAAAGATCTCAAGCGCGTCGACCACAAGAAATTTCTTGCCAATAAGCCGGAGCTTCCCCCGCATCGTGATTTTAACGATAAATGGGATGACGACGACGATTGGCCAAACAAGGATCAACCGAAGAAATAAGCCAACGTAGGCCGAATGGCGGTTTCACATCGCCATTCGGCCTGCGGGTTAAATCATCTCAATCACATCATCATCGTGAGGCTTACCGCCGCTCAGCGCTTCATCAAAGTAGTGCTTCGGTACGGTAAAACGCAAGTGGTCGAGCGCAAACTGCATACTGCGTTCATCAATAGCGTGCCCCAGATTTTCGACGATATCCAGCGTCACATCCCCACCGGCGCGAATTAACGCCTCCTGCGCGGCAACGGCATGAGATAACTCAATCACCCGGTCTTCACCGCCGTGAATCAAATGCACCGTCGTCGCGGTGGTTGCAACCTCCGGCAACGTGGCATAGCGACCATTAAAGGCGATGACCCGCGACGCCAGCCCAGGCTCGGCTTTAATACTCTCAAGCGACATAATCGAGCCCTGAGAAAAACCAATCAGCGCGGTCGCCTGAGGCGAAACGCCGCTTTGCTTCTGCCAGTAGCGAACGGTTTCGATAAAGACCGGCATAATCGCGTCAATACGCGCCTGGCGGTTCTCTTCCGTTATCCCCTGTACCGAAAACCACTGACGCCCGGAAGTCGTACCATAAGGCTCTGCCCCGCCAATGCTGACGATTAGCGCATCCGGAAACAGCGGCGCAAACCAGGAGCCAATTTCGCCCATGGCAACCGGGTTATCGCCGACGCCATGAAACAGCAACAAGAGCTGTTGAGCGGGTTTATCGGGACTTTGAACAACAAAATGGTCATGTTTCATGGCGATCTCCTTAACTGATGAGAATCATTCTACGCCGCTTAACCGCAATGACCATGCCAGGAAATTGAAGAAGTTAGTGAAAAAATTGCCATTGCATAATGCGATTATGTAGCCGTTGTTCACGCTCAGCATCCAGCTGTTTTAAGGCCTGCGCCGCCTCGGCGCGCTGAACTGCCAACAGCGCTTTGCGACCCGATATTTTCAGCTGTTGGCACAATTCAGCATCGCTGCGTTGAGCCTGTATACGCCCGCGTAATGCCGGAAGAGGCAACTCGCTGTGCTCAAGCAAACGACTCAGACAACCTAATGATGTAAGTAATGGTCGATGCGCGAAGGCAAACCCAGCCAGCTCACCCCAGTCATCCTCATTAAGCGTAGTCTCTTTCAGTGGTACCAGCGGAATGCGCTCTGCGTTCCACTGAGCAAGAATCTCCGCATCCCGTCGCAGGCGCTGGTGCGCCCGCCAGGCAAGGCGTTTTCCTGCTTCGCTGATGGGCAGCACCGCCATAGCGGTATAACAGCCGCTGCTGGCTTCCCGATGATTACCCATCCGTACCAGGACAAAACCGCAGCGCTGCCAGAAACGCCATAATTCAGCCGTATAACCAAAGCTGACGGACAGATAGTCGCACTGCGTGCAATAGTGCCGGGCCTGCAGAATCAGCTGTTGCCCAATACCTTCCCTTTGACGCGCGGGATGAACCGCAATTCGACTGACCCGCCGCCCGACGAGCGTCGCCGCCAATGGGTCTCCGCCGTGCGCCGCCAGTGACTGCGCAACCAGATTTCCTCTTGGTCGGCGATATCCGGCCCAGACGGCCTGGCTTAATTCTGCGGATAATCCCCCCTCGTCGACCAGCCAGACGGCGCCCGCCACCGAGTCAGCAGCCGAAGCCTGAAGAAAATGCTGACCCGGCGCGTCCATCATTCGCCGCAGATCCAGTGGCGAGGTGCGATAATGCGCACCGGAAAGTAGCTGATATACCGCTAACGGCAGCGCCGGGTTTGTCTGCCATGAGAGTTGATCAAATGCCGAGAAGTTAAGCTCCCCCAAGGGGGCATGCGCAAAGGTTTCGTCGTCAAACACCAGCGCATCGCTGACGATTTTCTCCAGCGGACATCTCTGCGCCCAGCGTACGGGTTGTTGCAACTCATAGCGTCGAAGATGAGGAAAGCGGGCGCAGAATTTCAGCAAAAAGCCTCTGCCGGTTCCCTCGTAGCCCTGTACGGTGGTGGTTAACAGCGTACGAGGGAAACGCGCAACCAGTTGGTGCAGCAGCGGCGCGGGGATCGCGGCGGCTTCATCCACAACCAGCCAGTCTGCGGTTGCAGAACTGCTTAACAGCGCATCGGGGGCCATAAAGCAGTATCGCTCTGCGGCAAATTGCGCCAGCACATCCGTTGCCGCTTTAGCAGGCGCGGCGACAATCGCGGTCCCGTTGATACGTGCTATCAATTGCCCTGCCAGAGCCGATTTACCCCGGCCACGTGCAGCTATGACCACAGCCACGCCGGGAGGCATATCCAGCAACTGGGTTAAAATCATCGCCTGTTCAGGCTGAGGATCACCGGTTGCCGCGTGCCAGACTGCACGAACAGGAAAACGCGGGCTGGAAACTGCGTGATGCTGCTGCCAGTGCAGCGCCTGTCCGTCACGGGAAATCACCCGTTTGACATGTTCAACAAAGTGCGGCGTTGGGATAGGTTCAGCACAGTCGCTCCAGCGCAGTGAATCCACGTCCGGATGCGTGTGCCAGGTATGCCAGGGGGGAGTCAGCAAAACCAGCCAGCTCCCGGCGATCAGCGTTCCGCTTAAGGCGGCAAATGCCGCAGCGTCAAATCCCTGCCCGGCGTCAAAAACCGCATGACGAAACTCGCGGCCTAATAACGTTTGCAGCACCTGTGGCGTACAGTTCGGCTCAGCAGGGGCTTGTGCGCCCACCCATAACCAGTCGCCGGGTAACGTGTCGCGTAGCGCTAAAGCCCGCTCCTGACACCAGTTCCCCTCACCACTGATAATCAGCAGACGACGGATCCCTTCGCGGGCCATCTGTTCGGTTAACGCGCTCAGCGCCGTATTATCAGACATCCCTGCCTCAGTAGCTTAAATGCCTTTACCAAAAGTATTACATTGTCCCGGATCGCCGCTGTCAAAACCGCGTTTGAACCAGCTAAGCCGCTGCTCAGAAGTGCCGTGGGTAAAGCTGTCCGGCACAACGCGTCCTTGTCCCTGCTGCTGCAGGCGATCGTCGCCAATAGCCTGAGCGGCGTTCAGCGCTTCAGCCAGGTCGCCGGACTCCAGCACGCCCTGCTGCTGCATACTGTTGCCCCAGACGCCGGCAAAGCAGTCCGCCTGCAGTTCCATACGTACGGAAAGACGGTTCACCTCAGCCTGTGAGGCATTCTGCTGCATCTGGCGAACTTTCGGTTCAATACCCAGCAGTTTCTGCACGTGGTGGCCCACTTCATGGGCGATAACATAGCCCTGAGCAAAATCACCATCGGCGCCCAGCTTGTTTTTCATGTCATCATAAAATGAGAGGTCGATATACACCGTACCATCCGCCGGGCAGTAAAACGGCCCCATCACCGACTGACCTGCGCCACAGCCGGTACGCGTCGCTCCGCGATACATTACCAGTTTCGGCTGTTGGTAGGTCCGGCCCATTTTTTCAAACTGCTGCCCCCAGGTATCTTCCGTGGTGGCCAGAATCACCGAGGTAAATTTTGCTGCTTCATCATCATTTGGGCTGATGGAGTGTGATGATTGCTGTTGGGAAACTGGCTGGCCGGTCATTAATCCGGTGAGATCCACGCCATAATATCCCGCCACCAGCACCACAATCAGCAGGATGATGCCGCCTTTACCACTGGGCAAACGAAAACCAGGGCCGCCTATAGAAGGGCCGCCACCGGAGCTATTTCGTCTGTCTTCCACATTGTCACTTTCACGACGCCCTTGCCAGCGCATAATCACCTCAACTTTTTATTCATTATGATGATGATCGTAGGCGGTTCGGAACAGGATTACCATAAGAAACAGTAATCAAAATCGGCGGGATTGATGAGCCGGAGAGCGATCGCCGGCTCAGGGGAGGGTTAGTCTAACTTCACACCCAGACGATGCGCGACGGCTTCATAGGCTTCGATCAGGCCGCCCAGGCTCTGGCGGAAGCGATCTTTGTCCATTTTATCCAGCGTTTCTTTGTCCCACAGACGGCTACCGTCCGGTGAGAACTCATCGCCCAGGACCACTTCACCTTTATACAAACCAAACTCAAGTTTGAAGTCGACCAGAATCAGACCGGCATCATCAAACATCTTTTTCAGCACGTCGTTGGCTTTGTAGGTCAGCTCTTTCATACGCGCCAGATTCTCTTTGCTCACCCAACCAAAAGTTTCGCAATAGGAATCGTTAATCATTGGATCGTGCATAGCATCGTTTTTCAGGAACAGATCAAACAGCGGCGGATTCAGTTCAATACCTTCCTCAACGCCTAAACGCTTAACCAGGGAGCCTGCTGCGCGGTTACGAACCACACATTCAACCGGTACCATCTCCAGTTTTTTCACCAGACATTCAGTATCGGAAAGCAGTCGCTCCATCTGGGTAGGAATGCCCGCTTCTTGCAGTTTAGTCATAATGAAATGGTTGAACTTGTTGTTCACCATGCCTTTACGGTCAAACTGTTCAATGCGCGCGCCATCCCCTGCTGACGTATCATTGCGGAATTCGAGCACCAACAGGTCCGGGTTTTCCGTGCTGTATACGGTCTTCGCTTTACCACGATACAACTCAGCTTGCTTTTGCATCTTTATTACTCCTGGGTGTGAATTAACGATAAATATTGCGTTTTTCTGCCGACGCACACGTTTGCGTATCATATCAGAAATAAAGGGCTGGAGTTATCCAGCCCTTTATTTTTACTTACTGAACGCTGCCTGGAAGACGGCGACCAGCGCGTCGTTCTGGCTTTGCGTCAGGGTATGCCCCTTCGGATCGATAAACTGCAAGCTACTGCGGTTGTCTAAATCACCGACCTGCAGTTTATAGTCGCCGGATACCAGACCCGGATCGCTTGCGCCCAGCTCCTGCCAGTTGCTATCAGACAGTGGTTTGTAGGTCACGGCGATGCTGCCCTGAGAACGGGTGCTGTCGGTCACTTTCATCCCCACTTTCTCAAGCGCTGCCGGCAGACGTTGCCATACCACGTTGAACGGTCCACGTACCACCAGCATCGGTAAACCGGTGTCATCGGCAGCACTCTGAACATCCATGGTGGCGGCAGAGCGGTTCTGCGCGGCATTCGCGGCGTCAGTGGCGTTCTTATCCAGACCTGCGGAGATAACGTTCATCATCTCAGCGCTGTAACGCTGCATTGATGCTGGATCAGCTACGGGTTTACCCGCCTGCTCGAGGTTAATCAGTTTCACCGTTACCGCTTGCTGATAGCCCTGCGGTTTAACCGAGATTTGATAACGTCCACGGTACTGCTCGTCTTCATCCAGACGGTTCCAGTTAACCCAGTCGGTGGTCAACGTCTGGCTGGCATCATCACGTTTGGTGATCGTGTAGTTTTTAGACTGAATGACGCTAACGACCTGTGGCCACAGCGTGTTGCCACGACCATTTTCCACCAGCAATGTCGACGTATCACCCGCGATCTGAGTGCGAGCACCAGTGACTAGTGCTAACGGCTGAGCCGGCGGGCGAATGTCCAGCGCTTTACCAACGGCACCGCTGCCGTTGGTGACCGGGATATTATAGTCACCCGACATAACCGGCAGAATCATCCCAGCTGGAGCGTGAAGCTCAGCAAGCGGTGCGGCCTCCAGATAGGATTCATCACCGCTCACCTGGCGCTTATAACGCGAGTCAGAACTACAGGCCGCGAGCAACATAACAAGCGAAACACCCGCAACCTTGGCCAGGCGCGACTTTTGTACTGAGTAAGCCATCAAATCTCCCTAAACTTTACAGCAAACCGGCATGCTTAAGCGCCGCTTTGACGATTTCACGAGCATTATCCGTGATTGGCGTCATCGGCAGACGTAGCGTATCGGTCGCCACAAGTCCCAACTCCTTACACGCCCATTTCACTGGGATAGGATTGGGTTCGACAAATAGTTTGTTGTGTAACGGCATCAGACGCTGGTTAATCACCCGCGCCTCGGCAAAGTTCCCGGCTGCCGCCAGTTTGCACATTTCGGCCATATCGCGTGCCGCAACGTTAGACGTCACGGAAATCACACCATGACCACCGAGCTGCATAAAATCCAGTCCGGTCGCGTCATCACCGCTGAGCAGAATAAAGTCGTCTGAAACCAGCTCTTTGATCTGGTGAACGCGACTTAAGTTCCCCGTGGCCTCTTTAATAGCGATAATATTTTTTACTTTCGCCAGGCGACCAACGGTTTCCGGCAACATATCGCAGCCGGTACGGGACGGTACATTATACAGAATTTGCGGCAGGTCAGTATGTTCAGCGATGGCTTTGAAATGCTGGAACAAACCTTCCTGGGTTGGGCGGTTGTAGTAAGGCGTCACCGTCAGGCAGCCGACAACACCACTGTCGTTGAAACGCTGCGTCAGACTAATGGCTTCCGCGGTCGCATTAGCGCCGGTTCCGGCAATCACCGGAATACGCCCGTCGGCCAGCTCCAGGGTCATCATCACCACATCGCCATGTTCATCATGACTCAGGGTGGCAGACTCACCGGTGGTGCCAACCGAAACGATCGCCGAGGTGCCGCTGGCGACATGATAATCAATCAGTTTTTTCAGGCTCGACCGGCAGACTTTACCTTTCTCATCCATCGGCGTAACAAGCGCGACAATACTTCCCGTGAACATGGGCCATCCTCTGTGCAAACAAGTGTCTCAATGGTACGTTTGGTACGACAATAAAAGCAAGCGACCAGAGCCGTTCTGATTGTTGTATGCATGTTTTTTTTATGCTTTCCTTATGATTACCTCACCGCTCAAAGGAAGAACAGGTTTGACATCGTCATCGCAACACTATCTGGTCATTACTGCGCTGGGTGCTGACCGCCCGGGAATTGTGAACACCATCACACGTCATGTCAGCAGTTGCGGCTGTAATATCGAAGACAGCCGACTGGCCATGCTGGGTGACGAGTTCACGTTTATCATGTTGCTGTCGGGCACCTGGAATGCCATTACCCTAATTGAATCAACCTTGCCGTTGAAAGGTGCAGAGCTGGATTTACTGATTGTGATGAAGCGCACGACCGCACGCCCCCGTCCGGCGATGCCCGCTACGGTATGGGTGCAGGTCGATGTTCCTGATTCTCCGCATTTGATTGAACGCTTTACCGCCCTGTTTGACAGCCACCAAATGAATATTGCGGAACTGGTTTCACGCACGCAACCGGCTGAGAACGAAAAGTCGGCACAGCTGTTTATTCAAATTACCGCACATAGTCCTGCGTCACATGATTCGGCAAATATTGAAGATGCGTTTAAAGCACTCTGTACAGAACTCAATGCGCAAGGCAGTATTAACGTCGTCAATTACTCACAGCATGATGAACAGGATGGAGTTAAGTAATGAACCCACTGAAAGCCGGTGATATCGCACCGAAATTTAGCTTGCCGGATCAAGACGGAGAACAAGTAAATTTAACCGACTTCCAGGGACAGCGTGTTCTGGTTTATTTTTACCCGAAAGCCATGACACCCGGCTGTACCGTACAGGCCTGCGGCCTACGCGATAACATGGATGAGTTAAAAAAAGCAGGTGTTGAAGTGCTGGGAATCAGCACCGATAAACCAGAGAAGCTTTCCCGATTCGCGGAGAAAGAAGTCCTTAACTTCACGCTCCTGTCCGACGAAGATCACCAGGTTTGCGAGCAGTTCGGCGTCTGGGGTGAGAAGTCATTTATGGGCAAAACCTATGATGGCATCCACCGCATCAGCTTCCTGATTGATGCTGAAGGGAAAATTGAGCATGTGTTTGATGACTTCAAAACCAGCAACCACCACGACGTGGTAATGAACTGGCTGAAAGAGAACGCCTGATTTACATTTTGCCGGATAGCGCCTGATGGTGACGCCACGCGTCTTATCAGGCCACCATCCGCATAACTCCGTAGCCGGATAAGGCGTTTACGCCGCCATCCGGCATCAACGTCGTTTATTCAAACGTCCCTTTTACACAGGCTTTTTTCTCTCTGACGACGGCTTTGCCCTTCGCCCACAGGTGATGAACTTCAAGCGCATCATTGAGCACCAGAATGTCGGCATCGCATCCCACCGCCAGACGTCCTTTATGTTCCAGTCCCAAAAATTCTGCGACCGTTCGCGTCAGCGGACACAGCGCCAGTTCCAGCGGTATGGCATGAACCTTCACCAACTGGCGCACTGTTTCAGCCAGTGATTCAAACCCTGCGACACCGATGCCGGTAAGATTACCGTAGTCATCAAATTCCGGCTGGCTACCGTTGCCATCCGAACTCAAGGTAATACGCGACAGCGGCACGTTCTGGCGTAGCGCTGTGGCGATAGCCGTAGCCGGGTCGACGGGTTCATCAATGCTGCTGGTAATGTCGATATAACCGCCTTTGCGGGCATACTCCAGCGCCGACTGAAACAACGGTTCCGCACGATTGACGTGTGTGGGCAGCAGCTTGGTAATCGGTACATCGCAGCTGTCGAGGATCTGATACAACGGCTCCAGCATGCGCGGGCTGTCGCCCATATGGAAGACGCTAATCCCCGGCTTGCGCCCTAACAATCCGCCAACGCGCGACTGCGCCGCCATGTTTGCCAGCGCCGAGGTGTCCGGGGCTGAAGAACGATGGTCCGAAACAGCACATTTCACGCCAATGATTTTATCGATCAGCGCCACATCGCGATCGATACTGCCGGTGATGGTCGGGGAAGGCAGAGAATACGCCCCGGTCAGCATCCATGCGCTGATGCCTTCAAATTCCAGCGCGCGGGTTTTCGCCAGCAGCGATTCAGGGTGACGGGTAATACCATCTGTCCCCAGCAATCCCACCACCGAGGTGACGCCAGCTTCAACCAGCCGCGACAAGCGCACTTCCGGCGTGCGGGTGTGCGGCCCCGCTTCTCCGCCGCCGCCAATCAGATGGACGTGTTGATCGATAAATCCTGGGCACACAATCGCACCGTTAAGATTGATACACTCGCAGCCAGGAAAATCGTCAGGGGAAATCGACGGCGCGATGGCAACAATTTTGCTGTCAGACACCAGTATATCCTGGCGTCCTAAATCTTCCGGCGCGTACACGTGTCCCTGCAGGAACAACGTCAAATTAAGAATGGAACAGTTCATAACCTTCCTTGTCAGGCAATAACCTGCATAACCCAAATAGAGAGCAGCGCATTAATTACGCATACCGCAATAATAAGCGGGTAATAACGGGGATGGACTCCCGCGGTACCCAGACAGCGTCCCACATTTTGCACCGGATTGCCCATCAGGTAGATAGCCGGTAACAGCACCGTAGCATCATGTCCCGAAAGCGTACCGGCGACAACCAGGCTGGCGCAAACACCGACGCCGCCTCCCATACTCATCACCGCCGCCAGCAGTACGGTAGCAGATTCCCCCGGCAGTCCCCACAGCGCCATTACCGGCTCACATACCCGCCCGACAATCTCGAGCAGTCCCGTCACCTTCAGCGCCTGAATAATCACAAACGCCATTACCACGTTAGGCAACAGGCTGGTTGTTGCAATAGTGAATCCGCGCCGTGCGCCATCGATAAACATATCCATGACGTTTTTACGTACTTGCGTTGTCATCTCACGCCTCCTGCTGCGTACGGCGATTTTCCAGCTGCGCAATCCACAAACGCAGCAGGTTCGCACCCACAAATTTGAAGACAAGGATCACCGCCAGCGGCGTAATCACCGGAACGGTAACCATCGTAAACAGCGCGGCACCCGAGGAAAAATAGTTGGTAATACACGCACTGCCGCTGGTTTGCCAGCAGGCAAAAATGGCACGTTCCTGTTCAGTGATAATGCCCTCTTCCGCCATTTCTTTAGTCATCCCTGCCGCAGCATCGGTATTTTGCAAATTCGCAATCAGCGCCAACGAGCAAATACCCGGAATACCGAGTAACGGGCGCAGGACTGGCGTCATCAGTTGCTGTGCCGCACGCAACCCTCCCAGCCCTTCGGTGACGGAAATTATCCCGAGTGAAAGAATGACGGAAGGCGCCAGCTCAAGCGCGAATAAGAAGCCGTCTTTTGCGCCCATACCGCCCGTGCCGCGAAAAGAGACCGCCGTGTCCCCCGCCGCATTAATCTGCCCAAACGCACCGTTGAGAACGGTGAAATCAAAGACTCGCCACCATTCGGTACTTTTCGCAAACATGCCGGAAAAAAGAATAATCGTAATAAAAAAAGCGAGATATCCGCCCCATCCCACCTTCTGCTGCGTGTGTGTGTTGTGACCCATTTTGTTCTCCTGTTGGCCTTATTCCTTGCGTGACTAAAGACATCACGCGGGTTAAGTTAAAGACAAACGCAGAGAAAAACGACACCAGAGGAGATTATTCAGAATGTGTGGATAGAGGTCAGACAAGTTCGGCTCCGGCGACATTGCATCGCCGGAGCAAACAGATTAGGGTTCATCAACGACCTGACCATCCGGCCAGGCATGCATTACCGCTTTGATTAACGTCGCCAGAGGAATAGCAAAGAATACGCCCCAGAATCCCCACAGGCCGCCGAATATCACCACTGAGAGAATAATCACCAGCGGATGCAGATTTACCGCCTCGGAGAACAGCACCGGCACCAGCAAATTACCGTCCAGCGCCTGGATTATCAGGTATACGGCAAAACAGCTCCAGAACTCGGTGCCAAGCCCGAACTGGAACAATGCCACGCCAACCACCGGAATAGTGACCACGAAAGCGCCGATATACGGGATCAGCACGGAGAAGCCTACCAGCACCGCAAGCAGCAGCGAATAGTTGAGGCCAAACAGCAGGAAGCCGAGCCAGGTCGCCACGCCAACCACCACCATTTCCAGCACCTTGCCGCGGATATAGTTGGTGATTTGCTGGTTCATCTCTTTCCACACCTGCCCCGCCAGTCCGCGATTACGCGGCAGCACCCGACGCACAGCGTTCAGCATTTGTCCTTTATCTTTGATCAGGAAGAACACCATCAACGGGACGAGAATCAGATAGACCGCCAGCGTCAGCAATCCGACCAGTGAAGCTAGCGAATATTTCACCACCGAATCGCCCATGGTGAGCATTCGCGAGCGCATATTCTCCGCCATCGCATCAATAATGCCCGCATCCATCAGCGCCGGATAACGCCGCGGTAAGGTGGCGGCAAAATCAGACAATTTATTGAGCATGCCGGGCATATCGCGGATCAGGTAGATCCCCTGTTGCCATGCAACGGGCATTACCACAAACGCCATCAGCAGCAAAATACCGACAAACACCACCAAAACAATCGATGTCGCCCAACGCCGTGAACAACCAATATGTTCCAGCCGTACTGTCGGCCATTCGAGCAGGTACGCCAGCACAATGGCGACCAGCAGCGGCGCCAAAAGACCGCTAAAAAAGAACAGGATGCCAAAACCGGCAACCAGAATAATCAGCAAGGCGATGGCTTCGGGGTCGCTAAAGCGGCGGCGATACCATTGCATCAACATTTCGAGCATAAAACCCTTCCATGAATCCAATAGCGGGATTGCGATCCCGAATTGTATCGAAATGTCACAAAAAAGACTTCGCTTTTTATAGCGGATTACGCAAAGTGAAAAGACATTTTTCCTGGGTGTTCATCGTCAGGTTTCGCAGTTACACTCCCTAAGCTTGCGGAGTGTGAACGATACTTCACGGCATTGGTCAAATGGCTATCTCAAAAAAGAATACAGGACAGAGGTTATGTTCAGGCAGTTGAAAAAAAACCTGGTTGCTACCCTCATTGCTGCACTGACCATCGGTCAGGTTGCGCCCGCATTTGCAGAAACCGCGGACACCCTGCCTGATATGGGAACCTCGGCAGGGAGTACGCTTTCCATAGGACAGGAAATGCAGATGGGCGATTATTATGTACGCCAACTGCGCGGCAGTGCGCCATTAATTAACGATCCGTTGCTGACGCAATACATTAATGCGCTGGGGATGCGTCTGGTCTCGCACGCCGACTCGGTAAAAACGCCCTTCACCTTCTTTTTGATTAACAACGATGAAATCAACGCCTTTGCTTTCTTTGGCGGCAACGTTGTTTTGCACTCCGCACTGTTCCGCTATTCCGATAACGAAAGCCAACTGGCATCGGTTATGGCGCACGAAATTTCCCACGTTACGCAGCGTCACCTGGCGCGCGCAATGGAAGACCAGAAACGTAGCGCGCCGCTAACGTGGGTGGGTGCGTTAGGGTCAATTTTATTGGCGATGGCCAGCCCACAGGCGGGTATGGCGGCGCTGACCGGTACGCTGGCGGGTACACGTCAGGGGATGATTAGCTTTACGCAGCAAAACGAACAGGAAGCAGACCGCATCGGTATTCAGGTACTGCAACGCTCGGGATTCGATCCCCAGGCCATGCCGACGTTTCTGGAAAAATTGCTCGATCAGGCCCGTTACTCTTCGCGTCCACCAGAAATTTTGCTGACTCACCCCCTGCCAGAAAGCCGTCTGTCGGATGCCCGTAACCGCGCCAACCAAATGCGTCCGGCTGTCGTCCAGTCTTCAGAAGATTTTTATCTGGCCAAGGCACGCACCTTAGGCATGTACAACTCTGGTCGCAACCAGTTGACCGATGACCTACTGAGTAACTGGTCGAAAGGCAACATACGTGAGCAACGTGCGGCGCAGTATGGCCGGGCATTGCAGGCAATGGAGGCCAGTAAATATGACGAGGCACGTAAAGCACTGCAACCGCTGCTGGCGGCAGATGCTAACAATGCCTGGTACCTCGACCTGGCAACGGATATCGATCTCGGCCAGAAGAAAACCAGCGATGCCATTAATCGGTTGAAAAACGCCCGCGACCTGCGCACCAACCCGGTACTGCAGCTCAACCTGGCAAATGCGTATTTACAGGCCGGGCAAGCCAAAGAGGCAGCGACCATCCTGAATCGCTATACGTTTAACCATAAGGACGACCCTAACGGCTGGGATCTGTTAGCGCAAACGGAAGCCAACCTGAACAACCGTGATCAGGAACTGGCAGCCCGCGCGGAAGGGTATGCCCTCGCAGGACGTCTGGATCAGGCGATTTCGATGCTCAGCAGCGCAAGCTCACAGGTCAAGCTGGGTAGCCAGCAGCAGGCCAGATACGATGCCCGTATCGACCAGCTACGCCAACTGCAAGAGCGCTTTAAACCGTATACGAAAATGTAATTATCGAACACTTGCCGGATGGCGATATGTAGGCCAGATAAGGTCTTTTGGTCGCCATCCGGCAGGATTGTTATGCAAGGAGAAGTCATGTCAGACGCGATTAAAATCTACCATAACCCACGCTGCTCCAAGAGCCGTGAAACGCTGGAGTTACTGAAGTCTAACGGTGTGGACCCGGAAGTGGTGTTGTATCTGGAAACCCCGGCTGACGCCACAACCCTGCGTGAATTGCTGCAGATGCTGGGCATGTCCAGCGCGCGCGAGCTGATGCGCCAGAAAGAAGATCTCTATAAGTCACTTAATCTGGCGGACGTAAATCTGAGTGAAGATGCGCTGATTCAGGCAATGGTGGAAAACCCGAAATTGATGGAGCGCCCGATTGTGGTTGCCAAAGGCCAGGCGCGAATTGGACGCCCGCCGGAGCAGGTACTGGAAATCATCGGTTAACCTGAAACCTGCCGCAGTCTCTTCGGCTGCGGCGCTTACAGCTTCAGTATCTCTTTTACGAATGGAATGGTCAGCTTACGCTGGGCGGTGATCGATGCATGATCAAGCTGATCCAACGTCATAAACAGCGTACGCATTTCTCGATCCAGACGCTTGAGCAGGAAGCGTCCCACATCTTCCGGCAGTTCAAACCCACGAAGTCTGGCGCGTAATTGCAACGCCTGCAGCTTATCTTCATCGGAAAGCGGCTGCAGCTTGTAGATTTGTCCCCAGTCCAGGCGCGAGGCGAGATCCGGCAACCCCAGATTCAGCTGTCTTGGCGGGCGATCGCCGGTGATCAGCAGACGCGTTTTCCCCGACTCCAGGATGCGGTTGTAGAGATCAAAGATCGCCATTTCCCACAGCGAATCCCCGGCCACACATTCGATGTTATCGATGCATACCAGCGATAAATGCTCCATACCGTCGAGCACCTCGGGGACGAACCAGGTACGCTTGTCGAGCGGCACATAGCCTACCGCATCGCCGCGCGCGGACAGTTCCGCACAGGCTGCATGCAGCAAATGACTACGGCCAGCGCCTTCACGCGACCAGAGATAAATATACCCGCTATGGTCCTGACGCAGCACGTTTTGCAGTGCAGCCAGTAAAGAGGAGTTATCCCCCGGCCAGAAACTTGCGAAAGTTTCGTCGTCAGGAAGATAAAGTGGCAAAGAGAGCTGTGCCGGTGTGTTCAGAGATACCTCAACCCAGGATTTCATAAAATCGCGTTGAGTTTAACACAGAAATACGTCGTGATAGAACCGGGCAGCATCGCCACCCGGTAAGAGATTTACTGTTGCGTACTGTCGGCATCTTCCGCGTCAAGCACGACTTCTTCCGGACGCAGCAGGCTGATAACTTTGAAAATCAGGCTCAGACAAACGCCAACAATGGTCGCCAGCGCCATGCCTTTCAGCTCAGCGGCACCAATGTGAACTTTCGCACCACTCACGCCGATGATCAAAATAACCGAGGTCAGGATCAGGTTTTGCGCCTTGTTGTAATCAACTTTTGACTCGATCAGTACGCGAATACCGGAAGCACCAATCACGCCGTACAGCAGCAGCGATACGCCCCCCATGACCGGCAGCGGAATGATTTGGATCGCCGCCGCCAGTTTGCCCACGCAGGAGAGCAGAATGGCAAAAATTGCCGCGCCGCCGATAACCCAGGTACTGTAAACACGAGTAATCGCCATTACGCCAATGTTTTCGCCGTACGTGGTGTTCGGCGTAGAGCCGAAGAAACCAGAGATAACCGTAGACAGGCCGTTGGCAAACATAGAACGATGCAGGCCAGGATCGCGAATCAAATCTTTTTTCACGATATTCGCCGTTACCACCAGGTGTCCAACGTGTTCAGCGATGACCACCAGCGCCGCCGGCAGGATGGTCAGAATGGCAACCCATTCAAAGCGCGGCGTGTAGAACGTTGGCAGAGCAAACCAGTGGGCCTGCGCAATCGGCGTGGTGTCCACGACCCCCATCACGAAGGAGAGCGCGTAGCCGGCCAGCACCCCAATCAGAATCGGGATAATCGCCATAAAACCGCGGAACAGTACAGAGCCAAATACCGTAACCGCCAGCGTCACCATTGAGATGATGATGGTTTTTGAATCCGGTAATTGCCCCTCTGCTGGCAGTAACCCCGCCATGCCCGCAGCGACGCCAGCCAGCTCCAGACCGATGACGGCAACGATTGCTCCCATCGCCGCAGGAGGGAACATGACATCCAGCCAGCCGGTTCCTGCTTTCTTAACGATGAAAGAAACCAGGCAGAACAGAACGCCGCACATAATGAAACCACCCAGCGCCACTTCATACCCTAACGGCAGCAACAGCAGTACCGGGGAAATGAATGCGAAGCTGGAACCCAAATACGCAGGAATTTTACCTTTACAGATAAAGAGATACAGCAACGTACCAATGCCGTTAAACAGCAGAACGGTAGCCGGGTTGATGTGGAACAGGACTGGCACCAGAACCGTTGCGCCAAACATAGCGAACAGGTGCTGCAAACTAAGCGGGATTGTCTGTAAAAGCGGCGGTCTTTCACTCACCCCGATAGCACGGCGCGTCATAGTGTTTTCCTCTGAGTGTTGTTTGTTATTAGCCTTGGGTTGTTATATTCAAAAAAAAGCCGACTCTTAAAGTCGGCTTCTTTTCACTTATTCGTTTACTTGGTACCAAAAATCTTATCGCCGGCATCGCCGAGCCCCGGAATAATGTATCCGTGCTCGTTCAACCCCTGATCGATGGAGGCCGTGTACAGCTCAACATCCGGGTGCGCTTTTTCCAGTGCCGCGATACCTTCTGGTGCCGCAACCAGGACCAGCACTTTAATGCTGGTGCAGCCTGCATTTTTCAGCAGGTCGATGGTGGCGATAACGGAACCGCCGGTTGCCAGCATCGGGTCAACGATCAGCGCCATACGCTCATCGATGTTAGATACCAGCTTCTGGAAGTACGGAACCGGCTCCAGCGTTTCTTCGTTACGGTACATACCAACCACGCTGATACGCGCGCTCGGAACGTTTTCCAGTACGCCTTCCATCATGCCCAGGCCCGCACGCAGGATTGGCACAACGGTGATTTTTTTACCTTTGATTTGGTCAACTTCAACCGGACCGTTCCAGCCTTCAATGGTCACCTTTTCGGTTTCCAGACCAGCGGTTGCTTCATAAGTCAGCAGGCTGCCAACTTCCGAGGCGAGTTCACGAAAGCGTTTAGTGCTGATGTCGTTTTCACGCATCAGTCCCAGCTTGTGTTTGACGAGTGGGTGTTTGACTTCCACGATCTTCATACTCTTCTCCTTTCCTCAGACGAGTGGCAACCACAAAAAAAATCGCCGGATTATACCGCTTTTCGTCTCTGGCGCAACACTGGATACGCTTGATATGGATCAACCAAAGTCGTTTGCGTCTGGATGATGAGTATAAAACAAGCCCCGCATTATTGGCGGGGCTGGCTGTCAATACTATGAATTTTATAGATATTCAGCATTGGTCTGGATAACGTTTTGATACCATGAAAAAGATTTCTTCGGCGAGCGTGCTAACGTTCCGCTTCCGTCATTATTTTTATCAACATAGATAAAGCCGTAGCGTTTTTTCATCTCCCCCGTCCCGGCCGAGACTAAATCAATGCAGCCCCACGGGGTATAGCCCATCAGGTCCACGCCATCTTCCACTACCGCTTTTTTCATTTCGCTGATATGTGCGGCCATATAGTCAATACGATAGGAATCATCTACCGAGCCGTCGGCCTGCTGCACGTCAATCGCACCAAAGCCGTTTTCGACGATAAACAGCGGCAGTTGGTAATGATCCCAGAACCAGTTCAGCGAATAGCGCAGACCAACGGGATCAATCTGCCAGCCCCAGTCCGATTTCTGCACGTACGGGTTGGAAACCAGGCTTTTCGACTCGTCGTAGTCCAACTGTGGGTTGTCTGCCGTGGCCTGCGTTGCGAAAGACATATAGTAGCTAAAGCCGATGTAATCGACACAACCCTCAGTCAGCGCCTGACGGTCTTCCTCAGTGATATCAAGATCAAAGCCACGCCGGGCAAAGTAGTTGAGAAGATGCCGCGGGTATTTGCCGCGCACATGGACATCGGTAAACCAGTAACGCCGGTGCATGGCGTTCATCGCCATCATCATATCGTCCGGCGCGCAGGTCAGTGGATAGATAGGACACATGGCAATCATGCACCCTATCTGCAATGCAGGGTTAATCTCACGCGCAGCCTTTACCGCCAGCGCGCTTGCCACCAGTTCATAGTGCGCCGCCTGGTACATAACCGGCTCGCGGTCTTCACCGGGCTGGTATTTCAGGCCAGAGTTAGTAAAAGGCGCGAAGTCTTCGTGATAATTTGCCTGGTTGTTAATTTCATTAAACGTCATCCAGTACTTCACTTTGTGCTGGTAACGGGTAAAAACCACTGCGGCAAAACGGACAAAGAAATCGATAAGTTTGCGGTTGCGCCAGCCGCCATATTGCGTCACCAGATGGTATGGCATCTCGAAATGCGACAACGTAATCACCGGTTCAATGCCATATTTCAGGCATTCGTCAAACAGGTCATCATAGAACTGCAGGCCAGCCTCATTGGGTTGCGCTTCGTCGCCTAAAGGGAAAATACGCGTCCAGGCAATCGAAGTACGAAAACATTTAAACCCCATTTCGGCAAACAGTTTAATGTCGTCTTTATAGCGGTGATAAAAATCGATGGCGTCGTGGTTAGGGTAGTTTTTACCGGCAATCACACCGTCAGTGATTTCACGCGCCACGCCATGCGCCCCCGCCGTCATGACATCGGCAACGCTAATTCCTTTTCCACCTTCCTGCCAGCCACCTTCCAGTTGATGAGCGGCTACGGCACCACCCCACATGAAATCTGCTTTAAATCCTGACATACCCTTCCCCTATCGTGATTACTCTGTGCAAAACGCTGTTGATGAAGTCCGCAACAGAAAACAGAAACCGGTTTCAGTACGATACTGTGTATTCAGCAGACAGGTTTCAAGCACAAGACTGTACCCGGTTTCATTTTCGTGGCGCAGTTCAAACAAATAGATAAATGATTGTAAAATGCTGAAAAAATCAGCACATAAAACTTGATGCAGAGCAGGCTCGCAAACGTTTGCTTTCCCTGTTAGAATTGCGCCGAATTTAACTTTTACTGCAAGTAAACATGTGGGGAAGCAGGCAGTGACCGATAAAACCTCTCTTAGCTACAAAGATGCCGGTGTTGATATTGATGCAGGTAATGCTCTGGTTGATCGAATCAAAGGCGTAGTAAAGAAAACTCGTCGTCCGGAAGTTATGGGTGGTCTGGGTGGCTTCGGTGCGCTGTGCGCATTGCCGCAAAAATATCGTGAACCGGTACTGGTTTCCGGCACTGATGGCGTCGGCACAAAACTGCGTCTGGCGATGGATCTGAAACGCCACGACACTATCGGCATTGACCTCGTCGCAATGTGCGTCAACGACCTCGTGGTTCAGGGCGCTGAGCCGCTGTTTTTCCTCGACTACTATGCTACCGGCAAACTGGATGTGGATACCGCAGCCAGCGTCATTAACGGTATTGCCGAAGGCTGTCTGCAGTCTGGCTGTGCGCTTGTCGGCGGGGAAACGGCTGAAATGCCGGGGATGTACCACGGCGAAGATTACGACGTGGCAGGCTTCTGCGTTGGCGTCGTCGAAAAATCAGAGATCATCGACGGTTCAAAAGTGGCTGACGGCGACGTACTGATTGCACTCGGCTCCAGCGGTCCGCACTCCAACGGCTACTCTCTGGTGCGCAAAATTGTTGAAGTCAGCGGTTGTGACCCGGAAACCACCGAGCTTGAAGGCAAGCCGCTGGCCGATCACTTACTGGCCCCGACCCGCATTTATGTCAAGTCCATTCTGGAACTGATTGAGAAGGTTGATGTGCATGCCATTGCCCACCTGACCGGTGGTGGTTTCTGGGAAAATATTCCACGCGTTCTGCCAGATAACACGCAGGCTGTGATCGACGAATCTTCATGGCAGTGGCCAGCCGTCTTCAACTGGCTGCAAACGGCGGGTAACGTCAGCCAGCATGAGATGTATCGTACCTTTAACTGCGGCGTAGGCATGGTTATCGCCCTGCCAGCTTCTGAAGTGGACAACGCCCTTGCTTTGCTCAATGAGAAAGGTGAAAACGCATGGAAAATCGGTATCATCAAAGCTTCTGATTCCGAACAGCGTGTGGTCATTGAATGAAAAACATTGTGGTGCTCATTTCCGGCAACGGAAGCAATTTGCAGGCGATAATCGATGCCTGCGAACAGAATAAAATCAATGGCACCATACGTGCAGTATTCAGTAACAAGGCCGATGCGTTCGGCCTTGAGCGCGCACGCGAAGCGAATATTCCTGCACACTCGCTGGAAGCCGCCCAGTTTGCCAGTCGCGAAGCATTCGACCAGCAACTGATACAAGAGATCGACGCTTATGCCCCCGATCTCGTGGTGCTGGCCGGTTATATGCGCATTCTAAGTCCGACGTTTGTTGCTCACTATTCTGAACGATTGCTGAATATCCACCCGTCTTTATTGCCGAAGTATCCTGGCCTGCACACGCACCGTCAGGTTCTGGAAAACGGCGATGAAGAGCATGGCACCTCCGTCCATTTCGTCACCGATGAACTGGACGGCGGACCGGTTATTCTCCAGGCCAAGGTTCCGGTATTTGAAGGCGACAGCGAAAATGATGTCACGGCACGAGTCCAGGCCCAGGAACATACCATTTACCCGCTGGTGGTAAGCTGGTTTACTGATGGTCGCCTGAAAATGCGTGATAACGCAGCATGGCTGGACGGCGTTCGTCTGCCGCCACAAGGCTACGCCGCCGACGAAGAATAAAATCAACCTGTAAACCGGATCTCACCATCCGGTTTACAGGCATAAATACCTTTTCCGGTTAACATCTCCGGTATTCATCTACGCTCCCCCCTTTCTCTTTCCTATCAGACGGTTTATTGTCATATTTTTCTGGCACTGTTGGACATCTGAGAGCAATGCTCGCCATAATAAATCGGTAGTGTCCCGTGAATGAAACGGAGTAAAAGTGGTAATGGGTCAGGAAAAGCTATACATCGAGAAAGAACTCAGCTGGTTAGCGTTCAACGAACGTGTACTCCAGGAAGCTGCTGATAAGTCAAACCCGTTGATCGAACGGATGCGTTTCTTAGGCATCTATTCCAATAATCTCGACGAGTTTTATAAGGTTCGTTTTGCCGAACTGAAACGCCGAATCATTATTAGCGAAGAACAGGGTTCAAACTCTCACTCCCGCCATCTGTTAGGTAAAATCCAGGCCCGCGTATTAAAAGCCGATCAGGAATTTGACGGCCTGTACAACGAGTTGCTGCTGGAGATGGCGCGCAACCAGATTTTCCTTATCAATGAACGTCAGTTGTCGGTCAATCAACAGAGCTGGTTACGCCACTACTTCAAACAATATCTTCGCCAGCACATTACACCGATCCTGATCAACCGCGAGACGGATTTAGTTCAGTTTCTGAAAGATGACTACACCTATCTGGCGGTGGAAATTATCCGCGGCGATACGATCCGCTACGCGCTGCTGGAAATCCCTTCCGACAAGGTTCCCCGTTTTGTGAATCTACCGCCGGAAACCCCGCGCCGTCGCAAACCGATGATCCTGCTGGACAACATTTTACGCTACTGCCTTGACGACATTTTCAAAGGGTTCTTTGATTACGATGCGCTGAACGCCTATTCGATGAAAATGACTCGCGACGCCGAATACGATTTGGTGCACGAGATGGAATCGAGCCTGATGGAGCTGATGTCGTCCAGTCTGAAACAGCGTCTGACCGCAGAGCCTGTACGTTTTGTCTATCAGCGCGACATGCCCAATGCGCTGGTCGAGGTACTGCGTGAAAAGCTGACGATTTCTCGCTACGACTCGATTGTTCCTGGCGGGCGTTACCATAACTTCAAAGACTTTATTAATTTCCCCAACGTTGGCAAAGCTAACCTGGTGAACAAACCGCTACCGCGTTTGCGCCATATCTGGTTCGATAACGAGAAGTTTCGTAACGGCTTTGACGCCGTTCGCGAACGCGACGTGCTGCTATATTATCCGTATCACACTTTTGAGCACGTTCTTGAACTGTTGCGCCAGGCCTCTTTCGACCCGAGCGTGCTGGCGATAAAAATCAACATCTACCGTGTGGCCAAAGACTCGCGCATCATTGATTCGATGATCCATGCTGCGCACAACGGTAAGAAAGTCACCGTGGTGGTGGAGTTGCAGGCTCGCTTTGATGAAGAAGCCAACATTCATTGGGCCAAGCGTCTTACCGAGGCAGGCGTTCACGTTATCTTCTCCGCGCCGGGCCTGAAAATTCACGCCAAATTGTTCCTTATCTCGCGTAAAGAAGGTGATGAAGTTGTGCGCTATGCACATATCGGGACGGGGAACTTCAACGAAAAAACGGCGCGTCTCTATACCGACTACTCGTTACTTACCGCCGACTCACGCATTACCAACGAGGTTCGTCGGGTGTTCAACTTCATCGAGAACCCGTATCGCCCGGTGACGTTCGATTATCTGCTGGTTTCTCCGCAGAACTCGCGCCGTTTGCTGTACGCGATGATTGACAAAGAAATCGCCAACGCGCAGCAAGGACAGCCTTCCGGTATCACCCTAAAACTGAATAACCTGGTCGATAAAGGCCTGGTTGATCGTCTCTATGCGGCCTCAAGCTCAGGCGTGCCAGTCAATTTATTGATTCGGGGTATGTGCTCTTTGATTCCGAATCTGGAAGGCATTAGCGACAATATTCGCGTGATAAGCATAGTTGACCGCTACCTTGAACACGACCGGGTTTATATCTTCGAAAACGGTGGCGACAAGCAGGTATACCTCTCCTCCGCAGACTGGATGACCAGGAATATCGACTATCGCATCGAAGTCGCCACACCGCTGCTGGACCCGCGTCTTAAGCAACGGGTGCTGGATATTATCGATATCCTGTTCAGCGACACGGTGAAGGCTCGCTTCATCGATAAAGAACTCAGTAATCGCTACGTACCGCGCGGAAACCGCCGTAAGGTTCAGTCACAATTGGCGATATACGACTACATCAAATCACTCGAGCAACCTGACTAACGCTATGCCAATACACGACAAGACTCCACGACCGCAGGAATTTGCTGCGGTCGACCTTGGTTCAAACAGTTTCCATATGGTCATTGCCCGCGTGGTTGATGGCGCAATGCAGATTATCGGGCGACTGAAACAGCGCGTTCATCTGGCGGATGGCCTCGGCGAAGATAACAAGCTGAGCGAAGAGGCAATGGAGCGCGGATTAAGCTGCCTGTCGCTGTTCGCCGAACGTCTGCAGGGCTTTCCCCCATCAAGTGTATGCATCGTGGGAACCCATACTTTGCGTCAGGCGCTAAATGCGACCGAGTTTCTCAAGCGAGCAGAAAAAGTTATCCCCTACCCGATTGAGATTATTTCCGGTAATGAAGAAGCCCGACTGATTTTTATGGGCGTGGAGCACACCCAGCCGGAAAAGGGTCGTAAGCTGGTTATTGATATCGGCGGTGGTTCAACAGAACTGGTGATCGGCGAAGATTTCGAGCCCAAATTGGTGGAAAGTCGTCGTATGGGCTGCGTCAGTTTTGCTCAGATGTATTTCCCGGGCGGCGCTATTAGTCGGGAAAACTTCCAGCGTGCGCGCATGGCGGCAGCGCAAAAGCTTGAAACCTTAACCTGGCAGTTTCGCATTCAGGGCTGGAACGTTGCGCTGGGCGCGTCGGGCACGATTAAAGCGGCACACGAAGTGCTGCTGGAGATGGGTGAGAAAGATGGTTTTATCACCCCCGAACGCCTGGACAAACTGCGAACCGAAGTGCTGAAGCATGCGTCATTCGATGCGCTCAGCCTGCCGGGGCTGTCTGAAGAACGAAAAGCGGTGTTTGTGCCGGGACTCGCGATTCTGTGCGGCGTTTTTGACGCACTGGCTATCCGCGAACTCCGCCTTTCTGATGGTGCACTACGCGAAGGCGTGCTGTATGAGATGGAAGGTCGTTTTCGCCACCAGGACGTTCGCAGCCGTACTGCGAGCAGCCTGGCGAACCAGTACAACATCGACAGCGAACAGGCCCGGCGCGTACTGGAAACGACGATGCAAATGTACGATCAGTGGCATACGCAGCAGCCAAAGCTGGCCAATCCACAACTGGAAGCGTTGCTGCGCTGGGCGGCGATGCTGCATGAGGTTGGGCTGAACATCAACCACAGCGGTTTACATCGCCACTCGGCGTATATCCTCCAAAACAGCGATTTACCGGGTTTCAATCAGGAACAACAGCTGATGATGGCAACCCTGGTTCGATATCATCGCAAAGCGGTGAAACTGGATGATTTGCCCCGCTTTACGCTGTTCAAGAAAAAACAGTTTTTGCCGTTAATTCAGCTGTTGCGCCTGGGCGTGCTGCTGAATAATCAGCGACAGGCGACCACCACGCCACCGACGCTGACCCTAACTACCGACGACAACCACTGGACCTTACGCTTTCCGCATGACTGGTTTAGCCAGAATGCGCTGGTGCTGCTCGATCTGGAAAAAGAGCAGCAATACTGGGAAGCCGTTACCGGCTGGCGTCTCAAAATTGAAGAAGAGAGTTCACCCGATATCGCCGCATAAGCTCTCAGCAGGTGCCAGTTCTTCTGGCACCTGTTCTTCCAGCATTTCATGCAACGGCTGCGGTTTACCAATCAGATACCCCTGCATGTAATCAATCCCCAGCGAAATTACCGCACTGCGTATTTCTTCGCTTTCGACGTACTCCGCGACCACCAGCATTCTTTTCATCCGCGCCAGATGGCAAATAGAGGCCACGATTTGATAGTCGAGGCTATTCGAAACGATGTTGCGAATAAAGCTGCCATCAATTTTCAGGATATCGGCATTCACATTCTTCAGCCGCGCATAGCTGGCATATCCGGTACCAAAATCATCAATCGCAATCTGACAGCCCAATGATTGCAGCTGCAGTAACGTTGCCTGCGCCTGTTCCGCATTGGTTAAGGCATTACTTTCCGTTACCTCAAAAATCAGCTGCCACGGTTCAACTTTGTACTTAATCAGTAGCTGGTTGATGTCATGCGGAAGCCGGGCCCGGCATACCGATGTGGGAGATAAGTTAATAGCAAACCGACGGGCGGGCATTTTTTCCCGATTCTGCGCCATAAACTTCATCGTATTTTCAATCACCCACAGATCGATGCTGGATGACAATCCAAACTCATGCGCTACCGGTAAGAAGCTGTCAGGACCGATGGTTTTACCATCATCTCCCTCTAGCCGCAGCAGAATTTCGTGATAAACATCGCCGCGCACACCTGAAATCGGCTGCGCCATCAGGAAAAAGCGATGGTGCTCCAGCGCCAGCTGCAGACGATTCATCATCGCAACCTTATCTTTCAGGTCACGTTGCAGGTGCATCACGCCTCGGCGCTGCAAATTCTCTGGCGCATTGGTCGCCAGAGAAAGCTCGGCGATTGTGCTTAACTCCCCCAGTAACAAGTAGATGTGGTTAACAGGAGAACGGACATAGCAAAAACTAATCCCCACCTGCGGCTGTAAAGGCATGCCATCCCAGATAAAACGAAACTGCTTGATATGCCTGTCCAGCGCTTCAATACGCTCCTGATGCGACTCGGTGTTAAAACGCAGAACTAAATCATTACCCGATAACTGATAGACATGCTCATCTTGTTTCAGCAATGGCTTTACCCACTGGGCAAGTTTTTGCTTGTACTGGATACGCAGCATAATGCCATAATTTTTCACCAGCAGTTCCATACCCGGAACACTCAAAAAGCAAAGCACTGACCATGGCGCCTTTCTCAAATCCCGGTTCAAAGCGCGCAAATTCGGAATATGCACCATGGGGTCAAAGAAGGCCAGACGATGAGAATGTCTGGCGACAATTCTCTGGCGCGTTGCCAGTACGGCAATAAAATTCACGATGAAGGAGAAAACCAGGTAACTCGATGAGGTAATGGCAAGCTGCACATCGTAACCCGAATACCAAGGCATATAGCGTTGATAATAATGAATTGCTGTAATGAGTACGAGCATCCATATTAACGAAATAAATTTATAACCGTAACGCATTGCTCCCCATAGCATGACGGGCAGCATCAGTGACAAGGTATAATTCGTGCTAAATATTGAGCTTTTCTCATCTAGCGGCATACACAACAATGTCATTAGTATGGTCAATATAATCAGCCAGACCGCAAACTCTGTTTTGGTAACTTTGGTATCAAACTGCTGCTTTAATTGAGATAAATAGCCTCTGATATACAAAGGATTACGAATCGTGCGAATTATAAAGTAGCACAGTGGAACCCCAACCAGATTCCCGGCCAGCATGGCCTGATAGTTGATCAACGTGCCGGTATTAAGGGGCATAACGCCCACCATGCCGGATTTGCTCTCATAGACGCCCACAAACGCGGCGAAATGGAAGAATAGCAGAAACAGCGTTGCCGGGCAGAAAACCTGCCAAAACATGTGCTGAAACATCAGGTGGGAGTCACCGTAAGAAACGTTATTCCGCCGGGGAGCAAAAACTTTATACCCTCCCCAACTGAGCACTATCGTAACTATAAAGTGCGAAATTATTGAGAGCATTTCAAATAACCCAACCTGCGGATATTTGTACCAGATGATGGAAATGATAATTCCTGGTAATGCCGCCCAGCCAAAAAACAACATCAGGCTAATCATCAGCGCTAAAGGCAGGTAGAAAAGAATTACGTTCCCGGTACTAATATGGGCATAGGTGTTAGCAGTGCTCAATATAGGCAACAGCAAGGAAGGCAAGATGAGAGGTAACGCCCACCATCTATCTCTAATACCAATATAATTTTTATTGAGTTTCATAGATGCTCAGTAGAATCCCGCACATCCTGCAGGGGGTATTCGGACAGGCATCCCACCTGACGTTAAAACGATAAAGTTAAATACATTAAAATGACTCATCAATTTTAGTTGTCAGCAAAGGGTGATGCTTGATACACATCAATAAATAAGTCCCTCATTAATCAATTATTACTCTTTTCATGGTTTTTTATCGTTATCCCATTATTAATGCAAATAATAATATTAATTTCCATAACATAAATAGATAAAACAACTGAAGCAATTTTACATAACGAAAAATTGACCATTCCCTCACAGTATGCCTTAATGTGACTATCGCCCTCAGTTGGGTACACTACAAGGAACCTTTTGTGAGCCAGGTTACCAGCCTACGCAAACGACACCGATTTAACAGTCGCATGATCCGGATCGTACTGCTTATCAGCTTTCTTTTCTTCTTCGGACGCTTCGTCTACTCCGCCATAGGTGCGTGGCACCACCACCAGAACAAAAAAGAAACTCAGCAGATCACCCTGCCGCAACAGGCATCTCCTGCACAAACTGACGTACGCTGATCGCTCGCGCCGAGGATACCCCCAGCATTAAGATTCCTTACCGGATGGCTAATCGCCTGACATTTAACCATCCGGTAAGGGATTTGAGTGATGAAACTTGACGTAGTCTTGCCCGCCCACACGTGCTGATATATCGGATAATCAACCGTGTTTTTCGCACAAATACACCATCTTTTAATCCCACTTCACCGCGCCATTCGCGCTGATTTTTTTACGTTCCAGTGTACTGGATATAAAAAAGAGACACTGCGCTCAAATAGACGCTAATTAATATCGCTAGAAAATATCACTGACTAAAACATTCATATTTAGCATGAAATTAAATGCTTATCTGAATTGTTACCATTATTAAATTCCACAGGGTAATACCATGAGTACTTTTCATTATTTCCGTAAATAAGAAGCGGTGTTGAATGGATCGCAGACGTTAAGTGTGTGATTAACCCTACTATCGAGCAGGACTGTCGCATCGATAAAATTCGCGCAATAAAAAGCCCTCTGTAAACAGAGGGCTTTTACATACTACCGGTTCAGAAACCGCTAAACGGGAGGAATATTATTCCCACTCAATTATTTACGGCAAACATAACTAATTGACTGGTAACAACTTTCCTGAAAACGATTTTTACCGTACCGTTTTATATACCGTCACTGGAAATCAGTACCATGAAAAACGCCATGTCACCTGATCAGCGAATCGTACTGCTTTTCACAGACTCTTCCGGCTTCTGCTGCCCGATCAGCGTACTCTGCCAGTTGTCGGTTTCTCACGAGAGATTTGCTGAGCAAGTCGGCAAGCAAAACACCGGTGTCTGCGGCTGACGGCCCAGCGCCGACAATGGCGTTATACTGCCTGAGCTGCTGACGGATGGCAACGAGCTGTTGCTGCAACCTGCCAGCGCGAGCGGAAGCATCAAGAGCATCATTGCGCGCCTGGTCGATCCTCTGCTGCGCTTCACGTTCATTAGTCGCTTTCTCCTGTTCGTCGTGCTGACGAGCTTTATCATCTTCGGCTTTACGTTCTGTCTTTGCCTGCGCATACCCGGCGGCATACTGCCGGTCACCGTGAACATTCCAGGCAACAATGCCCCCCACCACCAGAGCAGAAAGCATCGCCACGATAAGCAACTGTTTCCAGTACGCTTTGACGAATGCCCAGATCATAACAGTGCCTTACGGGCAGCACCGTAACGCGCGCTCCGGTCGTCGATACCGTTCTGACCACCGTTAATGATCTGCGTGACGCGCACCAGATCGCCTGTATATTTCATGCAGCCTTTGGTGGCGAAGAACCACGCCGCGCTACGGACCGCATACTCATCCTGCGCCAGCAGTTCAGGCTGCGATACCAGATCAACCTTCAGGCCGTTACCGCAATCCCGGTAGTTGTTCAGACCGGTGATCTGGATAAGTCCTCGACCACGGTAGTTCCATCCGTCGCCCGGTCCGTTGTTGCCCATGCGCTTGCTGTACACCAGATTGGCGATCGCGCGCTGGCGTTCCAGCGGAAGAGACTTCTCATACGTTTTACGGCCCAGCGCGCTGGCCTGGTCTGGAGTGATACGCCCGGAACGGATGAAACCTGACAGTCCTGATACGCTGTAGTTGAAGTTTTCCTGCAACCGGGTAAACCCTCCGGACTCATGCCCGACCTGCGCAATAAACATCGCCTGGTCATCAGGCTTGGTAATGCCAAATTCATTCATGGCTGCAGTGATATGTGGGTACCAGCGCGTGGCCAGTTGTTCAGAAATACCGGCTGCGCGCCGGAACTGGTTAATGTCCATGTTGAGACCTCGATATTTTGAATATCTGCACGACGTTACCGCGCGTCTTCAGAACGGCGGCAAGCATGACAGCATTGATGATGACCTCTGATAAATCAGCGGCCATTGGTGTGTGATACCAGATTGCATATGCGGCGCGGACGGGGATGCTGGCTGATGCCACGATAAGGAAGTAGGCTATCCACCCACCCCACCGGCGGTGTTGCGATCCATTACGCCGGAAGGTTCCGACGCGGATTGCTATCGCAGAACAGATAACCGCATTGGCAATCAGTAAAAGCAGCTCATGAGTTGTCATCGTCTTTTCTCCCCGGGATTAAATCGCGTGGATTATCGGAACGGTGATAGAGCCAGATACCAATACGTACTGCGACGATTGCCGACACGAACGCGCCAGCAGAGAAGACGATCCCTTTCTCGAATGAATCCTGCGTGATAGTTGGGATCAGGCTGGCTACGCCGATAAGGATTGATGCAGTTGGTTTGTAGAAGAGAAGCCCGCAGAGGAAGCTGAGCATCGACAGGAGGACCCGGCGGCGTATTGGATACTCAACAGCAGAGGTAATAAATATTACCGCACCTGATAAAGCACCAAGAGCCACCTCGGGAGGAACCCCGGCGATAACCGCAGCCAGAGATCCCATACTAAGCCACTGATTTAACGACTCACTGGTTAACTGGGCTGACATATCAACCACCGTTTACTGTGCATAAAAACCCCCCTTAGTTGGTGAGTTCATCATACACAATAAACCATATATGGGTTAAGAAACCTATAAACGCATTTAACAAAATTACCCAAAAGGTGATAAAATATGCCTAACCATATCAACCCTGTAGAGTTTTAAGTGATCATAGAAAAGAGAAGAAGTTTAGATTACATACAAGCACTGCGTGGTATTGCGGCAATGCTAGTCGTCTTGTGCCATGCGCGGGATTTTTTAAGGCACTCCCCTCTGGAGGGTTTGGCTTACGATCTATTTTGGCCTGGAGCGTTCGGTGTTGACTTATTTTTTATAATAAGTGGATTTATAATAATATACACATCTATTGATTATGATAGAAAAGACACATTTAAATTTATCAGGAAACGCTTTCTAAGGGTTTGGCCTTTATATTTTATATGCACCATTATATATATTGCACTTGTTAATGGATTTGATTTCTCAGGAATGAAGGGGTTTTATTATAATCAAAACGGCTCTCCATTTGAGATTTTAAACATAATAAAAAGCCTTTTATTTATACCGTTAAATTTAGACTCTCCAATTTACCTTGGCCCTCCGACTTTATTTGTTGGATGGACTCTCAATTACGAAGTTTATTTTTATTTGATATGTGCAATTGGGATTGCATGCGGTAGATTCAGATATACCTTTTACATAATTTGGTTCTCAATAACTCTACTTGCCATTCCAGCAATTATTGGTGGGGTAAATTTTGACAGACCCAAAATAATAGGCGCTGGATATCTTAATTTAACAATGCAAAGCATTATATGGGAGTTCGTTTTTGGAGCAGTTGTTGCCATCCTTTACAAAAAAGGAGCGTTGAGCATATCCAAAAGCAATATTGCCATTCCTGTAATTATATTAGGCATATCAGTGCCAGTATATGCTTATGTAACTAAAATTGATGCTGGCCATGGCATAGCTCATTCAGGTAAGTTTTTTTGTTTTATGTTCCTGTGCTTAACCTCTTGCGCTGATTATATTCAAAATAACATTAAGATACCATCATTTATTATTTCAATCGGCGATGCTTCTTATTCACTATATCTTATACATCCTCTTGTTTTTATGTTGTGTTACAAAATAGCATCTTACTTTATAGATTGGAGTATGATGTCTTCATTTTGGTTTATAGGCGTAGTTTTCATTGCGTCGCTATTAGCATCAAATATTTCATACAAATACATTGAATGCAAAATACCAAGATAAAAACCAGCCCGGGAATGCCCGGGCTGTTTAATTATGCTGAAGCATTCATTTTAAGCCATGATGACCCGTTCCACTGCCACCCTACAACAGGATCAGATGGCACGGAAGCGGCATAGTTTCTTATCGCCCTTAATCCTATGGGTAGAACATTTGTTTCAAGTATTGCCGGAGTAGATGGTGTTCTCACCAATACTTTGCTCCATCCACAAAAAGTAGGTAGAACGCTTGCGTTATAACAGCTAAAATAAGAACAACCTAACAACCCAGTCTTTCCTGCATCAACAGTGATTCTTAACCTATATTGTTTAGATTTATCAAGTGTTGGGGCTGAGATTCTGTATAATTTCCAGTTGTTAGTTGTGCCCATTGAGGTATACATATTTACTGGTGCGTATATGATATTCCCACCTGATACATCTTCGATTACTATTTCTACTGGATCATCACCTCTAAAAAAGAAAGCTCCTCTTATATATCCGCTTTGTGTTTTGGTTAGGTTAATTAATAGACGACATCTAACAGAAGCATTATCGACACCAAAATATCTTCCACATCCACCAGGCTCTAAAGTGTCGCTTAAAACTTTAGCTTCTGCAGGGATAGTTAGCAGAGAATAATCTTCAGGATAACCACTTCCATTTAGAATAGACCAGTCTCCACTTGGGCACAGGTTTACTCCTGAGAGACTTATACTGTCTCCTCCCTGTGTTCCTGCGGTAGGATCTGTCCCTAAAACTGTATTCATGTGGCTTACTGTAGAAACCCACCCACCAAATTGAGCGCGAGCACCAAGAATTGTCCAAGGACCTCTAATTCTACCAGTCCCTGTTACCTCTCCGTACAACCCAATAACTGTGTTATGCTGAGCAGGAATAGACTGGTTATCAAGCATGTATGTTGAACTTCCTGATGTATCAACACCTATAAAGGTATTGGCATTACCCTCATAACCAGATCCGGTAATTGGATTGCTGCCTTGTCCAAGAATAACAAGACCACCACCTGCAATTTGGCTAAATGTGTTCTGATTAACAGATCCTTCATATATATTGACATTAAGCTTACCACCACCGGATGTAGTTCCTGTTTTTACCCTTACAATATTATTCCAGTAGCTTCCTCCACCCCACACCGCCATTCCAGGGATGGGGGATGGAGTAGTAGAACCTTTAAGGGTAAAATCTCCAGTTGTGTCTATGTTCTCAATGTGACAAAACTGTACACCTTGCGCTATAAAATCTTTACACGATAAACCTCTTAAATTGATACTTTTAACGTGAAGTAGTGTAAATTCACCATTAGGTACACGCCCCTCGCACCTCAGGTCACACCGTATAATAAATCTGCCAATTATTTTATGATTACCAGTTAGGTTCGCTGTTGAAGTTACATAGTCACCCTCAGGAAGAAACGCTTCACGCCTATATTGCCCATACTGTATTAGCTTCGAATAATCACCATTAACAGCATCAAGCCATGCACACATCTTTGCTGTTACGTCGGTACCATCAGGGAACACACCCCAGCCTCTTGCATCACCTTCATCACGCCAGCGTTGAACTTCGACAGAAGGTATATAGGTATATCCATTTGGTCCAGCCAAAAGAAGCAAAACGTCTGCCGCAGATCCAGATTCAGGGATCAGCATGATAGGTTGGCCAGCAGAATCAAAACCTATAATTTTATTTGCCCTAACATCGAATGCTGGAAGTTGAGATATTTTCTCAGGAGTTCGAAGTGTTCTTCCGAACAACAAATCAGTGTATGATTTATCACCAGCGCTTAACGCATCAACATAGTTTTTAGTTGCTGCATCCTGTGGTCGTGAAGGGTCACGAATATTGCGAATATAATTCCCAAGAGCATCATAGTAATTTGCCACAAAAGATGGCTTGCGAAGAGAAAGGCGCAACCAACTGATCGCTTGCTGAATCAGCATCGTCAGTTTATCAAAAGCATCTTCATGTACTTCTGCGAAGAACTTACCCTGATTTCTGAAATCTGTTTCCTGGGTAACTGGCAACTCTCTGGATATCGAAATTTGATAACCATTAGCAAGAGGAGCAGACAAAACAACATTTCCTCCAGTGTATCCACCGGCACCAGTAACGGTGTAATCAGTATCAAGAATCAGCTCTGTGATGTTCTCATTCAGGTCAACAACCTGCACAACCAGATCAGACTTCTTAAAAATTCGGAAGGTATATGGGAAGGAAGTCGTGACCTCGTTCCCGATGTAGTCGTTATGGTCAACTTCGGTTGAGACCGTCATGTAATTATCTCCAGGTTGCTTATGCGCCCGGCGCGCATGCACTCTGAATCATTGTATTACCATAAAAACCTTATATGAACCGAATGAGGAATGAACACTTGTTTTATTACCTTACAGGTAATTTGCATTCCGTGCTGGATAGTCATTAAATCTTCTGATACTGTATGTTTATACAGTGATTGCATGGAGAAGAAGAGATGCAACGGCAGTATCACCATCCGCTGGAAGAAGGATTTGAAGAAAGAATACACACGCCGGTAGGCGTTAGATCCCTGGTGGAGGACTCGCATCTGATGAAGTTACTGCGGGAACTCGATAAAGATGGCTTCAATGTTGATGGGCCACTGGCTGAACTGGTTGCGCTTGTGAATTACGTCACAAGTTCTCAAATGACTATGCAGGATCTGCAAACGCATCTCGATTACTGTGCCGAACAGTTACGAAAACAAACCACATAAGGTTGAAATATCCTACAACATGCGTTTATTATTACCTTTACGGTAAATTTACAACGCAGAATTCTTGTGCCATAGTGATCAGGCACTGGCAAAATCCAGTGCCGGGATTGGCGTCCCGGATTACTAAAAGGCGCATTCACCGCGCAAGCGGTTTTTTTATGCGTTAAGCACGGCCACATTCGCATTATGGTGGGCTGTGTGGGGGCACCGAAAGGTGCGCCGGGTCCTTTTAGCCGGTTACGCCAACCCTGCACAGCTCACCACCAACCGATTGGCGTCGGTAGTGGTGATTAACCAGACTAAAAGGTAATCACTATGACAACTCAAAGCAAACCATCCCCAGACGCAGTATTTAAATTCGAATCAGCATCCCCTGTACGCATGTTTAATATTGATGGTAACCCATGGTTTTCTGCTAAAGATGTGTCAGATGCTCTTGGGCTGAGAAACTCACGTAAAGCTATTGCGATGCTCGATGACGATGAGAAGGGTGTAACTTCAAGTTACACCCCTGGCGGGATGCAAGCAGTAAACGTTATCTCCGAGTCCGGCCTCTACACTCTGATCCTGCGCTGCCGCGATGCGGTTACTCCAGGCACTATCCCCTACCGCTTCCGCAAATGGGTAACTGGTGAAGTTCTCCCGCAGATCCGCCGCACCGGTCGCTACGTTCGTGAAGAATTATCCCCGGCAGACAAAGCACAAAAGGTTGTGGCCAGCTTTATGCCAGCCATTCTGGAAGCTATGAAGACGGGAGAAAAGCAGGAATACAGCGCTCCCCTGAAGCCGAACTACCGTGAGCACATCCATTCACCTGAAGGTGTTCTTGGCCTGTCTGAGCACTCCCTGATGATGAACCTGCTGCGCCAGTTAGATAGCGACGGACATGACGTTGAAGGTGCTGTAGCAGAGTTCACGGCGATGGTGAGTTACATCGTTGGTGCCAGTAAATGCCTGCGCGATATCCAGACGCACGCGGAGTACATCAACAGCATGGCTGGTAAGTTCTGATAAAATTAAGGCCGCTTCGGCGGCCTTTGTGACATGTCACGCTCTTTTTCTGAATGATAGCCATTCGAAAAATGATGACATTCCACCGCACGCGATAGCAAAGATTAGCCCACCAAAGAATAGAAGACCAGCCTGCCACCACTCCCACCGCCATACGTCGACAGCGCCAACCATTCCAACAATGGACCCGACCAGCGGGATATAACTAGCGATGAAAGCAATCGGCGCAGCTACTATCCAGTGCAGCCCCCACCACGATTCAAGACCTGCCATGATTGCTGCGAGCTGAAAAAGACCTACCACTATGTAAACGATAAAGCCGATAGCTTGCATTTTTTCACCTATCTTTTTTGCCATACCTATCAGAAACGATCTCTGCAAGTGAGCTGTCATATCCTTTCCTATACCTTTGAAGGCAAAGGATATCTAGCTGTTTATGCAGTTTTGTATATTTATCGAAGTGCATCCACCAATATACAATACCACCACCCAAAACAACGCCTTGAATGATTTGTGTTTCATGTGACCATCCAAGTATATTCACCACAATTAATATTACGCCAACAAAGATTATATAAAGACCTATAGTTGCACTACGCTTGTTTTCATAGTATCTGCCCTGAAGCTCAACAATTTTATCTAATTCCATATATCCTCACTGTGGCAGTGTATCCTGAGGTCGCCACCAGTATGTCTGGTTAAATTCTTTCTTCGAACGCTGCTCCATCTTACGCAGATAGCCAGGGGAAAAATATTCCTGCATCTGGTTAAAGATCATATGGTCAATCGCTGCCTTCAGGTACCAGATATTAGCACCAGGCGTCAGGCCTTTACCAAGCTTAACCAGATCACCGCCAGTTTGCTCGCTCTTACCTTCTACCGCATTCAGCGGGATGCCCTGCCCGATCTTAATGACATCATCTACGAGACCAGCCACCGGACCGAGCATCGAAGCCAGCGCTCCGCTTCCGTACCTGGTGTGGTCAGATAGCAAGAAATCACCGTACAGTCCGAGACCACCTCCTTTCAGCAATGCGCCAAGCCAGAATTTCGCGGCATCCTTACCTGCCATATCCCGCGGATTACGGCCTGATGCCATGTCATTTAGTTGCTGAGAAAGTGCGCCAAGTATTGTAGTACTGGCGATAAACGTCGCGATGTATGCAGCACGGCCACCAGCCGACGGCATGCCCATAGCACGAGACCAGTGACGCATGACAACAGATATGGGGAATGACTTGAAAAGGAATACGCTGCGGGTTAATTCCCCTTTCCAGGTTCCACGCTGGATTCCTGATCCGGTAATCATCTGTTCACGCGCACCTGGGGTTATAACAGCCATATCAACTTCTTCGTTGACGGCACCGAGCAACTTACGCATAGCCTCGAATTTCACACGCTCTGGTGCTCCAAGGTGCTGCACAGTAGAATCAGAAATGCGCATGATACTTTCCGGAGTAAGCATCGTATTGTTGCCTTTTCCCCAGTCCTCCTGCTGAGCCAGTTTCCACACGCTCCAGTCTGTATCGGTGATCCCTTTACTTTTCAGAATGCGAAAATCGTCATTTGAAGGACTTTTCAGATCTGGCGTTCTGTTAACAACATCGCCCAGACTACCCATCATTGTCACGCCATAGGCGCGCTTATGGGCGTCTGACCATGCAGTTAATCCACTGGCACGCATCACAGCCGTTGCAGCCCACCGGGAGACAGACGGCCCCATATTATCCATCGCCCAACGGTTCACGCTACCGAGCAGGGATTCCATAGCCAGACCAGCCCTGCGCGCCCTGGCCAATTCAGTACGGTTCGTTGGGTCCATAGCCTCAAGCTGGTTACGGAAAAGCTGATTCATCGGAAGGTTAGTAACCTTCGCCGAAAGATACATGGTGCCAAGGTCAGAGAAAGACGAAAGCAGTGCAGAACCAAGACGGCTGGCAACCATCCAGTTTCTGATGTTGTCAGACCAGCGCGCAATATGCGGGTTTGCAACAGGCTGAGTTTTACCAGAAATAAAGTTATACAGGTTCTCAGTATTGTTTGCCTGGCGCTCTATGCGACCGGTATCCTGGGGGTTTGCCGTGGCTGTCTCTGACTTCGTCTGATCCAGCAGTGAGCGGAACACATGATCCGGGTTTGGCCCGTATGTCTCCACCAGCGCGATATCTTTACTTATCCCTTCCAGATGTCCGACCATGATTTCCCAGAGTGACCTGTCGCCGTACATCTGCTGGTACTGAAGGTATGAATCAGCGTCTTTGAAGTGTATCTGGCGGGATGCGTTGCCACGGTTTCCGCGTGCGCCAGAAATACGCATACCGGTATCAGTAAGTTTATTCAGACCACCAGTGGCGATGGTGTTATATGCTTCACCAAGAAAGGCAGTAAGCTCAGAATCGCTCATCAACTGACCGTCGGCGCGGGTGTAATATTTTCTGTCAAGTTTGCCGATCACGTCACTGACCCATTTATCTTTCGATACCGCCCCAACCTTTTCCATAGAGTGATGTTGAGGTATGCCCCAGTTTTCCAGATATCCGATATCGCCACCGGCATCATTGAAGCGGCGGCGAAGTAGTTCTGTTACTTCACCCCAGGCTTTCGCCCCTTTTCTGGCCTTCGCATTGCCAGTTTTCTGTCCGCGCATTTCAAAGACAAGATCTCTAACACCAGCCTCATCTTCAAACAGCCCGAAGAAACGAGGATCAACAGCCTCGAACGCCTCCTGTAACTGGCTTAATGCGTAATCACGTGTCGCTTTCGTGCGTGACTCAACAGACAGAAAGTTTGATTTCCCGTCAGCGCTGAAGGCGATAGTGCGGTTGAGTGCGCCTAGCTTTCCGTCAGCACCCTGATAACTGTTAATGAATTTGTCCAGGCGCTGACGCGCTGCGATGGTAAGCGCGACACGGCGTTTTTTCAGTGCTGCCTCTCGCTGCAACTCTTCAGCGGCCAGTTGCCCGGCGCGGCGCAGGCGCTCAGCGTCGTTAAGTTGACGCCATGACATCGGATCGTCACGGGCAATAGATCGCATATTGCGGTAAATGCGGTCTTCGATATTCTGTATTTCTCTGGCTGTAAGAGTGCGCTGTGCTGCCTGTTGCACGGCCTGAATACATTCCTGTCTCATTCAATTATCCTCTCAAGAAACACGCTACAGCCACGTCAAAAAGGCTGGAATCCTGTATTGCCTGCTCATTCTCTTTGCTCGCTTCGTCCAGCACTTCCCGAGCGCTGCGCGACTGTGGGTTTCCGTCATCATCGAGAATGGTGATCATCATGTCAGGTGACTCAACCAGCGAGTCTTCAGCAATACGCAGATCCATATCTCCGGCCTGCTCCGCTGTTGGCCTTTGCTCTGCCTGCCGCAATATGGCACTAGGTTCAAAAGGTGCAACTTCGTCAGGAGTCCGGACCTCTGCCGTTTTGTAGAATGAAACAGCCTGAGCATTGAGATCGCTTTCTGCCTGCTGACGCCGTGCTAATTCCGCCCGCGCTTCAAAGTTAACTCCACCCTCAACATTCGCCGCCAGATTATCCTTTGCCGTCTGTAGTCTGACCGACTCGTCATTGATACGCTGGTCAATATCACGCAGCCTTTCCTGACGCGCTGCGCGTGCACGCGATAACTCACGTCCGCTGCCTGAAGGTTGTTCGTTCAGGACTCCGGAGCGTTCCTGGTTGAGTGTTTCAATGTATCGCTCAATACCGGCGATATCAGTCTGTAACTGATTAACCTGCTCAACGTCTAAAGCCTGTGCTGCCTGCTGCTCAAGCAATCTGGTGTCAACTGCAACCTGAGTGCTACCTTCATCTGTGCGATACAGGGTTTCATCGATCGCCTGAGAAATCAGGTTTCTGCGCCATGGAATTTCAGTGAATGAAGCCGGTTCGGCAATGCTGGCCACATCAACTGCACGGCCCTGGCTTACGTCATTCATCGCCTTCTGTAGCGCCTGTATATGCGCATCACGTGACAGAACATTAACCGGAACACCAGGAGCAACATCAATCTCAGCATGATGTGAGGCATTGGCTGCCAGCGCTGCATCCACCTCCGCCGGGGAAAACTCTGGAGTTGCAGCACTTTCACCGCGGGCATTAAGGAACCGGCCAACACCACCAAATGCCACACCAAGAACCGCATCGATGGCGATAGACTGGCGATCAAACACATCGTACTGAGCCGCCATTTCGTTATAACCACCATCACGCAGCGTCTTTGCAGTCAGCCCGCGCTGGGCCATCCCAAAGGCAATGTTAGTTCCGGCTGCGTATGCGATATCTGGAGCTGCGCGAACAGCAGTAGCTGCAACATTACGTACTGCGCTTTCACCTGTCCTCGCCAGTTGTGCGCCAACACTTTCTGCCAGCGCCCCACCGGCACGTAAACCCAGGCTCATAGGGATCAATGTGCCAGCGCCAGCAGTGACACCCTGCACCAGACCAGCCTCCTGAGCAGTCCTGAAATCTACGCCCTGAGCAGTCAAGCGTTCAAACTCAGAGAATCCCTGCAACGCAGTGACGGCCGCAGCGCCACCAGCGGGACCGGCCAGCAGCGTACCAACGACAGCCTGCCCGCCCATATCGAACAGACCATTCAGAACCTGACCAGCAGTTCCTGTTGTGGCGGCGTCAGGAGTCAGGCGCTTAACTTGCTGCTCTGCTAGTTTTCGCTGTTCGCCGATGTATTCAGCCGATGTATCATTGATGGAAGTGTTTTCGTTAACAAACTTAGCGATGGGTGAAACGATCTTATCCATTCCAGCCCAAAGAAGCTGGTCTGGTTTGGCAACCAGTCCAGAGTACAGGCCCGAAACAGCAGCAGTACCTGAGTTATCGAAGAAACCGACATCGGTATTAAACCCTGCTGGGTTAGATGCCGCTTCATCCAGTTGCTGATTCTGGTTAACTGCGTTGAGACCAAAGTAACTCATTGCGGGATCCCCTCTGAGAATCTCTGGCGTTGTTGGGTAAGGTCGATGACGACGGGAGTTCCATCATCTTTCAGCAAATACCCAGTGCCGAGTTTCACCAGATACTGGCTATCTCCATAGCTTTGCAGACCGTACTGGCCTGGCGGTGCTTTAATTCCTGCGCCAGTCACCTGAGTTTTCCATGCCTGATCAACTTGTTTATCAAATTGTTCGGCAGACATCCCCCAAGGCAACAGAACACTGCCCATGCCGTTATAATCGTGCACGCCACCAGTAGCTACGTTAACAGCCTGCTTCCATGTGTCACTGTCAATTTCACCCGAAACCACCCCCTTCTTCGCCATCACCCCAGCGTAATAGTCCTTTGCTATCTCATAGGCCATTGATGCACCCTGCGCGTCACCGGCAAACGCATCCTTCACCATGTCAGAGAACTCTAGTCGCAGATCGTTATCCTTCGGCATTGGGATGCCCTTAGCATCATCAGTTCCTTTACGCGCCGCGGCACCGGACAGGATGGTTTGCGCTGCTGTTTCTGGTGATACAGAAACATCAGGGTTAAACCAGTTTTTCTCAGCTACCACACCTCCTGGCTTATCCATCAGGATCCCAGCTACCGCTGCTGATGGCGCATTGGTGCTTATCTGCTGAAGCGCTGACATGTACACCTGCCCGCCTCCGGTGCTCTGCCGAATGGTGTCGAGATATGCAGACTGCTGAGAAACTGGTGCATCGCGGAAGAAAGCCCCGATCTGATTCGCCTCTTCTTTGGAAAAGAACGTCAGCGGAGTGCCGTATGCTTTTGCCAGATCATTAACCTGTGCAGCTCGCAACGCGATACTCTGACCGAAGTTTGCTTGGTTATTCATGTCGATCGGCTTCGTCTGCCCGGCGGCAAGTGAGAACTGCACCGGATCAGCCTTGCGCTGTTTGATTACCTGATTTGCAGCGGTAACCACATTGTCATAAAGCGCGGCGCGTGCTGCATATCCTTCACCAGTTTCACCGGTATCTGGCTTCAGGTTTTCTACTGCCGCCTGAATGCTGCTGGTCGGCATGTTGCGAAACGATCCGATGTACTGCCCAGCGATCTGCGTGTTGCGAAACTCGGTATAGCGTAGATTTCCCTCTCGCACGCCGTAGGCGGCTAGGAAGTCGTTCTGCGTAGGAGCATCAGGGAAGTCAACGCCGCGCATGTATGCTGCGCTGGCATCACGCACACGAATGTCGATATTAGTGCGATATTCTGCCTGCTGCTGCTTACGGATCTGGTCAGCCTGGCGAAGGAATGTCGCCTGGGCCTCCGGAGATGCAGCGTCAAATGCCGCGTTTCCCGTGTAACGCTTGGTGCTGGTAGGCAGTTGTGACAGACCGATAGCCGCGCTAACACCGGTAGCAAGTTGCTGATCACTGTACGGCTGGCTACCGTTCTCATGTTGGATAATGGAGGCACACAAAGCCTTTAGCGTATCAGGGTTTGATGCGTCAAGCGGTTGGTCAGGAGTCACGCCGAGTTGAGCACATACTGCCTGAATGTATGCTTCGGTGTTGTTATTGTCAGACGGCGGGGCCCAGCGATTAATGATGTCGTTTACAGTATCAATACCCTGACGCTGGTACGAAAGAAGGTTGCGACCAAGCGCCCGAATACCGTGTTCTGGAGTTTCGAATTTGGCAAAGCGACCATCATCACCGGTCTGGCCTACCCACGGATTGGTTTTGCTGTATTCCAGATTGCCGGGGTTATTGTTGCGAATACCACGGGCGCTATCACCAGAACCACCTTCTGATACTGCACGGCGGGAACCAGTAACCGTATCGCTTAACTCGCCGTTGCTCTGGATGAACTCAATCGAGTTGTTTGCCGACCACTGAGAAAGGGAAGCATCGGCGACCTTCTCTTTGAACTCAATCTTTTTGGCCTGAATCTGTTCAGAACTCCAGCCATGAGCGGTGCCATAATCTTCGATCTGCTGGAAAGTCTGCTGGTTGTAGAGAACATAATTGGCATTATCACCATAGGCGGCAGCAGCCAGTTTTCCGTTGTTCGCCAGAGTCGCCTGGAACTGACCTTCTTCATAGGCATTGAGTTGGCTTATCTCATGCCTGCCAGCCTGGGTGGTGAACTGAATGCGCTGCTGCTGAGCCTGCTGCATAAAACCAGCTCTGGCACCTTCCGGCAATGTCATCGCGATCTGCTCTGCCTGAGCATCGAATTGCTGAGTATAAACCTGCCCCTTGCCAAGAGCGTTCTTACCTTGCATGTTGAGCAGACCGGTATCAGGGTTAGTCAGCAGATCGCTGGAAATCTGGCTGAGTTGTAATGAGGCATCCTGAGCCTGAGCAACATCGGCACGCTGCTTTGCCTGAGCAAAAACATCAAGTGCTTTACCGCCTACCTGCGTCAGCGCATCACCAATGTTTGGCTGTTCGAAAGCCTGAAAACCTGGTGACTGAAATCCTCTGCTTTCTACCTGGCGACCGGTGACAGTTGGTACTGTTGGCATTTCGAATTCTCCTTATCGACCGGTTGGTGTGCCGATAGCAGCGCTAATCGGAGCCGCTTTGCTTTGAGTGAATGGTGACCACGTTCCGCCGCCCATCTGGTAAGCGCCGTATGCCTGAAGTGGAGCAGTCAGCAATGTAGTGAATGCACCCATATTCCCCTGCTTGCGTGCTGAGCTGGCCTGAGCTTTGTAGTTTTCAGCCTGAACCTGATAGCCATATGCTTCACGCTGAGCGTTATTAACTGTAGTCAGCGCATCAAGCGCGCCAAACTGAGCTGTATCGCCAAAGATATCAAGCGCTCCACCAGTGGAGAGATCAGCACCAGTTGCGCCCATTGTTGCCGCCTGGGTGCCAGCAGCCTGACGGTTACGACGACGAACCTCATCAGCCTGAGCATTGCCACGGTTGATAGAATCCTGTGCCTGTGCCGTGGCCACTTCTGCATTTTGCTCGGCAACAGCAGAAGAATACTTACCTTGCTGGTACTGGTTGTATGCTGAAACGCCACTTAATGCGACACTGGCGCCAGCGAGAGCGATAGCCGGGCTGCACATTATTTTCTCTCCATGTGGAAACGGTGAAACGGTAGGTTTTTAATGCCGTATGGCTGAGGTTCATCGATGGTGAATCCCAGCCAGTGAAGCCAGATGCGCGCTGTGTGGTTGCGTGCATCAACATAATTTTCAAGATACGGGTAAACAGTCAGCATTGCATTGACCACTTTTCCGCACCGACGCAGGAAAGTACGCTGGTATTTCTCCAGTGCGTCAGTGCCCACCAGCCATGGGATACCACTGCCGCCGATCATCGATGCTGGTGCTATGCCAAAGACAGTCACTACTTCACCGTTTATCAGCCCGGCGCAGCAGAATGTTGATGTACGCAGACCGGTTTCCAGAACGCGGCGCGGACTCCATCCATTGGTCGCCAGAAATTCATCGATATCAGCCTGGCGAACAAGCGGAATAATGGCTTCGATATGCTCTGCTGTAGCAGGTACGATCTGAGCTTTAATCATCAGAAGCCTCCGACAGTAAGGCGAGGCAATACAGCAAGAACAGAAAGCGGAAGCGGGTCGAGTTGCCGAACCTTAACGCGTCCGTTTTTATCCCAGTTGCTGTCAAGTTTCACTTCAACCTTGCCGGTAGCGTCATCAACAGGATCATCGTAGAACTCAAATTCACGCTGCGGGTATTCGTACCACGTCCCACCAGGAGTAGTGGCCCAGATTCCACGGCTTGCGTTGACTACCATCGTGACAGTAGGAATGACCTGCTTTTTATCCAGCAGTGTTTCCTGCCCGTTGATATTGATGTCCAGAGTTTCGAATTCAGCGGTGATAGGTAGCCCGATGTGCACCACTGCACCTGGTGACTCCAGCGTGACTGAACCACCAGTGACAACCTTCTGAGGCTCAACGCTGGCATCTGACAGGATATTTACTGTCTGACCTTCGAGGTGCGACAGGCCGCTGAACGTCTGGCGGGCCATCTGCCAGTTAGTTGTGGCCGCGCTGCGCAGCACTGCTGGAACGTTACGGTTAAAGCGCACCACCACCGCCGTGGTGCTGGTTATGGAGATAATGTCTCCGCGCAGCTCTTTCGCCACCACCTCAACAGTGTCGGGATCCGTCTCTGAATACGGGAACTGAATCTGAGCACCAACATCGGTATTAACGAAATAAGCACCACCGCTTACTGTAACCGGGTAATCAACCTGATAGCTCCAGTCACCTGTTCCCCCGCTGATGGTCATTGTACGTGATGATGTATTGCGCCCGTCATAGCTCAGACCACAGTCGACAAAGAACGCATCTTCATCGTGGGTGAACAGGCGACTGGACAGGCGTTCGATGTAACGTTTTGTTTGCCCGTTGATGGTACGGTTAACCACGAAGTAAACAGCATCCTCGCTTCCTTCACTGATAGAGCAGGTACTTTCGTACTTACCGGCGCTGGATTGTGGCGCCCATGCGAAAACCTGTTGATCGCGTAAATAGGTCAACACCAGCAATTTACCGTCATCACGAATGCAGAACGCGCTGCTGTACGGAACAATGCAGAATGACCAGTCAACAATGCTATGCTTCTGGAAAAGGTGGTTTGCCAGTATGGTCAGGTCGGTTCCCTGATACCCGTCTACATCGAAGGAGTAGGCCAGATCACGCACAACGCTACCTTTCTCCTGGATGAACAACGCGATGTTGGCCACGGCGATAGGTGGCACGTTACTTGATCCGTTATTCCCCTGAGAGCTGAACGAGAACGCCGATGGCGTGAGGACCTTATTCTGGTCCCCGGATATCGTATATTCCCCGCCAGATGTCAGAGCGACCAGGTTACCAACATCAATAAGGTGGCGGATCTCATTCACCTGACGCCCGGCGTAGGTGTAGATAATCCGATCATCATCCTGAATAGGGTTGTTCTTACCGAAGTCTTTATAGTCTCCGGTGCGGCTTGCCCAGATGGTTTGTGGATATGCGGTAGACGCGGCAAAGTACAGGCGCTGCTGGTAGTAAACAACGGTACTAGGGTAGCCGTTAACGCTGTTCCACGCATATTTAGCCCACTTATAGCTGGAGTTAGCGGAGCCAACAACCTGAGATGGAATGAACGAGATCACATCGGCGGTTGCGGTAAGCCCATCACCAGCCACTGCTGTGATTTTTGCAATGCCGAAACCGCTGTGCAGGTATTCCCACTGGATCCCGGTATCATCTGAACCGGTACCGCCCCAACCATCCCACGACATACCTTCAGTATGAGAAGGTCGAAGTGTTCCGGTCTTGCCAGCAGTATTGGCGCGATAGTAGTTGCTGTCTGCACGACGAACGTCGTTTATTGCTGTGGTTTTACTGGTTTCCCATACCGGGACGGAATCAACCGCAGGCTGCTCGAGATAGAACAGTTTTCCGACCTGCTCAGCACCGAAAATTGCAGAACTGGACGTCAGTGTAATTGTTCCGGTGCTGGCGCTGGCGTAGACCTTCACAGTATCGTCAACGTTGATATCTTCGAACGGTCCGTTTTTGGTGGTAACGTCGACGATCTGCCAGTTGTCGTGCGCATAGCGGCGCAGTTCTTTCGGCGGGTATGCAGGATGCACCAGCGTCAGAACATCGGCGCTCTGCGTGAATTTAATGCGGAAAAGGTCAGTGTCAGCATACGGCATCGCCAGCTCATAAATCACATTGCTGGTCGTCAGAACATAAGCGCCATCTTTGATAACGCGCATATAGTTGTGCCCGAACTCCAGAGCATAGGTCTGTACAGTCGAGAACTGAAACGGTATTAACCTGCACTTGCGATCAGGATATTTAGCCGGGCCAACGAAGCGCGTTCCAGGGCGATTCTCCACCCCGCCATACTGACGAACAATGAAGTTATCGCACTTGCGAAGCGCCACCTGATACTTTGACATATCAATGCGGCCGTACAGTGACGGACCAATTTCACCACCGGCAAAGCTCGGTTGAATCCAGCTAAAAGCCATTATGACAACCTCGCTGCTGTGAACTCATCTACCGGTGGTTGTGGCTCCTGCGATTCGTTCTGGCTATGTGAGCCAGCACTCAGGATCACGCGGTTGTACATCGTCAGTGCATTGTTACCGAGATCTGCGCTACCGGTCAGCGCCATGTTGATGGCAGCAGCCAGACGCCAGGAAAGCGCCTCCATAAAAATGGCGTCATACATATTGACGTCAGTTACTCGAGCTACGTACTTCAACCACGCTTTCGGCTGATCGGTGTAAATGAGCTTACCTGTCAGATCCTCATTGGAACCAACAACATATTCAATGCGCTGCGCAGCCGTAGGATTTCGTAGGCCGGGCGGCATGATCTCGGCTATGCGAACACAATCAGATGGGTACTGGTAAGCGTATTGCCAGTCAGGTGGCGGATTATTCGTATCAGCCAGCGCCACGCGCTTGGTAGCAAAGTTCCAGTCAAAGTCAGCCAGAGTAGCATCGCGGCAAGCATCAAAATGCAGGGAGCATTGCCCAGCCTCTTTACTGGCTTCATTCAAACTGTTTATGCTGCGGCTGTTGCCGATATTGCTCAGCGCACGGTTGCAGATCTCGATAACGGATGCCATTAATCATCCTCCCCACCGTAGAGAGTTTGCGCTGCTGTCTTCTGCTGTTCACTGGAATCAGGAGCAATACCCATATCGGTGATCTGCAATTCAGCGCGTCGATAGGTTCCATCGTCGTCCTGACGTTCTGATGTTGATTTGACGATCGCTTTGGCCATAATCATCACCACCCCGCCGACAGTAGGGGTAGCGACACCCAACTTGCTGAGCGTTTCATTATCAAGGCTGATGCACAGCCCCCACGGATAATCATCGCGGGTATGCGTCTCGCCCTTCTCGTCCTGAAAACTATCGGTGCCGGTTTTTAGGTTTACCAGATCCATAACTGACTCCTGCAATAAAGGGGCCGAAGCCCCTTGTTTGATTAGCGAGGCTTAAACGCCAAGTTCTTTACGCTTATCTGCGATCTTCTCGCGGAGCGTTTCGGCTTTGGCGTTGTGATGCGGTTTCTCGTTGAATAGGAACTCATACTCTTCGCGGAGTTTATCCAGACCATCATCAGCGCTATCCGCATCGTTCAGCGGCTCATGCTCAGCAACGACAACCGTTGGTTCTCCTTTGTGCTTTGCTTTAGCCTTTGCTGCACGTGCAGCATCGTTCAGCGGCTCCAGCGCCGTGCCCGGCTCACCGTCATACTCAACTTCAGAGCCTTCAGGCCATAGGTTGTTATGAATGTGTGATAAACGCAGGACTCGGTATCTTGCTTTTTCACCTGACATCGATATCCCCTTAGCCAGTCACTTTTGAACGAATCGGGTAGTACGGGCTGTTGTTATCAACATCCAGGTTAATTCCCGAGGTGAACGCGCCAGCCGTCAGTGGGCCAGTACCTACCGTGTAGTTCACGCGCAGATAGCGCTGAACACCAGCAGGAACCTTCGCAGAGAACAGGCGCTTGCCAGCAGTCAACGCAGCGAGTGCCAAAGCACCGCTATCGTAGATAGTGGTCCATGTGGAGTTGTCCGGGCTGGTCTGTAGTTGAACGTTAAGAGTCGCAGCACCGGCAGCGGTCGCTGTGGTGTCAACGGTTGCCCAGAACTCCAGCGGATAACCCACACCGATATCGCGGCGGGTGCCGTCGATAGGTCCAAGGTCAATCACATCCGTAGAAGAAGCAGAAGCTGTAACCGCCTGCTTCTCGGAGAACATCAACAGTTTGTCGAGGATCATTTTCTTTCTCCATTCATGGGCCGGTTAAGGCCCATTAGTTAATGACAGGCGTTAAACAACGCGCGCTTCTGTTTCCAGAATCGCATCGGTTTCACGGATTGGGATGCCACGGAAAGTGGTCCACCATTCGCCCTCAGTCTCTTTGACGGACAGGGCCAGAGAAGCTTTATCCAGAGATTGCAGATCGAGCGCCTGGGCAACGGTGCGGTTCATGTAGAAAGCCGCGCGGCCCATCTTCAGGTTAGGTACACGGTGAAGCGCTTTAACCATCATAGTGACGATGTTTGCAGCAGAAGCCGGAACAGACAGATCGCTAACATCGATGTTGGCAATGCGAACAACGTAACGCCAGTCGCGCAGGGCCAGACCGTTATCCCACTTGTAGTGGGTGCGATATCCCTGATATTTACCACCAGCAGAATCAGTAAGAGTCTGTTCGCCCAGGTTCTGAGTCTGCAATCCTGCCTTCTGGCCTTTAGGGAAAATACCGTGAACGGTGTTTTCACCCCATACCACCAGCCAGATAGAAGTGTTATCAGTGCCGGTACCGCCAGCATCGATAATGTTCTGACCGTTACCTGCAGATTTGCTGGAATAACGAGAAGACAGGCCCATGAACTGCTGAGGGTTAACGCTGGTATCGCCATAGAACAGCGTCTGAGCCATCTGCTGGTTCATTCCTTCGATGAATGCACGGTCTTCAGAAAGACGGAATTCAGGGGTGTTGCCGTTCAAATCTGCCAGTGACTTGTCAACTTCGGCATAAGTTTCCAGCATCCCGCAGGAGTCGGTTACCTGTACTGTAGTTGATTTGCTTGGCTGCACGCCGTAGTTAAGCAAACGCCAGGTAGCAGATGGCAAACCAGAGCGCACGGTAGTGCGGTGTCCGGTTGGCAGGTTACCCTCAACGAACATCATGTCCGTCAGGATTTCGTTGGTTTGGGAAAGGAGTTCGACGATCTTATCGACCTTCCCGTTTGGATCAGTACGCTTAGCCCAGTCAGCCAGCGTCAGCGCATTTACGCCTTTAACAGCCATGGTTATATCCTCTCTTATTAGCCATAAAGCACTTCGGCCGCACTACGCTGGCCTTGATTACTGCCATCGACCATGCCGTCTTCTGACATGGCTTTACCGATTTTGATGAAGGCCTTCACCAGTTCAGGGTGGTTACCCAGGCCAGTGCCTTCCAGATATTCTTTCAACTCAGGCGTACCGAACTGAGCAAGAGCACGCTGTGCAGCGCTCAGGTTACCGGTGAGCTTGTCGCCACCGATCTCCTTGTCTGCTTTAACATCAGCAGCCCACTGCTCGGTGGTCTTCTGCCAGGCTTCCGCCTGCTGCTGCTGGACCATTGGCATGATCTTGGTGCCGTACAGATCGACCATCTTCTGCGCCTGCTCATTGGTCAGGTTCAGTTCACGGGCGATAGGCTCGAACTGCTCCAGAGCTGCAGCATCAAGTTCCTGGCCTTCAGCTGGTTTGAAATCGTATTTCTCCGGCGCGCCTTCCTGCTTCTGCTCTTTTTCTTCGCCAGGCTTTTCCTCTTCTGGCTTATCACCATCAGCAGGTTTTTCTTCCTGAGGCTTGTCGCCTTCAGCACCAGGTTGTGGCTTATCGCCTTCTGATTTAGCCGGATCGCCAGCGGGCGCCGGATTATCACCAGTTGATGCTGCTGGTTCAGATGCAGCAGGAGCAGCGCCACCATCAGCAGGTTGTTCGTTGCAAAGGCGACGATGCAAAAGACGTTCAAAAAAATTCATTAGTTATCTCCTTAAACCGGGATCGTTTTGGCTTTCAGTTGAGCCAGAACAGCGGCAAGAGTGGTGCGCATTGCCGTGGTGTCAGTCAGCAGCGCGTTGTATTTGGAAACCAGGTCGTTGTGGTCTGCGAGAAGACCAGCAACATCAGACGCCGAAGAGGCTGTGTCCGCTGTTGCAGTCATGGCTGCTGGCGCCGCTATTGTCGCGCCCAGTTTTACGCCGCCGTAATCAGTTGTGGTTGGAGCGCCAATTACTGCCGGAGCAGGATCCGGAACCTCAACTAACTGGCTGGAACCATCGAGGCGCACGACGCGCTGGGTTTGTACCTGTGTCATAAATTGTCCTCTCCGGCCTCTGCTGCCATCTTCAGATACTGATCGGGGCAGTGCGCCATGACGCGCTGAAACAGAACCAGAGCCAGGTTGCGCTGCCCTTCGTTGAATGCTGTGATTTGCGGATCTACGTTGAAGCAAGCTCCAAATACCTGACCTTTCTCAAGCAGTGACCAGATCACGCGGCGGCCCTGCTCGCTACCCATAACGAACTGGATGTCGTCGATATCGCGCTGCGCCAGAAGTTGCTGTTTGGCGTCAAGCTCTGCTTTGCGGCCTTCGTCGTCGATATCAGTCATTGCTGCGGTGCTCCTGCTGCATTAGCGATAGCGGTTAATGCGCTAGGGTCAGTTGTCTGCGTTTCGCTGAGAGTCTTGGCTCCCTGCGCTGCGGCCTGCCCCATTGCCATTGCCTGTGCGGCTTGTGCCTGTTTGGCGCGCTCTTCACGAATACCCTGCACCTGCTCCTGCGGAACGATGACGGTAGGTGATACGCCTGACATTTCGGAGAACGCGTCGATAGCCTCATCAACATCGAGCTTGTCGAGTGCTTCAGGTTTGAACTGTGCCAGTTGACCGATGAAACCAACGGTCTGCGATAGGCTGGTGAGGCCGATAGACTTCTGTGCCTGCGCCATCACGGATATGTATTCGATACGCAGCGGCATACCCTGCATAACGTCAGGCGGTTCTGGCAGCATGTTCTTGCGCGCCATGATGGAGAACACGCGGTCAATAAGCGGGTTAAGTGCTTCGTCGTTCAGGCGCTCCAGCACCGGGCCAAGCATCAACAGCTTCTCTTCCTTCATCTCGATCACCGCTTCCACCGGCATAGAGCGGGTGTTGATGTTCTGCAGCATCATGAAGAGATCTACGAAGTAGGCGCTGTTGATGGTCTGGCGGGTGTCCTGAATGTCAGCAAGCAGGTCGGCGGTATTCGGGTTGACCAGGTATGCAGGCTTGAAACCGTCCTGACCGCTCAACACATCGAGGTACGTCACATCACCAGGCAGCAGGGAAACACGCTGTGTTTTTAGCGAGGTAGGTGCAACCATAGGCGGGTTAGTAGCTTTATCGATGAGCTGAGCTTTACGCTTCTGCTCAACCTGAAGGGCTTTAACCTGACCGAGTGCCAGCATACCTGGGCAAGATGAGGCGTAAACATCCTCACCGTTCACTTCCCAGCGCGGAGCCAGGATAGGGAATTCATCGAAGCCTGACTCACGCAGCAGCTTGTCGGAGTCGCCGCCAGTCTCAAAGTACACTGAGCGAAACGGCTTGTTCTTGCTGTCCATCTTCCCGCTGTCGCGGTTGACGTTAGGCGTGATGCAGTGGTTAACCTCCACCCATGTTTCATACGTGCCGTTTTCCCACATGCCTTTTACGGACGTGCTGACGTTATCCAGACCGAATTCCTGCACCATCTGGCGCACGGTCATGGAGAACTGGCGAATGCAGGTATCGACACTGCCGCGCGGACTGTTAGCCAGGTAGTAACTGCCAATAGGGAAAGGCATTGTGCGAATCACGTCCTGGTCATCTTCCAGAACAGCCATAGCACCGGTGCCGAAAGTACCCAGGCTTGCGTACATTACAGGCAGTGACTGATACAGATTCGATTTGTTGAACACTTCGTTCATGCGGCGCTGCACGACTTCCAGCCAGATTTTCACCGGGCCGTAGTCCATCATGTCAGGGTCAGGCGTTGCCAGCTTGAACCACGGACGGGCCGGACTGGTGATGCCTGACATCATGCCGCTGGACAGAATGCGCTGAGCCATTGAGCCAGTAGGATCAACAATCTTGGTGTTACGACGATCATCACGGTTTACATCAGACGTCAGAAAGCGAGAACCGCGCGGATTGATGAAATCACTCAGGTCGCGCCAGTGCGACTCGAACGATGTGCGCTCACTCTTCAGCTGTGCTAGCTGCTTCAGCAGACGCTCTTTTTCGGTTTCCGCCATCTCTGCCTACTCCGTTACTGACCGAGCAGCGTTTTACCGCTGGTGTTTGCGGTTGAGGTGTCGCCCTGCGCACCAGTCAGCAGAGTAGAACTGCGACCAGCAGCTGCACGGCGGCGGCGCTCTTCGTCATCACGAGAACTGACAACTGCTGCATCCTGCTCCTGTGGCGCGGCCTGTACTTCTGGTGCTGCTGGCACTGATGGCTTGCTGCCGATACACATAGCAATAGCTCCGTACGCAATTAAATTATTACCAATTTAACCACATATGATTTATTTAGCGTAGGCTATTGACACCTATAACATCAGATATTACCTTTTAGGTAATTGATGTTGATGTGACGCAGTGGATGTACGGCATATGGCACATGTGCCGCAGCGGTCCGGATGGGTTCCCTTGATGCTACTTCCCCAGCCGGGTAGCCGGAATGTGCAAGCCAGTGATCGGTATGCACGGACATACGACTCACCATCGTGGCGATACGGTGTGACACCTCGGAAGAGACGAGGATGCAACGATGAGAGCATTGGGGTGACCGGTTAAACCCGTGACGCTAACCGATACAGGCGCAGTGCTCTCTTCGTTGTGGTTAGCTCAGATAGGTTAGAGCTCCATCCATGCTTGCCATTGCTGCATGGGCGGGAAATGGGTTCCGAAAGGATCGCCGCGCAGGTTCGAATCCTGCACCACAACCCAATCACGCCTTAGGATCGTGATGCCCGTAGTACCAGTAACGATAGCTGTGTGATGTTTGGCGATGGCAGTTTCTTCCATGATGGACTGGCCACCGCCCTTTTTACAGCAGAACGCCATTGCGATGACGTTGCGCTGTAAACCCGTAAGCCATGGAAGGCGCCCTTGCTTCCAGTTCGCCCACTTCGGTGGGCATTTTTTTAAGGTGAGATTATGAAAACAGTTGATATGTTGGCTAAGTATCTAAATGAATGGCCATTAAAATATTCCCGTATCGTTCAGGCTAACGACTGTATTTTTTATGGCGTTTTTGCTGGCAATGAAATGCATTACGAAGTAATTCAGGGTGAGAAACTGGCCGGGTTAACTCTTAGCGAAGACCATGGCACTAGCGTTACGGTCCATGAATGGATGGCGGCACAACGTTCTGAAATGGAAAAAGGCAATGTGTTTGATATTTCTCGCGCTGCTTACGCTAAAGAAAAAAGTGATGATGATTACATCAGCGAACACTTATACAACATGAAGTTACAATGCCTGCATGCGGCGCTTATTCAGAATGGACAATTCGATAAAAAAAATGCCACCAATATTGCGGAAGCCATCAACGCTGGATTTGATGCCATTAAGTAACGCCGTGACATGTCACAATCAGCCCGCGCATCGGCGGGCTTTTTCATGCATAGGGATCGTACTCTGTGAGAGCCTTACCCTGCTGGCTTTGCTGTCCTGGTATATTTATGCGCTTCGACACCGGGAAAGCAAAGGTCAGCAGCAGCGCGTCACCCTTGCCAGGCGAGCGCCCTAACCGGTCTTTGATATCTTCCTTCGGCTCAATGACGATCTTGCCGTCAACCCTGACTTTGTACTCTGCTGCCGACAGGTCATCAGCCGTCTCCTGGTCATCCAGCATTCCGCCAAGTTTCAGCCACGTCTTGCAGCTGTTGAACATCTCGCCGCGCTTGTTGAGCATCTGCGGATCGGTCGAGCCTCCGCCAAACGGAATTAGCTGCCACGTCCGGCCCCAGCCGTCACCGATGGATTTCAGCCCGGTACCGTAACCGAAGTCGATGAACACCGCGTCAGCCTGGTACTGGTCCTCAAAGTCGGCGATGCGCTTCGCCATAATCAGATCGTCAGTGGTCTTGTTTCCGGTCCAGAGTACTTTGCTGTGCAGCCCCTGCCGCAGATATATCACTGCGTCATCCACGCCGGAATATGCTGGGTCGACACCGATAATCACCGGTGCGTGAGCAACCTGCGCGGCGGTCACTACGCGTTTCATCGCCTCGTCAGTGAGTCCGGTTGGGATAAACTGAAGTTCTGACGCATCAGGGAAGATCCCCCGCACTCGGACCTTTACAAAGTCGCTGTCTTCGCCGTGGTCTTCAATCCATTTCTGGATCTGCTCTTTGTTCGTTCCTTCGACGGTCCGGCTGTCGATCTGCTTCGTAACCCAGCGATGTTTGTACTTGCGGAAGCATTCGCGGAAACGCCCGGTGTTACGCGTCGGGTTACCGAACGCTACCCAGATGATTTCGGTGTCTTCGTCCGTCAGCGCCCCCTCAGCTACCTCCCAAACCTTGTCAGCAATGTTAGACGCCTCATCGAATACCACGATGATCCGCTTACGCTCGTTGTGCAGACCGGCAAATGCCTCGGTATTATGCTCAGACCATGGGATAGCATCTGCGCGCCAGCGCTTGTCATGACCAGAGTCATTGCTGTACATGGCTGTTGCTGGAGTAGAGAACCAGTCTTTCGTGATGGACAGGTTTGCCCACTTAATCACTTCAGGCCATGTCTTGGTGCGAAGCTGATTTTCGGTGTTGGCAGTCACTACTGCTTTGCAGTCTTCACAGGTGGACATACCCCAGTTCAGGAGCATGGAAATACCCGCACTTTTCCCTATGCCGTGACCTGAAGAAACGGCAATCATCAGCGGCTGGTGACGGGTGTCTGGGTTTCTAAGGTGCTCACCAACCGTATCGAGCATCCAGCGCTGCCAGTTTCTTGGACCAGCTGCGTGCGCCAGTTCTGTCCCCTCCTCGCCCCACGGAAATGCATAAAGCGCATAGCCCAGCGGGTCATACGTAAACGAGGCAATATCCTCTACTAGCTGCTCTTCCGGCGACATGGCTGCGGCTGTCATTCTTCACCACCAGCCTGCTCTTTGACGCGGCGGCGCGCGGCAGCCATGCGGTCGGCGATGGTTACGGTGCCGGAAACCTCCAGGCGCTCTTTGAACGCATTGACGTCGACGTGCTTACCAATCAGCTCGAGATTCTTAACCTTGTCAGGCCATTTGATTTTTTTGAGGATGGTCTCTATCGAATCCTCGTTCATGTTCATGATGGTTGAGGAAAGGTCGAACCCACTGAGCGTGGTACGCCAGATTTTCGGCCACTCGCGGATAGGTTTCAGGCTGCCGTCGTCGTTCAGGATATCCAGCACATCCATCTGGTCGATCTCCACCAGGCGCATGAGGACATAGTCAGCGCTAACACGGTTTCGCTTGTTGCGCTCCTCCATCAGTTCAGCGATTCGTTTCTGGATTCTTTCATCCCGCATCATCACGCTGGCTTTGACGGCTGCCGTATTAGGCGAAAATCCTGCGTCAATCGCCGCCTGAGACTGATTTTCAGGTGACTTAATGTAGGACTGGCAGTAAGCCTCCTGCATCGCTGTAAGAGGCTTATATTGCGTTGATTTGCGTTTGTGGTTTTTTGGTGTCGCGGGCATCATTACCACCTGAGTAATTTTATTACCATGAAGGTAATACTATCACGCCCGCGCAGATGTTACATGACTGGTATCGGGTCTGACCGCTGATTGTCCACGCGGTTCAGAAAGTGGGTCACCACGCCGTGCACTGTCGTGTCGTCCAGAGCTTCTCCTTCCAGTGCTTCACCATCAGGAGTGATCAGCGCCTTGCCCTGCACAATGGCGAACTCCGTGCGGCCGCAATATGAAATCAGCACGGTGTCACCCGGATGTGGTTTATGCGAAACATTGATGATTGCGTATCCAGCTGACGTCTCGATGGTGCGGCAGTTGCCGTCGTAGCCGCAAAGGCTGGTAATGGTTAGAGTTGCTTCTGCGTAGTCTTTTGCCGGAGATGGAAAGCCCATAATGGAACCTCACACAAAAATACTGTACATTTAAACAGTATAACCATGTGAGGATTTAGTCAATATGCCGTGACCTGTCACACAGAAAGTTTCGTTTCATGCCAGCCCTGCGTTACCCAGCACGCCGAATCACCGGAGCACGGGCAGGACTTAACCGGCAGCGCGTCGCCGCACTTCCCGCACTGGTTGGCGCTGATAGCTTTGATGCGGTTACGCACCCGGGCATCATCCTGGCGGATCAGCAGCGCGATATACTCGCTCAGTTCGTATGGCTCCCGGCCCGGGCGGCGAACGGCGCAGTTCCGCGCCAGCATCTCCATTTCCTGCTCGTCGATAACAAGTTCCAGCTTGCGTTCACCAGCTTCCGCCTGGCGTGCGCGCTGCGCGGCTTTGCGTTCTGCTGCGGATTTAGGCATCGATATTCACCTTGATAGCGAACACTTTCACAGGTTTGTCACCGAAGTGAGGATGCGTTATCACCTTAATTTCGTATCCGTCATACGGGACGTCAATTCTGCGACTGAAGTCGTCGCGATTCGGATATCCCTTTGTGATAATCAGGCGGTCATACTCGCGGAACATAATTCGCTTATTCCAGTAGTCATTACACAGGCGATACTCTTCCGTTTTCTCTCCTGACTTCATCTGGTCGAAGTATTCACCGTTAACTGCCAGTTGCAGGTTAGCCATTCTTCACCTCCTGCTGTGGTGCTGCTGGATATGCGCTACCAATCTGTCCCGGATCGTTGCTTCTGGCGCATGCATTCTGGTGGTCATTGGCATGCGGACAGCGCTTGTTTCCGCAGTCAGGGCAAACGACAAATCGCATGTCACTCATCGTCACAGGGCGGCAAGTGCGACACCAACAATCTGGAGTTGCCGGGGAGTTGCCAGCCTGAAGCATGGCGGCGCGGCAGGCGTTAAATCCATAGATATATGCACCTTCTTTCGTCAGCGCTTTGACGTATGTAGGAGATTCTTTGCATTCATCCGGCACTACCGGCTCTCTAGGCTTTCCCTGGCTATCTGACGGCGCTAAAGGTGCATTTCTCAGTGCAGAGGACAGCATTTCAATATCTGGCTTCGGCAACATGGATTTGAATGCTGCGATATTGGCATCATGCTCTGCTCGCTGTTCCGGCGTCATGGATTCCAGTTCAGTGTAATAGTCAGAACGGCGTCGCAATGCGTCCAGCACGCACTGAGTGCGCACGCCTTTACCGAATTTAAGACCGGGTTCCAGAAATACTGGGCATGGCAGCGTTTCAGGTATTTCCAGCACCCCAGCAATCACCTTCACAGCATCAGCAATTGCGTAGCCGAGATTACCCCCGTCGCTTTGTGCTACTGCTTTGCTGAGTATTTCGCTTATCTGGTGCAGGCGTTGGAGTGATACAGGACCGTGCGCCGGGTGGTTGTTAGTTGTCATGCTGACGCTCCTTCTTGATATTTTTCAAACCAGAACACAACCGGCTTTTCGACAACTTCAACCAGGCCAAATCGTTCAGCGGTGCGGAAGTTGACGCTATATGCGCGAGCACGTTCAGCCTGCCGCGTAATTTCTTCCCGGAACAAGTCCACGCTGAATGTAGCTTTAAACAGGTTGCACGGCGCACAAGCAGGGAACAGATTTTCGATAGCATCATTCTCAGGTCGCCAGAATTCCCCCGTTGCAACAGTACGCCGGGTTCCATTGGTCTGGCGTTCGCCGAATTCCCACTTCCGCAATGCAGCCTCAACATGGTCAGCATGCCAGCCTTTCTCTGGTAGTTCGCATCCGCAATAAGCACAGCGGCCGCCAAACTTCATGCGTAGCTCTGCTCGTTGTTTTTTCGTCAGTGCCATCTCACTCCCCCTTCACGCTAATGCCAGCGGCGATTGCTGATTCGTCATATGCGCGTTTAGCAGCGTTAAGGATTGCTGCCAGTGGCGTATAGCCGCCATCCATTCGGATTGTGTTGTGGATGGTCGCCATTGTGTCACGCAATTTGCTGTGGCTCGCTGACAGTTCTGCTATGCGCTTCTCATAGCGAGCACCAACCGATACGGCTTTATGGAAGGCTTCGCACCACGCGGACGATTGCGCTTGCGCCTTCTCCAGCTCATCCAGCAGCGCAAGCACAGCTTCTGGGCTAGCTTCATCCTGCCATGCGTCGGACGTATCACTGACTGAGCGAAGCATGATTTCTTCCTGCGCCGCTTCACGCAGCGCCTGTTTGTTGAGTGCTGTCATTGGGATGCCTCCAACTTCAATTCGTCAGAAAATTTCTGCAACTCACTGATGATTGCTTCTGTTTTATCCGGATTACATTCGTTACGAATAATCCACTCTATGCGACCGATGAAGTCAGTACGCGCCTGATACCGCACTTCAGCCAGGAAAGCATCGGTAGCTGGGCAGATTGTTTTGAGTTCTTCCTCACAGGCGTCGATAGAGTCATGAAAAATCTCTCCATGCTCCTCAAACAGGCGGTCATCGGTTGCATTGGCCCAACCCCTTGCCAAAGCCTTCAGCCCCGCATTCTCCGCAGCCAGCTCCCTGCACTTGCTCTCGGCGTTAGCGAACTGTACTGCCTGCGCGTTACCTAGCACCAGTTGCACTTCAAGCTGCGTCGCCAGATCGCTAATCAGTTGCGCCAAACTGCGCGCGTCGACAGCACCGCATGATGCTTTCAGTTCAGCAGCGCGCTCATGTCCTAACTTCGCTAACTCAATGATATTGCTTCCCATTATTACCCTCGCTTACCCGTATAAGTTATTGATTAAGTTGATAACTAAAAGGATCATCGATTTAGAATTCTTCGATGCTCCAGCCGCCACCCGATTTCTTTGGCTTAACCGTTACCCCGATGATGCGAAACGGGTACTGGTCTGCTGCGACTTTGGTTTTCACCCTGGCGTCGTCGGTCCAGAAACCTTTCACCTCGTGCAGTTCCATCTCACCGGTGGTTAGCATCACTGCGAAGTCCGGCGTGTAGAACGTGTTATCAGCCAGGCGCAGCTTGATACCTTCGAACCGGTACCAGGCGATTTCCCCTGCGTGCTTACGCATCTCAAGGTGCTGGCTGTATGCCGATTCGGTTTTATTCATCTGGCCTGTCTTGAGCCTTCCGAGCGCCTGCAACTGCCTTTTCATGATTTACCTCTCAGGTAATTTAAAACCACAAATGAGTTAATTTCAATAGCAATGCGCATATTTTATTACCTTTTTGGTAATTCAATAGATGTAAAAAAATGCGCTACTGCGCCGGTATTACTTGATGAGTCCTGCTTCCTTCCCTCGCCTGTATTCCTCCATAAGCCACTGCGCCGGTGTTATCCCTCCCAGGGTGGCTGCGTTCGGCATGCATCCAAAACTTCGCCCTGGTGGATGGTAGGCGTTACCTGATACTGTCGGTGGTGTGCTCATTGGTTCTGGCTTGGCCTGTATGCTGAGTATTGGATCCGGAATCTGGTGACCGGATGCCACTTTTGCCGACCATTCATCCAGCAGCTTGCGAGCATGCTTCTCAACTTCAGCCTCACTCAGCTGGCGCTGGTACATCGCTCGGCGGGTATCGCAAACTATCCAGTACATGACAGGGTGGCGCCACGGGAATCTCTCTGGCCCACCAGGCTGGAGACTTTTCTCTTTGGCGTAGCGGTGAAACTCACCCATCACGTCATCGATGCTGATCCCCAGCACCATCTTGCTGTCTTTGCACCACTTGATGAATTGCCCGGGCGAAGGCCAGAACGGTGATTCACTGGCGCGGGCATGGCGCATTCCTGCAGATACCTGCTCACGGGTACGCACTCCACCCTCTGCAAATGCAGCGATCCACTGCTGCTTTGCTGCTGTCTCCTGTGCCGGAGTCTTCAGGTTGGTCTGCTCAGCTGCCGGGAATAGCTGCTTAAGCTGTTTAAAAAGGGCATCCACAAGGCGCTCTGCCGTGATGTTCACAACGTTGTCGCTACCTGCATATTGACGGTCTGAACCGGTTAAGTGAGCGATAGCCTCACCGTCTCGGTTCTGGATGGCGGTAAATACGTTATTCACAGGAAATCCTCCCACGCCTCTGGACTGTTCCAGTGCGGTACGTTGTTTTCAGGTGATGTCAGTTTGTTCTGTCTGCTGATTTGCAGTCGTCTGGCAAGTTTTTGCTCCCATTGCGCATGGTGGAAAGCCTTACCCTCGGCCATCCAGTAAACCCTGAACTCTGCAAGCTCCTGCGGTGTTGGCTGGTAATCCAGGTTAATACCCTGCAGAGATGACACCCGGAGAAAATCATCCGATGGTGACCAGTGCTCATGCATGACAAATTTCCCGAATTGCCCCAGTCCACCAGGAGGGACAAAGTTGTTAATCACGGCGTTGTTGGCGTCAGTCCTCTGAGGCACTAACCCCCCAGTTTTATCGCCCCTCTCCTTCTCTTGGTTATATGACTGGTTAACTGATAGGTTCTGCATCCCGTTTTTGGGATCATTCAACTTCCCGTTTTTGGGATCATTCAACTTCCCGTTTTTGGGTATATTCCCAATTTTGGTAACATTACCGTTTTTGGGTATGTTTAAAGAGAAAACCCGGACCCTTCTTGTTGCCCCTTTTCTTTCTCCTGTATCTGAAATTAACCCCATACCGATGAGCGAAATCAGCCCTGCCTGAATAGTTTTTTTATTCAGGCTTGTATCAGTAACGAGTCGTTCGATGCTTGGATAACACAGGTTATATTCATCGGCTCGATCAGCCATCGAGAGCAGGATGAGTTTCAGTGATGAGCTGCCTGGATTTGTTTTCCATGCCCACTCTGTTGCGTGTCTGCTCATGGTAAATACCTATCGTCAGCTTGAATGTTGCAGGCTGGCTTCAGCCATGAGCTGCTTTATTTCTGCCTGGCGGCGCAGGCTTGTGTTGATTGCGCACGTAACGCAGTGCCCGTTGTAAACGTAGCGCTCACTGTCATGACCATGCTTACACTGTTTGCCGGTGTAATAACGCTTAAGACCTGCCTTTGCAGCGTCAAGGCGAGTAATAATCTCCATTGCACAACCTCATTAACGTTTACTATTACGATGATTTTGATGCAGGAAGAAAAAAAGATCAACCGTATATGGTTTTTTATTACCAGAAAGGTGTTTTATGCAGGAAGGAGCCGCCAGGGGATGACGGCATTGATGGGTTCAGAGGGATTATCGGTCGTAGAAGAAGAGCACTAATTCAGGTTTAGACTTTGTCCATTCACGGGAGCGACATGCTTTAAAAAGACCTTCCATCAGACGCTTACCAGGCATCTTACGGCGTCCAGTCAGGTGCGTCTGGATGTAATGACTGGTGGTACCGGCTTCAACTGCAAATGCTTCACGCTCATCAGGAGACAGCCCCAGCCAGTGCTTTTTGAAATCAAATTTTTTTTCGTCACTCATATTTTGCTTATCTCAGCCTGTCTATTCATATCTGAATTATTACCTTTCTGGTGAAAAAATCAATGATTATTACCATTATGGTAACTTTACCTTTATGGTAATATTCATTTAAATTTAGAAGGTTAGGTAATAATAAATGGGCAAATACAATAGCTATGAAAAGTATTTATGACATAAGACGCAAAAACCTTAACGAAATCATTCGCAGGGATTTCGATGATACCCAGTTACGTTTTGCAGAACGGGTGAAGCGTTCGCAGAACCTGGTAAACAGATGGTGTACTGGTATCAAAAATATCGGACCGAATGCCGCGCGTATTATCGAAGAAGCAGCCCGCAAAGAAAAGTTCTGGCTCGATGTTGATCACGAACTGGACGCAGTACAGGCTGATATCTTTATTCCGTCCGCTGAAGATGGCGAATGGACTGTAGAGAAGCAGGCCGCCGCCACGCTCAATGCCTGGATGAGAAAGAACAGTGAAATGACATCCGAAAAGAAAGTTGCTGTTGCAGCTGGCATTGGCCCGGCCACAGTTAACCGGATTATGAAAGCGGAAGTCAGCACAACTATCGGCGTTCTTTCCTCCCTGGCGCGCGCGTTCGGGCATGAAGCATACGAGATGATTATTCCCGTCGGCGCACCTGGTGTTATCGACTATGACCACCGGATGTATGCAGCTCTGCCACAGGAAGAGAAAAACAAGATCACCTCATTCATCAACTTCGTGTTTGAGCAGAACAAAAGCAAGTAATCCCCCGCCATTCTGACGCTTTACCAGCCCAATGGCGGTAGGCTCACGCCTCACTCAATTACCAAAATGGTAATTTTTTCTCGTCATACCTATTGACACAATCACTTTTTGATCTGATTATTACCAAAAAGGTAATACAAGAGCGCATTGCTCAGGCAGAAACCACCACTTCGTGGCTTTCCTGTATCTACAAGTATTACCAAAATGGTAATAGAGAGGTTCATATGCAGTGGAAAGTCATTAACGGTTGGTACTGCGTTACAGCTTGCGGGCTGATGAGCTGGAAGTTTCGCACGCTGGGTGAGGGCATGAAATGGGCATTTACCAACAAGGTTGCGCACGAAGTCGCCAACGATAACGGGATATGGGGGTGAGCAAGTGAACACACAACAGATTAACAATCTGAACAATATCGCGGCCATGTTCAGCAATGACTATCAGTTGTCATCTGAACTGTATGACCGCCACGTTGAGCTGATTGATGCAGTCAGCCTCTCCGACATGGATGAGACGTTCGATCGTTCGCTTCTTCGTGCTGGCGTTCGACGTGAAATTCTGGAAGCGGCAAAAGAAAGTTGCGAGTTCGAAGAACTGATGTCGTCAGTCAAGCGTGAGCTAACCGGCATCATCGCCAGGATGGATATGGCTGACAAAATCGACAGCGCGAGGACAGCGGCATGATGCAGAACGCCGGAAACATGGACAGAACCAAATACCTCGGCGGCAGCGATGTCGCCGGTATTCTCGGGATTAGCCCGTGGCGCACTCCGCTTGAGGTTTATCTGGATAAGGTTCAGCCACGCATCAAGCCAGTAGATCATTCAAAGCAGAAAGTTTTCACGCGTGGACAACGTATGGAGCCATACGTTATCGACCTTCTTTCTGAAGAGACAGGCCTCGAAATTATTCATCGTGGCAACCGTTACATCCACCGCGACTACGGTTTTATCGCAGCAGAGATCGATGCAGAAACGGCTACCGGCGAAAACATCGAGATAAAAACGGTTAGCCCGTTCAAGGCTAAGGAATGGGGGGAAGTTCAGACAGATGCGATCCCAGTTCATTACACGGCTCAGGCCATGCATGGCCTGATGGTTACCAATAAACAGGTATGCGTCTTCGGTGTGCTGATTGGCGGTGATGATTTCCGTATCTATCGGGTTGAGCGGGACGAAGAAACTATCCAGGCCATTCTGGAGAAAGAGGTCGCTTTCTGGGACCGGGTGAAAAACCTAAACCCGCCTGAGGCCACTACCGTAAGCGATATCTCTCTGATGTTTGAGAAGGATGCCGGATCCAGCATAGAGGCTGATGGAAAGGCACTAGCGCTGTTCAACGACCTCCGCGACATGAAATCACGCTACAAGTCGCTGGGCGAAGAAATTGCCGTTTCAGAAGAGAAGTTGAAGTTGTACATGCAGGAGCACTCAATTCTGACGCTGGACGGTAAGACGATCTGCACATGGAAATCTCAGGTAAGCAATCGATTCGACCAGAATTTATTCCAGGTTGAGCACCCTGAACTGTACGAAAAATTCAAAACATCAACGACATCACGCGTATTCAGAATGAAGTAAGGAGAAAAAATGTCTACCAACGCACTTAAGGCAGCAGCGACAGGAAATCAGGTTGCACAGCATAACGAGAAACCAACCACACTGGCAGGACTTCTCGCAGATCCAAAAATTAAGGCTCAGATGGCGCTGGCTCTTCCAAAACACATGACCGCTGACCGCCTGGCGCGCATCGCCACCACTGAGATCCGAAAGATTCCAAAACTGGCAGCATGTGACCAAGCAAGTTTTCTCGGGGCAATTATGCAATGTGCTCAGCTTGGACTGGAACCGGGCGGCGCTCTTGGCCACGCGTACCTGATACCGTTTGACAAGCGCCAGAAAGTTAATGGCCGCTGGGAAACAGTATCGACAGAAGCGCAGCTGATTATCGGATACCGCGGGATGATTGACCTTGCCCGCCGCTCCGGGCAGATCCTGAGCATCTCAGCGCGTACCGTCCATGCAAACGACAAATTCAGCTACTCATACGGCCTGGATGAAACTCTCGAGCACTCACCCTGCGAAACTGGTGACCGCGGTGAACTGACTCATGTTTACGCAGTTGCGCGACTGAAAGATGGCGGTGTCCAGTTCGAAGTAATGAGCCGGGCAGACGTTGAAAAGGTTCGCGCCCTGAGCAAAGCAGGAAGTAGCGGACCATGGGTTGACCACTTCGATGAGATGGCAAAAAAGACGGTGATCCGCCGCCTGTTCAAATACCTGCCCGTCTCTATCGAACTGCAAAAAGCTGTTGTGATGGATGAACGCGCGGAAGCCGGCCTGAGCCAAGATAACGCAGCAGTTATCACCGGTGAGTATTCCGTTGTTGATGATGAGCAGCATAGCCTGGCGGTAGTTTCTGACTCTGATCGCGAAGAAGCTCGGGAATACGTTAGCGCAATCCTGAACAGCCTGGATTCTTCCGCAGCAGATGCCAAGGCGATGTTTAAGCGTGCCGAAGAAGAGATCAACGCCATGGCTGAAAAGCTAGGTGACGAATACCACCAGGGATTCATGACGACGCTTAACGATATGCGTCCCGAATTCGAATAACACCACCGTGGCGCCGCGGCGCCACACCTGCAACAAAGAGAGGTATTTATGAAAGGTGCATTAGGCAAGAAGGAACTCCTGGCGGTGGTGCCATTATCAATGAGCACTATCGACAGGCTGGAAAGCGCGGGCGAATTCCCTAAGCGCTGGTACATCACAGATAAACGCTGTGCATGGACACAGGAAGAAGTTGAACACTGGCTGGAAGAAAGAAAAGCGGCAAGTCCTGAAAAATTCCAAGGAAAAAAGCCGCCGGTTGATCAGCGTGTTTACCGCCCAGTAAGTAACGCCGCATGACAGCGCTGATCAGGCACTGGGAAAAATGGTCAGGATGGTACTTATTCCTGACCGCCGTTTCCGCCTGGCTGTATCTGCTGGCGGTAATTTTCAGAGAAGGCTGGATCCGATGAGCAAATTAACCCGTCTTGAAAAGTATCACCTGAACTATGTGTCTCAGCGTCAGGCTTCAAAGGTTGTCGCCGTAACTCCGGCAGCGATGGAGGTAGAAAAGCGCGCTGTTGAGCGTGAATCGAAAGGCCAGTACCGCATTGCAGCCAGACTATGGTTGCTGTGTATGGATGTAGCGGTCGGTGAAGTGGAGCGCGCCAGAATAGCGATACGCCGTGATCAGTGCATATCAAAAGGTAACGGCCTGCGCCGTGGCGAATATGCAGGGATCGGATGTCGCGGGGTAGTGTATGACTAACCCGCACGACAATATCAGCGTCGGAAGTATCACACTGGTTTATTCATCTCTTCGTTGCGGATGGATTGTGCCAGGAAGAAAGGTTATCAAAAACCCATTAAAGGCTCAGCGCATTGCTGAGCTGATGAACAGTAAGAAGGTGGCGGCATGAAAGAGCGCGGAATGATTTTTAACGCTGAAATGGTGAACGCGATTTTATCCGGCCGCAAGACGCAGACGCGCCGCCCGGTGAAGCCGCAGCCAGAACTGACTGAGAGATCCGGTTTTTCGTGGAATGGCGCTGTGTTTGGTTCTGGCAGCGATGACCGTGAAACCAATCGCAATTTTGCTCATGTTAAATGCCCGTTTGGTAAACCCGGCGATCGCATTTGGGTTCGGGAAACTTGGTCCGAAGCTGGTGCTGGCGCGCCAGAGTTAAAACTTTACCGCGCAAACTACCCGGATCACGTCCCGGCACACTACGAAAACGTACCTGCCGCCGAGAATATCCACTGGACCCCATCAATCCACATGCCGCGCTGGGCAAGCCGAATTCTGCTGGAAATTACCAACGTGCGGGTAGAGCGGTTGAACAGCATTAGCGAGCAGGATGCGTTAAGCGAGGGAATAGATCGCGAGAGATTGGAAGAGTCCCAGGATAATTACGACTGTATTGCTGACCACAATATGACAGGAAGACCAACGGCAACAGGCGCATTTAAGTACCTGTGGGAATCAATCTACGGAGAAGAGAACTGGCAGGCCAATCCATGGGTCTGGGTAATCGAATTTAAGCGCATTGAAGGCGGTGCGGCATGAACGGTAAATACACTCTTATTTATGCTGATCCTCCCTGGACATATCGCGACAAAGCAGCCGACGGCGAGCGCGGCGCCGGGTTCAAATATCCGGTTATGAACGTGCTGGATATCTGCCGCCTGCCAGTGTGGGATCTGGCTGCCGAAGATTGCCTTCTGGCTATGTGGTGGGTTCCGACTCAGCCGGTTGAGGCGTTGAAAGTGGTCGAAGCGTGGGGATTCAAGCTGATGACAATGAAGGGGTTCACCTGGCACAAGACGAACAAGCACAAAGGCAACAGCGCGATCGGAATGGGCCACATGACCAGGGCGAACAGCGAAGACTGTCTGTTTGCAGTTCGCGGAAAACTTCCTGCCCGCATGGATGCTTCTATCTGCCAGCACGTCACGGCACCGCGCATGGAGAACTCGCGGAAGCCGGACGTGATCAGGGAGAAACTGGTGCAACTGCTGGGCGATGTACCGCGTATTGAGTTGTTCGCTCGCCAGTCGTCGCATGGTTTTGATGTTTGGGGCAATCAGTGCGACGGTCCAGCGGTGCAACTGCACCCTGGATATGCGATGGATATCGCAGGAATGGCGAATTCATTAAAAAACGCCCCGCTATCACCATCAGATAATCAGGGGCGGGAGCGTGCAGCATGACCATGTTCAATGAGGCGGAGTTAATCCGCCAACTGGAAGAGCAACGCGCTGTGATTGTGCAGAAAAGTGCTCAAGTTAACTGGTTGCAAACTGAAAACAGTGTCTTGCACAAGAAATGCGAAGAACTGCAAATGACAGTTGATCTACAGCGAGAATTTATACAATCCAGAAATTAATCACCTTCACTCATCCATCGCTCAAACTTCGAAGGGGAGAACGGAACCAGATCGGTGTGCTCCCCGTTAATCCATGAATCAACCATATCCGCCCACTGCTGCAACATGTAGGCGCGCTGCCTGGCGTACTCCGCTTTGTTGTATACCGCACGCACTCCCTTTTGCTCATGCGCCAGCGCCTTTTCAATCCAGTCAGATGGATAACCAGCCTCATGCAACAGCGTGCTGGCTGTGCGGCGAAGATCGTGCACAGAGAATTCATCAAGATTCCCGCCAGCCTTGCTTACCGCTTCGACGGTGGTATTGATCAGCCTGTTCAGTGCGCCATTGGATAACGGCTTGCTAACCGAATAGCGACCGGGCAAAAGGTAATCACTTCCACCAGCGCACATCTGCAGGCCAACAATGAGATCCTGCGCCTGCTTTGGCAGATAGATAACGTGCGCCCGGCTTCCCTTCATACGGTCTGACGGTATGGTCCACGTCCATTTTTTGAAATCAACCTCTTCCCATGTGGCGTGGGTGAACTCACTTTTGCGAACCAGGGTAAGCAGCACCAGTTTTAATGCCAGTTTCATTGTGGCCATAGCCCCGATATTATCCAGCGCCCGGAAGAATACGCCGATCTCTTCAGGTTGCAGCGTGCGGTCGCGCGGCTTGAACATGGCTATAGATGAAGGCTTGATATCAGCAGCAGGATTAAACAGACCATGTCCGCGATCATTAGCGTGACGGTATACACTGCTGATTATTTCTCTGGCTTGCACTGCCGTAGCCCGGCCGCCACGTTCAACAATGCGATCGCACAGGTCACGCACCATGCCGGTGGTTATCTCAGCCATCATTTTGTTACCCAACACCGGCATGATGTCGCGTTCGATAACGGCCTGTTTCATCGCCCGGGTACTGTCAGCCAGAATAACGTGCTTCATATAGCTGTCGGTATGTACCGCGAATGTCTCAGCACCACGGATCTTTTTGATACCGTCACGTTTCGCCGCGGCTGGCGACTGCCCTGCCTTTAACAGTTTTTTGGCAGCAATGAGTTCTTCTCGTGCTTCTGCCAGGCTGATACCGTCACGACCGTACTGACCGATGACCAGCGTTTCCCGGCGCCCGTTAATGCGGTAGTCGTACCGGAAAGAGACAGAGCCGGAAGTAAGCACAGCAACATACAGCCCGTCACGATCCGAAACCTTATACAGTTTGTCCTGCGGCTTGAGGTTTTTCAGTTTGGTATCAGTAAGCACAATTCACCCGTAAAGCATCCATGGTTTGACGGTATGAAGAGTATACCTTTAAGGTAATACCGTCACCTGTACCGATGAAAAAAGTGAGATAGAGTGAATAGATATGATGTGATATAAAGAAAAACCCTCTGTAAAAACAGAGGGTTGATTGCATAACTGAATAGAAATGATTAGCTGTGAGTTAGCTGTACATCATTCCCACTCAATCGTAGCTGGCGGCTTACCGCTGATGTCATACACCACGCGGGAAATACCGTTAACTTCGTTGATAATGCGGTTAGAGACGCGGCCTAAGAAGTCATACGGCAGGTGCGCCCAGTGCGCGGTCATAAAGTCGATGGTTTCAACAGCACGCAGGGAAACAACCCAGTCGTACTTACGGCCATCGCCCATGACGCCAACGGAACGTACTGGCAGGAACACGGTGAACGCCTGGCTCACTTTGTTGTACAAGTCAGCGTTGTGCAGTTCCTCAATGAAGATAGCATCCGCACGGCGCAGCAGGTCACAGTACTCTTTCTTCACTTCGCCCAGCACGCGTACGCCCAGACCCGGACCCGGGAATGGGTGACGGTACAGCATGTCGTACGGCAGACCCAGTTCCAGACCAATCTTACGCACTTCGTCTTTGAACAGCTCACGCAGCGGTTCAACCAGACCCATCTTCATCTCTTTCGGCAAACCGCCCACGTTGTGGTGAGATTTGATGACGTGCGCTTTACCCGTGGCAGAAGCCGCGGATTCGATCACGTCCGGATAGATGGTTCCCTGCGCCAGCCACTTAACGTCTTCCAGCTTCAGCGCTTCTTCGTCGAAGACTTCCACGAACACGCGGCCGATGATTTTACGTTTAGCTTCCGGATCGTTCTCGCCTTTCAGCGCGTCCAGGAAACGCTTTTCACCTTCAACATGAATGATGTTCAGGCCGAAATGGTCGCCGAACATATCCATCACCTGCTGAGCTTCGTTGAGACGCAGCAGACCGTTGTCGACGAACACACAGGTCAGGTTTTTGCCAATCGCACGGTGCAGCAGCATCGCGGTGACGGAGGAGTCAACGCCGCCGGAGAGGCCGAGGATCACTTTATCAGTGCCAACCTGCTCACGAATGCGGGCAACGGCGTCATCGATAATTTTTGCCGGGGTCCACAGCGCTTCACACTGGCAGATGTCGCGCACAAAACGCTCCAGCATGCGCATCCCCTGACGGGTGTGGGTAACTTCCGGATGGAACTGCACACCGTAGAAACGTTTTTCCTCGTGCGCCATGATGGCAAACGGGCAGTTGTCGGTGCTGGCAACGGTCACGAAACCTTCCGGAATAGCGGTCACTTTGTCGCCGTGGCTCATCCACACGTCCAGCAGTGGTTTGCCGTCTGCGGTCAGAGAGTCTTCAATACCGCGGATCAGCGCGCTGTCGGTCTGAACTTCAACCTGCGCATAGCCGAATTCACGTTCGTTAGAACCTTCAACATGACCACCGAGCTGCATTGCCATAGTCTGCATGCCGTAGCACACGCCGAACACAGGCACGCCCGCAGTGAAAACGTATTCCGGCGCACGCGGGCTGTTTTCTTCAGTGGTGCTTTCCGGACCACCGGAAAGAATGATACCGCTTGGGTTGAATTCGCGAATTTGTGCTTCCGTAACATCCCACGCCCACAGTTCACAATAGACGCCCAGTTCACGTACGCGACGAGCAACCAGCTGAGTGTACTGAGATCCGAAATCAAGGATGAGAATGCGATGTTTATGAATATTGTCTGTCATTGACGCTAATTCCGAGGCAAGTGAAACAAATTCGCCCGGCATATAGCCGGGCGCGGAAACTTATCAGGAGCCCATGCGGTAGTTAGGGGACTCTTTGGTGATGGTCACATCGTGAACGTGACTTTCCTGAATACCCGCACCGCTGATACGTACAAACTCTGCTTTTGTTCGCAGCGCGTCGATAGTACCACAGCCGGTCAGACCCATACAGGAGCGCAGGCCACCCATCTGCTGGTGAATGATCTCTTTCAGGCGACCTTTATACGCAACGCGACCTTCGATACCTTCCGGGACCAGTTTGTCAGCGGCGTTATCGCTTTGGAAATAACGGTCGGAAGAACCTTTGGACATCGCGCCCAAAGAGCCCATACCACGGTATGATTTGTAAGAACGGCCCTGATACAGTTCGATTTCGCCCGGAGATTCTTCAGTCCCCGCCAGCATAGAGCCAACCATCACTGCAGAAGCACCCGCAGCGATCGCTTTTGCGATGTCGCCGGAAAAACGAATACCGCCATCGGCAATAACCGGAATACCAGTGCCTTCCAGCGCTTCAACGGCGTCAGAAACGGCGGTGATCTGCGGTACACCTACGCCGGTAACGATACGGGTAGTACAGATGGAGCCTGGGCCGATACCGACTTTAACAGCGCTGCAGCCGGCTTCCGCCAGCGCGCGAGCGCCTGCACCAGTCGCAACGTTCCCCCCGATGATCTGCAGATCCGGGTATTTAGCACGAGTTTCACGGATACGCTGCAGTACGCCTTCTGAGTGTCCGTGAGAGGAGTCAATCAGCAGAACATCCACGCCAGCGGCAACCAGCGCGTCAACACGCTCTTCGTTACCCGCACCTGCGCCTACAGCAGCCCCTACGCGCAGACGACCATGCTCGTCTTTACAAGCGTTAGGTTTACGTTCCGCTTTCTGGAAATCTTTAACGGTGATCATGCCGAGCAGATGGAAGCTGTCGTCAACAACCAGCGCTTTCTCGACGCGTTTTTCGTGCATTTTGGCAAAGACAACATCGCGTGCTTCGCCTTCACGAACGGTCACCAGACGCTCTTTCGGCGTCATGTAGACGCTAACCGGCTGATTCAGATCAGTCACAAACCGTACGTCACGACCGGTGATGATGCCGACCAGTTCGTTATCTTCAGTCACTACCGGGTAGCCTGCGAAACCGTTACGCTCGGTCAGTTCTTTTACTTCGCGCAGAGTGGTGGTTGGCAGTACGGTTTGTGGGTCGGTCACGACGCCAGATTCGTGTTTCTTCACGCGACGAACTTCTTCCGCCTGGCGCTCAATAGACATGTTTTTGTGGATAAAACCGATGCCGCCTTCCTGAGCCAGGGCAATTGCCAGGCGCGCTTCCGTCACGGTGTCCATTGCTGCGGAGAGCATAGGAATGTTCAGGCGAATGGTTTTCGTCAACTGGGTGCTGAGATCAGCAGTATTCGGCAGAACGGTAGAATGAGCGGGAACGAGGAGGACGTCGTCAAACGTCAGGGCTTCTTTTGCGATACGTAGCATGGGCAATATCTCACCTGGGAGGTTATTAAATATTGCCGCGGCATTATACAGAGCGTAACCGATTGCATCCACACTTTTTTGCAAAAAAACCTTGCGCTCCTCTGTGAGCATGTTACTTTCGACTGAATAACTTGCTGATTTAGAATTTGATCCCGCTCACATGTTATCCTCTCAGACCACCTCAATTTTTACCGTAAGCCGCCTGAATCAGACGGTTCGTTTGCTGCTTGAGCAGGAAATGGGACAAGTGTGGATCAGCGGTGAAATTTCGAATTTCACTCAGCCGTCCTCCGGTCACTGGTATTTCACGCTCAAAGATGACACCGCTCAGGTACGCTGCGCGATGTTTCGCAACAGCAATCGCCGTGTAACGTTCCGACCACAGCACGGTCAGCAGGTACTGGTACGCGCCAACATTACATTGTACGAGCCGCGCGGCGACTATCAGATAATTGTTGAAAGCATGCAGCCAGCGGGCGAAGGATTGCTGCAGCAAAAATATGAGCAACTCAAGGCCAAACTGCAGGCTGAAGGGCTATTCGATCAGCAGTTCAAAAAAACGCTGCCTTCACCGGCCCACTGCGTCGGGGTAATCACCTCTAAAACCGGCGCCGCGCTGCACGATATCCTCCACGTCCTGAAGCGTCGCGACCCTTCCCTGCCCGTTATTATCTACCCGACCGCAGTCCAGGGTGATGATGCGCCAGGGCAGATCGTTCGGGCCATTGAACTGGCGAACGCGCGGGGCGAGTGCGATGTGCTGATCGTCGGGCGCGGCGGCGGCTCGCTGGAAGATTTGTGGAGCTTTAACGACGAACGTGTTGCACGGGCGATCTTTGCCAGCCGCATTCCAGTCGTCAGCGCCGTCGGCCATGAAACCGATGTCACTATTGCCGATTTTATTGCAGATTTACGGGCACCTACGCCGTCGGCGGCGGCAGAAATTGTCAGCCGTAATCAGCTTGAACTGCTGCGTCAAATACAGCATGGTCAGCAGCGTCTGGAGATGGCGATGGACTACTACCTCGCCAATCGTACTCGTCGATTTACCCAGCTTCATCACCGCTTGCAACAGCAGCATCCGCAACTGCGTCTGGCCCGTCAACAGACCGTGCTGGAACGACTGCGTCAGAGAATGAACTTCGCACTTGAGAATAAGATTAAACAGGCAAATCAGCGTCAGCAGCGCATGCTGCAGCGTCTGAATCAGCAAAACCCGCAGCCGCGTATTTACCGTGCGCAAACACGCATTCAGCAACTGGAATACCGCCTGGCGGAAAATATCCGTGCGCGTTTAAGCGAACAGCGCGAGCGTTTTGGCAACGCGATTACCCATCTTGAGGCAGTCAGCCCACTGGCCACGCTGGCCCGCGGTTATAGCGTGACGACCGCAAAAGAGGGTGAAGTGCTGAAACAGACTAAACAGGTTACAGCAGGTGATGTGCTCACCACCCGCCTGTCTGACGGATGGGTGGAAAGCGAAGTGAGAGCTGTCACGAAGACAAAGAAAACACGCAGGAAAAAACAGGATTAAAGCGGCACAAACGCCACGCGTTTCTTCGAGATAAGGCCATGACCGTTCTGGCAGAAATAATCCACCGCGCCACAGGCTTTAAGCACCTGCAGCGGCTGATTGCACTCCGGGCAGTGCGCTTCTAACTGAATATCTTTATTACAGTTATCACAGTGCGCCATACCGTTTTGCGGCTCCAGCTCTGCATGACAATCCGGGCAAATAATAGACATAGCGACTCCAGTACAGGGATCCATTACTGCGCTGAGTTTAACACGATGCGTTTAATGCCGCCCGCGTAACTGCTGCTGTAACGTTAACAGGCACTCCACTTCCTCCAGCCTGCGCTGCGTCGTGCGGCTCACTTCCTGTGGGCTGCGTTCAAACAGACTTTGCGCGCCCAGAATATGCTCCGCCAGACAATGGGCATATACGCTACCAGGCAGACTCCAGCGTTGTACAACATCACCGTCAATCAATTCGAGCACATCCTCGACACCACGGCGATCATGGCTAATGACACGACCATCGCGCAGACAAAGGCGCAAGCCTTTTTGTCCGCCAGCCGGCCCCGCGTATTTATTCAGCCAGATGTCCAGCGGAATGCCGCTAATCTGTCCCTGCAGATGCGCCTCTCCTTCTGCTGTGGTCAGGTCGCCCTCTACAATATTACGTCCCAGACAGTCTTTAGCGCTTTTCACCTGCAAGGTCATACTGTCATTACCGCCCAGGTAACGCACTGTTTCACGCAGCATTGCCAGTACATGTGTGCCAATGTCCAGAATCACACCGTCCGGATGACGAAGCTCACGGGTATCCGGCTCACCGGTGGCAAAGTTTAGCGCAATAGGTTCTCCAACAGCGTTAAACCCGCTCGGTTCCTGCAAAAAACCGTCGATTTTAGCAATGTGTGAAAAGTGAGAGACAAGTGCCTGTTGTGGATTATCGCCCTGCCACTGCGCTCCGAGTTTGCCCAACGCCAGCTGCATTGCGCCATTGCGTGCCATCCAATGGTCGAGTGCCAGCACGCGGTTGGCAGCATCCGGTTGAGCCAGCAGCGTTTTCAGTTTTTCAATTTGGGAAAGCGTGGCGACAATAGGCTTTTCGACCACGATACGAGCGATGGGAGCCGCCAGCGCCTGTTCAAGCACATCGAGGTGATGCAGGGATGCGGTGGTAATAAACAGGGTATCAAGCGGCATTGCAAGAAGTTCAGCGAGCGACGCACAGCGTGTCACATCTGCGGGCTGCTTTGCGGGTTGAACATCAAATCCCACACAGCGTAGTGTATCACCGAACATATTACGTAATGCGGGCAAGTATGCCGTTTCAACGACTGCACCAAGCCCAACAAATCCTAACAGCATGCTCTTACCTCGTTAATTGAATAGCCGGGACATAACGTCTGCCCCGGCACAATCGAGGTGTTATCAGGCGCTAGTTGCCGGTTTAGTTTGCGTATTTTCCAGCATGCGACGAATCGGAACAATGAGGATGATCAGTACCGCAGCGCAGATCAGCAGCGCAATCGAGCAACGTGCGAAGAGATCCGGCAGCATATCCAGTTGGTCAGCCTTCACATGACCGCCAATCAAACCTGCGGCCAGGTTGCCCAGCGCACTGGCGCAGAACCACAGGCCCATCATCTGCCCGCGCATTCTTTCCGGCGCCAGCAGCGTCATTGTAGCCAGACCGATCGGACTCAGGCACAGCTCGCCAAGCGTCAGCATCAGGATACTGCCCACCAGCCAAAATGGAGAAACGCCTGCCCCGCCGTTACTGAGAACGTTTTGCGCCGCCAGCATCATCAGACCGAAGCCTGCCGCCGCAAAGAGGATACCGATAACAAACTTGGTGATACTACTCGGGCGAATATTCATGCTTGCCAGCTTCGGCCATGCCCAACTGAATACCGGTGCCAGCAGGATAATAAACAGCGCGTTTATCGACTGGAACCAGACCGCCGGGATTTCAAAATCACCGATCATACGGTTAGTGTAGTCGTTGGCGAACAGGTTGAATGAGGTTGGCTTCTGCTCAAACGCGGACCAGAAGAACGCGGCGGAAACCAGCAGGATAAAGCAGACCAGCAGTCTGGCGCGCTCTTTACGGTTCAGACCGGCAAAGATGAACAGGTAGATAAAGTAGAGCGCAACGGAGGCTGCAATCACGTACACCAGCATGCTGGCAACCGCGACCGGATTAATTACAATCACGCCTTGCGCTATCAGCGTAACGATAACCGCCGCACCGACAGCCAGCGCCAACAGCCACGCTCCCACGCCGTTACGTTTCACTACCGGGCTATTCCAGGTGGAGTCGAGCCCCACTTCGCTGTCGTAGCGTTTCATTGATGGAACGGCAAATACACGGAAAATGATCAACGCCACCAACATCCCGATACCACCGATGCCAAAGCCCCAGTGCCACCCATGGGTTTTAATCAGCCAGCCGGAAATCAGCGGCGCGATAAACGACCCCATGTTGATGCCCATGTAGAACAGCGAGAAACCGCCGTCGCGACGCGCATCGCCTTTTTTATACAGCGTGCCAACCATGACCGAAATACAGGTCTTAAACAGACCGGAGCCGAGCACGATAAACATCAGACCAATAAAGAACAGGTTGTTCCCCATAATGGCGGAGAGCGCAATTGACAGATGGCCGAGGGCAATCAGGATGGAACCGTACCACACCGCTTTCTGTTGGCCGAGCCAGTTATCAGCCAGCCAGCCACCCGGCAGCGCAGCGAGGTACATCGTACCGGCAAAGATACCCACAATCGCCGAGGCATTTTCACGTGCCAGCCCCATGCCGCCGTCATAAACGGTAGCAGCCATAAACAGGATCAGTAACGGGCGAATACCATAAAACGAGAAGCGCTCCCACATCTCTGTGAAGAACAGCGAGCCGAGCGGATAAGGATGGCCGAAGAAAGTTCGGCTTTCTTTTTGATTAACAGAGGATTGCATAATTCTCCCGAAAGTTATGTCGTCGTGTGTGTAAACACCGCGATGTACGCCAGCCAGTTACGTATCTGACCGATTTTTTACATACGGCGAAAATTTATTTAACCATTTGATAACCTAAGGCTAGTTTTGTCTAGTACCAGCCCCCGGACTTTAAGACGAAAACTCGACAAATGTCTACTTTCTTAGATTTAAACTTGGTAAAAAATGAATAGTGATTGACATCGCACGGGCTGAGGCTGGCGATGAAACTTCGAAAAAAAACCCGCGACAAGCACGGGTTTTTATCAGCATCAGCAACGGTTACTTGCTTTTTTTGATGTGTTTTATCAAACGCTTACGTTTACGCATCTGCGTCGGCGTCAGCGTATTGCGTTTGTTCGCAAACGGGTTTTCCCCTTCTTTGAACTGAATGCGGATCGGCGTCCCCATCACATCCAAAGACTTACGGAAATAGTTCATCAGATAACGCTTGTAGGAATCCGGCAGGTCTTTGACCTGGTTGCCGTGAATCACCACGATTGGTGGGTTATAACCACCAGCGTGGGCATATTTCAGCTTCACACGACGACCACGCACCAGCGGCGGCTGATGATCTTCTGCCGCCATAGTCATAATGCGCGTCAGCATCGCGGTGCTGACGCGACGGGTGGAGCTGTCATACGCTTCGCGGACCGATTCAAACAGATTACCCACGCCGCTTCCGTGCAGCGCAGAGATAAAGTGTACACGCGCAAAATCAATAAAGCCCAGACGGAAGTCCAAAGTCTCTTTGACCTGCTCTTTCACTTCCTGCGTCAGGCCATCCCACTTGTTGACCACAATTACAAGTGAACGCCCACTATTGAGGATAAAGCCCAGCAGCGACAGGTCCTGATCGGAAATACCTTCGCGCGCATCAATCACCAGCATCACCACGTTGGCATCTTCAATCGCCTGCAGCGTTTTGATAACTGAGAATTTTTCTACTGCTTCGGTAATTTTGCCGCGCTTACGCACGCCCGCGGTATCGATGAGCACATATTCGCGCTCATCGCGTTGCATCGGGATATAAATACTGTCACGCGTGGTCCCCGGCATGTCGTATACCACTACGCGGTCTTCGCCGAGAATACGGTTAGTAAGCGTGGACTTACCTACGTTCGGGCGACCAACAATCGCCAGTTTGATCGGCAGGTCCTGCGGATTGAAGTCGTCTTCAGGTTCTTCTTCGCCGTTCTCTTCGGCTTCCAGTTGCGCCCAATATTCTGCATCTTCATCCACTTCTTCCAGAGGAGCAACGTCATCCATCCACGGCAGCAGAACATGCTCCAGCAGGCTGAGAACGCCACGACCATGGGATGCCGCGATCGGATAAATTTCACCCAGACCCAGCGAGTAGAAATCGACGACCGCCTGATCAGGATCGAGTCCGTCAGTTTTGTTGGCTACCAGGAACGTCGGTTTCTGGCGCGAACGCAGATGTTTCGCAATGGCTTCATCCGCAGGCATCAGGCCAGCACGCGCATCTACCATAAACAGCACAACGTCTGCTTCTTCGATCGCCAACAGCGACTGTTCCGCCATGCGGGTTTCTACACCGTCTTCGGTGCCATCAATACCGCCGGTATCAATACAGATAAACTCGCGGCCTTCAATTTCCGCACGACCGTACTTACGGTCACGAGTCAGACCCGGGAAATCCGCAACCAGCGCATCTCGGGTGCGAGTTAGACGGTTAAATAACGTGGATTTGCCAACGTTAGGGCGCCCGACAAGCGCGACCACAGGTACCATGTTTAAAGCCTCATTTAATAAATCATCAGACAACGGGCACATTTTTTGCGCCGTTGTTAAAAACAGTAAAACGGCCCCTGCACCAGGAGCCGTTTTTCAAAGCGAGCGGCCGGGACGATTAACGCGTAATAGAGTACAGCGTACCGTCTTTCGCCTGGATCAGCAGTTTACCATCAGCAGAGACCGGCTCGGTCAGGAAACCAGAGCTGTCAACTTTCTGCTGGGCGACAAAGCGGCCATCGTCAACGTTAATCCAGTGCAGGTAGCCTTCGCTATCACCCACGACCAGATTGCCGTTATACAATACCGGGGACGTCAGCAGACGGTGCAGCAGATCGCTTTGCGTCCACAGCGTCACGCCGCCATCGGTGGTTAGCGCCAGTACACGGTCGTTCTGGTCAACCAGGTAGATACGGTTACCGTCGACGATGAAATCATTCACTGAGCCCAGTTCACGTTTCCACATGATCTGGCCGCTGCGCAGATCCAGCGCCGTCAGGTTACCATTATAAGCCAGCGCGTAGACAACGCCATTGACGATAACCGGCGTGGTATCAACGTCGCTCAGACGATCGATTTCCGTTGGACCTGTCGCCTGAGAAATACGCTGCTGCCAAATCATCTGGCCCTGCTGCATCAGCACGGCGCTTACGCGGCCGTTATCACCGCCAACGATAGCTGCGCCAAAGGCGGTCGCTGGGGCAGATTCGCCGCGCAGAGACAGAGAAGGCATGTCGAGGTTAACGGTCCATTTGATGGCGCCGTCTGCTTCGTTCAAGGCCTGCAACTGACCGTTACTGGTGTGAATTAATACCACGCCATCGCTCACAACAGGACGAGACAGCGCTTCACCGGCAACTTTCGTCTGCCATGCGGTGGTACCATCGCTGGTGTTCAGCGCATAAACCTGCGCTTTTTCGCTGCCAATGTAAACATGGCCACCGGACACGGTTACACCGCCAGAAAGCTGTGCAGATGCGCGGGAGAACCAGCCGTCTTTCTCACCCAGATTAACAGACCAGACTTCTTTGCCGTCGTCCGCATTCAACGCCTTAACGACGCCGGCGCGATCGGCTGCATAGACAACGTTATCCGCCAGCGCAGGATGAAGATTGGAATAGAAATCACCAATACCGTTACCTACAGAGGTGCTCCAGTCCGTAGACGGAGTAAACTGGTTTTCAACCACCGGTAATGGGGACATCTTAACGACATCTTCTTCGCCACTAAACAGTGAACAGCCGCTCAATAGGGTAACGGAAAGCAGCCCTGGCAGAAGTAATTTACGCAATTGCATCGGGTCCCTCTCAGATGGACAAATTATTGATTTTCATCTGCATCATTTCGCTCAGAGCAGGAGAGGCATCGCTTTTCACGCCCGCTTCCCATGCGCTACGCGCACCTTGTTTATCGCCTTTGCTCAGCAATGCTTCACCGCGCAGGTCGGCAACAATGGCCGTCCACCCTTCACCTTTAATGGTGTCGAGTGTTTTCAGCGCGGTATCAGCCTGTTTAAGCTGAACCTGAACACGAGCCAGACGCAGATTAATCACCGCTTTGAGATTCTCATCGCTGGTCGCTGCTAAGCCTTGTTGCAGCTGGCTTGCGGCTTTCTCAAGTTCATTTTGGTCAACAAACTGCTGCGCCAGTTCCAGTGAAGCTAACGCGCCGTAGGTATTTTTGTTTTCTGCGGCAAATTTCTCTGCAGCAGGAAGACTATCCGGTTTACCCGCGCTAACCGCAGTCACCGTATTTTGATATGCCAGAGAAGCAGAGCGTGCGGACTCCGTCTGATGGCTGGTCCAGTAACGCCAGCCAACCAGCGCGCCAACCCCTAAAATGACCCCAACAGCCAGCGCTTTGCCGTTTTCAGCAAAGAAGCGTTTTACTGCATCAATCTGGTCGTTTTCGTTCTCGTAAATTTCCACGCTGTCCTTCTCCTTAGCCCAGTAGAGTGCGCAAATGCGCGGCAACGCTATCCTGCGCTACTGCCGTTTGCTCACCAGAGCGCAAATCCTTCACTACAACAGTACCGTCAGCCACTTCGGACTCGCCCAGTACCAGTGCAACGCGGGCGCCCCACTTGTCGGCGCGGGCGAACTGTTTCTTAAAGTTGCCGCCACCGTGGTTTGTCATCAGTTTCACACCAGGAACTTCATCGCGCAGACGTTCTGCAAGCCGCATTGCCACCGACTGCGTATCCGCCCCCGAAGCGACCAGGTATATATCGACAACAGGATCAGCGTTAAATTCCGGATTAACTGCCTGAACTAACAAAACAAGTCGTTCCAGACCCATGGCAAAGCCTACGGCCGGCGTTGCGCGACCGCCAAGTTGCTCTACCAGACCGTCGTAACGCCCACCGGCACACACGGTACCCTGAGAGCCCAGACTGCTGGTAACCCACTCAAATACGGTGCGGTTGTAATAATCAAGACCACGAACCAGACGCTGATTGACGGTGTAGGCAATACCTGCGGATTCCAGCAGTTTGCACAGGCCCGCAAAGTGCTCGCGAGAGTCGTCATCAAGATAGTCGCCCAGCGCAGGTGCGTCGTTGAGCAGCGCCTGTACTTCCGGGTTTTTGGAGTCGAGAACGCGCAGCGGGTTAGTGTACATACGGCGCTTGCAGTCTTCGTCCAGTTTCTCTTTGTGCTGTTCCAGGTAGGCGACCAGCGCATCACGGTAGTTAGCGCGGGCTTCAAGCGAACCAATTGAGTTCAGCTCAAGGCTGACATGCTGAGAAATACCCAGCGCGCGCCACCAGCGAGCGGTCAGCATAATCAGTTCAGCATCGATGTCCGGGCCTTGCAGGCCAAACACTTCGACACCCAGCTGATGGAATTGACGATAGCGCCCTTTTTGCGGACGTTCGTGGCGGAACATCGGCCCGATATACCACAGACGCTGTTCCTGATTGTACAGGAGACCATGTTCGATGCCGGCGCGTACGCAGCCCGCAGTCCCTTCAGGACGCAACGTCAGGCTGTCGCCATTACGGTCCTCAAAGGTATACATCTCTTTTTCAACCACGTCAGTGACTTCACCGATCGCGCGTTTGAATAACGGGGTCTGCTCTACAATCGGCAAGCGGATTTCACTGTAACCGTAGCTGCCGAGCACGTTTTTGAGAGTGCCTTCAATGCGCTGCCAGATGGCGGTTTCGCCAGGCAGATAATCGTTCATGCCGCGAATGGCTTGAATGTTTTTTGCCACGTTTATTCTCTTTATGAATATAAAAATGAACCCTCAGCGCTAACCCGAACAATGCGGGCGCCATGCGGGTTCAATCATACACGGGAAGCACGCCGCTTCCCATCACGTTGTTATTTTTCAAGCTGCTGTACGTCAATACGACGCGCTTCGTCCAGGATACTCGCTTTGGCGCGAATGCGGGCTTCAAGCTGCGTAATCATATCGTCGTTATCGAGTCGATCCTTACGCACGCCGTCTTCATACAGACCGCTTTTCTTGTTACCGCCCGTCACGCCCAGCGTAGAAACCAGCGCTTCGCCAGGACCGTTCACCACGCAGCCGATGATCGAAACATCCATTGGCGTAATGATATCTTCCAGACGTTGTTCCAGCGCGTTCACCGTACCGATAACGTCGAACTCCTGACGCGAGCAGGTTGGGCAGGCGATAAAGTTGATCCCGCGGGCACGAATGCGCAGCGATTTCAGGATATCGAAGCCAACTTTGATCTCTTCCACCGGATCCGCCGCCAGAGAGACACGCAGCGTATCGCCGATCCCTTCGGACAACAGCAATCCTAAACCGATCGCTGATTTTACCGCCCCATTGCGTGCACCACCGGCTTCGGTGATCCCCAAATGCAGCGGTTGATCGATCTGTTTCGCCAGCAGGCGATAGGATTCTACGGCGAGGAAAACGTCAGACGCTTTAACGCTGACTTTGAATTGATCGAAGTTCAGACGATCGAGGTGATCCACATGGCGCATAGCGGATTCCAGCAGCGCCTGCGGCGTCGGTTCACCGTATTTTTCCTGCAGATCTTTTTCCAGCGATCCGGCGTTGACGCCGATACGAATAGGAATATTTTTATCACGAGCGCAGTCCACTACCATGCGAATACGCTCTTCATTACCGATATTGCCTGGGTTGATACGCAGGCAATCGACGCCGTATTCCGCCACCTTCAGCGCGATACGATAGTCGAAGTGAATATCGGCAACCAGCGGGACATTAACCTGCTGTTTGATAAGCTTGAACGCTTCTGCGGCATCCATTGTCGGTACAGAGACACGAACAATATCTGCGCCGACGCGTTCCAGCGCTTTGATCTGATTAACCGTCGCTTCCACATCTGTGGTACGCGTATTGGTCATAGACTGTACGGCGATGGGCGCGCCATCGCCGATCGGCACGTTCCCAACGTAAATGCGTGTCGATTTTCTACGTTGAATTGGAGCCTGGTTATGCATTAAAAAATCTCCCGCATTGCCGTCTGTTACTGAGCCGGTGATTGTTCGGCATTAACGGTCAGACGCGCAACCTGGTTAGTTCTGATAAAACGACTCAGATCGACAGGTTTACCCTGGAACTGAATCTGCACTGCCGCCGGAGCGCCAATTTTCAGTTTGTACGGCGCCTGACCCGTCAGATTCAGATTGCCGTCCTTACGCTGCATACCACTGAACAGTTTTTTTCCGGTCGCATCGGTCACTTCCAGCCAGCAATCGGCGGTAAAGTTCATTACCAGTGCGTTAGGATCGGCTGCTGGGGTAGTGACACCCGCCTGGTCAGTCGGCAGCGGCGCCGCGGTCGCTGGCGCAGCAGTTGCGGTATCGACGTTAGCCTGAGAAGGTGCCACAACGGCATTCTGCTGCGCATCAGCGGCAGGTGCCGGGGTTGCAGCAACATCTGGCGTAGGCGCTGCGTCCGCCACCGCGCCATCGTCTGGAGCCGGAGTAGTACCCTGGCCCGCTGCGGCGCTGGTATCTAACGGTACGTTCTGCGCACCATCTTTACCGGCATTCAGCTCAGCGGAGGATTGATCGGCCATGGTGGTGATCTCTTCCTGCTGCGCTTTATGGTTCTGCCACCACCAGGCTCCCGTCAGTCCGACAACGACAAACAGCACCAGCCAGGTAAAGGTCATTAACCAGCCGTCGCGTTTTTTACGACGCTTACCGAGCGAGAAGCTCTGCATCGGTGCGACTTTGGCTGGGCGAATCGGAGCCTGTTTTTCCAGCCCTGGCAACAGTTCTTCTTCAGGAATATGCACCAGACGCGCATAAGAACGGATATAACCGCGCAGGAATGTTGAAGCGAGATCGGCTGGCGCCTTATCTTCTTCAATATCACGTACCGTGGAGACCTTCAGGCAAAGTCGCTCCGCGACTGCCTGCTGGCTGAATCCGAGTTGTTCACGGGCATTGCGCAGACGAACGCCGGTGGATAGTGCTTCATTTTTGTCGTGCGTGGCTTCAGTATTCATTCGCTACAGCTGCGTAAATTTGGGTTCTGATGCCGGCGAGCCACAATGCTCACCCACACCGCGAAACATCTGGTCAGTTAACCTTCGTCAGACAGTATAAAACGGTCAGACTATCAAAGACAAAACAACGTAAACCTGAGGGCTAAAGGCTTGTTGCGCCGTTACATACTGCCTTAAAGTCGACAAAAACGCACCGTTATTATTGACCTCACGAAAACAACAAAGAACCTCATTTGGCTTACGTTGCACTACGGTACATGAATTATACCGTAGTGCACTCAACATCAAACGGTCTTGATATCGATAGCGTCGCCCTGCATACGCTTACGCAGAGTACGCTTGGTACGGTCGATAACGTCACCCGCCAGCTGACCGCAGGCTGCATCGATGTCATCGCCACGTGTTTTACGCACGATGGTAGTGAAACCATAGCTCATCAACACTTTGGAGAAACGATCGATACGGCTGTTAGAGCTACGGCCATATGGCGCGCCTGGGAACGGGTTCCACGGGATCAGGTTAATCTTACACGGCGTATCTTTCAGCAGCTCTGCCAACTGATGCGCGTGTTCAGTACCATCATTGATGTGATCTAACATCACATACTCAATGGTCACACGACCCTGGTTAGCGTTGGACTTCTCCAGATAACGACGAACCGCGCCAAGGAATGTTTCGATATTGTACTTTTTGTTGATAGGTACAATTTCGTCACGAATTTCATCGTTCGGCGCATGCAGAGAAATCGCCAGCGCGACATCAATCATATCGCCCAGCTTATCCAGCGCAGGGACAACGCCTGAGGTGGAGAGCGTGACGCGACGCTTGGACAGCCCAAAACCGAAGTCATCCAGCATGATTTCCATCGCTGGCACCACGTTGGTCAGGTTGAGCAGCGGCTCGCCCATCCCCATCATCACCACGTTAGTGATAGGACGCACGCCCGTTGCTTTCACCGCACCGACGATTTTCGCCGCACGCCAGACCTGACCAATGATTTCCGACACCCGCAGGTTACGGTTAAAGCCCTGTTGCGCCGTAGAGCAGAATTTACACTCTAATGCGCAACCGACCTGTGAAGAAACACACAGGGTCGCGCGATCGTCTTCCGGGATATACACGGTTTCTACGCGCTGATCGCCAACCGCGATGGCCCATTTGATCGTACCGTCAGAGGAACGCTGCTCTTCCACCACTTCCGGGGCGCGAATTTCAGCCACTTCTTTCAGCTTGTTACGCAGCACTTTATTGATGTCAGTCATGTCATCAAAGTTGTCGCTGCAATAGTGGTACATCCACTTCATGACCTGATCGGCACGAAACGGTTTTTCACCCATATCTTTGAAGAATTCGCGCATTTGCTGACGGTTCAGATCCAGCAGGTTAATTTTTCCATTTTTATTTGGAACCGCAGGAATGACGACTTCAGAGGTGTTAACTAATTCAGACATAATTTTTTCCGGCCTCGTTGTTACACGTTGTGGCCCGTGGAGGGTTAAAAAGAAACGCCCCGGCAAGCGTTCTGCTCTTCCGGGGCGTTGCATTGTACAAAGTCTGGCGCAGGGATGCCACGTTTGCACGAAGCATTAGCGAAAATAATATGTAAATCGCTAATTCCTCTCCAAAGGATTTCGCATCGCAGGAAAGCGGCACGTTCGAGCCTCCCCGAAAGCATAGAAAACTATGCGATGTGAAAGACGCAGGAGATTAGCGCGTGCGCGGGCAAACCTCGCCTTCACCGAAGAAATAGGCGATTTCACGCGCGGCAGATTCAACGGAGTCGGAACCGTGAGTACCGTTCTCGGTGAAGCTATCAGCGTAGTCTGCACGCAGAGTACCCGCCAGCGCATTCGCCGGGTTGGTTGCACCCAGCAGATCACGGTGACGCTGCACGGCATTTTCGCTTTCCAGAACAGAAACAACGATAGGACCGGAGGTCATGAATTCAACCAGACCGTCAAAGAACGGCTTGCCATCATGCTCAGCATAGAAGCCACGCGCCTGCTCAACGGTCAGGTGCAGCATTTTAGTACCGACAATTTTGAACCCTGCTGCTTCAAAGCGCGCAAAGATGCTCCCAATAACGTTTTTTGCCACCGCGTTTGGTTTGATGATGGAAAAAGTACGTTCAATAGCCATGATTACCTCTGAAAAAGATGTTTTGTTGTTGTTTACCTGGCGCGGATTATAAAGAGCATCCCGGCAATTGACTATTGACGAGGATAACATTTCTTTAAAATAAGATGAATTTTAGCAACAAAAATCACCTGGTGGTCTACTGCAACGAAAATCTCACCGTCGCCACCTGTCCGGCGTCATCCATTACCAGCAGTTGATAATCCCCTTTGGTCGCCAGCCGTAGCGTAAGACGGCGTCCGCGTTCATCCAGCCGTTCACCGTTAAGAAACCACCAGCGATCGCCAGTCCCACCGCTGGTTTGTACCGGCAATGAGGCCAGCGCAGAACCGGGTAAACGCTTCACGATCGCGCCATCACGAACCCCTGTCAACTGCAACGGCAGCGAAGCATCCTGCCCCAGCGGCGGACACGTGGCAGAAACCGGCGGTAATCTCGCCCCACGGCGCTCTGACTCCGGCAGCCATGGCTCCAGCGGTAAAGGCCAGACGATTAACGTTTGTTCGCGCGCCTGCGGGCAATCCGCCGCCACACGTTTGCCTTCATCATCCAGCCAGACGGGGAAACGAATGCCACTCACACCCTCCTGTTCGGGCAATAACAACGTGGGCGGCTGGCTGCCCTCCAGCAGCCAGGTTGCCAGACGGCGTCGACAGTTGCTGTCTCCGGGCGCAAGTGACTGCCCGCCCGGCCAGCACACTACGCCGCGGCTAACGGATTCAGGGCGCGGATCCTCCGGCTGATTTGTCCCGCGAGAGAGCAAAAGATTGTTGACCTGATTGAGCAGCGGCACGGCGCTGGCAAAACCAAACTGGCCCACCACCGGCGTACCGTCGGGTCTGCCGGTCCAGATCCCCATCACATAACGGGCGTTAACGCCAATCGCCCACGCATCGCGATAGCCATAACTGGTACCCGTTTTCCACGCCAGCGGAACCACTCTGCTCAGCGCGTTATCCGGCAGCGGTTGCGCTTCGTCAGCCATAATGCGGCGAATAATCCACGCCGCGCCTACCGACATCAACGGACGCTCCAGCAGTGGATCGTCTGGCTGCAGGCGCAGTTTTCCCGCTTTTCCCTGACGGGCAAAGGCACTGTACGCCGCCGCCATGTCTTCCAGTCTGGCCCCTGCCCCACCCAAAATCAGCGACAGATTCGGTGCGGCACCTGCGGGCAGATACAGCGGTAAGCCAATGTTACGTAACGATGCGGCAAAACGCTTCGGGCCATAGGCTTCAAGTACCTGCACGGCGGGTAAATTCAGCGAGCGCACCAGCGCTTCGCTCATACTGACCGGGCCATGAAAACCACTGTCAAAATTCCCTGGTCGATAATCTCCGGTTCGACGCGGCACATCCTGCAACAATGAAGCAGGATGAATTAATCCGTCATCCAGCGCCAGACCATAGATAAACGGCTTCAGCACCGATCCCGGCGAGCGGATCGCATTCACCATATCCACATGGCCAAAGCGGGAGTCGTCATTCATATCTACCGACCCCACCCAGCCACGCACGCTCATATCAGTGTGATCGACCACAATCATCGCCAGCGAACTGCGCGCAGGTAAGCGGCCCTTCCAGTTTTGCGCCAGCTCTTCCAGTTGGCGCTGCAATCCGGCGTCAAGGGTGGTCACGATTTTATCGCTCCGGCTTTTTCCCAGCATCATGCGCGAGAATAACGGCGCTAACTGCGGCATTTGTCTGGGCGCCAGCCAGACCGGTTCTTCGCGTGACTCCTGCACCTGTCTGGCAGGCCAAACGCCCTGCGTCGCCATGCGTTCAAGCACTTTATTGCGCGCCGCTTCAGCGCGGTCCGGCCAGCGGTCCGGGCGCAGACGGCTCGGTGCCTGCGGCAACACGGCCAGCAGCGCGGCATCGGAATAACTCAACTGTGCGGGTGATTTACCAAGGTAGGCCCAGCTCGCAGCACCCACGCCCTGCAGCGTGCCGCCAAACGGCGCACGGTTAAGATATAGCGTCAGGATGTCGCGCTTAGAAAGATGCCATTCCAGCTGCAATGCACGCCAGAGCTGGCGGAACTTGCCGCCGAAAGTTCGCGGGTGGGGATCGAGCAATCGTGCGACCTGCATGGTGAGCGTACTGCCGCCTGAAACGACGCGACCTGAGGAGAGGTCCTGCCATGCCGCGCGCAGCACTGAAAACGGATTGACGCCGGGATGTTTCCAGAACCAGCGGTCTTCGTAGTTGATTAACGCCTCAAGGTAACGGGGGGACACCTCATCAATAGTCACCGGATAACGCCAGATGCCGTCCGCGTCGGCGAAGCGCCATAGCGGCGTACCATCGTAAGCCACCACGACACGTGCCGGATCGACTTCGTGAAGCGGCAGCGGCCAGATTTTATCTGCCGCCCAAACCCCCGCTACCAGCAATAGCGCAACGGCTGCCAGCCAGAGCCAGCAGCCGCGTTTCCCCAACCCGCGCATCATTTACGGTCTGACAATCAAAAGCCCCTCTGTCGCACCGGTCGCGCGCCACTGCGGAACATACATTGACTCCACCTGCGGCACAGGAACCTGATAGGTCCCCGGCGTTACCGCCCGCGCCAGATAGACCAGCGTCACCGGCTGCCCTTCGTTGACCGCTACCGCGGCGACAAAGCGATCGTCACGGAACTCAACGTGCTGGATATCCGCCTGCTGCATCTGATTGAGCAAATTCGCTACCTCGCTGCCGCTGTCCTGCAGGCTGGCGCTGCCGTTGGCCAGATTCTGGTTTTCCAGCTCCAGGCCGGCTGGCAGTAAGTCGACCACCAGCGCATCCGGTACGTTCTGGCTGGCTTTCACCTCCAGCCAGACCAGTACCAGCTCGCCGCTGCGCAGAGAATCCAGCGCTTTGCTGTTCCCGTCGAGCCCCAGGATCTGACGCTCAATGTGCAGGACGTTGCTGGCAGGCGTCGGCGAGGTTTGCGGGTAACCACTCACATCCAGACGCAGCCACAGCGGCAGATTACCGGTATTGATGACGTTCAGCGTAGACAGCGCGTCAGCATCCAGATTACGCGTTTGTGATTTCTCCCCGGCTAACGCCTGTTCAGAGAGTGACGTTTGCGCCTGCCACGAGCCAGGCAAGTCCTGTAACGTACGCGCGGCAAGGAACAGCGCATTGTTTTCCTGAGTAGAGAGCCAGCGCTGCCCAAAGGCCTGTTCTGACAAAGTGTTCAGCAGCGTATTCTGCACGTCAGGTTTAAGCTTGTTCTCTTCCAACAATGCCAGCATCAGCGCGTTGTCACGTAGCTGACTGCCGTAATCCGCCATCCACTGCTGCGCATCACGGCGTGGCGTATTCAGCGCCAGCGTCAACGCTTGTTCACTGCGGTTGGCGTCGCCCATGTTTTTCAGCGCTATCCCCAGTTGCAACAGCGGTAAACCGGAAGCCGCCTGTGCACGACGCTCCCAGATCTCACGCAGCGCGCCGAGCGGGGCTTTCTGCTGACGAGCCAGCACCAGCGCGGCGTAGGCCTGTACGGCAAACCGGCTTGCTGATGCGTCGTCGGTATAGCGAATCGACATCATGCCCGGATCCTGCAAATAGCGCAGCAGCCGCTCGTTACCCCGGTTAATCACCTCTGCCGGAACGCTATAGCCCTGTTCATTCGCGCGAACGAGGAAATCCATCACATACGCGGTCAGCCAGTACTCTTCCGACCCGTTCTTATCCCACAGCGCAAAACCGCCGTTATCACGCTGCATTTGCAGTAAACGAGAGATGCCAATCTCTACTGCCGCACGGCGTTTTTCATCGCTGTCGCCCGCGATACCTAACGCCTTCAACTGCGCGGCATTGGTGTATAAGGATGGGAACAACCCGCTCGCCGTTTGCTCGAGGCAACCGTAAGGGTAAGCTTTCAGTTCACGGATATAGCGCGCCAGATTCAGCGGTGGTTTACCGCTGAACAGCAGTTGTCCCTGCATCGTCACAGGAGAGAAATTCGTCAGTTCTTCGCCCGGAAGCTGCCAGGTTGCGCCCGGCTGAAGTGCGACGCCGTAATTAACAGTTTGCGCCGGGAACGCCGGTCGCACGCCAATTTTCCACTGTTTATGCTGAACAGGCAGCGTTTCACCCGGTAGATTCAGACCGCTAATTTGCGCCTGAATTTCGCCATCGCCAAAGCCCTCCCGCGCACGCACCGGAATAAACAGCGTAGTCCGTACGCCTGGCGCCAGATTCACCGGGGCGGGATCTTGCCCCATCAGCTCCAGTAAACCGCTGGCCGCGAGATTAATAATCAGCGTTTGCGGTTTGTCAGTCAGGTTGGTCACGTCCAGCGTCAGGCGCGAGGTATCGCCCCCCGCCAGAAAGCGCGGCATGTTCAGTTCAGTAATTACCGGCGCGGCGACAATCACTTTGCTTTCGCTACTGCCAAAGTCATCCGCCGTCCAGGCTTGCGCCATTACCCGCAGCTCGCCGTTGAAATCACCAATTGGTAACTTCACCGTACCTTCGCCCTGCTCGTTAAGCGTCACCGGCAGCGCCTGTTGCGCCACGATATTGACGTGATTAACCGGTGGCTTGCCGCCGCGTTTTAACTCATCGCCATCACCACCAAAGCGCAGCGCCGCCAGACGTCCTTGCCCTTCGATCACCTGGCCGTAAATATCATAAATATCCGCGCCATAGCGTTTTTGCCCGAAAAACGCCTGCCACGGATCTGGCGTGGCGTAATCGGTAATGTTCAACACCCCGCTGTCAACGGCTGAGACCAGCACGTTAACCTGTTTTGGCACGTCGCCATTTTTAACGCTGGCTTTAATCTTGACGGTCAACGGCTGATTTGGACGCATTTTCGCCGGACTTTCCAGCTCCAGCGCCAGACGACGGTTTTCATCGCCTAACGGCAAATGCAGTAAGCCGACTGCCCGCTTTGGCGTTGCCGAACGAGACTTGTCGCCAGGACGAACCACCAGCGCGCTGAGATACAAGTCATGGCGATTCCAGGTTTTATCGACCGGGATGGAGATATCAAGACCATCCGTCGGTACGTCTATCTCTTGCCACCACAGCGGGCCTTCGCTGGACTCCACCATCGCGTAACCTTTGCCTGCAGCGGGTGCGGCAATGTGTAGCTTCATGGTATCGCCGGGACGATAGCCGGGTTTATCCAGTTTCAGGGTCACGCGATCGGGACGTACTGTCCCGCTGCCGTCGCTGTTATCCTGCCAGCTATAACCAGCCCAGAAGCGCACGCTGCTCACCGCATCATTCGGAGCTTTCACTTCCAGGCGATAGGCACCCCACTCGACCGGGAAGCTGACTTTACCGGTCTCATCGGCCTTCAGATCCAGGGTCTGCTCACCCTCAACCAGATCTTTTTGATCGAACTGCGATTGCCAGCCCTCGCCTTCAGACCAGTTCCAGTAATAATCACGGCGTTCACGGATCAAACGCACCTGTAAACCGGACACCGCTTTTTTCTCACCTTGCGCATCGGCATACACAATATCAAAAGCGGCATTGCTGTTTTCATCAACGCCAGGCTGATTGACGGTAGTATCGGTGCGGTAGTCATAAACGGCTCTCGCCGCAAACTGCGGACGAATACCTGGCAGCGTATCCGCAGGCCAGATGGCTTGTTCAACCCGACGCGTCACCGGACGGCCACCCGACTCCAGCAGACTGGCTTGCAGAATCACCTGTAACGGAGAATGCGTCTCCTGCCATTGGCTGCTGGTAGTCACTTCGCCGCGACCGTGGTCATCCAGCGTCAACTGAACCTCATCGAGGCTGCGAGAAAGATTTTCTTCAGCAATATTACCAAACTGGAACCCCGGTAATGCCTGCACCGCTTCCCGCAACGGGCGCAGGAAAAGCTGCCCTTGCAGAGCATTACCGTTGGCGGGCGCGCCGTACAGGTAGTAGCCCACCACCGAGAACTTCACTTCATCAGTTGGAGCCAGCGGCATCTTATTGGCGGTGAGATTGAGCGCCATCCGCTCAGGCATGAAATCTTCGACGTGGAAATCCCACATCCGCGACTGGTTGTCGCCAGTATTGGCACGAATATGCCACATGCCGGTTGGCGCGCTGCTGTCCAGCGGCCAGCTAAAGCGATACAGACCGTTTTCCGGCTGGCTCACTACCGAGCGTAACACCTGTCCGTCGGGCTTAACGACCTCCAGCTTCACCGGCTGGTCAGGCAGCGTTTTGCCGTCGCTATCTCGCAGTAATCCGTTGAGGATCACCGTTTCGCCAGGGCGATAGAGGTCACGGGGGCCAAACATAAAGAACTGCTTGCTGTATCCCGGCGCGCCGGCAATATCAAATTCAGCCAGATCCAACGCCGGGAGCTTCAGGTCCAGCAGCGTGGTTTGCCCGTCTTTACGGGCCAGCAATAAGGCCGCGTCTTTATCGGTTTCCAGCTTGACGTGACCCTGCGCGTCGCTGGTAGCCTGCGCCAGTGTCTGCCCTTTTTCGTTGAGTAACGTGACCTCAATACCCTGCTGCGCAGCGCCGTTTTCCAGACTCTGCGTAAAGACATCCAGTTGATTGTAGTAACGGTGCGCAGAGACACCAATGTCACTGAGCGTAAACAGCGTAGCAGCATTGCTGTAGTTATAGTGTCCGGCCTGATTCATCACCGCAATGTAAACACCTGCTTGCTGCAACGGCTTGATATCGCTCAGTGGCAGTAGCAGCTTCTCTCGGGTGTTACGCTCAGGATTGAGGTCAAAGCGTCCGGTATAAACCAGCTCCGCCATTTTCAGCAGATTGTCTGACTCCCAGTTTGACAACGAATTACGGTATTCCCACTGGCTGACAAACGCACCGAGCGACTCAGGCTTCACGCGAAAGAAGTTCACATCCACGCTATTAACGTTAAGGGCCATCACCGGTAACCCTTCAATCACTTTTCCCGGCAGCAGCGAGCCGCGACTAGCGAACCCTACGCTTGGCTGGACGTCGCGGGTGGTAATGTTTTTTTCATAATCGATAGCGAACGTCGCTTTATTCAGCGCCAGTAAATCACGCTCAATGGTAACCACCAGTTCCCGGTTAGGTTCGAGATGGCGTAAGCGTAGCTCTTTTAGATTTGGCGCCAGCTCCCAGGCACCATCCACTTTTCCGCTTTTTTTATCAACAACGTGCACTACGCGAGAAAAATCTTGTTCCGGATCGAGGGGAATGGAAAAGGTCAAAACGAGCGTTGCCACGCCGTCGAGTTGGACCTCTGAGGCATCAAGCAGCGTCAGCGACTTGCCCTGGCTTTGCTGAATCAGCTTTTGTAATTGGGCCTTATCTTTTGCTGGCGCAGTCTGCGGTGCAGGCGCATCAGGCTTCGCAGCCGTCGGTGATTTTTCGTTATTATTATCGCACCCAACCAGTGCCAACATCAGCATACAGGCCGCTACGCGTAAATGTTTCATTTTTCATCCCTGGCCGTAGTGGCCCGTTAGCTACGTAGAACAACTATTATGCGTCAGATTTTCGGCGTTGGAAGCCAGTAACTGTCCTACGTTGTCCTATTTTTTCGTGATTAATGTGGATTCGCCTGACAAATCAGCCTCTTTTACTTGTCGCATTGCACTAAACATCCGACAATTTGCCAAAACCTGGTAAAAATGGAGATGCCTATGACCACCGCCTTTTTTGTCGCTGCCGACTGGCTTGCCGAACACATTGACGATCCGGAAATACAAATTCTTGATGCCCGGATGGCACCTCCAGGACAGGAAGATCGCGATGTTGGCGAGGAGTATCGCGCGGGCCATATTCCTGGCGCAGTCTTTTTTGATATTGAAGCGCTTTCCGACCATACGTCACCGCTACCGCATATGATGCCGCGACCGGAAGCCTTTGCCGTAGCGATGCGCGAATTGGGCGTTCATCAGGATAAACACCTGGTTGTCTACGATGACGGCAACCTGTTTTCCGCGCCACGCGCATGGTGGATGCTGCGGACATTTGGTGTCGAGAATGTCTCCATTCTGGCGGGCGGTCTGGCTGGCTGGCAGCGCGATGAGCTAATGCTCCAAGAAGGAAATGAGGATTTACCGGAAGGTGAATTTAACGTGGCATTTACGCCTGAAGCGGTTGTGCGCGTTACCGACGTACTGCTGGCCAGTCATGAAAAAACGGCGCAGATCGTCGATGCCCGACCGGCTGCGCGTTTTAATGCCGAAGTTGACGAGCCGCGTCCGGGCCTCAAGCGTGGCCATGTGCCTGGTGCGCTTAACGTACCGTGGACAGAGCTGGTTCGTGACGGTGAACTGAAAACTACCGACGAACTGGATGCTATTTTCTTCAGCCACGGCGTAAGCTTTGACCGTCCCATTATTGCCAGCTGCGGCTCAGGCGTCACGGCAGCGGTGGTTGTGCTGGCGCTTGCCACGCTGGGCGTTTCTAACGTCGCATTGTATGACGGCGCATGGAGCGAATGGGGCGCGCGTAACGATTTACCGGTAGAACCGGCTGAGACTCAATAAAATCTGATTTACTCATCTTTTTCACCCACAAAAAAACCGCTCAATGAGCGGTTTTTTTGTGCCAGTCCGGTTCGCGGCCTTTCCAGCAGGCTGTGCTGCTTTAGCAACGCAGGCTCATCGTAGCGAACTAATACTCCCTTTTGAGGGAGAAAAAGCCAACTGAGTTAGCGGCAAAATTATTCAGTGCGCGAGGTATTATCCTTCGTGGCGGATTTCCTTCACTCAGATAATCCGGTTCTGTTTGAAATCGCGCAGGAAACCGCCCCAGCGGCGTTCGTAGAACGGTGCGATGTGCTCAGTGATAAAGTGACTCACGCCCTTCTCACCTTTCTTCACCTGGCAGATATCAATGGGTTCATCACCCGGCAACGTATCGGTCGCGACGCTACCCGCAGCATGGATGATCTCTTCAATATCACCTTCAGCTTCAATACCAATCAGCAGATTCGGCTGGGCTTCCGCACTTTCTTTGATTGAGCAGAGAAATGCGCGTTTTACCGGCTTAATGGTTTTAAACAGCGTGGTCAGTGAGTCAATCATCTGCGCCGGAGGTTCGGCGACTTCAGAAAGGATCAGCGATTCACCACCTTCCAGTACTTCCTGGGTGCTTAGCGGATTACCCTCTTCCCCCATCAGCAGGCTGATTTCACGCGGCATAAACTCTTTGCCGGTCGGCAGTTTAGCGTTGAGAAAGAGCGTTTCGCCAAGCGTCATTTCAAATAGCGTACGCACCGGCATAACGACAAATGCTTGCTCATCTTCAACCGCCTGTTGCAGGGCTTCCAGGGAGGTGAAGAACGGGATCACGGTCGTGCCGTCTTCTTTTTCCCAGTGTTGAAGGTCGAGGGCACTGTCTTCTACTACCGCCTCGCCTTCTGCGGCAGTACCCGGCACCCAGACGGTGGATTCCAGTAAAGTACGGAAAAATGCCGGACGATGCGCAGGCTCTGTCGCTGCTTGCTCCAGCAACGTTTCTAATTCATTTTTTGTTTCGGACATAAGTATCACAAATTGGATGAATACATGTAAGCCGGATAAGCTTAGCGCCATCCGGCAATACAGTCGTGAATTATGCGGTCAGCAGATTCGCGATGGTGCGCACACCCAGACCAGTTGCGCCCGCAGACCACTGCTCAACCGGCGCTTTGCGATAGGTTGCAGAGCAATCGATGTGCAGCCAGCCTTGCTGGTAATTTTCCACGAAATGAGACAGGAAGCCCGCCGCGGTGCTTGCACCCGCTGGGTAGGCCGCACTGCCGGTATTATTCAGCTCAGCAAAATTTGACGGCAGTTGACTACGGTGGAACTCTGCCAATGGCAAACGCCAGAACGGCTCGTTTTCTTGCGCCGCACTTGCCAACAAACGCGCGGCCAGTTGGTCATCAAAGCTAAACAGCGCGTGGTAATCGTTGCCCAGTGCGGTTTTCGCCGCGCCGGTCAGCGTGGCAGCATCAATGATCAATTCAGGTTTTTGCGCGCTGGCATCGATCAGGCCATCGGCCAGTACCAGACGCCCTTCAGCATCGGTATTCATCACTTCAACTTTTTTACCGTTGCGATAGTGAATGATATCGCCAAGCTTAAAGGCATTGCCGCTGATCAGGTTATCCGCGCAGCACAGATACAGCTTCACACGCTTGTTCAGGCCACGGGTGATGGCAAAAGCCAGCGCGCCGGTGACCGTTGCTGCACCGCCCATATCGGACTTCATTGAGTCCATAAATGCGCTTTGCTTGATGCTGTATCCGCCGGAGTCAAAGGTAATTCCCTTGCCAACCAGGCAGGCATAAACTGGGGCTTCTTTGTCGCCAGTCGGGTTGTAATCCAGCGCCAGCAGCACCGGCGGGCGTTCAGAGCCTCGACCCACGGTATGCAGCCCCATGTAGTTCTGCTCGCGCAGATCTTCACCTTTGGTAATACGGTACGAGACGTTGTCGCAGGCCACGCCGCACAGCAGGTCTACCGCGCGTTGCGCCAGCTGTTCCGGGCCCAGCTCTTCTGCAGGTGCGTTAATGGTATCGCGCACCCAGTCAATAATCTTCAGACGGTTATCCAGCTCTTTGCGCTGCGCCTCGTCCAGAGCGGCCCACTCAACTTTGCGGGTGCCTTTTGGTCCTTTGTAACCCTGCCAGAACGCCCAGCTACGTTCGGTATCCCAGCCTTCACCATCCAGTTGGACATGTTTAATACCCAGGCCGTCAATTTTACGCGCGGCGCGCTGGATAAGGCTGAGATCATCTTTTCCGTTCAGGTGCAGGGTAATACCGTCATTATTAATGCTGTATGTCGCCTTTTCACCCCAGCGAGCGTCAGCGGGTTGCGTGGAAAGCGTAATTTTCATGGCTTCTGTCATTTTATTTATCCTTATTTCGCGCATACAGGAAAACGGGCCACCCGTGGGCAGCCCGTTGACTTATTCGGCTTCGTCCAGCCAGACCAGTAAAATGGCCTCAAGGATTTTTTCGTTCGATGCCTGTGGATCATCATCGAACTCTTCCAGGTCACAGATCCATTGGTGCAGATCGGTGAAACGAACGGTCTTGGGATCGAGATCGGGGAACGCGTCGTACAGCGCCTCGCCGATTTCGCGGCTATCGGTCCACTTCAGTCCCATACTACCCTCTGTTAATGCTCACGTGCATGATTGATTGTGTAACGTGGGATTTCGACCACTAAATCGTCCTCGGTTACCCGTGCCTGACAGCTTAAACGGCTCTCCGGCTCCAGTCCCCAGGCTTTATCCAGCATGTCGTCTTCTTCTTCTGTGCTTTCCGGCAAAGAATCAAAACCTTCACGTACGATGCAGTGGCAGGTCGTGCAGGCACAGGATTTTTCACAGGCGTGTTCAATCTCGATACCGTTACGCAGGGCAACGTCGAGAATGGTTTCGCCGGTCTCAGCTTCCAGAACTGCGCCATCGGGACAGAGATCCTGATGAGGCAAAATAACAATCTTTGGCATATTAAACCTCGTCCACGGAATGGCCTTTCAGCGCGCTACGGACGGATTTGTCCATACGGCGAGCGGCGAATTCCTGGGTTTGTTTGTCTACGTTTTTAATGGCTTGTTCTATCGCGTCAACATCGTCACCCTGTGCTACCTCGCTCAAGTGCGCGGCGGCGGTGTCGATAGCCTGACGTTCTGCGGCGCTTAACAGCGCGGCATCAGCGTTCAGCGCACCGGATAAACTCTCCAGTACGCGTGCCGCTTCGACTTTCTGTTCTGCCAGCATACGAGCTTTAACGTCCTGCTCGGCAAAACTCATCGAATCCTGAATCATGGAGGCGATTTCACTGTCGGTCAGACCGTAGGACGGTTTGACCTGAATCGAGGACTCAACGCCGGTGGATTTCTCCATAGCAGTGACGCTCAGCAGCCCATCAGCATCGACCTGGAAGGTCACGCGGATATGCGCGCCGCCTGCCGGCAACGCCGGGATACCGCGCAGCGCAAAACGCGCCAGTGAACGACAGTCCTGCACCAGCTCACGCTCGCCTTGCATCACGTGAATGGACATCGCGGTTTGGCCATCTTTAAACGTGGTGAAGTCCTGCGCGCGCGCCACCGGGATAGTGGTGTTACGCGGGATCACTTTCTCCACCAAACCGCCCATGGTTTCCAGTCCCAGAGACAGCGGGATAACGTCCAGCAGCAGCATTTCGCTGTCCGGTTTATTCCCGACCAGAATATCCGCCTGGATTGCCGCACCGATAGCGACCACTTTGTCCGGGTCGATAGAGGTCAGCGGCGTACGGCCAAAGAATTCACCGACGCGTTCACGTACCAGCGGCACGCGCGTTGAACCACCGACCATTACCACTTCCAGCACATCCTGCGGCTCAACGCCCGCATCTTTCAGCGCACGGCGGCAGGCCAGCAGCGTACGTTTAACCAGTGCGGAAATGAGTTCATTAAAGGTTTCACGGGTGATTTCACCCTGCCATCCCGCCACGTTAACCGTCACAGAATCGGCGTCGCTGAGTGCGATTTTCGCTGCAATCGCGGCATCCAGCAGTTCGCGCTGTACGCGGTTATCGCTGCGATCGGCAACGCCCGCCTGCTCGCGAATATAGTCGGCCAGCAGATGGTCAAAATCGTCGCCGCCCAGTGCGGAATCACCGCCGGTCGCCAGCACTTCGAACACGCCGCGACTCAGGCGCAGAATAGAAATATCAAAAGTACCGCCGCCAAGGTCATAGACCGCGATCACGCCTTCCTGACCGGAATCCAGGCCATAAGCGATCGCCGCAGCGGTCGGTTCGTTCAGCAGACGCAATACGTGCAGGCCCGCCAGACGCGCGGCGTCTTTCGTCCCCTGACGCTGTGCATCGTCAAAGTAAGCCGGAACGGTGATCACTACGCCATCCAGTTCGCCGGACAACGATTCGGTTGCCCGCGCGGCCAGCGCTTTCAGAATGTCAGCGGATACGCGCACCGGATTAAGCAAACCGGCAGCGGTTTCAATCATCGGCAGGCCGTTTTCGCTCGCCTGGAATGAATAAGGCAGATGCGGGTAACGCGCCTGGATATCCGCCAGAGAGCGGCCCATCATGCGTTTTACCGAGCTGACGGTGTTTGCCGTATCCTGCGCTGCATTGGCGCGGGCATCGTAACCGACCGAGTAGCCCTGTTGCTGATAGTGAACCACTGACGGCAACAGGTGGCGACCTTCATGATCTGCCAGCGTTTCGGCCTGGCCGCTGCGTACGGTCGCAACCAGGGAGTTGGTGGTGCCTAAATCGATACCGACCGCCAGACGACGCTGGTGCGGCGCGGCGCTCAGACCAGGCTCACTAATTTGTAATAAGGCCATTTTCGCTTCCGGAAATTAAAAATCGAGCAGTTTTTCTTCGAGTTGTTCTGCACTGCTTCGCAGTTTATCGAGAAAACGCAGCTTACGCACGGTATCTGCCGCTGCGTCCCACGTCTCGCTATCCAGCTGTTCCACCATCAGTTGATGGCGAACGTTGTACATTTCGCTGACGCGTTGCATAAACGCATCCAGCCGTTGATTGTCTTTTGCCTGTTCAATCTCGTCCAGCTCTTCGCGCAGCTCCAGCTGTTCCATCAGAAACGCGGTATCGCGCACCGTGTGCTGCTCGCTGCGGATATCAAAGCCGTGTAAAGACAACAAGTATTCGGCGCGCATCAAAGGATGACGCAGCGTTTGCCAGGCCTGGTTGATAGTGGCGGACTGCGAAACCGCAGCAAGTTGTTCCGCCTGAGAACCGCTGGCGAATTTATCAGGATGATACTGACGTTGCAGATCCTGAAAACGTAGGCTCAGCGCCTGAGTATCGAGCTGATAACGGGCCGGTAAGCCAAAGAGGGTGAAGTAGTCCATAACATTCTCAGGGCATCGATTCTCTGTTGTTCGATGAGGCAAAACCAGAGAGTCAGGTAAAACAAACCCCACGCGCAGGCGACCACGGTGGGGTTATCAGTAAGCGCGTTACACGTGGAAGCTTTCGCCGCATCCACATTCGTCTTTCACGTTCGGGTTAGTGAACTTAAACCCTTCGTTCAGACCTTCTTTGACGAAGTCTAACTGCGTACCGTCGAGGAATTGCAGGCTCTTACCGTCGATCACGACTTTTACGCCTTTGTCTTCAAACACGGTATCTTCAGCCGCCGGCTCGTCAACAAATTCCAGTACATAAGCCATACCTGAGCAGCCGGAGGTTCTCACGCCCAGACGCAGACCAAACCCTTTACCGCGGTTTGCCAGGAAGGTATTTACACGCGCTGCTGCACTGTCGCTTAAGGTAATCGACATAATAAAACCTCAACTCTTAATTATTTTGCTTCACGTTTGCTTTTGTAATCCGCAATCGCGGCTTTAATCGCGTCTTCAGCCAGAATAGAGCAGTGAATTTTCACCGGTGGCAGTTCAAGCTCGTCGGCGATATCGGTATTTTTGATCGCCTGTGCTTCGTCCAGAGATTTCCCTTTTACCCATTCGGTAACCAGAGAGCTGGAGGCAATAGCGGAACCGCAGCCGTAAGTCTTGAAACGCGCGTCTTCAATGATACCCTCATTGTTGACTTTGATCTGCAACTTCATCACGTCGCCACAGGCCGGTGCACCCACCATGCCGCTGCCCACGTTCTCGTCGCTGTTGTCAAAAGAGCCCACGTTACGTGGATTCTCGTAATGATCGATTACTTTTTCGCTGTAAGCCATGATGAATTCTCCTTATCGGTACCGATTAGTGATGTGACCATTCAATACTGTTCAAATCCACGCCCTGTTTGAACATTTCCCACAGCGGGGAAAGGTCGCGCAGGCGGCCAATGGAGTTGCGAACCAGATTGATGGCGTAGTCAATCTCTTCTTCGGTAGTGAAACGACCTAAAGAGAAACGAATTGAGCTATGTGCCAGCTCGTCGGTCATCCCCAGCGCGCGCAGCACGTAGGATGGCTCCAGGCTTGCAGAGGTACATGCAGAACCGGAGGACACAGCCAGGTCTTTCAGCGCCATAATCAGCGACTCGCCTTCAACAAAGTTGAAGCTAACGTTGAGAATGTTCGGTGCGCCCTGCTCGAGGTCACCATTGAGGTACACCTCTTCCATATCTTTCACACCGTTCCACAGACGGTTACGCAGAGTGCGCAGGCGCGCCATCTCGGTTTCCATCTCTTCTTTGGCGATACGGTAAGCTTCACCCATCCCGACTATCTGGTGCACAGGCAGCGTACCGGAACGCATACCGCGCTCGTGACCGCCGCCGTGCATCTGCGCTTCAATACGAATACGCGGTTTACGACGAACGTACAGCGCGCCGATACCTTTCGGGCCATAAATTTTGTGGCCGGAGAAGGACATCAGGTCAACTTTCAGTTGGCTCAGATCGATAGGCAGTTTGCCCACGCTCTGAGTCGCATCAACGTGATAGATGATACCGCGGGCACGGCACATTTCGCCGATGGTTGCGATATCCTGTACCACGCCGATTTCGTTGTTAACGTGCATGATGGAGACCAGAATGGTGTCGTCACGCATTGCCGCTTCAAGTTCTTTCAGGTCGATAATGCCATTACGCTGCGGGGCGAGGTAGGTCACTTCAAACCCTTCGCGCTCCAGCTGACGGCAGGTGTCCAGCACGGCTTTGTGTTCGGTTTTGCTGGTGATGATGTGCTTGCCTTTTTTCTGGTAAAAGTTGGCTGCACCTTTAATCGCCAGGTTATCGGATTCCGTCGCACCGGAAGTAAAGACGATTTCACGCGGATCGGCACCGACCAGATCAGCGATCTGATTGCGGGCGATATCTACCGCCTCTTCAGCTTGCCAGCCGAAACGGTGTGAACGGGAAGCTGGGTTACCAAAGTTTCCGTCCAGGGTCAGACACTGCATCATTTTCTCGGCAACACGCGGGTCCACCGGCGTGGTTGCGGAGTAGTCGAGATAGATCGGTAATTTCATTGCTCTATAAACTCCGTACATCGCTTCAATGCAAGGAACCAGGCAACCGGCTGGATGTACGACCGAGTTAACGGGGCGTCTGGCACCCCGGCCTGATTCTGAAATACTTTTTACGCTTCATCTTTCTGGCTGCCTTGATGCAACCAGAAGATATTGCGTAATTTTTATTAGGCACGCAGTTTGACGTCGATAGCGTCTTGCGTGCGAGTGCTGCGTGGAGCGTCATGTGTGTGCTGGCGACCAGACACATCCAGGACTTCCTGATTATTCACCAGTTCGCCCAACGTAATGTTGTTGAGGAAACCGGTCAGACGATCGCTCAGATCGCGCCACAGCGCGTGAGTCAGGCATTTATCGCCGCCCTGACAACCGCCTTTGCCCTGGCAACGGGTCGCGTCTACAGACTCGTCAACAGCGCTAATCACTTCACCTACTGCGATGCTGCCGGCATCTTTACCCAGCAGATACCCGCCGCCTGGTCCACGTACGCTGGAAACCAGACCGTTTTTACGCAAACGGGAAAACAGCTGCTCCAGATATGACAGGGAAATTCCCTGACGTTCAGAAATATCAGCCAACGGTACCGGGCCCGTTTCGGAGTTGAGCGCAACGTCCAACATTGCGGTCACGGCATAACGCCCTTTTGATGTCAGTCTCATGTCTTACTTAGCCTCAAACTCGCCCCTGCCCGGGGTTTTTTATTGTAAAATGGGGGTATTGCATAGCAGGGGCAAGTCTGACATTCCCGACTAAATCAGTCAACTATTTACTTGACTAATTTAGTCAGGTATTTAACCTTCAGTGCCATTTTCACTTACCGGATGGCGCTTCGCTAATCCGGCCTGGAAATCGTGCAGCCATCCGGCATCAAGACGCTTACTTGCTTTTATTCTGCTGCTCTATAGAAGCTAAAATTCCGCGCAAAATGTTCAGCTCCTGGCTCTCAGGACGCGCACGAGTGAACAGACGGCGCAGCTTGTTCATCACCTGCCCCGGATGTCCTTCGCGGATAAACCCGGTCGACAGCAGCGTTTGTTCCAGATGACCGTAAAAACGCTCTAAATCATCGACCAGCGGATACTCAGCTTCTTCGTATTCTGCGGTCTTGTCGCTTTCCTGCGTTGCCAGCCAGGCCATGCGAACTTCATAAGAGATGACCTGCACCGCCATCGCCAGGTTGAGCGAGCTGTATTCCGGGTTTGCGGCAATGGCGACGTGATAATGGCACTTCTGCAGCTCTTCGTTGGTCAGGCCAACGCGTTCACGTCCAAACACCAGCGCCACCGGCGAGTTCGTTGCTTCAGAGACGCTTTTTAAACCGCATTCACGCGGATCCAGCATCGGCCACGGCAGCGTACGGGAGCGCGCGCTGGTACCCACCACCAGGCTGCAACCCGCCAGCGCTTCATCGAGAGTATCGACGATCTGCGCGCTGCCGATCACATCGCTGGCACCTGCCGCCAGGGCGATGGCCTGGGAGTCCGGTTTAACCAGTGGATTTACCAGCCACAGATTAGTTAAACCCATGGTTTTCATTGCGCGGGCCACAGAGCCCATGTTGCCAGTGTGAGAGGTTTCCACCAGCACGATTCGAATATTTTGCAGCATTGTATTTCTTCGGCTAAAGATTATTCGGGCATATTATCATAAAACGAAGACATATTCCGAACTCGCTGCTATACTCTGCGCCGTTTTCCCGTTCTTTAACATCCAGTGAGAGAGACCGATGCATCCGATGCTGACCATCGCCGTGCGCGCAGCGCGCAAGGCGGGTAATGTAATTGCCAAACACTACGAAACGCCAGACTCTGTAGAAACCAGCCAGAAAGGCAGCAATGATTTCGTGACTAACGTCGATAAAGCCGCCGAAGCGATTATTATCGAAACAATTCGCAAATCTTACCCACAGCACACCATCATCACCGAAGAAAGCGGTGAGCATGTTGGTGAAGATCAGGATGTTCAATGGGTTATCGATCCACTGGATGGCACCACCAACTTCGTAAAACGTCTGCCGCACTTCGCGGTTTCCATCGCAGTACGCATTAAAGGCCGTACTGAAGTCGCCGTTGTTTACGATCCAATGCGTAACGAACTGTTCACCGCAACCCGCGGCCAGGGCGCACAGCTGAACGGCTACCGTCTGCGTGGCAGCACCGCACGCGATCTGGACGGCACCATCATCGCCACCGGTTTCCCGTTCAAAGCGAAACAGCACGCCGCGTCTTACATGAAAATTCTTGGCAAGATGTTTACCGAGTGCGCTGACTTCCGCCGCACAGGTTCTGCTGCGCTGGATCTGGCTTACGTTGCCGCTGCACGTGTTGACGGTTACTTCGAAATCGGTCTGAAACCATGGGATTTCGCCGCAGGTGAGCTGATTGCTCGTGAAGCAGGCGCACTGGTTTGCGACTTCACCGGCGGTCATAACTACATGGCGACTGGCAACATCGTTGCAGGTAATCCGCGCGTAGTGAAAGCCATGCTGGCTAACATGCGTGACGAACTGAGCGACGCGCTGAAGCGTTAATTCAGTACAGCCCGGTGGTGTCATGCTTACCGGGCTTACGTGTTGATACAGGCCGGATAAGGCGAAGCCGCCATCCGGCTTTGATTAAAACGGTCTAATCCCTCGCCCCACCGGCACCGCGCTCACCCACATCACTACCGCAGCAGCAATCAGCACCGCACCACCGGCTAATGCCAGCGTCGTCCAGCCAATCTGTCGCCACAGCACCGGCGCTTTATGTCCGCTAAGTCTCACCGCCAGCGAGCGGAAACTGTGTACCAGCAAAGCCAGTGACGTAATCGTCAAAGAGGTTCCGGCCGCCATCGCCAGCGCCGACGCCATGCCCCAGCTAAAAACGCCAACCACTTTGCTAAACAGTAAAACCATAATTGCCCCGGAGCATGGCCGCATTCCCATAGACAAAACGATCATCAGCCGGGCGCGCCAGTCATCACCGCTTTGCAGCTGTTCAGGATCAGGCAAATGCTGATGCCCACAGCCACAGCCCTCGTGATGCACATGGTGCGGCGTGAAGGCGATAAATTTCGGGCGACGCAGCAACTGGCGCAATTTCTTCAGCGCACGGACGCACAATAAAACGCCCAACACGCCAACCAGCGCATAACTCCCTTTCTCCAGCCAGAAACTACTCATATGTAGCTGTCGCGCAGGCAACTGCAAAATGGTGAGCACCACAACCACCAGCCCGATGGCGACCAGTCCCTGTAATAAAGATGAGGCCAGCGTCAGGCCAATACTCGACCTCAGCTTCGAGGGATGCGTTGCCAGCCAGGTGGTAATGACGACTTTTCCATGTCCTGGTCCCAACGCATGCAGCACGCCATAGAGAAAACTAAACAGCAGCAGCGATCCCCCGGCCTGGGCCGGATTGGCGGCAACGGCTTTCAGCAAACCGCTCATCTGCTGGTTAACGTCGCGCTGCCAGACGACACTCTTCATCATCACCTGCGGCCAGGCCTGCCATAGCCACAGTATGCCGACTGCAGCCAGCAGTAAAAACACCGCCAGCGGCCATAGCGTGAGCCAGCGGCGTCTGGCGGCGCGTTGTTGATAAACTACGGACATTGCAGCGTCACCGTCTGTGCAAACTGTTTACCCAATTCCATATCCTCCGGCGGTGCGTCTTCTTTATCCAGCGACTGCGCAAAGCTCAGCATTTGTTCATTCGGCGTCGGCGTATGTACTGAAATACGGCATTGCTGACTTATGGCCTGCGCCAGCCAGGCATCGCTGTCTTTGTCATAGCTCATATCAACGTAGTAGGTGGGGTCGAAGGTTGAAATGGTATATTTTTGACCGCTCAGCGGCTGAGCTTCCGCCAGCGGCAACACGAACGTCAGCACTGCCTGATGTTCTTCACGCTCCATGCCATATTCCGTCGGCCTGTTTTTAAACTTTACCTTTTTCCCGTCGTGCCACACTTCGGTGAAATAGTGTTGCCCGAGGACGTTGGCCATCACTTCTGCCGCCAGTTTTTTCCAGATCTCATCACCAGGCTTGGCATTTCCCGCATCGTAAAGCAGATCTGCCGAGGTGATTTCATCCATCGTCCAGCGCATTTTTAGCGCGACGAACTGGTCATTCTCGCTCACTATCTCGGTTTTCAAATGGATAAAGCTGTGGGGATGCGCACCTGCGCCAAAGGGCAGGATCGCGAGAAACAACGTCATAATGATACGTTTAACGCCTTGCATGAGTTCTCCACGAGAAAAATCTACACCGCCACAAATAATGATGCCGTGTTTGGCGAAAGTGTGCTGAGGATACCATTGAACGAAAAAATGTTGAGCCCCCTTTTCCGGTATCGATTCAGTTCTCAATTTCAACAATTTCTTCTTCAGCAACATCCTCCCAAATACCTTTTCGTCGCCACAACTTAAGTAAAATGATAACAATTTGTTAATTTATGGTTTCATTTTAATGTTTTGTTAACACTAAATTTAAATCCCTGAGTGTATTTCCGTGCAAATTTAACTAATATTTAACCGTTTATTTTCCATAAAATTACAATAATGGGCATCGATCACATTCACCAAACTTGTAATTCATTCCCTCTTCCATTCGTTGTTAACTTCACGCCGTGACATGTCCTGCCCCCTACGAAAGGTACAACTATGAAATTCAAACTCGCATTACTCAGTGCAACCCTGGTTTCTGCATGCATGTTGTCCGGCACGTCCTTTGCGGCGGAAAAATATGAAATTGCTGTGGTTGCCAAAGTCACCGGGATTCCGTGGTTTAACCGGATGGAAACCGGTGTTAATGAAGCAGCAAAAAAACTGGATGTGAATGCTTACCAGACCGGGCCTTCCACGCCGGATCCGGCACAGCAGGTCAAAGTGATTGAAGATCTGATCGCCAAAAACGTCAATGCCATCATCGTGGTACCGAATGACGCCAAGGTCCTTGAGCCAGTACTGAAAAAAGCGCGCGATAAAGGCATTGTCGTTCTGACGCACGAATCCCCGGATGAGCAAATTGGCCAATGGGATATCGAAACCATCGATAGTGAAAAATACGCGCAGGCCAACGTCGATGAGTTAGCAAAAAATATGGGCGGCAAAGGGGGTTACGCCATCTATGTCGGTTCACTGACGGTGCCGCTGCATAACGCGTGGGCGGATTATGCAATTAAGTACCAGAAAGAAAAATATCCGGAAATGTTTGAGGTCACTTCACGTCTGCCGGTCGCGGAAAGCATCGATAAATCCTACGCCACGACGCTGGACCTGATGAAAACCTATCCACAGATGAAGGGCATTATCGGTTTCGGCTCGCTGGGTCCAATCGGAGCGGGTCAGGCTGTGCAGAAAAAACGCGCCAAAGATAAAATCGCCGTCGTCGGGATCGCAATGCCAGCACAGGCTGCACCTTACCTGATGCGTGGTGATATCAAAAAAGCGCTGCTGTGGGATCCAAAAGACGCGGGCTACGCGCTGGTAACGGTTGCCGATCAGCTGTTGCAGGGCAAAGAAGTTAACGCCGACCTGAGTATCGATGGTTTAGGGAAAGCCGATATCGACACGGAGAAGAAAGTGATCCGCTTTAACAAGATCCTCGAAGTCACCAAAGACAACGCACAATCACTTGGTTTCTAAGGCTTTAGCCAACACCAGGGAACCTTAACGCCGGCCGTCTGGCCGGCGCTATCAACCAAACTAACACTCAGCGTCCATCCGGGCGCTCGCAGGGGTATTGTCCATGGCAGACACCACCGCATTTATCACTCTTGAGAATATCAGCAAACAATTCCCGGGCGTGCTGGCGCTGGATAACGTGAATCTGACGCTGAGAAAAGGCGAAGTTCACTGTCTGGCGGGTCAAAACGGCTGTGGTAAAAGTACCATTATTAAAGTGATCTCCGGAGTTTATCATCCGGAAAAAGGCGCGCAGATTTTACTCGATGGCAAATTGTTCCATCACCTGACGCCGCAGCTCTCTTCCCATTATGGCATTCAGGTTATTTATCAGGACCTGTCGTTGTTCCCTAACTTTAGCGTCGCGGAGAATATCGCGGTCAACCGCTATCTGCCCGGTGGCGATATCTGGGTACGTCGTGGCGCCATGAAGCAGCAGGCGCTGGCAGCCATGAAGCGCATCGGTGTGAACATCGATCCCGATAAAAAGGTTGAAAAACTCTCGATTGCCGACCGACAACTGGTCGCCATTTGCCGGGCGATTGCCGCCGACGCGCGTCTGGTGATTATGGACGAGCCTACCGCCTCACTAACCCGTCAGGAGGTTAATGGCCTGCTACGGGTCGTTAACGAACTAAAAGCTGCCGGAATTTGTGTAGTGTTTGTCAGCCACCGTCTGGATGAAGTGATGGAAGTGGCTGACCGCATCAGCGTGATGCGCGACGGCAAACTGGTGGGCACTTATCCTGCCAGCGAACTCGACAGCCACGAGCTGGCTTTCCTGATGACCGGACAACGCTTCCACTATAGCCCGCTGCCGGAAAGACCCGCTATTGAGCAAGAGCCCCTGCTGGAGCTGCGCAACCTCAGCCGCAGAGGCAAATACCAAAACATTAATCTGTCGCTGCACGGCGGCGAGATTGTCTCCATTGTGGGCCTGCTGGGCGCCGGACGCACCGAACTTTGTCTGAGCCTGTTTGGCATGACGCACCCAGAAAGCGGTGAGATTCGCATTAACGGCCAGCCGGTCACTCTTCGCAATAACCATGATGCCATCAAACATGGGATCGGCTACGTCTCAGAAGATCGCCTGACGCAGGGGCTGATCATGGAGCAGTCGATCTACGACAACACCATCGTCACGGTGTTTGATCAACTGCATACTGGCAGCGGCCTGCTCGATCACCGTAAAGCGCAAAAGCTGGTCGCCGATTTGATCCGCGAGCTGAATATCAAAGTGTCCGATCCACACCTGCCGGTTAAAACCCTTTCCGGCGGTAATGCCCAGCGTATCGCCATTGCCAAATGGGTGGCGACTAATCCCCGCATCCTGATCCTCGACTCCCCTACCGTAGGCGTAGATATCGCCAACAAAGAGGGTATTTACCAGATAGCCCGCGATCTGGCGGAACAGGGTATGGCGGTGCTGATGATTTGCGATGAAATCCCGGAAGCGTATTACAACAGCCACCGCGTGCTGGTGATGCGTCGCGGCAGGCTGGTGGCGGAATTTAATCCTCATCAGTGCCGTGAAGAGGAGATTGCTGAAGTGGTCGAGGTAATCAATGAATAAGATGCATCTCTCCCGTTTAATCGGGCAACATGAGTTTTGGCTGGGCCTGCTGGTTGTGGCCCTTGCCGTTGGGCTGAGCATCAGCACCGATGAGTTCTTGTCTTTGGGGAACCTGACGGATGTGGCTACCAGCTATGCGATTCTCGGCATCCTTGCCTGCGGGCTGTTTGTGGTACTGATTTCCGGCGGGATCGACATCTCATTTCCGGCGATGACCGCGATAGCCCAGTATGCGATGGCCAGTTGGGTTATCGGCCACGGCGGCAACTTCGCGCTGGCGTTAATCATCGCGATTGCGGTGGGCCTGTTGCTTGGACTTATTAATGGCTTCCTGGTCTACTGGCTGCGCGTTCCGGCCATCATCATTACCATCGCCACGTTGAACGTTTACTACGGTCTGCTGGTGTACGCCACCAAAGGCACCTGGCTGTACGGCTTTCCGGACTGGTTTATGAACGGCATCAATTGGTTCTCGTTCACCGCGGCGGATGGCTACGACTACGGCTTGACACTGCCTCTGCTGTGCCTGGCGGCTGTGATCATCTTTACCGCCGTGCTGATGAACTATACCCGTCTTGGCCGTCAGGTTTACGCCATGGGCGGTAATCGTGATGCGGCTTCGCGCCTGGGGCTGAATCTGCTGAAGCTGCATTTCTACGTGTATGGCTACATGGGCATTCTGGCAGGCGTTGCCGCCGTGGTTCAGGCGCAAATCACCCAGTCAGTTGCGCCCAATTCGCTGCTCGGCTTTGAGTTGACGGTACTGGCGGCGGTCGTGCTCGGCGGAACCAGCATGAGCGGCGGACGCGGCACATTAACCGGAACCCTGCTCGGCGTGGTCCTGCTGGCCTTCTTACAAAATGGCCTGACGCTGCTCAGCGTCTCCTCTTACTGGCACACCGTGTTCAGCGGCGCCATTATCCTGGTCAGCATTAGCGCCACGGCCTGGAACGAAAAACGCAAACTGGCAAGGGAGCTTTGAGATGAAAACAATCGCCAGATTTTTACCCGGTGATGCCATCATTCGTCTGCAATGCGTCATTATTGTGGTCGTCGCCCTGGTCTTCTCGGCCCTGCTCGGCAGCCGTTTTTTCAGCGTCGCTAACTTCCAGTCGATTGGCTCGCAGCTGCCAATCCTTGGCATGCTGGCCCTCGGGATGGGCATGACCATGCTGACCGGCGGCATAAACCTGTCGATAATTGCAGGAGCGAATGCCTGCTCGCTGGTAATGGCGGCGATTATCGTCACCCATCCGGATAACCCGTTGTTTCTGGTGCTGGCGCTGCTGGCAGGCGCTGCCGTGGCGGTCGCAATCGGTACGCTCAACGGCGCGCTGATTGCCTGGGTCGGGGTTTCGCCGATTCTCGCCACGCTCGGCACGATGACGCTTATCTCCGGGCTGAATATTCTGCTTTCCAATGGGACAGTGATTTCCGGTTTCCCGACCGCCATTCAATATCTTGGTAACGCCACGATTGCCGGTATTCCGGTAGCGCTGCTGCTCTTTTTCCTGGTGGCAATCCTGCTGTGGGTACTGCTGGAGCACACCACGCTTGGGCGCAGTCTGTATCTCGTGGGTTCCAATGAACAGGCTACCCGCTACAGCGGCGTAAATACCGTCCGGGTACAAATTTCCGTGTACGTGATTTCTGCCCTGCTCGGCTGGGTCGCCGCCATTCTGATGATGGCGAAATTCAACTCGGCAAAAGCCGGATACGGTGAGTCATACCTGCTGGTCACCATCCTTGCCTCTGTCCTCGGCGGCATCAACCCGGATGGCGGTTTCGGGCGCATTATCGGCCTGGTACTGGCGCTGATTGTGCTGCAAATGCTGGAAAGCGGCCTTAACTTGCTGGGGGTCAGCAGCTATCTGACGATGGCGCTGTGGGGCGCGGTGCTGATCCTCTTTATCGCATTACAGAATCGTAAAGCCTGATTTCAGGAGAAAAAATTATGGCAAGTTACTTTATTGGTGTGGATGTCGGAACCGGAAGCGCCCGTGCCGGCGTGTTTGATCTCAACGGCAGAATGGTCGGCCAGGCCAGTCGGGCTATCGAGATTTACCGCCCGCAGGCCGATTTTGTTGAGCAGTCTTCCGATAACATCTGGCAGGCGGTGTGTAACGCGGTTCGCGATGCGATTAACCAGTCAGATATCAACCCAATCCAGGTGAAAGGTCTGGGCTTTGACGCTACCTGCTCACTGGTGGTGCTGGATAAAGAAGGTAAACCGCTGACCATCAGCCCGTCCGGGCGCAGCGAACAGAACATCATTGTGTGGATGGATCACCGCGCCATTACCCAGGCTGAACGCATTAACGCCCTGCATCATCGGGTGCTGGACTACGTTGGCGGCATTATCTCCCCGGAAATGCAAACGCCAAAGCTGCTGTGGCTGAAGCAGCATATGCCCAATACCTGGGCCAATGCGGGTTACTACTTTGACCTGCCCGATTTTCTGACCTGGCGCGCAACAGGCGATGACACACGCTCATTGTGTTCGACAGTGTGTAAATGGACCTATATGGGCCATGAAGACAAATGGGATGCCAGCTACTTCCGCCAGATTGGGCTGGAAGACCTGCTGGAACATGATGCTGCCAAAATTGGTCGCTACGTGAAAACCATGGGCGAACCGCTCGGTCACGGGCTGTCCGCGCGCGCCGCCAGCGAAATGGGACTGATTCCGGGGACCGCGGTCAGCGTCTCGATAATCGATGCCCACGCCGGCACACTCGGTACGCTCGGCGCAAGCGGAGTTTCCGGCGAGGTGGCGGATTTTGACCGTCGTGTCGCGCTAATTGGTGGCACCTCCACCGGACACATGGCAATTTCCAAAGAGCCGCGTTTTATCGGTGGCGTCTGGGGCCCTTACTACTCAGCCGTACTGCCGGAATACTGGCTCAATGAAGGCGGGCAGTCAGCAACCGGGGCGTTAATCGACCACGTTATTCAGTCGCATCCGTGTTACGAAACCCTGCTAACGCAGGCTAAGTCTCAGGGGCAAACCATTTATGAAGTGCTGAATGCGCTGCTGCGTAAAATGGCAGGTGAGCCGGAAGATATCGCCTTTTTGACCCGTGACATGCACATCCTGCCCTATTTCCACGGCAACCGCTCGCCGCGCGCTAACCCCACGCTCACGGGAGCAATCACCGGACTGAAGCTGTCCCGCACGCCGGAAGATATGGCGCTCCAGTACCTCGCAACCATCCAGGCCATTGCGCTGGGAACGCGCCATATCATTGAAACGATGAACCAAAGCGGCTACACCATCGATACGATTATGGCCAGCGGCGGCGGGACGAAAAACCCGATCTTCGTTCAGGAGCATGCCAACGCCACCGGTTGCGCCATGCTGCTGCCTGAAGAGAGCGAAGCCATGCTGCTGGGCGGCGCGATGATGGGGACTATCGCCGCAGGCGTGTTCGACACGTTCCCGGAAGCGATGTCGGCGATGAGCCGTATTGGTAAAACGGTCACCCCGCAGACCAATCGCATTAAGCAGTACTACGATCGCAAATATCGGGTATTCCACGAGATGTATCAGGATCATATGAAATACCGCCAACTGATGCAGGAGGACGCATGAGTGACTCCTGGTCTCAGGCCACCGGCGTATTTCAGCTCTATAGCGATGCCCTCGCAGGTCTGGGACAACATCTGACTGAACCGGTCTGGCAGTCGCTAATGGCGGAGCTGCGCGGTTGCCAGGGGAAAATCGTCGTCACTGGCGTCGGTACATCCGGTATTGCGGCGCGTAAAGTCGCGCACATGCTCGCCTGCGTGGAACGTCCGGCGATTTACCTCAACGCGACGGATGCGGCGCATGGCGATCTCGGTTTTTTACGCGCCGACGACCTGGTCATTATGCTATCACGCGGGGGAAATTCGGATGAACTCACCCGACTGCTGCCCGGACTGGCTGCGAGAAATGTGCCCATCCTGAGCGTGACTGAAAACGCCGACTCAGCCATTGCTAAAGCGTCGAGGCTGGTGATTTCCACCGGCGTCCAGCGTGAGGCCGACCCGTTGAACATGTTGGCCACCACCTCAATTTTACTGGTCCTGGCTATCTTTGACGCCGCCTGCGCCTGTCTGATGAGCGAAAGCGGTTACTCAAAAGAGACGCTATTGTCTGTACATCCTGGCGGTGATGTGGGATTAACGCTGAGCCGCGAGCAGTAACACCAGACCGCGCATTTCCACTCGTCTTCTCAACCCGTCACCCTCAGGCGGGTTTTTTTATGTCTCAATAGAAGATAAAACAGTGAAAAAGCCAGTTAACGCGCTGCGTTCCACTCCTGCTATCTGTTCCGCACGTTAAAAATTCTGTGACGCTCTCCAGCATTCCTGGTGGAAAGCATTCCATTCTCCAAATCTATGAGCAAACTTTAGCTATTCTTATCAAACATACTTACGGGAGATCCTACAGATGATGTCAACGCTTGCTCCACCATCTGTACTTTCCGCTCCCCAGCGCCGTTGCCAGGTGCTGCTGACGCTTTTCCTGCCAGGGCAAATCGCTACAGCTCAAACCTTCAGTAGCCTCAATGGCGTTGATGATGCCACTGTTGAGGAAGATATTATTGGCGCAGGACTCGAAATCCAGCGCTATCACCGACTCGCGATTACCACCGCGCTGAATGGCGGCTATACGATCGAAGGGACCCCGCTAAATCAGCGCCTGTGTCTGTTGCAGTGGCTGCGCCGCGGTCTGCGGATCTGCCCGACTTTCATCGCCCAGCATTTCACACCCGCATTAAAAATGGCGCTGAAACAACAAGGTATCGCGCGTACGCTGTATGACGACACCAATCTGCATGCGCTCATTAATCTGTGCTCCCGGCGCTTGCAGAAGCCGTTTGAGTACCGTGACATCCAGTTCCTGCGCCTGTATTTACAGTATTGTCTGCTACAGCATCACGCGGGAGTCACCCCGGAATTTAATCCGCTCCAGCAACGCTGGGCGCAATCCTGCGCAGAGTATCCGCTCGCGGAGGAAATTGGCCGCCACTGGCAGCGCCACGTCATGCAGAGTGCGCCGCCGGGCGAATCGCTGTTTATGGCGTTGCTGTTCTCAATGCTCCGTATCCCCGACCCAGTGCGCGATAACCACCAGCAGGATCGTCGCCTGCGCCTTGCTATTGCACGGCTGGTGCTGCGTTTTCGCGAGTATGGCAATGTGCGCTTCAGCGATGAGCAAGGACTGAACGATCAGCTGTATATTCACCTTGCCCAGGCGCTTAACCGCAGCGTGTTTGCCATTGGCATTGATAACACGCTGCCGGAGGAGTTCAGCCGACTTTATCCCCGTCTGGTTCGTACTACCCGCGAGGCGATACATGGCTTCGAAGCGGAGTACGATGTGCAGTTTTCAGAAGAAGAGATCGGGCTGGTCGCCGTTATTTTCGGTGCCTGGCTGATGCAGGAGAAGGATTTGCACGAGAAGCAGATTATCCTGCTGACCGGCAACAATGAACAACTTGAAGCGCATATTGAGCAACAGCTGCGCGAACTGACGCTGCTGCCGCTCAACGTAAAACATATGCCGATGCAGGACTTTCAAAAACAGGGTTCGCCGCGCGGAGTCACGCTGATTATTACGCCGTATACCACGCCGCTGCCGCTGTTTTCACCGCCGTTGATTCATGCGGATCTGGCACTTACGCCGCATCAGCAGCAGCAGATCCGCAAAATCCTCGAATCATAACGTTGCAGGCTGCGCCACCACCTTCGGGCGCAGAAAGATTGCCGGTAGCGCCACCAGCGCCATCACCCAGAATACGCCGTTGCCCAGATTCTGGTACAGGTAGCCTGCGAATACGGTCATGATGGCGATGCTGCCGCCCATCGCCACCGCAGAATACACCGCTTGCAAACGTATCACTTCGCTGCCCTGGCGCGTCGCGATATAGCGCATTGCCGCCAGGTGGCAGACGGTAAAGGTTCCGCAATGGAGGATTTGCACCACAATCAGCCACGGTAGCTCAGTGCTCCAGCCCATCAACCCCCAACGGGCCACGCCGCAAACGGCGGAAAGCAGCAGCAAATCGCGCGCGCTAAAGCGGCGGAATAGCTTGTGACTGAGCGCAAAAATAATCACTTCCGCCACCACACCTAATGACCACAAATAGCCCACCGCCGAAGCGGAATATCCGGCAGACTGCCAGTAGATGGCGCTGAAACCGTAATAAGCGGCATGCGCACCTTGCAACAGACTCACGCAGGCCAGAAAACGCCAGCTTTGGGTTATCAACACGCGCCAGGCGGGCCATCCCGCGCTCTCCTGCTGACGGTTTTCCCCTGCTGGCTGCACGCTCGGGCGGATCATCATCCCCAATAGCATCGACGCGACGCCAAGCGACAGCAGGACCAGGATCACCCGATAGTCAAACAGGCTCACCAGCTTGCCGGTCAGCGCAGAGCCAATCACAAAGGCAACGGATCCCCACAGTCTTACCCGACCGTAGTCCATGGTTATCTGTTTTTGCCAGGTGTTGGCCAGCGCGTCGGTCAACGGCACCAGCGGCGAGAAAAACAGGTTAAAGCCGACCATCACCACCATCAGCCACGCCACGTTGGTGCCCGCCCAGAAGGCCAGCGCAAACACCAGCGTCAACAGGGCCAGAATACGTAAAGCGGAGATCAGACGAGAGGGATCGCTTACGCGCGGCGCAATCAGCAAACTGCCGAGAAAACGGGCAATCAGCCCCGCGCCCAGCAGTAAACCGATGGTTTCCGGCGTCAGCCCCAGCCCTTCGAGCCAGACGCTCCAGAAAGGCAGAAAAATACCGTAGCTAAAGAAGTAGGTAAAATAACCGAGCGCCAGCCAGCGCGTGGAATGCAAAGCCATGAATCCCTCCCGTTTGGAGGCGATAGTCTGGCGACAAACGCAGGCTGGCGCAAGAGAGCATTAACAGGCAGATAACATGATTTTGCCCTATTCGACGCAAATCTGCATCGCAAAATGGCAGCGTTCTCCCTGCGCTAAAACCTGCAATCCCGGCTGCCCCTGCATGTGGTGGGCATTCACCGGATGCGTTTGCGGCTCCAGGCACAAGAACTCCTCACCCGACATTCTGAACAGCATCAACCATGGAGTTTGCGCTAAAATCGTGACTTTCATCACATCTCGCTGAATAACGGCCCGCCCGCTCCAGCCAGAATATCCAACGTTCAGCCAGCTATCCTCGCCGTATTGCGCGTACATGAAATCCGCCGCTGGAGGGATTTCACGTTGCCATTCCAGCGGCAGATGCTGTTCCCCCTCCGGCCAGTAGCCGCCGGTGGTGAATTGCGCCGTGCTGTGCTTATCAAAAGCGAAAAACGGATGGAACCCACAGCCATAAATCATCGGCTGTTCACCGCAATGGGTGAGCGTCAACGAGACGTGCAGGCTTGAGGTTTCCAGTTGATAGCAAAGTTGCGCCGTATAGTCATAGCCACAGGGATGCCAACTGCGCAACTGCAGCAAACAACCGCTTTGGGTCACGGTGATAACCTGCCAGCGTTGCAGCCAGCCGTCACCGTGCAGGAAAAAGGTGTCATCTGCGCCATGTTGAGGTAACACCACCTCTTCACCGCGCAGCATAAAACGATTTCCCGCCACCCGATTCGCGACCGGCAGCATCGGGAACAGGCCGCAATCACCGGGCTGCTGACCATGACCTTCGCGTAAAATTGCCTGTTGATGTTGTAACGAAACCAGACTTAATAGCGAACCGCCCTGCGGATCTACGCACATCCGCAGATGTGCGTTTTGTAGCATCAGCAGACCATCCATTAGCGAGCGCTTCGTTGTTGGGCTGATGCGCCAACTTTCGTATGCTGCGCCGCCAGCTGCTCTTCCAGCGCTTCCAGCGTCACGCCTTTGGTTTCCGGAACATTACGCAGAACATACATGAATCCCATCGCGCAAATCACACCGTACAACAGGAAGCTTCCCGACGCGCCCAGACTCGCATTGAGCAGCGGGAAAGTATAGGTCAGCAGGAAGCAGGCAATCCACAGCGCTAGCGTACCGAGCGACATCGCCAGCCCGCGGACGCGGTTAGGGAAAATTTCAGACAGCAGCACCCAGGTCACCGGGGCCAGCGTCAGGGCATAAATAGCGATCGCCGCCAGCACCAGAACCAGAACCGGCCAGCCCATAATGCCCAACCCGTACGCCCCGGCAATCAGCATATAGATAACCGTTAATCCTGACGCCCCGAACAACATCAGTTTACGGCGACCAATTTTGTCTACTAACGGCAGAGCGGCAAGGGTAAAGACCAGATTGATGATCCCTGTCGCCACGATCGATTTTAACGTACCGTTGATGTCGAATCCGGCAGAGGCGAAGATCTCCTGCGCATAGTTGAAAATAACGTTGATCCCACACCACTGCTGGAACACTGCCAGCACCATTCCAATAATCACAATCGGTTTGATCTGCGGTTGTAACAGCGTTGACCACGCGACCTTGTGATTATCTTTTTGCAACGTATGTTCAATCTCTTTCAGCGTTTGACCAGCATATTCCGCCGAACCAATGCGCTGCAGCATGGTACGCGCACGATCGGCTTTGCCTGCTTTCACCAGCCAGCGCGGCGATTCAGGTACAAAGAACATCAGTACCAGGAAAATTATCGCGGGCACTAATTCAGCGCCAAACATCCAACGCCAGCCCGTCTGACCGTTCCAGCTTTCCACAATCGCCTGCTGCGTAGCGCCTGAGGCTACTGGTTCGGCAATCATCAGGTTGATAAGCTGCGCCGCCAGTACGCCAATCACGATAGTGAGCTGGTTAACGGCAACAAAGCGCCCACGCTTTTCAGCCGGACTAACCTCGGCGATATACAACGGGCTTAGCGCAGACGCCAGACCAATCCCCACGCCTCCAACGATGCGATAAACAATAAACATGTCGAAATTACTGGCGACGGCAGTTCCCCAGGCGGAAGCGCTAAAGAGGATCGCCGAGAGAATCAGCGGCATCTTTCGGCCAAACTTATCGGCGCACCATCCGGAAATCAGCGCGCCAAAGATACAACCGACCAAAGCCGAACTCATCGCCCAGCCGGATTGCGCCGGATCGGTAATCGAGAAATAGGCTTCATAGAAGGGTTTTGCCCCACCGATCACCACCCAGTCATAGCCAAACAGTAAACCACCGCAGGCCGCAACCAGGCAGATAGTCCAGACGTAACCAATCTTTAAATGTGTCTGCGCGTTATTCATTATGATTCCTCTTTCAGGGAAACGCAGGGGACAGTAGGTTTCGGGTGAGGTTGCCCCCACCCATTTCGGGTGTTACTGGAAAAGCCTTACGTTAATGGCGTGACGCAGCAGTAATGCCTTGTCATGCGCCGGATTGAGCTGCAGGAGTGCGTCAAGATCGCGCTGGCAAGCAGCACTATTTCCCAACCCCAGATGCCCGAGCACACTGATAAACAGGCAGTGTTGCTGGTGTTTTGCTTGTGCTGAGGTATCCAGTACCACCAGATCGGGTAGCGATACGGCAAAGAAATCGACATCCGGGACATTGTCGCGATGCGATTCAACCCATTGCAGGAAGCTATTAAATAGAGCGTTCGCCTGAGCATCATCGCCAAGTTTTCTCTGCGCCATACCCTGCCAGAAGAGATAATCCACAGGCTGGTCGTTGTAGTAACGGCCAGCATCCAGTGTGCTACCGCCGCGTGTCGCACGGGAGAAGTAACGCTGGGATTCATCAAAACACCCCTGCTGCTGCGCGCAATGTCCCAGTAAATACCAGATATCGTTATCCGTTTGTCCGGGTAAACGCCCCTCCCCGAGGTTTTGCGGGTAGTGCAACGCCTGTTGCAACTGCGCGATGGCGGTTTGCGGGTCGCCGGACTGAATGGCAGCCAGCGCACGATGCATCTGATTCAGCAGATATTGCCCGGTGGCTTTGCCTTCACCACCTTCCCACGGATGGAACACGCGCTCACGTAATACTGCTGCGGCATCGTCGTAACGCCCTAATCCATTCCACAGACTGAGCAGTTCCACCGTCAGATCGTCACGATGGAAGACAATCTCTTTGCTGGCTTCCAGTCGCTGCAGGCGCAGCTCAGCCGGTTGCGCCATCAGCTTCTTGAGATAGTCGAGTTCAAACAGGAAACGGGCATTTTGCGGCTCCAGTGCCACGGCCTGCGACAGATACTGCATCGCCCGCTGCGCATCATGCAGTTTGTTCCAGGCATAGATCCCCAGTAAGCGGTGTACAGGAGCGAAATCCGCTTCCTGCGCAAGGGTAAACTGCCAGCAGGATACCGCTTCGGCATAACGCCGTTTGCTGTACCAGAAACAGCCAAGTAAATAGCGGGCAAAAGCGCTCTGTTCGAGGGTTTGCAGCATCTGCACTTCATCCAGCGTATTGGGGAAACGAACGCGGTTTTGCAGGCATTCGCGGGCACGTTCGATGAAGGGTTGTGGGTTGTCACTTAGCGAGGCGCGCCACAGCATAGGCAGCGTTTCCTGGCTGTCGAGCAGTTCCAGCACGCCACGGGCAGCATCCTTTTGCCCCAATGAGATCAACCAGCCTGCCAGTTCACACGCGTTGGTACCGCGCCGCCCGGTAATCGAGATCAGCGCTTGCGCCGTCGCCTCGTCCTGACAGATGGCCCAGCGCGCATAGTGCAGGGTGTAGCTCAGAGGATAATCAACCAGCTGTTGGCGAATGTAGTCCAGGGCTTGCGGAATGCGATCAAGTTTTGCCAGCGCCAGCGCTTTCAGTCCCATCGCCAGGTTATTACTGCCGTTAAAGCGCAGGCTCTGCTCGACTTTTTCCAACGCGCCAACGTAGTCCTGACGCTTCATCGCCAGACGCGCTAACGACCAGAAAGCCGCATCCCGACAGTTGCCGCTCCAACTGGCCTTATAATAATTATCCCAAGCGCTGTCATTGTCGCCCTGACGTTCCTGTGCGGCGGCCAGCAGCATGCTCGCCTCGCCATCACGCGGATTTTTATTGAGCTTATGCGCCCGTTCCAGCGCCTTACCCGCACAATGCGCCGCCAGCGCCCAGTCTGCGCGGTTTAGCGCCAGCGTCCCCAGGGCCACATTATTGCGGTAATCCAGCGGATCAACATCCAGCGCGCGGCGATAATAATCTTCAGCATAGCGGCTGGCATGGTTGTACTGCTCCAGATGCTGACCAATAAAATAGAGTTCATCGGTATTAGAGAGTGCTTCTGGCTGTGCTGGCGCGACGGCCGCCGAAGGCAGCGGTAACTCTTGCGCGATGTGCTCTTCGTACTGCAAAAGCGTAGCACCATCGGCGTTAGTGACGGTCATTGTCACCCGGGTATGGCCATTGTCTGACACATCAGTCAGCCAGCTCTGTCCCGGCTCCAGAGTGAGTGTATTTTCATAGAATGGCTGCCCGTGTGCGGCAAGCGTAACCTGAACATCGCGTAACGGCGCAATCGCATAAATGCCCACAGAAAGCTGGCGACTCTCACGCACCAGACGAAGCGCCAACTGCGTGCTGGCGTTTTGCACCATACCCAGTTCGCTGTAAGGCAGGAAGTTTTGCACGAAGACTTTCTCTTCGTACGGCGCAAGCCAGGTGAAATCCGGCTGGTTATCGGTAAAGACCCCGGTCATAAGTTCGATATACGGACCGTTGTCATCAGTGAGATTACGATCCCAGGCAACACCAAAGTCGCCATAACCCCAAGTCCACTGTTTTTTCCCTGGCGAAACGTGGTGATCGGCCACATGCAGCAACCCACCGCGCTCGCCGTGATGCCAGGCACCAACAAAATCATAATCAGATTTTTCAGCCATATAGGAGGTCGGCACTGGTACGTTTTTGTAGCGCGAGATATCCACGCCAGCCGAATAGTCCACTTTGTAGTATGTGCCGGTGGCGATGGGAAACGCAGAGACATCGCGCTTACCGTGGTCGAATACCGCCGTCACATCCGGTGGAAACACGCTTTGGTGATCGTCGCCGCCCTTCACCGCCGGATTCGCCCACCATAAGAAGTGGCGCGGGGTAGCGTTACCGTTAAAAACCTTCCCGGTTATCTCGATCAACGCGCGATCCGGATACAGCGTGAATCCGGTCATGACCTGTAAACCACGCATGGGCTCTACCTCGCCCATCCAGACGGTGTATTCGCCCTGCTCACCCTGCTGTTGCGTAAAATCCACCGGCATAAAGGTGGTCGGGCGATGATGTTGCGGCCAGTTAAACTCAATGCCGCCAGAGATCCACGGCCCAAGCAGACCGACCAGCGCAGGTTTTACCACTTCGTTGTAGTAGACGAAGTCGCGCTGCTGCACTTTGTCATACGCTCGATGAATGCGTCCGCCTAACTCCGGCAGCAGCATGATGCGAATGAAGTCATTCTCCATCCATACCGCCTGATAGTCGCGCATTTCACGTTTGCCGGTCAGCGTATCAATCACGCCATAGGGATAAACCGCTCCTGAAGACCCCTGATAAACTCGCTTTTCCAGAAACATTGGGTTGGCGTCTTCTTCACCCGCTGTCCACGTGGGGAGGGTGATCGTTTCCTGCCAAACTTTTACTGAACCGTACATGCCGCGCTCCACTTAATAAACAAAAGTAAAAATTCAACTTGATGCTATTCTGCGGCAGTTAAGTGGCGTTAAAATGCGCAATGCTCACGCAATATAGTTAAGGGAGTTAAGTGAATGCAGCGTTCGGGGTTCAACAACGCCAGGGTACGTCAGGCGAATAAACAGATTTTTTTGTCACATCTGTGGCGAGAAAAGCAGCTCAGCAAGTCACAGCTGGCGCAGCTCACCAGCCTGTCGATCCCGGCGGTTAGCAATATCCTCGAAGAACTGATGGATGAAGGAAGAATCAGCCATTCGCGAGAAACTTTAAGCCAGCGCGGTTTGAGCAGTGGCAGCTATCATTTGCCAGAGAAAGGTGCCTGGACGCTGTGTATCAACGTCACCCCCACCAGCATCACCAGTCAACTGGCGGATGCTCGGCTGGTTGCCGTCGGCGACTGGCAGCATGAAGTCATCAACCCCGAATCGCCAAAAGCGCTGCTGACAGCATTGGCGGCGCACTGGCGGGAATATCGTCGACAATTTCCCGAGGTCACGATTAATCTGGCGCTTGGCGTTCACGGTCAGGTTGATCCGATAACCGGCGCATCAAAAACCATGCCTCAGGCGCCGTGGAAAACACCGGTGGAAATAAAATATCTGCTGGAGGAGATGCTCGGCGTACAGGTCCGGCTGGATAATGACTGCGTGATGCTGGCGCTGGCGGAAAAATGGCAAAACCCGGCGGCTAACGGTGATTTTTGCGTGATTAACGTTGATTACGGTATTGGCTCATCGTTTGTGATTAACGATAACATCTGGCGCGGGAGTCTGTATGGCAGCGGTCAGATTGGGCATACCATCATTCATCCCGATGGGATCGCCTGTGACTGTGGCCGTTATGGCTGTCTGGAAACAGTGGCGTCATTGAGCGCGTTGAAAAAGCAGGCCCGCGTGTGGATGAAATCGCAGCCGACATCCCTTTACGACCCGGAAACGCTCACCACCGACCAGCTTATTACTGCCTGGCAACACGGAGATGTTCGCATTCAGGCCTGGGCCGAACATGCCGCCAGCGCCATCGGCCTGAGTCTTTATAATTTTTTGAATATACTGAACATTAATCAAATATGGTTGTATGGTCGTAGCTGTGCATTTGGCGATAGCTGGCTCAATACGCTGGTACAGCAAACCGGGTTTAATCCGTTCGATCACGGCGATAACCCGCGTGCCAGAGCAACTCAGATAAGCTTCGGTCAGCTTAATCGCCCTCAGCAACTCATGGGAATTGGCTATCTTTATGTCGAATCACAGCTTAGCGAGCTGTAGTCATTACTCCGCCAGGCTCACGGCTAAACGTTCATGCACAGTGGCGATAAAATCGGTCAATGCCGGTTTGATTGGCCCTTTTTTCCACGCCATCAGCAGGGCAATGGTCGGAACATCGCCAACAATAGGCCGAAAAACCACCTGCCCGGTATTAAAATTATTCATATAACCGGGTATCAAAGTCACCCCCAGCCCCATGCCGACCAGATTCATGGTCACCAGAATATTGGTCGCTACCTGCACAATATTGGGCTGGCTTTCCTGCTGCTGAAACCAGTTTTTGACAATCATCGCTAGCGCCCCGGAATAAGCGGGATCGGTACTGACAAAATTTACGCCGTGTAACTGTTCTGCGGAGATCGCTTGCTCATTGGCTAACGGATGGTTCACCGGTAACACCACGACCAGCGGCTCATGAATCAGCTCCAGATAATCCAGCTCCGGGCTGTACACCGGGTGACGCATTAAGCCCACGTCCAGTTCTCCGTTGAGGATCCTTTCTTCCTGTTCGGTGGTTATCAGGCTTACCAGCTCAATGTGTGTATCCGGTTGTTTTAAACGAAATAAGGGCAGCACTTTCGGGAGCAAATTCACCTCAGCGGAAGGGACAAAACCAATAGCGAAATGATTATCTTCCTGCCCCGTTTTACGGGCGCGAACTTTGGCATTTTCCGCCTGCTCAAGGATCGCCAGCGCGTCCTGTAAAAAGCATTCCCCCGCCGCCGTCAGCGCAACTTTTCGCTTATCCCGCACCAGTAACGGAACGCCCACGCAGGTTTCCAGATCGCGGATCTGGCTGCTTAACGACGGCTGAGAGGTATGCAGCTTTTCTGCCGCCCGGGTGAAATTCAGCGCCTGCGCCACCGCCACAAAATAGCGTAAGTGCCTCAGTTCCATGCCCTTCTCCTTGTTATCGAAAAAATGTCTCAACTGGTAGAAATTTACTATTTCACAGATTGATAACTAATCAGCAACATCCTTATGGCACAAAAATAGAAGGTCAATACATCTTATCTTTCAGGATTAAAAAATATGACCACACCCTCAAATTTAGACATCTACCAACTGATCGACACGCAAAACGGTCGTGTAACCCCACGGATTTATACTGACCCAGAAATTTACCAACTGGAGCTGGAGCGCATCTTCGGGCGCTGCTGGCTATTTCTCGCCCACGAAAGCCAAATCCCCAAAGCCGGTGATTTTTTTAACACCTACATGGGCGAGGATGCGGTCGTGGTGGTTCGCCAGAAAGACGGCAGCATCAAAGCGTTTCTCAACCAGTGCCGCCACCGGGCGATGCGCGTCAGCTACGCCGACTGCGGGAACACTCGCGCCTTTACCTGCCCGTATCACGGCTGGTCGTACGGTATCAATGGCGAGCTGATCGACGTCCCGCTGGAGCCTCGCGCTTACCCGCAAGGGCTATGCAAATCGCACTGGGGACTGAACGAAGTTCCTGGCGTAGAGAGCTATAAAGGGCTGATTTTCGGCAACTGGGACACCACCGCGCCCACGCTACGCGATTATCTCGGCGACATCGCGTGGTATCTCGACGGTGTGCTTGACCGCCGCGAAGGCGGCACAGAAATCGTCGGCGGCGTACAGAAGTGGACCATCGACTGTAACTGGAAATTCCCCGCCGAACAGTTTGCCAGCGATCAGTATCACGCATTGTTCAGTCATGCCTCCGCTGTGCAGGTGTTGGGGGCAAAAGACGACGGTAGCGATAAACGCCTCGGTGACGGACAAACCGCTCGCCCGGTGTGGGAAACCGCCAAAGATGCACTACAGTTCGGCCAGGACGGGCACGGCAGCGGCTTCTTCTTTACCGAAAAGCCGGATGCCAACGTGTGGGTCGACGGCGAAGTCTCCAGCTACTACCGCGACACCTACGCGGAAGCTGAACAGCGTCTGGGTAAGGTTCGTGCCCTGCGTCTGGCCGGTCACAACAACATTTTTCCAACGCTTTCCTGGCTCAATGGTACCGCTACGTTGCGCGTCTGGCATCCGCGCGGTCCTGATCAGGTTGAAGTGTGGGCGTTCTGTATTACCGATAAAGCCGCCTCTGATGAAGTGAAAGCCGCATTTGAAAACAGCGCTACGCGCGCTTTTGGCCCCGCCGGATTCCTTGAACAGGACGACTCGGAAAACTGGTGTGAAATTCAAAAACTGCTGAAGGGTCATCGGGCGCGTAATAGCAAACTGTGCCTGGAAATGGGGTTAGGTCAGGAGAGACGTCGTGAAGACGGCATTCCGGGGATCACCAACTACATCTTCTCAGAAACCGCCGCCCGCGGCATGTATCAGCGCTGGGCTGATTTACTCAGCAGCGAAAGCTGGCAGGAAGTGCAGGAAAAAACCGCCGCTTACCAGCAGGAGGTGATGAAATGAGTGCTTTAGTTTCCCTGGAACTGCATCACCGCATTACGCAGTTTCTCTACCATGAAGCCAGCCTGCTGGATGACTGGCAGTTTCGCGACTGGCTGGCACAGCTGGATGACGACATTCGCTATACCATGCGCACAACAGTCAATGCCCAGACGCGCGATCGTCGCAAAGGCGTGCAGCCGCCAACCACCTGGATTTTTAACGACAATAAAGATCAGCTTGAACGCCGTATTGCGCGACTGGAAACCGGAATGGCCTGGGCAGAGGAGCCGCCGTCGCGTACCCGGCACCTGATCAGCAACTGCCAGGTCAGTGAAACCGAAGTGCCGGATGTATTCGCCGTGCGCCTTAACTATCTGCTGTATCGCGCGCAAAAAGAGCGCGATGAAACCTTTTACGTCGGCATGCGCATGGACAAAGTGCGCCGTTTACCGGGCGATGAGTGGCGCTTACTGGAGCGTGAGATCGTGCTGGATCAAGCGGTGATCACCTCCCATAACCTGAGTGTATTGTTCTGATGAGTCGTATTTATGCCTGCCCCGTAGGGGATTTGCCGGAGGGTGAAGCGCTCCGGCTCGACACCTCGCCCGTCATCGCACTGTTCAACGTTGGCGGCGAGTTTTATGCCATTAACGATCGCTGTAGCCACGGTAATGCCTCGATGTCGGAAGGTTATCTGGAAGACGATGCGACGGTGGAATGCCCGCTACATGCCGCCAGTTTCTGCCTGAAAACCGGTAAGGCGTTGTGTTTACCTGCCACCGATCCGCTGACCACCTACGCGGTGTACGTGGAAGGTAGTGATGTGTTCGTTGATATTCCAGAGGACGCGAGATGAGCGATTTACGCGATAACGTGGTCTTTATCACCGGCGGCGGCTCCGGTCTTGGCCTGGCGCTGGTCGAGCGTTTCATTGAGGAAGGCGCGCGGGTCGCCACGCTGGAACTTTCGCCAGCCAAAGTCGCCAGCCTGCGCCAACGTTTTGGCGAACATGTGCTGGCAGTAGAAGGCAACGTCACCTGCTACGCCGACTATCAGCGCGCGGTGGATCAAATTCTGGCGCGCTACGGCACCCTGGACTGTTTGATCGGCAACGCCGGGATATGGGATCACAACGCCTCGCTGGTCAATACGCCAGCGGACGCGCTGGAGAGCGGCTTTCATGAGCTGTTTAACGTCAACGTGTTGGGCTATCTGCTGGGCGCAAAAGCCTGCGCCCCTGCGCTTATCGCCAGCGAAGGCAACATCATCTTTACCCTTTCCAACGCGGCGTGGTATCCCGGCGGCGGCGGTCCGTTGTATACCGCCTCTAAACATGCCGCCACCGGGTTGATTCGCCAGTTAGCCTACGAGCTGGCGCCAAAGGTGCGCGTCAACGGCGTCGGTCCGTGCGGCATGGCGACCGATCTGCGCGGCCCACAGGCGCTGGGCCAGGGCGATACGTCGATTATGCAGTCGCTGACGCCGGAAAAAATCGCCGCCATTTTGCCGTTGCAGTTTTTTCCTGAGCCAGCGGATTTTACCGGCCCGTATGTGATGCTGGCGTCAAAGCGCAACAATCGCACATTGAGTGGCGTGATGATCAATGCCGATGCCGGTTTGGGCATTCGCGGTATTCGTCACGTTGCCGCCGGACTGGATCTCTGAGGAGGCGTTATGAGCCATAAAGTTATCGCTATCGTCGGCGGTGGTCAGGCTGCGGCAATGGCCGCCGTCGCACTGCGTCAGCAAGGATTTAACGGCGAATTGCATCTGTTTTCCGATGAGCCGTATCTGCCCTATGAACGCCCTCCGCTCTCCAAAGCGATGCTGCTGGACGAAAATCCACAGCGACAGCCGATCCTGAACGCTGACTGGTGGCTGGAGAACAACGTACAGCTGCATCTTGGCGTCACGCTGCGTCAGATTGACCGCACCTCGCGCACGCTGATGCTCGCCGATGGTCAGTCATACCGCTGGTCGCAGTTGCTGTTGGCGACCGGGGCCGCCGCCAGACCGCTGCCGCTGCTGGATAAACTGGGCGAACGTTGCTTTACCCTGCGTCACGCCACAGATGCCGAACGTCTGCGCGGTGTCTTGCTGCCGGGCAAGTCGATTGTGATTGTCGGTGCGGGCACCATTGGCCTGGAATTAGCGGCCAGCGCGATCCAACGCGGCTGTCGGGTAACGTTAGTGGAGCTGGCCTCAACGGTAATGGGCCGCAACGCCCCTGCTCCGGTGCGCGACTATCTGCTAAACCGCCACCGACAGGCAGGGGGGCGGGTGCTGCTCAACAGCGCCATTGAGCACGCTGAAGCGGGAGAGTTTCTCTCGCTTACCCTGCAAAACGGCGAGACGCTACAGGCCAATGCGCTGGTTTATGGCATCGGCATCGTGGCGAATGATGCGCTGGCTCGCGAAGCGGGGCTGGAGACGGCTAACGGTATTATCGTTGACTCCGCATGCATCACCTCCGATCCCGCGATTTTCGCCGCCGGTGATGTGGCGATAACGCGCCAGCCCGACGGTTCGTTAGAACGGGTAGAAAGCTGGGAAAATGCCAATAACCAGGCACAGATTGCCGCTGCCGCAATGCTTAATCTGCCGTTGCCGGAGAAGACGCCAGGCTGGTTCTGGACCGACCAATTTAATGACAATCTGCAATTTGTTGGCGGTATGCAAGGGCAAACATGGTTATGTCGTGGCAATCCGGATGACGGCAAGGCTATCTGGTTCCACCTGCGTGATGGGAAGCTAATTGGCGCAGTAGCGCTCAACAACGGACGCGAAGTGCGCGCACTGCGTAAGTTAATTCATTCAGGACGAGTAGTAAGCGAGGAAGCGCTGTGCGATGAAGGCGTAGCGCTGAAGTCGTTGTGATAGCAGCCTGATAAGCGCAGCGCTATCAGGCATTAAAAAAGGCCGCATCAGCGGCCTTTCGTTTTGCGTTAAGCAGAATTACGCGTAAACCGGGAAGCGTGCGCAGATATCCAGAACTTTACCTTTGACGCGCTCGATAACGGCTTCGTCATTGATGTTGTCCAGAACGTCACACATCCAGCCAGCCAGCTCTTTCACTTCCGCTTCTTTAAAGCCACGGCGAGTCACAGCCGGAGAACCGATACGGATACCGGAAGTCACAAACGGGCTCTTCGGATCGTTCGGCACGCTGTTTTTGTTAACAGTGATGTTAGCGCGGCCCAGTGCGGCGTCAGCTTCTTTACCGGTCAGGTTTTTATCAACCAGATCCAGCAGGAACAGGTGGTTTTCAGTACCGCCAGAAACCACTTTGTAGCCACGGTTCAGGAACACTTCTACCATCGCTTTAGCATTTTTAGCAACCTGCTGCTGGTAAACCTTAAACTCAGGCTCCATCGCTTCTTTCAGCGCCACGGCTTTCGCCGCGATCACGTGCATCAGCGGGCCGCCCTGCGCGCTTGGGAACACCGCGGAGTTCAGCTTTTTGTACAGCTCTTCGTCACCGCCTTTCGCCAGGATCAGGCCGCCGCGCGGACCCGCCAGGGTTTTGTGGGTGGTGGTGGTCACTACGTGTGCGTGTGGAACCGGGTTCGGGTAAACGCCTGCGGCGATCAGGCCCGCAACGTGCGCCATGTCAACGAACAGGTATGCGCCAATGCTGTCGGCGATTTCACGCATTTTTGCCCAATCAACAACGCCGGAGTAAGCAGAGAAGCCGCCGATGATCATCTTCGGCTTGTGCTCTTTGGCCTGCTTAGCCATATCTTCGTAGTCAATTTTACCAGACTCATCAATACCGTAAGGGATGATGTTGTACAGCTTGCCAGAGAAGTTAACCGGGGAACCGTGAGTCAGGTGGCCGCCTTGCGCCAGGTTCATACCCAGAACGGTATCACCCGGTTGCAGCAGAGCGGTGTAAACAGCGAAGTTAGCCTGGGAGCCGGAGTGCGGCTGTACGTTAGCGTAGTCAGCGCCAAACAGCTCTTTTGCACGATCGATAGCCAATTGCTCAACGATATCAACGTACTCGCAACCGCCGTAGTAGCGCTTGCCCGGATAACCTTCAGCGTATTTGTTGGTCAGCTGAGAACCCTGCGCCTGCATAACACGCGGGCTGGTGTAGTTTTCGGAGGCGATCAGTTCGATGTGCTCTTCCTGACGTACTTTTTCCTGCTCCATAGCCTGCCACAGTTCGGCATCATAATCGGCAATGTTCATTTCACGCTTTAACATCCGCATCTCCTGACTCAGCTAACAATAGAATTTCGGCCTAAAAAGGCAGTCCCGTTGGACGACGGCGAACAGTATAACCGAATCATTCTTCGATAACAGGTCTTGACAAAGGATTTTACGCAAACGATTACCTTCACGGCACGCAAGGCTTTGGAGAACAAAGGTCTGCTGAATTTCAACGGATTTCTTTTCAGGTTTGTGATGCATATTTTTCACGATGTAACCTTTACAACGCAAAGTTACAAAGAACCATTTACAATGCAGGGGTATTTTTTATAAGATGCATTTGACATACATCATTAAAATTTCAGATAAAGGAAGACCGTATGCTTGACGCACAAACCATCGCTACAGTGAAAGCCACCATTCCCCTGCTGGTTGAAACAGGCCCGAAGCTGACCGCCCATTTCTACGATCGCATGTTTACGCATAACCCAGAGCTGAAAGAAATCTTCAACATGAGTAACCAGCGTAATGGCGATCAGCGGGAAGCGCTGTTTAACGCTATTGCCGCGTATGCCAGCAATATCGAGAACCTGGCGGCGCTGTTGCCTGCCGTTGAGAAAATCGCGCAGAAGCATACCAGCTTCCAGATTAAACCGGAGCAGTACAACATCGTAGGTGGCCATTTGCTGGCAACGCTGGACGAAATGTTCAGCCCGGGCCAGGAAGTTCTGGATGCATGGGGCAAAGCATACGGCGTGCTGGCGAACGTTTTCATCAACCGTGAAGCGCAGATCTACAGCGAAAATGCCAATAAAAATGGCGGCTGGGAAGGTACCCGTCCTTTCCGCATCGTGGCAAAAACCCCACGCAGTGCGCTTATCACCAGCTTTGAATTTGAACCTGTCGACGGTGGCGCAGTGGCTGAATATCATCCGGGGCAATACCTGGGCGTCTGGCTGAAGCCGGAAGGTTTCCCGCATCAGGAAATTCGTCAGTACTCACTGACCCGTAAACCCGATGGCAAAGGCTACCGTATTGCCGTGAAGCGTGAAGACGGTGGTCAGGTTTCCACCTGGCTGCACAACCATGCGAATGTGGGCGACGTCGTTCACTTAGCTGCACCTGCGGGCGATTTCTTTATGGACGTTGCGACCGATACCCCAGTGTCTCTGATTTCAGCAGGCGTGGGTCAAACCCCGATGCTGGCGATGCTGGATACGCTGGCAAAAGCGAATCATACGGCGCAGGTTAACTGGTTCCACGCGGTAGAAAATGGCGATGTACATGCCTTTGCCGATGAAGTGAATGAACTGGGCAAAACGCTGCCACGCTTTAGCGCACACACCTGGTATCGTGAGCCAACCGAAGCCGATCGCGCGAAAGGTGCGTTTGATAGCGTTGGTCTGATGGATTTGAACAAACTGGAAGGCGCAATCAGCGATCCGGCGATGCAGTTTTATCTGTGCGGTCCGGTTGGCTTTATGCAGTTTGCCGCGAAGCAGCTGGTCGGCCTGGGCGTGAAAAACGAGAACATTCATTACGAATGCTTCGGCCCGCATAAAGTCTTGTAATTACTCATGCCTGATGGCGCTGCGCTTATCAGGCCTACGGGATATTGTAGGCCTGATAAGGTGTTTACACCGCCATCCGGCAAGCACGGCGCGGCTTAGATTGCCGCGTCGTCTTCTTCACCGGTGCGAATACGAATCACGCGTGCCACGTCGAAGACAAAAATCTTACCGTCACCGATTTTACCGGTCTGGGCAGTACGAATAATGGTGTCGACGCAGGTATCGACGATGTCGTCGGTGACCACAATTTCAATTTTTACCTTCGGCAGAAAATCCACCATATATTCCGCACCACGGTACAGCTCAGTATGGCCTTTCTGACGGCCAAACCCTTTCACTTCTGTTACAGTCATACCGGTAATGCCGACTTCAGCCAGCGCTTCGCGGACGTCGTCCAGCTTGAAGGGTTTAATAATCGCATCAATCTTTTTCATGCTATTCCTTGAAAAGGTCGCCTGTCTTTTGATCGAATAAAACTAACATAATCCGCAGATTTATTCTTTGAAATCGTTTGCATCCAGCTCATGGCGAGAGAGCAACTTGTAGAATTCGGTGCGGTTGCGCCCCGCCATTCGCGCCGCATGGGTCACATTGCCCTTGGTGATTTGCAACAGCTTACGCAGGTAGTTGAGTTCAAACTGGTTACGCGCTTCAACAAAGGTCGGCAGCGCGGTGTTCTCCCCTTCCAGCGCCTGCTCCACCAGCGCGTCGCTGATCACCGGCGAAGAGGTCAACGCCACGCACTGCTCAATCACGTTAACCAACTGACGCACGTTACCAGGCCAACTGGCGGTCATTAACCGTTTCATGGCATCGGTCGAAAAGGCGCGCACGAACGGTTTGTGTCGTTCAGCAGACTGGCGCAGCAGATGGTTTGCCAGCAGCGGAATATCTTCCGTACGCTCGGCCAGCGCCGGGATCTTCAGGCTCACCACGTTGAGGCGATAGTACAAATCTTCGCGAAATTCCCCCCGTGCCATCGCTTTGGGTAAATCACGGTGGGTCGCGGAAACGATCCGCACATCAATATCGATATCGCGGTTACTGCCCAGCGGCCTGACTTTTCGCTCCTGCAATACACGTAGCAATTTAACCTGCAACGGCGCGGGCATATCGCCAATCTCATCGAGAAACAGCGTCCCGCCTTCCGCGGCCTGAAATAGCCCTTCACGATTGCTCACCGCGCCGGTAAATGCGCCGCGCGCATGACCAAACAGCTCAGACTCCAGCAGTTGTTCCGGCAATGCGCCACAGTTAATGGCAATAAAAGGCTTGTGGCTGCGCGGGCTGGCGTTATGAATGGCCTGGGCAAAAACTTCTTTCCCGGTTCCGCTTTGGCCGTTGATCAATACGCTTACGTCCGATTGCGCCACCATGCGCGCCTGTTCCAGCAGGCGCAGCATCAGTGGGCTGCGGGTGACGATGGACTCACGCCAGCTGTCATCAGCGGCAGGTGCAGACTGTTCCAACGCCCCGTCGATCGCATGGTATAACGCGTCTTTATCCACCGGCTTAGTGAGAAAGCTGAACACCCCTTGCTGAGTCGCCGCAACGGCGTCGGGGATGGAACCGTGAGCGGTGAGGATAATAACCGGCATTCCCGGTTGCACTTTCTGGATTTCAGTAAACAGCTGCATGCCGTCCATTTCATCCATGCGCAGATCGCTAATAACCAGATCCACTTTTTCACGGTTCAGCACTCGTAGCCCTTCCTGCCCGCTTTCTGCGGTTACGACGCTGTAGCCTTCGCTGGTCAGGCGCATTCCAAGTAATTTCAACAGGCCGGGATCGTCATCCACCAGCAGCAGATGCGCGGGCTTACGGCTTATCATGGCGTGACCTCATCGGCAGACGGCGCTGCGCCTTCCTCGTTATCAGGTGGGGTGAGTTTATCGTTCCCGTGCGGCGCATCAGGGTTGTAACTACCGGCAGGTTTGCGCGTGGAAAGCTGGCGTTCAATATCGGTTAGATTCTCCAGCTTGCGGGTCGTGAGATCGAGCTGAGACTGCAAATGTTGCTGCTGCTGACGTAGCGTATCAAGATCGCTGTCTGACGCCTGCTGAAGCTTGCTGTAGCGCATACGCTCTTCGGCCAGTTGCAACTGCAACGTCTGACTGCTGCGCCAGACCTGATACAGCGGGCGTACCTGTGGCGGAATTTGCGGGCTTAATGCGTCGAGGCGCGTAACCGTCTCCCGCCTTTCAGGCGGCGTAATGTTGGCGTTATCAAGCAGGATCCCGCGCCTGAAAGCCCCCTGCCAGGTATCAGGCATCATCGTGCTGGCTTCACTACGCGCCTGTACCGGCATCAGGCGATTGGCGCAATCCATCGCCCGCAGCCAGTACAGCGGATTGGTCTCTGTGGGCTGACCAGACAGCGACCAGATATCGCTACAGTCGGTTGCAAGGTAGTCCGCCAGTTGATGAGGCGGAATTTTCTCCTGCGAGGGGTCGCCGATAATATGATTCACCGCGTTCGGGACGCAGCCTACCAGCGCCAGACACGGCAGGCTTGCGAGGATGACGCGACGGAAAAAATGTCGTTTAAGCATTCGGACAACAACGTATGGCATACTCACCAGACTTAGGTTTATTTTAGTGATTTTTCGCTGCAGATAGCGGCAGTTCTATGCGAAAACAAACGTTTTGCGCATGCTCATCAACCAGATACAGTTTGCCCCGCATACGGCGGATGCAATCTCTGGCAATGCTCAGCCCCAACCCGCTTCCTTTTACCGCCCCTTTTCGCTGATGGCTACCCTGGAAAAAAGGCTCGAAGATCATGGTCTGTTCTGCTTCTGGAATCGGTGTGCCGGTATTCATTACATCAATGTATACCATTGAGCCATGCAAACTGCTGCGGATCCAAATGTTACCGGATTCAGCGCCATAGTGCACCGCATTGGAATAAAGATTGTCCAGCACGCTCATCAATAGCATCGGTTCTGCCAGGCAGGCGTTCACCGCAAGCGCAACATCAGTATGTATCATTTTGGCGCGAGCCGGCAGGCTATGTGCAGAAACAACGCTTTCCACCAACGGCGCGATTTCCACACGTTCAAGCTCAACCTCGTCATCCGCCAGCTTGCGGTTGTAATCGAGCAGTTGCTCAATCAGTTTTTGCAGGTTGCGGCTACTGTCATCGAGAATACCGACCACCTCTTTTTGCTCTGGCGTTAACGGCCCAACGACCTGATCGGCTAACAGCTCGGTACCTTCGCGCATGCTCGCCAGAGGCGTTTTTAGCTCATGGGACAGGTGGCGTAAAAACTGATGTCGTTGCGACTCCAGCCAGGAGAGACGTTCGCTCAGCCAGATAATGCGCTGTCCCACGGAGCGCAGCTCCCGGGGTCCCGTAAATAATACGCTATCGCCCAGCGAGCGCCCTTCCCCCAGACGATTGATCATTTTTTCTATGCCCTTCACCGGACCGATTATCATGCGGGTAAACAGCAACACCATCGCCAGGCTGACAAGAAACAGCACCAGCGCCTGCCAGCCAAAGAACTGCCCACGTTCGGCTATTTCCTGCTGTAGCTGCTGCCCACGAGAAAAGACGACCGTGCGCGTCGCTTGTACCATTTCAGTATTGGCACTGGCGAAAGCGTCCAGCCGCGCCGCCGCCACGCTATCAGGACCACTGTTGGTGCACTGTAACTGCGCGAGATCGTTGAGGTCCTGACGCAGTGCCTGATAAAGCTTGGTATCCGGCAACACACCCGCATGCGCATCCAGCATGTCGCTGTAGCGTTTACGTTGGCTCTGGTAAACCTTAGCCAGCGTTGGGTCATCAAGCACACAGTATTGCCGGTAGCTACGCTCCATTTCCAGCGCGGCATTGGTCATCGCTTCACTGCGTCTGGCGTCAATCAGCGTGGTTTGGTTCGTCAGCGCCGCCTGTGCGCTCAGGGCATTCAGACTTTGCCACGCCTGCCAGGCCAAAACTAACAACGGCAGCAGGATAAGCAAAAATGCCAACGTAACCAATTGACGTAAAGATCGGGGGAAAACAGACCAGCGCTTCAAGGCGTTACTCTCAATGGACAGGAATAGGTTGATGCTAACTGAGGGGAACGTCAGATACAACAAAGCCGGGATTAACCCGGCTTTGTTGTGGAATAAGGCGGTGCCTAACTCGACGTTTCGCCCGAAGGTTGATATGAGCGATGCTAATATCAGATGTTGGACGGCAGGCACCTTGTTGTGCGTCATTCGAAGTTTATGTAGCACGTCCCGAAGGGGCTGACATAAGAAGGTGAATGAGCCACTGGGCTATATTATGCAGCATCTGTGCCAATATTCAAAACACTTTATTAACACAATGATAAATATAGAAAATGTTCTTATTCATATGAAAAATGATTTTGGCTATTTTTCACCCTTACTGTCGCCAATCAGCAACACCTTCAGCACTTAAAAACAAATTCATTGTAAATCATATAATTAAGTGTCTCTTATTGACGACAGCGTCACCCCGCCTATGTCGGGATTTCCCGACACTTAAACGCATTGTCGGATAGCGGCATACAAAATGACAGACAAAAAAAAGCCCCTCACGCAGAGGGGCTTAAGGGTTATCGAGCTGATTACCCGAGCTGTTTACGCGCGTTGCGGAAGATACGCATCCACGGGCTGTCCTCGCCCCAGTTTTCCGGGTGCCAGGAGTTGCTCACGGTACGGAATACGCGTTCCGGGTGCGGCATCATAATGGTGACGCGACCATTTTCAGTAGTAACGGCAGTAATTCCGTTCGGCGAACCGTTCGGGTTAGCCGGGTAGGTCTCGGTCACCTTACCGAAGTTATCAACGTAGCGCAGCGCCACCAGCCCCTTACTCTCCAGCGCGGCCAGATGCGCGCCGTCACGCACTTCCACACGACCTTCACCGTGAGAAACGGCAATCGGCATCATCGAACCAACCATATCGGCAAGCAGTAAAGACGGGCTTTGCGTCACTTCGACCAGGCTGAAGCGGGCTTCAAAACGATCGGAGTGGTTACGCACAAAGCGCGGCCACAGCTCGCTTCCCGGGATCAGTTCACGCAGGTTAGACATCATCTGGCAACCGTTACACACCCCGAGCGCCAGCGTTTGCGGGCGATGGAAGAAGGTTTCGAACTCATCACGGACGCGGTTGTTGAACAGAATCGACTTCGCCCAGCCTTCCCCTGCGCCGAGCACATCGCCGTAAGAGAAACCGCCACAGGCTACCAGCGCCTGGAAGTTACCCAGACCGATGCGTCCGCCCAGCAGGTCGCTCATATGCACATCGATGGCGTCAAAGCCCGCACGGTGGAAGGCAGCCGCCATTTCGACGTGGGAGTTCACGCCCTGCTCGCGCAGCACGGCCACTTTTGGACGCGCGCCGGTAGCGATGTACGGGGAGGCAACATCTTCGTTGATATCAAACGACAGTTTAACGTTGAGGCCAGGATCGGCATCGTTGGTTTTAGCGTCGTGTTCCTGATCGGCACACTCCGGGTTGTCGCGCAGACGCTGCATCTGCCAAGTGGTTTCCGCCCACCACATGCGCAGCGTGGTGCGGCTTTCGCTGAACACCGGCTGACCGTTGGCGCTCAGGGTGAAACGGTCACCCGTTACCGCCTGGCCGAGATAGTGCACGCAATCTGCCAGGCCATGTTGTGCCAGCAACACCTCAACCGCTTCACGGTCAGCAGCGCGAACCTGGATCACTGCGCCCAGCTCTTCATTAAACAGCGCCGCCAGACGATCGTCACCCAGAGAGTGGATATCAGCGTCAATACCGCAGTGACCGGTGAAGGCCATTTCCGCCAGCGTAACCAGCAGTCCGCCGTCGGAACGGTCATGGTAGGCCAGCAGCTTACGCTGCGCGACCAGCGCCTGAATGGCGTCGTAGAAGCCTTTCAGTTGCTCAACGTTACGCACGTCGGCAGGCTTGTCGCCCAGTTGACGATAAACCTGTGCCAGCGCCGTCGCGCCCAGCGCGTTGTGACCAAGACCGAGGTCAATCAGCAGCAGGGCGTTGTCTTCAGTAGAGAGCTGTGGGGTTATCGTGTGGCGCACGTCTTCCACGCGGGCAAAGGCGGTGATCACCAGCGACAGCGGCGAAGTCATTTCACGCTGCTCATTACCTTCCTGCCAGCGGGTTTTCATCGACATAGAGTCTTTGCCCACCGGAATAGTCAGGCCAAGCGCCGGACATAATTCTTCCCCAACGGCTTTTACCGCTTCGTACAGCCCGGCATCTTCACCGGGGTGACCCGCAGCCGCCATCCAGTTAGCCGACAGTTTAATGCGTTTGATATCGCCAATCTGCGTTGCCGCAATGTTAGTCAGCGCTTCACCTACCGCCAGACGCGCAGAGGCCGAGAAATCCAGTAGCGCAACTGGCGCACGCTCACCGATAGACATCGCTTCACCGTAGTAGCTATCCAGGCTTGCGGTGGTGACCGCGCAGTTGGCTACCGGGATCTGCCACGGACCAACCATCTGGTCACGCGCCACCATGCCGGTAACGGTACGGTCGCCGATCGTCACGAGGAACGTTTTCTCAGCGACAGTCGGCAGATGCAGCACGCGGTTAACCGCATCTGCAATCGAGATTTCGCCACGATTCAGGGCGTCGCCTTTGGCTTTCAGCGTCTGCACATCGCGGGTCATTTTCGGGGTTTTACCCAGCAGCACATCAAGCGGCATGTCGATCGGCTGGTTATCGAAGTGGCTGTCGCTTAGTGTGAGATGCTGTTCTTCGGTGGCCTCACCGATCACCGCATACGGCGCGCGCTCGCGCTTACACAGTTCGTCAAACAGCGGTAGCTGGTCAGCGGCAACCGCCAGCACATAGCGCTCCTGGGATTCGTTACACCAGATTTCCAGCGGGCTCATACCCGGCTCGTCGCTAAGGATATCGCGCAGCTGGAATTTACCGCCGCGACCGCCATCGCTTACCAACTCCGGCATGGCGTTAGACAGACCGCCCGCGCCAACGTCATGGATAAACAGGATCGGGTTCGCATCGCCCATCTGCCAGCAGCGGTCGATAACTTCCTGGCAACGACGTTCCATTTCCGGGTTGTCGCGCTGTACCGAAGCGAAATCAAGATCGGCATCAGACTGGCCGGAAGCCATAGAGGAGGCCGCCCCGCCGCCAAGCCCGATGTTCATCGCCGGGCCGCCGAGGACGATCAGTTTGGCGCCAACGACGATCTCACCTTTTTGCACGTGATCGGCACGGATGTTACCGATCCCGCCCGCCAGCATGATCGGTTTATGGTAACCGCGTAGCTCTTCGCCGTTGTGGCTGTTGACCTTTTCTTCGTAGGTGCGGAAGTAGCCGGTCAGCGCCGGACGACCGAATTCGTTGTTAAACGCCGCGCCGCCCAACGGACCTTCGGTCATGATATCGAGCGCGGTAACAATACGGTCCGGCTTACCAAAGTCTTCTTCCCACGGCTGTTCAAAGCCAGGAATACGCAGGTTGGAAACGGAGAAGCCCACCAGCCCGGCTTTCGGTTTTGCACCACGACCGGTTGCACCCTCGTCGCGGATTTCGCCGCCGGAGCCGGTAGCCGCGCCCGGCCACGGAGAGATAGCCGTCGGGTGGTTGTGGGTTTCAACTTTCATCAGAATGTGGGCTGGCTCCTGATGGAAATCGTAGCGGCCGGTTTTGTGGTCGGCAAAGTAGCGGCCCACTTCAGAACCTTCCATTACCGCGGCGTTGTCTTTATAGGCAGACAGCACGTGGTCCGGCGTAGTTTCGAAAGTGTTTTTAATCATCTTGAACAGCGACTTGGGCTGCTGTTTACCGTCGATAACCCAGTCGGCGTTAAAAATTTTGTGGCGGCAGTGCTCGGAGTTAGCCTGCGCAAACATGTACAGTTCAATGTCGTTCGGGTTGCGTCCCAGTTTGGTAAACGCATCCTGCAGATAGTCGATTTCGTCTTCCGCCAGCGCCAGACCGAGACGCTGGTTAGCGTCGATCAGCGCCTGGCGTCCCTCACCCAGCAGATCAACACTGGAGACCGGCGCAGGCTGGTGATGGACAAACAGTTTTTCGGCATCGTTCAGCGCAGAGAAAACCGTTTCCATCATGCGGTCGTGCAGTTCGTCAGCAACCATCTGCCACTGCTCAGCGGTCAGCGTAGAGGCTTCTACATACCAGGCAATGCCACGTTCCAGACGGCTAATCTGTTGCAGGCCGCAGTTGTGGGCAATATCAGTCGCTTTAGAAGACCACGGGGAGATGGTGCCAGGGCGAGGCGTAACCAGCAGCAGTTTGCCTTCAGGGGCATGGCTGTGAAGAGCAGGACCATATTTCAGCAGGCGTACAAGCTGGGCGTGCTCATCCTCATTCAACGGTGCATTCAGATCGGCAAAATGGACGTACTCGGCGTAAATATTGTGGACCTGGAGGTTGGCAGCCTGAAAACGTGCCAGCAGTTTGTTAATACGGAATGCAGACAGTGCAGGTGAACCACGCAGAATTTCCATCATAAGTCTCTCGTCTTCTAAGCTTTCGGTGTGCCCAAGTGGGGGAAACGGGCGTCATTATAAAGAATCTACCGCGCCGACGAAACCGTTTGCGTCGAAATAAAATCACGACCGTCTCTTATCATCAAATGCGGTCTGGTTTCTGAATAAGTTGCCAACTGACGCAAGTTTAAGCAAAATGCCGCTCATTAATGACGATTTCACTTCTTAATCATCACCACAGCAGGCAGAGACAACGTACGGTTCAGAGAATTAACTAATTGAAAAAATTAAAGATTAATTATCTGTTCATCGGCATATTAACGCTGTTGTTGGCAGCGGCCCTCTGGCCATCTATTCCCTGGTTCGGTAAAGCCGAAAATCGTATCGCCGCCATTCAGTCGCGGGGAGAACTGCGCGTCAGTACCCTCGACTCGCCGTTAACTTACGCGACCCTCAACGGTAAGAAATTCGGCCTGGATTATGAACTGACTCAGGCATTCGCCAACTACCTGGGCGTGAAGTTAAAAGTCACCGTGCGCCAGAACATCAGCCAGCTTTTTGACGACCTGGATAACGGCCATGCCGATCTGTTAGCCGCAGGCCTGGTATATAACAGCGAGCGGGTGAAAAATTACCAGCCCGGCCCAACCTACTATTCGGTTTCACAACAGTTGGTGTATCGGGTTGGGCAATACCGCCCGCGCACTCTTGCCACTGTGAACGAAAATCAGCTGACCATCGCCCCGGGACACGTGGTGGTTAACGATCTCCAGTTACTTAAAGAGAATAAATTTCCCGATCTGAGCTGGAAGGTGGATGACAAAAAGGGCACTACTGAACTGCTTGATGATGTTATCGCCGGGAAGCTGGATTACACCATTGCCGATTCCGTCGCCATCAGCTTATACCAACGCGTACATCCTGAACTGGCCGTAGCGCTGGACGTATCTGACGAACAGCCGGTGACCTGGTTTAGTCGCCTGGACGATGACAACACGCTGTCTGCCGCCCTGTTGGATTTTTTTAACACCATGAATGAAGACGGCTCTCTGGCGCGACTAGAAGAAAAGTATCTCGGACATGGCGATGATTTTGACTATGTTGATACCCGCACCTTTTTACGCGCCGTAGACAGCGTATTGCCGGACCTTAAGCCGCTGTTTGAGAAATATGCTCAGGAGATAGACTGGCGACTGCTCGCCGCAATCTCTTATCAGGAGTCACACTGGGACGCGCAGGCCACTTCCCCGACCGGCGTACGCGGGTTGATGATGCTGACCAAAAATACCGCTCAAAGTCTCGGACTGACCGACCGTACCGATGCCGAACAAAGCATCAGCGGCGGCGCACGGTATTTGCAGGATATGATGAGTAAAGTGCCCGATACCGTCCCCGAAGGGGAACGCATCTGGTTTGCGCTCGCAGCCTACAACATGGGTTATGCGCACATGCTGGATGCACGGACGCTGACCGTGAAAACCAAAGGCAATCCGAACAGCTGGTCCGACGTAAAACAGCGTCTGCCGCTGCTCAGCCAAAAGCCGTATTACAACAAGCTGACCTATGGTTATGCGCGTGGCCACGAAGCCTACGCTTATGTGGAAAATATCCGTAAGTACCAGATTAGCCTGGTGGGGTATCTGCAGGAGAAAGAAAAACGGGCGCTTGAAACGCAGCAACTGGCGCAGGATTACCCGGCGGTGACGCCGGCAGAGCTAATAGGTAAAGATGAATTGCCGCTTTCGGCGTTTCTGTCTCAGACGTCGTCAAATTACCTGTCGCACTCCCCTTCCCTGCTGTTTTCACCGCAGAAAAAAGAGGGCAAGTAGCCTCGGAAGCCTGATAAGCGCAGCGTCATCAGGCAATCAGACCGGCATTTACAAATTGGCGTTTTTTTTCAGCGCTTTGATTTCCTGACGACGCATGCGAAAGAAATCACTGAGCAACGTAGCGCAGTCATCCCGTAGCACCCCTTCGGTCACCTCCACCCGATGATTCATTCCAGGGTGATGCAGTACATCCATTAATGACCCGGCAGCCCCCGTTTTCGCATCGCGCGCGCCAAAAACGACATGGCCGATACGGCTGTGCACCATCGCGCCTGCGCACATCACGCACGGCTCCAGAGTGACATACAGCGTGGTATCCAACAGACGGTAGTTTTGCAGCACCAGGCCGCCCTGACGCAGCGCCATAATTTCAGCGTGGGCAGTCGGATCATGGTGACCAATCGGACGGTTCCAGCCTTCGCCAATCACGCGGTTGTTATGTACCAATACCGCGCCCACCGGGACTTCACGCTCATCCCAGGCGCGCTTAGCCAGTGTTAAAGCATGACGCATCCAGTATTCGTGGCTAAATTCAACTTCAGACAAAGGGGGTAACTCCAGTAATCAAAGCGGGCGCATTATACACAGACGCTATCGTTTACTCTATTCGAGTTGTTGCAGCTCTCCGCGCGGCGTGACGCGCCAGCGATGCTGGCAAAAAGAGAGCAGAGGATTGTCCTGATTACTGTCGCTGTAGCCACTGTAAAGCCGAAGCGGCGCACCAATGTGGCGTTCCAGTTGCGTCACTTTCTCATGGCCCAGACAGCGCAGAGGCAGCACCCACCCGCCGAATCCCCGCGCCATTTTACTGGCGATCAGATTGACACGCGGTAGCCACGGCGTGTCGAAGTACACCTGCTCGACCAGCGACTGCGGGGAGCCAGTGATAAGCCAGATTTCGGCGTCAGAGCTTAACAGGTAGGTTGTCAGCCGCTGCTGAACGAGCGGAAAGGCCGTCACGTTACTGCGAAACCAGCGCACAAAGTCAGCCTGATGCCCTTTCAGGCGCGCCTCGCTACGACCAAAAGTACATCCCCATAACAGCAGGCTCATTGGCCAGCGGGCGGCGCGCCCTTGTATCAGCAGCGCCAGCGCAATCACCGGTAGCAGAGGCAGCACAAGCAACGCGTTCAGCGGCTGGCGACGCAGCAGATAACGTATAAAGCTACCGAACATATCTTGCTGGTGTAACGTGCCATCCAAATCAAAAAAAACAACGCGGCGCTGGTGATTGGTCAAACCTTATTCCTCTGGATCGTTGAACCCCAATAGCCAGGTAAACAGGAACCCGGCGATAACTGCTACCAGATAGCCTAACAGATAGAACATCACTTTTCCGGCAACAATCGTTAGTGCCAGCGGCAAACCGGAGATGCCAAAGGTGATAACCGTCGCCACCTTCCAGTAGCTAATCAGCGCCCCGCCTACCGCTCCGCCAAGGCAGGCACCGATAAACGGTTTACCCAACGGCAGCGTGACGCCAAAAATAAGCGGCTCGCCGATGCCCAGCAGCCCGACCGGCAGCGCTCCTTTGATCACTTTCTTTAGCCGCGCATTGCGGGTTTTCATCAACACCGCTATCGCAGCCCCTACTTGTCCAACGCCTGCCATCGCCAGGATAGGAAAGAGCGCGTTATAACCGTGCGCCTGTACCAGCTCAACGTGGATGGGCACCAACCCTTGATGAAGTCCGGTGAGCACCAATGGCAGGAAAGTTCCCGCCAGTATGGCACCAACCAGGAACCCGCCGCGGTCGATAGCCCAGGATGCGCCGTGAGCGATAGATTCAGAAATCCAGCCTCCAAGTGGTTGCAGCGCCACAATCGCGATGGCCCCGGTAATGATGGTGGTCAGCAGCGGGTTAAGAATAAGCTCCAGCGATTCCGGCAACAGCTCGCGGAATTTGCGCTCGATCCAACACATCAGCGCAACCACCAGCAGCACTGCGATCACCCCGCCGCGCCCCGGCTGCAACGCTTCGCCAAACAGGGTAATCTGCGCCAGCTGCGGACTGGAGAGGATCCCCGCCATCACCCCGCCCATCGCCAGAGAGCCGCCGAAGACTTTGGCGGTATTCACCCCAACCAGAATATTCATGATGGCAAACACGGCGCTGCCAAATATGCCCATCAGCCCCAGCATATTCGGATAATGGGTCGCAAAATCCCCCACGATATCCGGTCGCTTAAGGATGTTTATAATGCCGGTGATCAAACCGGAGGCGATAAACGCAGGAATAAGAGGGATAAAGACGTTCGCCAGCTTGCGCAGCGCATCGCTCATTGGCGCTTTGTACTTCGCTTTGGCCTCTGATTTGGTGCGCTCGATATTATTCACATCTGCACGCTCGCCGCCACCGGCAATCAGGGAGCGCATGGCATCCACCACCTTGGCAGCTTTACCGGGGCCGACGATTATCTGATGCTGCGCGCCCTGCTTCACGTAACCGCTAACACCGGGCAGTTGCCTGAGACGGGGAATATCAATCTGATCGTCATCCTGAACTTCCACCCTGACGCGGGTCATACAGTTTTCCAAGCGCAGAATATTTTGCTCTCCGCCTACGCCCAGCAGAATGTCGCTGGCCAGCACCGCCGTCTTATCCATATACACCTCTTAGTGTTCTAACGCCGCGCGTAAAAAACCCTGGTGAGCGGCAAGCTTTTCGCGGGCGGCAGCGGCATCCAGGCCGGTGAGCGCCATTAAAATCGCTGGCTTAACATCAAAATCAGTCTGCTTTAGCAGCGCTTGCGCCTGTTCACGCGCAATGCCGGTGGCTTCAACCACCATACGGCACGCTCGATCGACCAGTTTGACGTTGGTTGCCTGCATATCCACCATCAGGTTCTGGTACACCTTGCCAAATTTCACCATCGCACCGGTGGAGATCATATTGAGCACCAGTTTTTGCGCGGTGCCGGATTTCAGTCGCGTTGACCCGGTCAACGCCTCCGGCCCCACCACCGGGGAGATAGCAATATCCGCTTCATGCGCGACAGGAGAATCCGGATTGCAGGAAATAGCCGCCGTCGTACAACCCACCGAACGCGCATATTTCAGCCCGCCAATCACATACGGCGTGCGACCTGAAGCCGCCAGACCAACCACCAGATCCTGTGCGGTAAGGTTGAGTGCGCGCAGATCGTCCTCGCCTAACTGCGGGTTATCTTCCGCGCCTTCTACCGCCTTGAGCAGCGCGCCCGGCCCCCCGGCAATCAGCCCAACCACCAGACCATGCGGTACACCGAAAGTCGGTGGGCACTCAGACGCGTCCAGCACCCCAAGACGCCCGCTGGTCCCTGCGCCCATGTAAATAATGCGTCCACCGGCTTTTAACGCGTTGGCTGCCGCATCGACCGCGCACGCAACTTGAGGCAGAGTTGCTTTTACTGCTTCCGCTACCAGCGTATCCTGTTGATTAAATCGATGAACCAACTCCAACGTTGAGAGCGCATCCAGATCCATGGTCTGTGGATTGCGGGTTTCTGAAACTAATGCACCGAGATTCATTTTTTGTTCCTTAGGAATTTTTAATTCATAATAATCTGTCATAATGGAATATTATATTCATCCAGGCGAGTGAAATTTTGTTTTGCAATCGCCATCACGTTTTCGCCAGGAGACAGCATGAACTGTTTAATTCGCATTCGTCAGCGTTACCCGGACCTCGCGCAAAGCGATAAAAAACTTGCGGATTATCTTCTTGCTCAGCCGGATACCGCGCGTCATCTCAGCTCACAGCAGTTGGCCTTTGAAGCAGGCGTCAGCCAGTCCAGCGTGGTGAAGTTCGCGCAAAAGATGGGCTTTAAAGGGTTTCCGGCGCTGAAACTGGCGATTAGCGAAGCGTTGGCCAGCAATCCCAACCCTCATTCCATTCCGGTGCATAATCAGATTCGCGGTGACGACCCCATGCGTATGGTGGGCGAAAAACTGATTAAAGAGAACGTGGCGGCGATGCATGCGACGCTGGACGTCAACAGCGAAGAGAAACTGATAGAGAGCGTCACGATGCTGCGCTCAGCCCGGCGCATTATCCTGACCGGGATTGGCGCATCGGGTCTGGTAGCGCAGAATTTTGCCTGGAAACTGCTAAAGATTGGGTTTAACGCGGTGGTTGAACGCGATATGCACGCCCTGCTGGCGGCGGTGCAGGCGCTTTCACCCAACGATCTGCTGCTGGCCATTTCGTATACCGGAGAACGCCGCGAACTCAACCTGGCTGCGGATGAAACGTTGCGCGCCGGAGCCAAAATTCTCGCCATCACCGGATTTACCCCTAACGCCCTGCAACAGCGCGCAACTCATTGTCTGTACACGATAGCTGAAGAACAGGCCACGCGCAGCGCAGCGATTTCCTCTACCCATGCGCAAATGATGCTCACTGATTTACTGTTTATGGCGCTGGTGCAGCAAGATCTGGAGCATGCTCCGGAACGCATTCGCCACAGCGAAGCACTGGTAAAAAAACTGGTCTGAGCAAAGAATGCGCGTATAATGCCCGCCCGATTTGTGATGTTTTGAGAGTTTCCTGATGGCCCTGTTAATCACTAAAAAGTGTATCAATTGCGATATGTGCGAGCCCGAGTGCCCGAATGAGGCGATTTCGATGGGTGACAGCATTTACGAGATTAACAGCGACAAGTGTACTGAATGCGTAGGCCATTACGACACGCCAACCTGCCAGAAGGTGTGCCCGATCCCTAATACTATTTTGAAAGATCCGGCACATGTCGAAACGGAAGAGCAGCTGTGGGATAAGTTTGTACTGATGCACCACGCCGATAAGCTGTAACGTTGCCTGATGACGCTATGCTTATCAGGCCGATGAAACGTTAGCTCTCGATAATCACCGTGGCGCAGGCGTAGTGACGCTCATCGGCCAGCGTCACATGCATATGTGCGACGCCGAGTTTTTCCGCCAGTTTTAACGCCTCCCCCCATAACCGCAGACGCGGCTTACCGAGTTCGTCGTTAAAGACCTCAAACTGATTAAACGCCAGACCGTTGCGAATACCGGTACCCAAGGCTTTTGCTGCCGCCTCTTTGACCGCAAAACGCTTCGCCAGAAAGCGCACCGGTTGCTGATGCGTCTCCCAGATTGCCCATTCGTTGTCGCTGAGCACGCGTCTTGCCAGACGGTCGCCGGAACGGGAGATCACCGCTTCGATGCGGGCAATCTCCACGATATCCGTACCTAATCCCAGAATCGCCATTAGCCACGCGCTTCCAGCATCAGGCGCTTCATTTCGACTACTGCATCTTTCAGACCACTCATCACCGCGCGGCCGATAATGGCATGGCCAATGTTCAACTCGTGCATTTCCGGGATCCGGGCGATGGCTTTAACGTTATGGTACGTCAGGCCGTGACCCGCATTCACCTTCAGGCCAAGGCTGGCGGCAAAGGTCGCCGCTTTGGCGATACGCGCCAGTTCGCTGGCCTGTTCAGCGTCGGTTTTCGCATCGGCGTAACAGCCGGTGTGAATTTCGATGTACGGCGCGCCGACTTCAGCAGCGGCCTTAATCTGTTCGTCATCAGCATCGATAAACAGCGAAACCAGAATGCCTGCGTCCGCCAGGCGTTTGCAGGCATCACGCATCTTGTCACGCTGACCAGCGACATCCAGGCCACCTTCAGTCGTCACTTCCTGACGTTTTTCCGGCACCAGGCAGCAAAAATGCGGCTTAGTCTCAACGGCAATCGCCAGCATCTCTTCGGTTACCGCCATTTCCAGATTCATACGCGTATCCAGCGTCTGGCGCAAAATGCGCACGTCGCGATCGGTAATATGGCGACGGTCTTCACGCAGGTGCACGGTAATGCCGTCTGCGCCCGCCTGCTCAACGATAAACGCCGCCTGAACCGGGTCAGGGTATGCGGTGCCACGTGCATTACGTAAAGTGGCAATGTGGTCAATGTTGACGCCTAACAGTAATTCGGCCATGGCAATCCATCCTCGTTAATCATTTTTTGTTTTTACTGCGCGTTTTGGCATAAATTGCCGGAACAGTTCCCGGCTTTTTAACGGCTTACCACCAAGATACGGCTTTAACGCCATGCGGGTAAAGCGTTTCGCGGCGCGAAGCGTATCAGCATCCGGAAATTCCCGCGATTCGAGTGCTTTCAGATGGCGTCCGGTAAAGGTGGCGTTATCAATCACTACGCTTGCGATAAACCCTTTTTCTTCCCGGTAACGATAGGTCATGGTGTCGTCCACCGGCTCGCCACTACCCGCACAGTGGGTAAAATCGACGCCGTACCCCAGATGTCCAAGTAAGGCCAGCTCAAAGCGACGCAGCGCAGGCTCTGGCGAACCCGTCGCGCCAGCCAGCGCCTGAATACAGTTCAGGTAGTCGAAAAAGAGTTCAGAAAAGCGGGTCTCATACTCAAGTACGCGAGAGATAAGCTCGTTGATATACAAGCCACTGTACAGTGTGATACCGCTAAGGGGGAGAGCCAGAGAAACGGCTTCGGCACTGCGTAAGGTTTTGACCTCACCACGTCCACCAAAGCGAAGCAACAACGGAGTAAAAGGCTGGAGCGCGCCTTTGAGATTAGAACGTTTGGAGCGCGCGCCTTTAGCCACCAGGCGCACACGACCCGATTCTTCCGTGAAGACGTCCAGCACGAGACTGGTTTCGCTCCACGGGCGGCTATGCAGGACAAAAGCGCGTTGCCATCCTTCCATCATACCCGCCGTCTTTCAAGCTGCAGGTGTGTTGGCTGCGCCCACTCACCCCAGTCACTCACTTGAGTAAGCTCCCGAGGATCTGCGGTCTTGCCGCCTTCCTGCACCTCGAAAGCCATAACCTATGAAAAATTAGACGTCGTCGCCGTAACCGAGGCTACGCAGCGCGCGCTCATCATCGGCCCAGCCGGATTTCACTTTCACCCACAGCTCGAGGTGAACGGGCGCTTCGAACATCTCCTGCATGTCTTTACGCGCTTCGATGCCGATGGTTTTAATTTTGGCCCCTTTGTTGCCAATAACCATCTTCTTCTGCCCTTCACGTTCAACGAGGATCAGACCGTTAATATCGTAACCACCGCGTTCGTTAGAGATAAAACGTTCAATCTCCACGGTAACGGAGTACGGCAGTTCAGCCCCCAGAAAACGCATCAGCTTTTCACGGATGATTTCAGACGCCATAAAGCGCTGAGAACGGTCGGTGATGTAATCTTCCGGGAAGTGATGAATGGCTTCCGGCAGGTGCTTACGCACGATGCCCGCAACGGTATCAACATTCAGGCCGGTTTCGGCAGAAATCGGGACAATATCAAGGAAGTTCATCTGGCTTGCCAGGAACTGCAGGTGCGGCAGTAAATCGGCTTTTTCCTGAACGTTGTCAACTTTGTTCACAGCCAGAATAACCGGGGCTTTACCGTCGCGCAGCTTGTTGAGCACCATTTCGTCGTCCGGCGTCCAGCGGGTGCCTTCCACAACGAAAATAACCAGTTCAACATCACCAATCGAGCTGCTTGCCGCTTTGTTCATCAGGCGGTTGATCGCCCGTTTTTCTTCCATATGCAGGCCCGGGGTATCAACATAAATCGCCTGATACGCACCTTCGGTATGGATGCCAACAATACGGTGACGTGTTGTCTGAGCCTTACGTGAGGTAATGGAAATCTTCTGCCCAAGCAGATTATTCAACAGGGTGGATTTGCCGACGTTCGGGCGACCGACGATGGCAATAAATCCGCAGTAAGTTTTCTCTTCGCTCATTCCAGCTCCAGTTTTTTCAACGCCTGTTCGGCGGCAGCCTGCTCAGCCTTACGACGGCTCGAACCTGTGCCAACCACCGGTTCACTCAGGCCGCTGACCTGGCAGTGGATAGTAAATTCTTGATCGTGTGCTTCACCACGAACCTGCACCACCAGATAGGACGGTAGCGGCAGGTGGCGCCCCTGCAAATATTCCTGCAGGCGCGTTTTCGGATCTTTTTGTTTATCGCCTGGGCTAATTTCATCCAGACGAGTCTGATACCAGTTCAGGATCAGTTGTTCAACGGTTTGAATATCGCTGTCGAGGAAGACGCCGCCGATCAAAGCTTCAACGGTATCTGCCAGGATCGATTCACGACGGAAACCGCCGCTTTTCAGCTCGCCTGGCCCCAAACGTAAACATTCACCGAGGTCAAACTCACGGGCTAATTCAGCCAGCGTATTGCCGCGAACCAGCGTCGCGCGCATGCGACTCATATCACCTTCATCCACACGCGGAAAACGGTGATACAGCGCATTAGCGATAACAAAGCTCAGAATAGAGTCGCCTAAAAATTCTAAACGCTCGTTATGTTTGCTGCTGGCGCTACGGTGAGTTAATGCCTGCTGCAACAGCTCCTGATGATTAAAAGTGTAGCCCAGCTTCCGTTGAAGCCGATTAATTACGATGGGGTTCATGCGATACCAATAAATGAATGCGTCAACAATTCAGCACACGAAACAGACCTGATATACGCATTTCGCTTAGCTATCCCGCTTCGGCTGAATGCATTTATACACAAACCAACGCTGTTTCGTGTGCCGTGGCAACCTGTCGGTGCCAACCTCAAACTTCGGGGGAATATTCTATACACAACGACAAGGGATGTCGTTAGTCTGCGGGAATTTATCCGAGAAATAATTCACGCTGTCGCCATAATGACGACAACGTGAACGATTATCAGCGATTAGTGAATGCCACCAATACGGCTTAAGCGCACACCGGTCGGCCATTCGCCTTCTTGCTTATCGAAACTCATCCAGATAGCGGTTGCTTTACCAACCAGATTCGCTTCCGGCACAAATCCCCAGTAACGGCTGTCCGCGCTGTTGTCACGGTTATCACCCATCATGAAGTAGTGTCCCGGCGGGACGATCCAGGTTGCCAACTGCTGGCCTGGCTGGCGGTAATACATCCCCACCTGATCCTGCGCGATTGGCACGGTCAGAATGCGGTGCGTTACCTCACCCAGCGTTTCTTTACGCTCGGAGAGGCGAATACCGTTATCTTTCGTTTCATTCAGCGGAACCTCAAAGAAGCCGCTGGTCGCTTCACCGCCGTTACGACGCGCAAATGTCTGCACAAAATCACTTGGCTGAACATCAGAGTACGTTACCGGCAGCGCGTTTTCACACGCCTGACCAGAACTGCATCCTGGCTGAATAGTTACCTCTTTCGCCACCGGATCGTACGTCACTTTGTCTCCCGGTAAACCGACAGCACGTTTGATGTAGTCCAGACGCGGATCTTCCGGGTATTTAAACACCACGATATCACCACGTTTCGGATGGCCGGTTTCGATCAGCGTTTTCTGGTAAATCGGATCTTTAATCCCGTAGGCAAATTTCTCCACCAGGATAAAGTCACCGATAAGCAGTGTCGGCATCATCGAACCAGACGGGATCTGGAACGGCTCATAAATAAATGAACGCACCACCAGCACAATAGCTAAAACCGGGAAAACGGATGCCCCGGTTTCCAGCCAGCCTGGCTTAGGGGCCACTTTTTTCAGCGTTGCTTTATCCAGTGAATCACCTGCAGCAGCTTGCGCTGCTGCCTGACGCTCCCGGCGTTTAGGCGCGAAGATGAATTTATCTACGCACCATAAAATGCCCGTCACCAGTGTGGCAATCACCAGAATCAGGGCAAACATGTTCGCCATGCCAACTCCTTAAGATTATTTGCTGTCTTTACCGACATGCAGAATGGCGAGGAAGGCTTCCTGTGGCAGTTCGACGTTACCGATCTGCTTCATGCGCTTTTTACCCTCTTTCTGTTTTTGCAGCAGCTTTTTCTTACGGCTGATATCGCCACCGTAGCATTTCGCCAGAACGTTTTTACGCAGCTGCTTAACCGTTGAACGCGCGATGATGTGCGTACCAATGGCCGCCTGGATCGCGATATCAAACTGCTGGCGAGGGATCAGATCTTTCATCTTCTCGACCAGTTCACGACCACGGCTCTGGGAGTTGTCGCGGTGGGTAATCAGCGCCAGCGCATCGACACGTTCGTTGTTGATGAGAACATCAACGCGCACCATGTCAGACGCCTGGAAACGTTTGAAGTTATAGTCCAGCGACGCATAGCCGCGAGAAGTTGACTTCAGACGGTCGAAGAAATCGAGTACCACTTCCGCCATCGGAATTTCATAGGTCAGCGCCACCTGGTTACCGTGGTAAACCATGTTGGTCTGTACGCCGCGCTTCTCGATACACAGCGTGATGACGTTACCGAGGTAAGCCTGCGGCAGCAGCATATGACACTCAGCAATCGGCTCACGCAGTTCGTAAATGTTGTTCAACGGCGGCAGCTTGGACGGGCTATCGACGTAGACCGTCTCTTTCGCCGTGGTTTCGACTTCGTAGACTACGGTCGGCGCGGTAGTGATCAGATCCAGATCGTATTCACGTTCCAGACGTTCCTGAATGATCTCCATGTGCAGCAGACCGAGGAAGCCACAGCGGAAGCCGAAGCCCAGCGCGGTTGAGCTTTCCGGTTCATAGAACAGGGAGGCATCGTTGAGGCTCAGCTTGCCGAGCGCGTCACGGAAGTTTTCGTAGTCGTCAGAGCTCACCGGGAACAGACCGGCGTAAACCTGCGGCTTCACTTTTTTAAAGCCTGGCAGCGGCTTGTCCGCCGGGTTACGCGCCTGCGTCAGGGTATCGCCAACCGGTGCACCCAGGATGTCTTTAATCGCACAAACCAACCAACCCACCTCGCCGCATTTCAGCTCGGTACGGTCAACCTGTTTTGGCGTGAAGATGCCCAGACGGTCAGCGTTATAGACCTGACCGGTGCTCATCACTTTAATTTTGTCGCCTTTACGCATGGTGCCGTTTTTAATACGCACCAGTGACACGACGCCCAGGTAGTTATCGAACCAGGAGTCGATGATTAGCGCCTGTAACGGACCTTCCGGGTCGCCTTCCGGCGGCGGGATGTCGCGCACCAGACGTTCAAGAACGTCAGTGACGCCTACGCCGGTTTTCGCCGAACAGCGAACGGCATCCGTCGCATCAATACCGACGATATCTTCGATCTCTTCCGCCACACGCTCAGGATCGGCGGCTGGCAGGTCAATTTTGTTCAGTACCGGCACCACTTCCAGATCCATTTCCATGGCGGTATAGCAGTTAGCCAGGGTCTGTGCTTCGACGCCCTGTCCGGCATCAACCACCAGCAGTGCGCCTTCACAGGCGGCAAGCGAGCGGGAAACTTCATACGAGAAGTCAACGTGGCCCGGGGTGTCGATAAAGTTAAGCTGATAGGTTTCACCATCAGATGCTTTGAAATCGAGCGTCACGCTCTGCGCTTTGATAGTAATACCGCGCTCACGCTCAAGATCCATCGAGTCGAGAACCTGCGCTTCCATTTCACGGTCAGACAGGCCACCGCAGATCTGGATAATACGGTCAGACAGCGTCGATTTACCGTGGTCGATGTGAGCTATGATTGAAAAGTTACGTATGTTCTTCATATAGTGTAATTATTGTGCCTTACGCCCGCCTGAGCAGGCTCTGAGAAGTCGCTGATCTGAGCTTAACGTCTGTTTAAGTGAAACGCCGCATTCTACACTACAACGCTGAGGCGAGGAAATGTTCATAGAGCAAGGATAGCGGGAACTGGAAACAACTTTGCAAAGTCGGTGAAACTTTTGCCGGATGGCGACACAAGCGCCATCAGGAAAAGCTATCACTGATGGGTTTCGACGCGAATGAGATCGGGTGGAAGAGCAACGTTCAGAATGACCGGCTGCCAGGCTTCGCGCTCAGCAAGCTTACGAGAGTATCCACGGGCAATCAGGAATCCGCCCACGCCCCCCAGCACGGCACCACTTAATGCCGCAAGGTCGGAACCAAACAGCACCTGGAATAACGCCGCGAAGAGAAAGAGCCCCGCCAACGGAGACATGTAGACCAACATCGCTGAACCCAGCAGGCTACCCTCGGCAATACCCAGTTCAACTTTTTGACCGGGCGCTAAGGGTTCGTCGCTGGGCACCACGATGGTATGCGTGGTCTGCGGCCCAAGTTTGTTCAGCACGCGGCTCCCGCATCCGGCCCGCGAAGCACAGCTGCTACATGATGCTTTAACATCACAGCTGACCGTCGCCAGACCATTTTGCCAGGAGACGACTGTCGCCCACTCTTTAATCATTGTGCAGCCCTGAACTTAATATTGTCCGCGATACGCTTCGCCGTTTGCGGTGGAAGCTCGCCCACAATCGTAATTTCTGCGTTATCACGCACGCTGGTGCTAACCGTTCTACGCCCGGTTCGCAACAGCTGATCGGCGCTGTTTTGCATCGCACGGTTTACGTTCACGGAGAAACTGAACAGGCCATCAGAATATAGGCGCGATTCGATCGGCATGTTATCCATCGTCGGCAGCGGACGTCGACTGCTGGAAACTTCGCTGAAGCCTTGCGGCAACCACGACGGACTCCAGTTGAAGTTGGTTTTCTCACCCGCAGGAACTGACAGCAACGGCGGTAGATTGGCTTTCGCCAGCGCCTGCATGCTATCGCTAACGCCGTTGTTTACGGTAAACGCGATAACACGGAACTGTTCCAGCGTCTCACCATCACGGTCGAGAAGATCGACGCGCATCGGCAGCTTAGTCTCCGTGTCCATCCAGACGATATAGCTGTAACGCGTACCGTCACGGGCGACTACGCGGATCACTTCACAGAGCCGATCGGCAATGCGGGTGCGACCTACTGAGATAAAGTCATAGTAGGGAGCAAGACGTTTGAAGTCGGTGTAAATCAGAGAGGGCAGAGAGTCAACGATATAGTCGCCGTTCAGCGTGAACGGTTCGAGACCAGGCTCAAAATAGCTAATTTCATTGCCACGCTGCACCACTTCCCGGCGCGGTCCATCCATTTGCAACAGTTGCGCTAGCGGACGGTTATCCAGGCGGGCATGGCGATAACGTAGGGATTCAACACCCTGCTTATTGATGCTGACAAATGACAGCTCATAGGTTAGCGACTGGCTGGCCAGATTCATCTGCTGCAACAACGCCCCGGACGCAGGATTGGCCGAGGCGTTTACAGAGAAAAACAGGCTACCAGCCACAAGTGACATGGCAAACCAAAGTTGCTTCATTACTGCGATTGCGTTCCTAAAGTTTGAATTCCTGGCACCTGCACAGCGGCTTGCTGTGTTTGGGCCTGCTCAAACTGAAGCTGTTCAGAGTGCAGTCGACGTTGCAGTTCGTAGTCCTGCAACATGGCATTAATACGACGACGCTGCTCCTGTACCTGCTGTTGCTGACCGCCGCTGGCCGTCGCGTCAGAGGGTACACCCAGGCTTACCGGACTGGCTTTACCCATCATCGGTAATGTATTAAATACCGGCGTTTCGGGCTGCTGGGACGTTTCAGATTGCCCATTATAGTGCTGGACGCCAACAATAACTGCAAGTGATACACACGCGGCCACACCCATTTGGGTAAGCTGCGCGGCCCATGGACGCATTTTTTTCCAGAATGGCATTTTCTGCCACTGGTGCGGTGCTGGCTGGGCCTCAGGAATCAATGGCACCGTCTGACGTACTGGCTCATCCTGGATGGCAGCCATTACGCGGGCGGAAATATCGAAATGGAGAACGTCGGCGGTATCACCTCGCATGGAATCGCGAATCAGGTGATAACTCTCCCAGGTTTTTTGCATTTCCGGGTCCTGAGTCAGCTCTTTGAGTAACTCAGTATCCAGCGTTTCGCCATCCATTAAAGCGGAAAGTTTTTCTTTCTGCATGCCTAATACCTTTTCCAGTATCCCGCTATCGTCAACGCCTGATAAGCGGTTGAACTTTATTATCAATAGCTTCCCTCGCTCGGAAGATACGTGAACGCACCGTACCTACCGGACAATCCATGATAGCGGCTATCTCTTCATAGCTCAGGCCATCCAGCTCCCGCAAGGTTATTGCCATGCGTAAATCTTCCGGGAGGGACTCAATAGTCCGGAAAACTATCTGTCTCAGTTCTTCTGACAACATTAAGTTCTCAGGGTTCGAAATTTCTTTCAGCGCACCGCCACTTTCGTAATTTTCTGCTTCAATCGCATCAATATCACTGGAAGGTGGACGACGCCCCTGAGCGACCAGGTAATTCTTCGCTGTATTGACTGCAATACGATACAGCCAGGTATAAAAAGCACTATCTCCCCGGAACGAGTCCAGCGCACGATAGGCCTTGATAAATGCTTCTTGTACTACATCGGGTACATCGCCCGACGGTACATAGCGAGAAACCAGACTCGCCACCTTATGCTGATAGCGCACTACCAGTAGGTTAAAGGCTTTCTGATCTCCCTTCTGGACCCGTTCTACCAGGACCTGGTCCGTTAACTGCTCGCTCATCCGAGGTAAAGTCTCCCCAAACCAAATTTCCACGCGCCTTCGAAACGCCACTCCATCAGCTTCACTATGAGCAAGCAAATGCTTAGAGTGCTCAAGTTTCGTAAAGTTCCGTTACGCATTGTTTTTTGTTTGTCATGTTGTAGACAGGTCTTATCTCTCATTATAAGTCTACATAATCCGATCGACGCACTATCTGTTTAGAAATGCCCATTTCACCGCTTGCAGAGTAACCCAACGGCCACTTAATTTCATCACATAATCTGGTGCTAACGGCCTGCTTCACAAAATATTTTTGCTCATTTCGTCCTCGTCATGCTTTTTTTTCATGTTTAGTCACTGCAACACATTTAAAAATAAAACGTGCAGTATCGCGCAATGTGGTGCTATGGTGACCAAATACTGTTTAGTAAATTAAACAAAAATCATGAATACGACTCCTGAATTATCCTGTGACGTGCTGATCATTGGCAGCGGGGCTGCCGGACTCTCACTGGCGCTGCGCCTGGCCGAAAAACATCAGGTTATTGTCCTGAGCAAAGGTCCGGTAAGCGAAGGCTCGACATTTTATGCCCAGGGCGGTATTGCCGCGGTGTTTGATGAAACCGACAGCATCGACTCCCACGTTGAAGATACTCTGATTGCCGGGGCCGGCCTGTGCGATCGCCATGCGGTTGAATTTGTCGCCAGCAATGCCCGCACCTGCGTTCAGTGGCTTATCGATCAGGGTGTCTTATTTGATACGCAGGTTCAGCCCAACGGTGAGGAGAGCTATCACCTGACCCGTGAAGGTGGTCATAGCCATCGACGCATTCTGCACTCTGCGGATGCCACCGGTAAAGAAGTCGAAACCACCCTCGTCAGCCAGGCACAAAATCACCCCAACATACGGGTTCTTGAGCGCAGTAATGCCGTCGATCTGATTGTCTCCGATAAAATCGGTCTGCCGGGAACGCGTCGGGTTGTCGGAGCCTGGATCTGGAACCGTAATAAAGAAGCCGTAGAAACCTGCCATGCCAAGTCAGTAGTGTTGGCCACCGGCGGCGCGTCAAAGGTGTACCAATACACCACCAATCCAGATATTTCCTCGGGTGATGGGATTGCGATGGCCTGGCGCGCGGGATGCCGTGTCGCCAATCTGGAATTTAACCAGTTTCACCCGACGGCGCTGTATCATCCGCAGGCGCGCAACTTTCTGCTAACCGAGGCGCTGCGTGGCGAAGGCGCACATCTGAAGCGCCCGGACGGTTCGCGCTTTATGCCCGATTTTGACGAGCGTGGCGAACTGGCTCCCCGCGATATTGTTGCCCGCGCCATTGACCACGAAATGAAGCGCCTGGGCGCTGACTGCATGTTTCTCGACATCAGCCATAAACCGGAAGAATTTGTTCGTCAGCATTTCCCGATGATTTATGAAAAATTGCTGGGACTGGGCATCGATTTGACCAAAGAGCCGGTTCCCATCGTTCCTGCCGCGCACTATACCTGCGGCGGCGTGATGGTGGATGACTTTGGCCGTACGGATGTCGACGGGCTGTATGCGATCGGCGAAGTGAGTTACACCGGCCTGCATGGAGCCAACCGGATGGCGTCAAACTCATTACTGGAGTGCCTGGTTTACGGCTGGTCCGCGGCTGAAGATATCGACAGGCGAATGCCTTATGCTCGCAGCGTCAGCACCCTCCCGGATTGGGATGAAAGCCGGGTAGAAAACCCGGATGAACTGGTTGTGATTCAGCATAACTGGCATGAGCTGCGGCTATTTATGTGGGATTACGTCGGTATCGTGCGCACAACTAAACGTCTGGAGCGCGCCCTACGCCGTATCACCATGTTGCAACAGGAAATCGACGAGTATTACGCTCATTTCCGCGTGTCGAACAACTTGCTGGAACTGCGCAATCTGGTGCAGGTTGCTGAGCTGATTGTCCGCTGCGCGATGATGCGTAAAGAGAGTCGGGGCCTGCACTATACGCTGGATTATCCAGAACAGCTTCCAGAGGCGGGCCCGTCCATTCTCTCGCCGCTAAGTCATCACATGAACAGATAAAACGCCTGGGTCAGCGCCGTGTAACCTTCAGAGTAACGTTGGTCTGGCCCACGGATCACCAGCCTGTCACTAAAGCACTCCCCGGCCTGCGGGGAGAATGCCAGCAGTACCCGATTCGGTAGTCGGGCCTCGGTTTCTGCTACATCCGTGCGCAATCGCAGATGCCAGCCCATGCCCAGTGCCTGCTGGGAAAATGCGTTACCAATCTGTTCGGGCAGCACCACACAGAAAAAACCTTCTTCCGTAATGCTGTCTGCCGCCAGCGTCAGCAATACTTGATGATCGAGCGTGGTGGTGTAGCGAGCCTGCTCGCGCTGCGGCGTGGCACATTCCACTCCCTGTTCATAATAGGGAGGGTTGCTGATGATCAAATCAAAGCGCACGGTCTGGCGCGGTACCCACTGCTGCACATCTTCCGTATGAACGTTCACGCGATGCATCCACGGGGATTGCGCGATGTTCTCCTGCGCCTGCTGCGCGGCATCAACATCAAGCTCCACAGCGTCAATGATGACGTTTTCATCTGTGCGCTGGGCCAGCATCAGCGCCAACAGGCCGCTCCCGGTACCAATATCCAGGATCCGCTTTACGCCAGCAACAGGGGCCCAGGCCCCCAATAAAATGCCGTCCGTTCCGACTTTCATTGCACAACGATCGTGTGCCACAAAAAACTGCTTAAAAGTAAATCCATTACGTCTAAGTACGGATGTAGACTGGGGCATGAAGAACAACCTTCCTGGAAAAAAAACGATAACATAGGATAAAAACAATACCTGAGAAGGTATATCCATACAAACAGATGAAGATTGCAGCCGTAACGTCTATAATCAGCGCCCCACTCAGAGGTAGAACATGACTGTAACGACTTTTTCCGAACTTGAACTCGATGAAAGCCTTCTGGATGCCCTCCAGGAAAAAGGTTTCACTCGCCCGACCGCCATTCAGGCTGCCGCCATTCCGCCTGCGCTCGATGGCCGTGATGTACTCGGTTCTGCGCCGACAGGCACCGGTAAAACGGCGGCATATTTGCTGCCAGCGTTGCAGCACCTGCTCGACTTCCCGCGCAAGAAATCTGGCCCGCCGCGCATTTTGATTTTGACACCGACGCGCGAACTGGCGATGCAGGTTGCCGAACACGCCCGTGAACTGGCGAAGAATACGCATCTGGATATCGCCACGATTACCGGCGGCGTGGCTTACATGAACCACATGGAAGTCTTTAGCGAAAACCAGGACATCGTGGTCGCCACTACCGGTCGTCTGCTGCAGTACATTAAAGAAGAAAACTTCGACTGCCATGCGGTTGAGACACTAATCCTCGATGAAGCAGACCGCATGTTGGACATGGGCTTTGCCCAGGACATCGAGCATATCGCTGGAGAAACCCGCTGGCGTAAGCAAACTATGCTGTTCTCCGCCACGCTGGAAGGCGATGCGATCAAAGATTTTGCTGAGCGTCTGCTGGAGGATCCGGTCGAAGTTTCGGCGGATCCGTCTACGCGCGAACGCAAGAAAATTCATCAGTTTTACTACCGTGCCGATGACATCGAGCACAAAACTGCTCTGCTGATCCATTTGTTAAAACAGCCGGAAGCGACTCGCTCGATTGTCTTCGTACGTAAACGCGAGCGTGTGCACGAGCTGGCAGGCTGGCTGCGCCAGGCGGGCATTAATAACTGCTATCTCGAAGGCGAGATGGTGCAGAACAAACGTAATGAAGCGATCAAACGCCTGACCGATGGTCGTGTGAACGTGCTGGTAGCAACCGACGTTGCCGCTCGTGGGATCGATATTCCTGACGTCAGCCACGTGTTTAACTTCGACATGCCGCGCAGTGGCGATGCCTATCTGCACCGCATTGGCCGTACCGGTCGTGCAGGCCGTAAAGGTACTGCGATCTCTTTGGTTGAAGCCCACGACCATCTGCTGCTCGGCAAAGCGAGCCGCTATATTGACGAGCCACTGAAAGCACGCGTCATCGACGAACTGCGTCCAACCACGCGCGCGCCAAGTGAGAAATCTAACGGTAAGCCATCCAAGAAAGTGCTGGCGAAGCGCGCCGAGCAAAAAGCAAAAGAGAAAGAGAAACCGCGGGTGAAAAAACGTCACCGCGACGCCAAAAATGTCGGCAAACGCCGTAAGCCGAGCGGAGCTGCTACCCAGCAGTCCGACAAAGAGTAAACCGAATGCCGGGCCGTTTAGCCCGGCATTTTTTGTGCACAAAAAAGCGGAAGATACGTTGGCATCTTCCGCTTTCAGATTCTCTGCCAGACGGGGTTATTCCCCGTGAGCCTTACAGGCTCTCAGTAAAGGTACGAGCAATAACGTCGCGCTGCTGTTCTGGCGTCAGAGAGTTGAAACGCACGGCATAACCAGAAACACGGATGGTCAACTGCGGATATTTTTCCGGATGCTTAACTGCATCTTCCAGAGTTTCGCGGCGCAGAACGTTCACGTTCAGGTGCTGACCACCTTCCACACGGACTTCCGGCTGTACGTCTACCGGTACTTCACGGTATTCGATTTCACCCAGTTTGCTGACAGCAACGACTTCATCAGCATTGAAACCTGCTTTCGCAACGATGCAGCGTGCTTCGCCTTTTTCGCTGTCCAGCAGCCAGAAAGAGTTCAGCAGGTCGTCATTTGCAGCTTTAGTAATCTGGATACCTGTAATCATTTGATGCCTCCCCGGCAAAATTATTTGATCTCGGTTGGCCGTCATCCGGCCAATTGGTAAAACCATTGTTGCTTGAGTGTATATATACCCCTCACACACCCTTGAATCTTTGATTTAAATCAATAAAAACCACACATGAAAAGTGGTGATAGGTGGATTTTATTGTTTTACATCAACTTACGCCACATGCGCAGCTAAACTTTTTACATAAATTTTCAACTATCTTTAAGGGGTAGCCCCTTGAGAAACGTACAGAATTTTGCGACGTCGAAAGAAGCAGTTAAGCTAGGGGGATTGAAAATTCGCAGGAGAGCGAGATGGCCACCGAATTAACCTGGCACGATGTGCTGGCAGAAGAGAAACAGCAGCCTTATTTTGTTAACACGCTGCATACTGTGGCGGGCGAGCGTCAGTCAGGTATGACAATTTATCCGCCACAAAAAGATGTATTCAACGCTTTTCGCTTTACCGAACTTGGCGACGTGAAAGTCGTCATCTTAGGGCAGGATCCATACCACGGTCCGGGCCAGGCACACGGTCTCGCGTTTTCTGTCCGCCCCGGTATTGCCACCCCGCCCTCGTTGCTGAACATGTACAAAGAGCTGGAAGCAACGATTCCTGGCTTCACACGCCCAACGCACGGATATCTGGAAAGCTGGGCACGCCAGGGTGTGCTGTTACTCAACACCGTGCTTACCGTCCGTGCCGGGCAGGCACATTCGCACGCCAGTCTGGGATGGGAAACATTTACCGATAAAGTCATCAGCCTGATTAACCAACATCGGGAAGGCGTGGTATTCCTGCTCTGGGGTTCACACGCACAAAAGAAAGGTGCGATTATTGATGCGCAGCGTCACCATGTATTGAAAGCGCCGCACCCATCACCGCTCTCTGCGCATCGCGGTTTCTTTGGCTGCAATCATTTTGTACTGGCTAATGAGTGGCTGGAACAGCGAGGTGAAAAGCCGATTGACTGGACGCCGGTATTGCCAGCAGAAAGCGAGTAAAAAAATGCCAGCGAATCGCTGGCATTTTTATTATCAGGCTTTGTTCTGACGCCACCACTCCGCGAGCAGCACGCCGGTCGCGACAGAAACGTTGAGCGTTTCTACGTTGCCCGTACCGTTTATCGCCACGCACAGGTCGTCGGCTGAGCATGCTGCTTCTGGCAGAGCCTCACGCTCACGCCCTAATACCAGCACCATTTTTTCCGGCAACGTGGTAGTAAACAGCGGCTTGCCTTTCACGCTTGAGGTCATCACTACCGTGTAACCCGCTTTACGGAAGTCGTCCAGCACATCGACAATACTGTCACCGGTGATCGGCTGAACGTGCTCAGCTCCGCCTTCAGCAGTGCGGATAGCCGCACCTGATTCCAACAGCGCCGCATCCTGTACCACTACGCCTTTCACACCGAAGTGCGCGCAGCTACGCATCATGCCGCCCAGGTTGTGCGGGTTAGCAATGTCTTCCAGGGCCAGCACGCAATCCTGCGCCCCGGCCTGACCAACCCACTGCTTAACAGTGGTACCGTTACGTTTCTTGATCAGGAAACAGACGCCGCCATGGTGTTCAGTGCCGGAGGCTTTCGCCAGCTCGGCTTCGTCAACCACGTGGTAGGCTTTGCGGTTCGCCGCCATCCAGCGTAATGCTTCTTTAAAGCGCGGGGTTACGCTCTGAACAAACCAGGCGCGAACAATAGCGTCCGGACGACTCTGGAACAGAGCCTGACAGGCATTCTCACCGTAAACGCGGGTTTCTTCCGCGCGCTGACGACGTAATACTTCAGGATCGATAAAGCTTTTGCCGCTGATACCACCGTGATCGGCTTTGTCTGCTGCATCCTCATTCGGTGCGCGGGACACGGTACGCCATGGTGAATCTTCACGTCCACGGTCGCGTTCTACATCGCGGCCACGACCACGTTCACGACCACGTTCGCTGTTCGGACCCTTTCTGTCATCACGGGCAGGGCGACGACCGCCTTCGGCTCGGGAAGTACCGGGGCGACCGCCGCCTTTACCAGTACGTGGATTTTGGGTGCGTTTGTCCGAGTCATCGTCACTGCGGACGTACATCACTTTGACCTTGCCGTTTTTATTCTTCAGTTCGTCGCTCATGTTTTTCTCCACCTGCTCTGCGCGAAGCGCGAAGATTACCCGATGTGCACGTCGTTAGCCATTATTTCATTTAAAAGCTAAGGACTATTGTACTCATTGAATAAAACGCATTGTTGTTTAGAACAGACTCCCCGATAATATGTAACATAATAGAAACATATTGGCGTTACTGCCGTGAAGTCCACTCCACTCATCCAGAGGTTAGTTATGAATACCGTTTGTACCAGCTGCCAGGCTATCAACCGCATCCCCGACGATCGTGTCCAGGAAGCGGCTAAATGCGGACGCTGTGGTCACGACCTGTTTGATGGGGAGGTGATCAATGCGACCGGTGAAACACTGGATAAACTGTTAAAAGACGATCTCCCGGTGGTGGTTGATTTTTGGGCCCCCTGGTGTGGTCCATGCCGTAACTTCGCCCCGATTTTTGAAGATGTCGCGGAAGAGCGTAGCGGTAAAGTGCGTTTTGTTAAAGTGAATACAGAAGCCGAGCGTGAACTCAGCGCCCGTTTCGGTATCCGCAGCATCCCGACCATTATGATCTTCAGAAAAGGTGAAATCGTCGACATGCTTAATGGCGCCGTACCTAAAGCCCCGTTTGATAGCTGGCTTAACGAATCATTATAATCTCTACGGGGCGCATCTTGTGCCCCGTTTTCACCTCTGCGACAATAGCGTTTTTCAACGTGTTCTCCCATGACCGATAACGCTGTTCTTCAGTTACGCGCTGAGCGCCTCGCGCGCGCCACGCGTCCTTTCCTTGCCCGAGGTAATCGCATTCGCCGCTGTCAGCGCTGCCTGCTGCCTCTGAAGCTCTGCTTGTGCGCAACGCTGGTGTCGTCTGAGGCCAAAAGCCGCTTTTGTCTGGTGATGTTTGATACCGAGCCGATGAAGCCCAGCAACACGGGACGTTTGATTGCCGATATTTTACCCGATACCACGGCTTTTCAGTGGTCACGCACCGAACCGCCACAGGCGCTGCTCGAACTGGTGAAAAATCCGGATTACCAGCCGATGGTTGTATTCCCGGCATCCTATGCGGGCGAAGAGCGTGAAGTGATTTTCGCGCCTCCAGCCGGTAAACCGCCGTTGTTTATCATGCTTGATGGTACCTGGCCTGAAGCGCGTAAAATGTTCCGCAAAAGCCCGTACCTTGATAACCTGCCGGTGATCTCCGTTGATTTATCGCGACTTTCCGCTTACCACCTGCGTGGCATTCACGCCGAAGGGCAATACTGTACTGCCGAAGTGGCCATCGCGTTGTTGGATCTGGCGGGCGATACGCAAGCCGCGGAGGGATTGAGCGAACATTTCACTCGCTTTAAAACCCGCTACCTGGCAGGAAAAACGCAACATCAGGGAAGCGTCACAGCAGACTCGCCAGAAAGCGTTTAAAATCATTCGGTCACTGGTGTCATTAAGGAAGCCGATATGAGTCAGCGTGGTCTGGAAGCACTACTGCGACCGAAATCCATTGCGGTGATTGGGGCGTCAATGAAGCCTAATCGCGCAGGTTACCTGATGATGCGTAACCTGCTTGCTGGCGGTTTCAATGGACCTGTTTTACCAGTGACGCCAGCATGGAAAGCGGTGTTGGGCGTCCTGGCCTGGCCCAATATCAACAGCCTGCCTTTTAGCCCAGACCTTGCCGTGTTGTGCACCAATGCCAGCCGCAACCTGGCATTACTCGAAGCGCTTGGCGAGAAAGGCTGTAAAACCTGCATTATTCTTTCAGCTCCCGCATCGCAGCACCTGGAATTGTTGGCCTGCGCCGCACGCTACAACATACGTCTGCTAGGCCCCAACAGCCTAGGACTTCTCGCGCCCTGGCAGGGGCTTAACGCCAGCTTTTCCCCCGTTCCCATCAAGCGCGGTAAGTTGGCATTTATTTCCCAGTCAGCGGCGATTTCCAACACCATTCTGGACTGGGCGCAGCAGCGCGACATGGGTTTTTCCTGGTTTATCGCGCTGGGCGACAGCCTGGATATCGACGTTGATGAACTACTGGATTACCTGGCGCGCGACAGTAAAACCAGCGCGATATTGCTATATCTCGAACATTTAAGTGATGCCCGGCGCTTTGTCTCCGCCGCCCGTAGCGCCTCGCGCAATAAACCCATTCTGGTGATTAAGAGTGGTCGCAGTCCGGCTGCACAGCGTTTACTGCATACCAGTGCAGGGATGGACCCTGCGTGGGACGCAGCTATCCAGCGCGCCGGTTTATTACGCGTACAAGACACTCACGAGCTGTTCTCTGCGGTAGAAACCCTGAGCCACATGCGTCCACTGCGCGGCGACAGGCTGATGATCATCAGCAATGGGGCCGCGCCTGCCGCACTGGCATTAGATGAGCTGTGGTCAAAAAATGGCAAGTTGGCGACATTGAGTGAAGATACCTGCCAGAAATTACGCGATGCGCTACCTGAACATATTGATATCGCCAACCCACTGGATCTGCGTGACGACGCCAGCAGCGAACACTACGTTAAGACGCTGGATATCTTGCTCGCCAGCCAGGATTTCGACGCACTGATGGTGATTCACTCACCCAGCGCAGCCGCCCCGGGAACAGAAAGCGCGCAAGCGTTAATCGAGGCGGTAAAACGTCATCCCCGCGGTAAGTTCGTCTCGTTACTGACCAACTGGTGCGGAGAGTTTTCCTCCCAGGAAGCCCGTAGACTGTTTAGCGAAGCCGGATTACCTACCTACCGCACGCCAGAAGGCACCATCACCGCGTTTATGCATATGGTGGAGTACCGGCGTAACCAGAAGCAACTGCGGGAAACCCCTGCGCTGCCCGACTACCTGACCACCAATACCGCCGAGGCGCATAATCTGTTACAGCAGGCGATTGCTGAAGGAGCAACGTCGCTGGATACCCATGAAGTGCAGCCGATTTTACAAGCCTATGGCTTACACACGCTGCCGACGTGGATCGCCAGCGACAGCGCTGAAGCCGTACACATCGCGGAGCAAATCGGTTACCCGGTGGCGCTAAAGCTGCGTTCTCCTGATATCCCGCATAAATCAGAAGTTCAGGGGGTAATGCTCTACCTGCGAACGGCAACAGAGGTGCAGCAGGCAGCCAATGCGATTTTTGATCGGGTAAAAATGGCCTGGCCGCAGGCGCGCATTCACGGTTTATTAGTTCAAAGTATGGCGAATCGCGCTGGCGCTCAGGAGCTGCGCGTCGTCGTTGAACACGACCCGGTATTTGGCCCGTTGATTATGCTTGGTGAAGGCGGAGTTGAGTGGCGACCAGAAGAGCAAGCCGTGGTGGCGTTGCCGCCATTGAACATGAATCTGGCGCGTTATCTGGTGATCCAGGGGATCAAAAATAAAAAGATCCGCGCTCGCAGCGCATTACGCCCATTGGATATCGCCGGGTTAAGTCAGCTTCTGGTGCAGGTCTCCAATCTGATCGTCGATTGCCCGGAAATTCAGCGTCTGGATATTCATCCGCTGTTGGCCTCCGCCGGTGAATTTACCGCGCTGGATGTCACGCTGGACATTGCCCCTTTCACGGGCGATAACGAAAGCAGACTGGCTATACGTCCCTACCCCCATCAGCTTGAAGAATGGGTGGAGTTGAAGAACGGCGAGCGTTGCTTGTTCCGCCCTATTTTGCCCGAGGATGAACCTCATCTGCAGCAGTTCATTTCTCAGGTAACAAAAGAAGATCTTTATTATCGCTATTTCAGTGAGATCAACGAATTTACCCACGAAGATTTAGCCAATATGACGCAGATCGACTACGATCGGGAAATGGCCTTTGTTGCGGTACGCTGTAAAAACAATCAGCAAGAGATCCTCGGCGTAACGCGAGCAATCTCGGATCCTGATAACATTGACGCCGAGTTCGCCGTGCTGGTTCGTTCAGATCTCAAAGGGCTTGGACTGGGTCGCCGGTTGATGGAAAAATTAATTGCATATACCCGAGATCACGGACTTAGACGTTTGAATGGTATTACGATGCCAAACAATCGTGGGATGGTCGCCCTGGCCCGGAAACTCGGGTTCGCTGTTGACGTCCAACTCGAAGAGGGAATTGTTGGGCTAACGCTTAATCTGGCCCAATTTGAGGAATCGTGAGTAAGGTACTGGAAATGTTGACCACATTAATAGGTACTGGTGGTATCATTACCCGCTTATGTCGTCTGCATAGCACAGAGGACCCTTCAATGAACAGAGAAGAAATGCACTGTGATGTTGTCAAAATTTAAGCGTAATAAACATCAACAACACCTTGCCCAACTACCCAAGATTTCTCAGTCAGTTGATGATGTAGATTTCTTTTATGCTCCCGCTAATTTCAGGGAGACTCTGCTGGAAAAAATAGCCAGCGCGACGCGACGGATCTGCATTATTGCGCTGTACCTGGAACAGGATGACGGTGGCAAAGGCATACTCGACGCGCTCTATGCGGCAAAACGGCAGCGTCCTGAACTGGATGTCCGGGTGCTTGTCGACTGGCACCGAGCCCAGCGCGGACGTATTGGTGCTGCGGCATCGAATACCAATGCTGACTGGTATTGCCGAATGGCACAAGAAAACCCAGGTATTGATATTCCTGTCTACGGTGTTCCGATTAACACCCGAGAAGCGCTTGGCGTCCTGCATTTTAAAGGCTTTATCATCGATGACAGCGTCCTGTACAGCGGAGCCAGCCTGAATGATGTTTATCTGCATCAGCATGATAAATATCGCTATGACCGTTATCAGTTGATTCGCAACGCGCAAATGGCCGATATCATGTTCGATTGGGTCACGCAGAACCTGATGAACGGTCGCGGCGTTAATCGCCTTGATGATATTAATCGCCCTAAAAGCCCGGAAATTAAAAACGACATCCGCCTTTACCGTCAGGAACTGCGCGATGCGTCATTCCATTTTCAGGGTGATGCGGATAATGAACAGCTCTCGGTAACGCCTCTGGTAGGCCTTGGAAAATCCAGTCTGTTAAATAAGACCATTTTCCACCTTATGCCCTGCGCGGAGCACAAGCTCACAATCTGTACCCCTTATTTCAACCTGCCCGCTATACTGGTGCGCAATATCATTCAGCTGCTGCGTGAAGGCAAAAAGGTCGAGATCATTGTCGGTGATAAAACCGCCAACGACTTTTTCATTCCAGAAGATGAGCCATTTAAAATCATCGGCGCGCTGCCCTACCTGTATGAAATTAACCTGCGCCGTTTCCTGAGCAGACTGCAATATTACGTGAATACCGACCAACTGGTCGTGCGCTTATGGAAAGATGATGACAACACCTATCATCTGAAAGGCATGTGGGTTGATGATAAATGGATGCTGCTCACCGGCAACAACCTTAACCCTCGCGCCTGGCGTCTGGATCTGGAAAACGCCATCCTTATCCACGATCCGAAGCAAGAGCTGACTCCCCAGCGCGATAAAGAACTGGAGCTTATTCGCACGCATACCACCGTCGTTAAGCACTATCGCGACCTGCAAAGCATTGCCGACTATCCAGTCAAAGTGCGTAAGCTCATCCGTCGACTACGCCGTATCCGTATCGACAGACTAATTAGCCGTATTCTGTAACCAAGACCCCGTCAAGTGACGGGGTTTTTCCTATGGAGGCAACGGTGCGCTTGTTTATTCTTTTCAGTATCCTGGCTATTTCTGGCTGCAGCCACATGGCAAACGACCGCTGGAGCGGACAAGACAAGGCTCAACACTTTATCGCCTCCGCTATGCTCTCCGCAGCTGGAAACGAATATGCTCAACATCAGGGCAACAGCCGCGATCGCAGCGCGGCTATCGGCCTGATGTTCTCTGTCAGCCTGGGCGCATCAAAAGAGTTATGGGACAGCCGTCCCGCTGGGAGCGGCTGGAGCTGGAAAGACTTCGCCTGGGATGTTGCAGGTGCGTCTACCGGCTATGCGGTCTGGCAACTGGCACATCACTAGAGGCGCAGACCTTTCCCCTTCCCATGCAGCATCAGCGATACCAAAAATGCGACTATTGCCAGTGCTGTAACGTACCAGAAGAATGTTGTTTCCATACCGACAGACTTCAGGGATAACGCAACATATTCGGCTGAGCCACCAAACAGAGCATTGGCCACCGCATAAGATAATCCAACCCCCAGAGCGCGCACCTGTGCCGGGAACATCTCGGCCTTCAGAATACCGCTGATTGACGTATAGAAACTCACAATTAGCAAGGCACACATCACCAGAGCAAACGCCATATACGGAGACGTCACGCTTTGCAACGCTGTCAGAATGGGGACGGTGAAAATCGCGGCCAACGCGCCAAAACACAGCATTGAAGTACGTCGGCCAATTTTATCTGACAAGGCACCGAACAACGGTTGCACCAGCATAAACACACACAGTGCCGCCGTCATAATCCCACTGGCTACGTTGGCATGCATACCGGCAGTGTTAACCAGGTACTTCTGCATGTAAGTTGTGAACGTGTAAAAACACAGCGAGCCAGCAGCGGTAAAGCCAAGCACCATGATGAAGGCTTTGCGATTACGCCACAGACCTTTCAGAGAGCCAGCTTCTTTCAGCGCACGAACGTCCTGTTTCGAGGTTTCATCCAACTGTCGACGCAGCCATAACGCAACAATAGCCAGTACGGCACCCAACGCAAATGGAATACGCCAACCCCACGATCTTAGCGCTGAGTCTTCTAACGTTTGCTGTAATATGACCACAACCAGCAGTGCCAGTAATTGCCCGCCGATTAACGTCACGTACTGGAAGGAAGCATAAAAACCTTTCTTACCTTCAACGGCTACTTCACTCATATAGGTAGCGCTGGTCCCGTATTCACCACCCACAGACAGCCCCTGAAATAACCTAGCCAGCAGCAATAGAGCAGGAGCCCAGGTACCGATGGTTTCATATCCCGGAAGACAAGCGATCACCAGCGATCCCATACACATCATACAAACTGACAGCAGCATCGACTTTTTACGCCCGTGCTTATCCGCGATGCGACCAAACAGCCAGCCGCCAATCGGTCGCATCAGAAAGCCTGCAGCAAAAACTCCGGCTGTTTGTAAGAGTTGCGTGGTGGTGTTTCCTGATGGAAAAAAGATATGAGCAAAATAGAGAGAGCAGAAAGAATAGATATAGAAATCAAACCATTCGACCAGATTCCCTGATGATGCTCCGACAATCGCCCATATACGACGCCGAGTATCGCCGTCTGCCAGCGCCCCGTTCTCAGTTACACTGCTATCAGCCATTAGAATTGTACCCCTGCCAACGATTGCATTAATTTATCAATGGTGGTTGTGTCTTTTTTGGTGAAATAAATGTTATATAATTGTTATAACTTATTATGAGAGAAAGATCACGGTTTTCATTAGCAGAGAAAGGATTCAGATATGTTCGAGAAAGAGAAAAATCGGTTTGAAATAGAGTGGGCTTTTATGGGCTGGATAAAATGGTACGCTGCATCGGCAGTTCTCATTCCCTGCAGACGCAAAAAAGCCCATCCGGCAGGATGGGCTTCTTCACTTGTTTGA
>NZ_JAOWCZ010000035.1:0-2562 GCF_030336705.1 Citrobacter sp. Cb028 | reverse complement strand
CTTCGGCGTTGTAAGGTTAAGCCTCACGGTTCATTAGTATCGGTTAGCTCAACGTATCGCTACGCTTACACACCCGACCTATCAACGTCGTCGTCTTCAACGTTCCTTCAGGACCCTTAAAGGGTCAGGGAGAACTCATCTCGGGGCAAGTTTCGTGCTTAGATGCTTTCAGCACTTATCTCTTCCGCATTTAGCTACCGGGCAATGCCATTGGCATGACAACCCGAACACCAGTGATGCGTCCACTCCGGTCCTCTCGTACTAGGAGCAGCCCCCCTCAATTCTCCAGCGCCCACGGCAGATAGGGACCGAACTGTCTCACGACGTTCTAAACCCAGCTCGCGTACCACTTTAAATGGCGAACAGCCATACCCTTGGGACCTACTTCAGCCCCAGGATGTGATGAGCCGACATCGAGGTGCCAAACACCGCCGTCGATATGAACTCTTGGGCGGTATCAGCCTGTTATCCCCGGAGTACCTTTTATCCGTTGAGCGATGGCCCTTCCATTCAGAACCACCGGATCACTAAGACCTGCTTTCGCACCTGCTCGAGCCGTCACTCTCGCAGTCAAGCTAGCTTATGCCTTTGCACTAACCTCCTGATGTCCGACCAGGATTAGCTAACCTTCGTGCTCCTCCGTTACTCTTTAGGAGGAGACCGCCCCAGTCAAACTACCCACCAGACACTGTCCGCAACCCGGATTACGGGTCTACGTTAGAACACCAGCCATTAAAGGGTGGTATTTCAAGGTTGGCTCCATGCAGACTGGCGTCCACACTTCAAAGCCTCCCACCTATCCTACACATCAAGGACCAGTGTTCAGTGTCAAGCTATAGTAAAGGTTCACGGGGTCTTTCCGTCTTGCCGCGGGTACACTGCATCTTCACAGCGAGTTCAATTTCACTGAGTCTCGGGTGGAGACAGCCTGGCCATCATTACGCCATTCGTGCAGGTCGGAACTTACCCGACAAGGAATTTCGCTACCTTAGGACCGTTATAGTTACGGCCGCCGTTTACCGGGGCTTCGATCAAGAGCTTCTCCTTACGGATAACCCCATCAATTAACCTTCCGGCACCGGGCAGGCGTCACACCGTATACGTCCACTTTCGTGTTTGCACAGTGCTGTGTTTTTAATAAACAGTTGCAGCCAGCTGGTATCTTCGACTGATTTCAGCTCCATGAGTAAATCACTTCACTTACATATCAGCGTGCCTTCTCCCGAAGTTACGGCACCATTTTGCCTAGTTCCTTCACCCGAGTTCTCTCAAGCGCCTTGGTATTCTCTACCTGACCACCTGTGTCGGTTTGGGGTACGATTTCGTGTTACCTGATGCTTAGAGGCTTTTCCTGGAAGCAGGGCATTTGTTACTTCAGCACCGTAGTGCCTCGTCATCACACCTCAGCGTTAACAAGATTCCGGATTTACCTGGAATCTCCGCCTACATGCTTAAACCGGGACAACCGTCGCCCGGCTAACATAGCCTTCTCCGTCCCCCCCTCGCAGTAACACCAAGTACAGGAATATTAACCTGTTTCCCATCGACTACGCCTTTCGGCCTCGCCTTAGGGGTCGACTCACCCTGCCCCGATTAACGTTGGACAGGAACCCTTGGTCTTCCGGCGTGCGGGTTTTTCACCCGCATTATCGTTACTTATGTCAGCATTCGCACTTCTGATACCTCCAGCATGCCTCACAGCACACCTTCAACGGCTTACAGAACGCTCCCCTACCCAACAACACATAGTGTCGCTGCCGCAGCTTCGGTGCATGGTTTAGCCCCGTTACATCTTCCGCGCAGGCCGACTCGACCAGTGAGCTATTACGCTTTCTTTAAATGATGGCTGCTTCTAAGCCAACATCCTGGCTGTCTGTGCCTTCCCACATCGTTTCCCACTTAACCATGACTTTGGGACCTTAGCTGGCGGTCTGGGTTGTTTCCCTCTTCACGACGGACGTTAGCACCCGCCGTGTGTCTCCCGTGATAACATTCTTCGGTATTCGCAGTTTGCATCGGGTTGGTAAGTCGGGATGACCCCCTAGCCGAAACAGTGCTCTACCCCCGAAGATGAGTTCACGAGGCGCTACCTAAATAGCTTTCGGGGAGAACCAGCTATCTCCCGGTTTGATTGGCCTTTCACCCCCAGCCACAAGTCATCCGCTAATTTTTCAACATTAGTCGGTTCGGTCCTCCAGTTAGTGTTACCCAACCTTCAACCTGCCCATGGCTAGATCACCGGGTTTCGGGTCTATACCCTGCAACTTAACGCCCAGTTAAGACTCGGTTTCCCTTCGGCTCCCCTATTCGGTTAACCTTGCTACAGAATATAAGTCGCTGACCCATTATACAAAAGGTACGCAGTCACCCCATAAAGAGGCTCCCACTGCTTGTACGTACACGGTTTCAGGTTCTTTTTCACTCCCCTCGCCGGGGTTCTTTTCGCCTTTCCCTCACGGTACTGGTTCACTATCGGTCAGTCAGGAGTATTTAGCCTTGGAGGATGGTCCCCCCATATTCAGACAGGATACCACGTGTCCCGCCCTACTCTTCGAGTTCACA